>CACAZL010000001.1 GCA_902536925.1 uncultured Pelagibacteraceae bacterium
GATTTATATGTTAAAAGAGAATTAATTAAAATCTCTGGCGATGTAATAGATCAAGCTAAACTTAATGAACTTGACAATGATGGGCAAAAGATAATTGAAAATTATGAAAAATCTTTATTCGATCTCGCTGAGAAAGGATCTTTTAACTCTTCCTTAATAAAATTTGACGAAGCAATGAGACTAACTATCGAAATGGCATCTAATGCTTATAAAAACGAAGAAGGAATAGTGGGAGTGCCCACTGGACTAAAAGATTTAGATGATAAACTAGGAGGCCTACACAAATCAGATTTAGTAATTATCGCTGGAAGACCATCTATGGGTAAGACAGCTTTGGCAACAAATATTGCATTTAATGCAGCAAAAAAAATTCAAGAAAGCGGAGAAAAAAGTTCTATTGCATTTTTTTCACTTGAAATGTCATCTGAGCAACTTTCAACAAGAATTTTAGCTGAACAATCCAGAATTAAATCAAATGATATTAGAAGAGGAAAAATCACTGAAGAACAATTCGATAAATTTATTGAAACCTCAAAAGATATTTCTGAACTTCCTTTATATATTGATGAAACTCCGGCAATAACCATCGCTGCTTTAAGCAACAGAGCGAGAAGAATAAAAAGATTATATGGACTTGATATGGTAGTTATTGATTATATTCAGTTGATGAAAGCTTCAAACTCTTACAATGGAAGAGTGCAAGAAATATCAGAGATAACTCAGGGATTAAAAGCATTAGCTAAAGAGCTTGGTGTGCCGGTCTTAGCGCTTTCTCAATTATCAAGAGCTGTTGAACAAAGAGATGACAAAAAACCACAATTATCAGATCTAAGAGAATCAGGATCAATTGAACAAGACGCTGATGTTGTGATGTTTGTGTATAGAGAAGCTTATTATCTACAAGGAAAAGAACCTAGACCAGCAACTGTAGAACACGCTGAATGGCAGGCCAAAATGAACGAAGTATCACATTTAGCAGAGTTAATTATTCAAAAACAAAGACATGGGCCAACTGGCAATGTAATGCTTGAATTTGAAGCTATGTTTACCAAATTTAAAGATATTCAAAATAATTAAATTAAATTATAAAAGCTAATAGTCGATGTTAGCTAAATTTTATCAAAATAATGTTTTAAAAAAACCAAGTTTAATTTTAGTTTTATTATTAATCTGTTTATGTTTTTTTGGATATAATTCTAAAAATTTTAGACTTGATGCGTCATCTGAAACATTATTAATAGAGGGCGATCCTGATTTAAAATATCTAAATGAAATAAACAACAGATATGGTGCAAAGGAGTTTTTGGTTCTTACCTATACTCCAAAAAAAAGTATGATAGATGAAAATTCTATCAAAAATCTTTTAAATCTTAAAAAGGAAATTCAAAAACTAAACTGGGTACATAATGTAATCACACTATTAGATGTTCCTCTATTAAGTAGCTCTGATGAGCCACTTATTGAAAGATTACAGAACTATTCTACTCTCAAATCAAAAAATATTAATAAAGAGAGAGGATTTAATGAAATATTGAATAGTCCTGTTTTTAGGAACTTTGTTATTAGCGAAGATGGTAAAACTTCTGGAATAATAGTTTATTTAAAAACTAAAGATAAAATTTCTAAATTTAAAAGTAAAAAAGATGAAGATTTATATAAAGATAAATTAAAAAAACAAAATCATCAAAATATTTTAGAAATAAGACAAGTAATAAAAAATTTTAGCTCTACCAGTAAGCTTCATTTGGGTGGGATACCTATGATTGCTGATGATATGATGACTTTTATAAAAAACGATATAATTGTATTTGGACTTGGAGTATTTATTTTTATTGTTGCAACTCTTTGGTATGTATTTAGAAAATTAATATGGGTGATCGTTCCAATAAGTAGTTGTTTTTTTTCTGTAATAATTATGACAGGACTTTTAGGACTTTTGGGATGGAAAGTTACCGTTATATCATCTAATTTTATAGCTTTAATGTTGATATTAACAATGGCTATGAATATTCATATCAGCACAAGATATCTTCAACTTTCAAAACAATTTCCGAAGTTAAATAAATTTAAAATTATTTCTTTGACAACGAGTAAAATGTTCTGGCCTATTTTATATACAGCCTTGACAACTATTTTTGCCTTTTTATCTTTAATATTCAGCGAAATAAAACCAATAATAGATTTTGGGTTTATGATGACTTTTGGTCTAATAATTTCATTTCTTATTACTTTTAGTCTATTGCCGACATTAATTAATTTAATTAATTTCAATAAAGTTTCCTTAAAAGAGGAAAAAGGCACTACGATTACTAATTTGTTTAGTAACATTTCAGTTTCAAACCAAAATACTATATTTGGAACAACCTTAATAATTATATTTCTAAGTATATTAGGGATTTCAAAGCTCGAAGTTGAAAATAGTTTTATAAATTATTTTGATAAAAATACAGAAATATATAAAGGAATGAAGCTCATAGATGAAAAGTTAGGTGGCACAACACCGCTTGAAGTTATTTTAAAATTTCCAAAACAAAATGAAACTGATCAAAAATCAGAAGATGAAGAGGATGATTGGGGAGATGAAGATGAAAATGATGAAAAATATTGGTTTACTAAAGACAAAATTGATAAGATAAAAAAGGTTCATAATTATTTAGATTCTTTAGAGCCAATTGGAAAAGTTCTTTCTTTTTCATCAATAATTGATGTTGCTACTCAATTAAATAATAATAAAGAACTTGGGTCTTTAGAAATGGGTGTCTTATATACCAAGATTCCTGATAACATAAAAAAAGAAATTGTTGATCCATATATATCTATAAAGGACTCTGAGGCTAGAATAAGCTTAAGAATAAAAGATTCATTAGATAATCTGAGGAGAAATGATTTGCTTATTAAAATAAATTCAGATCTTGAGAGTAAATTAAATTTAAAAAAAGACGAATTTAAATTAGGTGGTGTATTAATTCTTTTCAACAATCTTTTACAAAGTTTATTTAAATCTCAAATTTTAACACTTGGATTTGTTATGCTTGGAATTTTTATAATGTTTATAATTCTATTTAAAAATTTAAAATTAGCTTTAATAGGTGTTGTTCCAAATTTTATAGCAGCTTTTTTTATATTAGGATTGATAGGATTGTTAGGAATTCCACTTGATATGATGACAATTACAATAGCCGCCATAACTATAGGTATAGCTGTAGATAATAGTATTCATTATATTTATAGATTTAAAGAGGAGTATGCAAAGTTGAGAAATTACAATAGAACATTAAAATTATGTCACTCAACTGTCGGTAAAGCTATTTTAAATACTTCAATTACAATAGTTTTTGGATTTTCAATTTTAGTAATGTCAAATTTTATACCAACAATTTACTTTGGTGTATTCACGGGGATTGCCATGTTGCTTGCAATGGTTTCGGTTTTAACACTTTTACCTTCTTTATTGCTTAAAATTAAACCATTCAATTAATGATTGAGACTATTCAGGATTTTTTAATACAAGTAACATTATTTGATTATATTTTTTTTGTATTAACCATTTATTTTTTAATTCAAGGATCTAGAAAAGGTTTTGTTTTAAGTTTATTGTCAGCTGCCAAATGGGTTTTGGCATATATTTTAACAATTTATTTATTTCCAAAAGTAAAACCGTATTTTGAAGGTATTTTAGATAGTGAATATGTTCTTGATATAATTGTTGGTGTAATATTGTTTATCTTAATAATATTTCTTATTCTTTTAGGAAATAAAGCAATAAGTAAAGTTGTAACCTACACTGGATTAGGTTCAGTCGATAAGGTTTTTGGCTTTTTCTTTGGAATCGCTAAGAGCTATATTCTAATTGTTTGTTTATTCACAGCTATTGACGTAGTTTACGATAGCAAAAAATGGCCGTTAAATTTAAAAGATTCGTTAACATTTCCTTTGGTTGAAAAAGGTAGTATCTATCTTATAAAGGTATTTCCAAATCAAAAACAATATGAAGACGCTAAAGAAAAAGTTCAAGATGTATAACCCTAAATTAAAAGAGGAATGTGCCGTCTTTGGTATAAGTAATACACCAGAGGCATCGACCTTAACCGCTTTAGGACTTCATGCGTTACAGCATAGAGGGCAAGAGGGTTGTGGAATTGTATCATTTGACGGGGAAAAATATCACTCTGAAAAAAGATTTGGTTTAGTTGGTGACAACTTTAATGATGAAAAAGTTTTAAAAAACTTACCAGGAAATTATGCAATAGGTCACAATAGATATTCTACAACTGGTGGAACTGCTTTAAGAAATGTACAACCGTTCTTTGCTGATACTAATTCAGGTGGAATTGGAGTTGCGCATAATGGTAATCTTACAAATGCAATAACTCTTAGAAATAAAATGGTTGAAGAAGGCTCAATTTTTTACACAACATCAGATACAGAAACGATAGTAAAACTTATAGCCAAATCAAAAAGACCCGATACAATTGATAAAGTTATTGATGCTTTATTTCAAATTCAAGGGGGATATGCATTAGTTATGATGACACAAAATACTCTTATCGGGGTAAGAGATCCTTATGGAATTAGACCTCTAGTTATTGGAAAATTAAAAAACTCTTATGTTTTTGCATCTGAAACCTGTGCTTTTGATATTATTGGTGCAAAGTTTGTTAGAGATGTTGAAAATGGTGAAATTGTTTATGTAGAAAATGATGAATTAAAAAGTATTAAGCCATTTCCTCAAAAAAAAGTGAGACCATGTGTATTTGAATATATTTATTTTTCAAGACCAGATAGTATTTTAAATGGCAAAACAGCCTACGAATATCGTAAAAGATTTGGAGCTGAATTAGCAAAAGAGGATAATTTAGATGCTGATTTGGTTGTGCCAGTACCAGATTCTGGTAATGCAGCTGCATTGGGTTACGCTGAGGAAAAAAAAATAAATTTTGATTTAGGTTTAATAAGAAATCATTACGTTGGTCGAACTTTTATAGAGCCATCACAACAGATTAGAAGTTTAGGAGTTAAATTAAAATTAAATGCAAATGTTTCAGTTATAAAAAATAAAAAAATAATTTTAGTTGATGACTCTTTAGTTAGAGGGACTACATCATCAAAGATTGTAAAAATGTTATATGATAATGGCGCTAAAGAAATACATGTGAGGATAGCTAGTCCAGAAATAAAATATCCAGATTTTTATGGAGTTGATACGCCTACTAAAAAAGAACTATTAGCAGCAAACAAATCAGTAGATGAAATAAAAGAATTTATAAAAGCAAAATCACTTAAATTTTTAACTTTAGATGGCTTATATCGAGGAATGGGTTTTGATAAGAGAAATGATGCTTATCCACAATTAACTGATCATCATTTTACTGGTGATTATCCAGTAAAAATTATTGATGAACTTGGAGAGGATAAAGTTACACAATTATCATTGTTAAGTACAGGATCGAGTAATTGATGAAAAAAGTAAATTTTACTGAAATGAAAAATGGTTCAAAAGAAGATTATGAATTATTAGAAAAGTATGAAAAAAATTTTGAACGTAAAACAGCAGATAGATTACTTAAGTATCTTGCAAGTCAAACTACAACTCTTGAGGGTTATCAAATAACTAGATTAGAACATTCTTTACAAGCAGCCACACGAGCATACAAGAACGGAGAAAGTGAAGAGATGGTTGTTGCAACTTTACTTCATGACATAGGGGATGACTTAGCACCTATGAACCATTCTCAATATGCAGCTTCGATAATCAGACCATATGTTTCTGAGAAAACATATTGGATAATCCTTCATCATGGACTTTTTCAAACCTATTACAGTGCTCATCATTTAGGAGGAGATAGAAACGCTAGGGATAAATTCAAAGATCACAAATATTATCAAGATACAGTTGATTTTTGTGAAAAATATGACCAGTCTTCTTTTGATCCTAATTACAAATCTATGTCTTTAGAGGAGTTTGAACCAATGGTGAAAAAAATATTTGATAGAAAACCTTTTTATCATCACTAATTTTTAAAAAAAATATGACTAACAAACTCAAGGAAGAGAAAAGTCCGTATTTAAAGCAGCATAAAGATAATCCTGTAAATTGGTTTGCTTGGAATAAAGAAAGTTTAGAACAGGCAAAAAAAGAAAAAAAACCAATATTTCTTAGTGTTGGATATGCAAGCTGTCATTGGTGTCATGTGATGGCGCATGAAAGTTTTGAAGACGATCAAACAGCTAAAATAATGAATGAAAAATTTATAAATATTAAAGTCGATAGAGAAGAAAGACCTGATTTAGATTATGTTTTTCAAAGAAGTTTATCTATTTTAACAGGAACCCAAGGAGGTTGGCCTTTATCGATGTTTCTTGATGAAAATGGAGTTCCTTTTACTGGTGGAACTTATTTCCCACCAAAAGAAATGCATGGAAGACCAGATTTTCAAAAAGTTCTAAATAATGTTTCTGACGTATATAATAAGAATAGAGAGAAAATTCTTGATCAAGCGCCCCAAATGCAAGAAATATTTGGTAAAATTAATCAAAGATCAGCAGTATTAAATCAACCATTAGAACCATTTTTAGAAAAAATTATACAACACCTAGATAAAGATAATGGAAGTTTCAAAGGAGCTCCAAAGTTTCCCCAATTTTATTTATTTGATGCAATGTTTTATTTTTATTTAAAAACAGGAAAAGAAGAATACTTTAAACCTGTTGAAACTTTACTTTACAATATTTCTTCAAAAGGAATGTATGATCATTTAGCTGGAGGTATAGCAAGATACACTGTTGATGAAAATTGGATCATCCCTCACTTTGAAAAAATGCTTTATGATAATATTCAATATATAGGATTGTTAAATAAGTTCTTTCAAAAAACTAATAATCTTTATTATAAAGGAAAGTTAGAGCAAAGTATAAATTTTATCAATTCAGAATTTAAAAATGATTTTGATCTTTATGGGTCTGCATATGATGCCGATAGCGATGGTGTTGAAGGAAAATATTATGTATGGAATTATGCAGAACTAAAAAATACTCTAGGTCCTAAATTTAATTTATTTGCAAAAAAATATAATTTGACTGAAGAGGGAAATTTTGAAGGTAATAATATTTTAACAGAAACTCATAATAAACTTTCCGATGATGAGATTAAAGAAATCTCAAACACAGAAAAAACGTTATTAGATCAAAGAAATAAACGTTCTAAACCATTATTTGATGATAAATCTCAAACTGACCAAAATTGTTTTTTATTAGAAACACTCCTTCTTTCATCGCTAGTAACTGATAATGAAGAACTAAAACAAAATACTCTTGTTAGTATAAAGATATTGGAAAAATATTTGTCAGATAAAATTTTCCATTGCTATCAAGACACAGAGATAGACGCTTTTTTGGAAGATTACGTATACTATGCTAGTCTTTTAATAACTATTTATGAATTAGATGGTGACATTAAATACATCGAAAAAGCAAAAGATATTTTAATAAAAACCTGGGAATACTTCTATGATAAAAAATCAGGATTAATGCAAAAAAATAAAATATTAGATAATGACCTTTTTGTTCAGCCAGTAGATCTAAATGATAATAATATACCAAACGGAAATAGCGTATATTTAAACTTATGTAATAAAATATATATTATAACTAGCAATAAAATATGGTTTGAAAAAATTGATATTTTAAAGAAAAGTTTTCACCAAGTTTTAAACTCAAACTTCGCACAAATGTTTAGTTTTGTTAAATCATTGGATATTTGTAATGAAAGTATATCTTTTACAATTCATGGAAAGCAAAATTTAGATCCTGATATAAAAAAATATTTACAAAAAAAATTTATTACTAGAGCTACATTTAAATATCTAGATAATGAAGTAAAAGAGGCAAAAATTGTTATATGTAAAAATCAAACTTGCTCTAACAAATTAAGTAATATAAAGGAAATTGAAGATTATCTAAAAAGAAACAATATAAGCTAATGATAGAAACAAAGGAACAAATAATAGAACATTTTAAGTCAGGCTCAAAGGATAAATCTAATTTAAAGATTGGAGTTGAGCATGAAAAATTTATTTTTGATAAAAAAACAAATACGAGAATTGATTATCCCAAAATCAAGAAAATGTTTGAAAATTTATATGAGTTTGGCTGGAAACCTATTTTTGAGGAAAAAAATCCAATAGCGTTAACTAAGAATGATAAAAGTATTACCTTAGAGCCTGGTAATCAAATAGAGCTATCCGGAGCAAAATTAAATAATATTCATGAAGCTTGTGCTGAATCTCATGAATATTTATTTGAGTTAAACCAGGTAATTGAAAAATTAGATTTTAAAATAGTAAGCGCTGGATATGATCCTATATCTAAACTTGAGGATATACCTAATAATCCAAAAAAAAGGTATGAGGTTATGACCAAAGATATGCCTGTTGGAGGAAAACTAAGTTTGGATATGATGTATAAAACCGCAGGTACGCAATTAAATTTAGATTATACCTCAGAAAAAGATTTTATAAAAAAATTTAAGTTGGCAAATAATTTAGTTCCAATATCTATCGGACTTTTTGCAAATTCCTCTATAGTTGAAAAAAATGATAGTGGATACTTATCTTACAGATCTAAAGTTTGGCAAGAAACATCTAGAGGTGGATTGCCTGAGTTTTTTTTAAAAGATGTAAATTTTGAAAAATATGCAGATTATATTATGAATTATCCAATCTTATTTTTACAAAGTGAAGGTAATTATACGTCTGGAAAAAAATATTTATTTAAAAACTTTATGAATGGAGAAATTAAAGAAATTGGAAATAAAATTCCTAGCAATAATGATCTTGATACACATTTAGGAACAATATTTACAGAGAACAGATTAAAACAATATATCGAATTAAGATCAATGGATGCGTGCGGATGGGAGTGTTTATGTGCTGGTCCCGCTCTATTCACTGGATTAATTTATGGAAATCTGGAGGAAGCTTTAGATTTAATTAAAAATTGGGAAGCTAATGAAGTGCTTTCAGCTTATAAAAATGCCCCTAAAAATGGCTTAAAAACTAATTTGATGGGCAAGGATATTTCGTATTGGGCAGAGAGACTAATAGACATATCAAAATCAGGATTAAAAAAGAGAGACTTTTTAAATAGAAAAAAATTAAGTGAAGCAAAGTTTTTAGATCACTTAGAAAAAATTGTAAAAAGTAAAAAAACAAATGCTGATAATATAATAAGTAAGTATTCAAATTCCGAAAATTTGAATGATTTATATGACCAATAAAATTGTTGCTATACAAGGTGATAATTTAAAAAAAATAAATATCAAAACAGATACTACTATTTTTTTAGCTAATGAAGCTCAAAACAAAGGTTATAAATTATTTTATTATTATCCAGAAAATTTATCGAATATAAGAGGAAAAACTGTAAGTAAAGGATATTTTATTAAAATTGATTATTCAAAAAAGAAATTTTATAAAATTCTAAAAAAATCAAAATTAGACTTATCCTTTGCAAAATATATTTTAATCAGACAGGATCCACCTTTTAACTTAGAATATATTTCTACAACATTAATGTTAGATAGAATCAAAGATAAAACAAAAATTATTAATGATCCTACTGCAGTAAGAAATATTTCAGAAAAATTTTATTCTTTAAATTTTAAAAATTATATGGCGGATACAATATTTACTAAGGATTTGATTGAAATTAAAAAATTTTTCAAAAAACATAAAAAGATAATAATTAAACCTATTCATAGCTATGGTGGCAATGATATAAATCTTATTTCAGGGAAGCTTAATTTACTTAAAATAAAACAAATATTAAAAAAACACGGTCACATTATGTGTCAAAAATTTTTAAATAAAATTAAGTTTGGAGATAAAAGAGTTTTTATTATAAATGGTAAAGTTTGCGGAGCTATATCTAGAGTTCCAAAATCAGGATCAATATTAAGCAATATGAGCAAAGGTGCAAAACCTAAAATTGCATTTTTAAATAATAAAGAACAGAAAGTTTCAAATATTATAGCAAAAAAAATTAAGAAAGATGGGATTTACTTTGCAGGTATAGACTTTATTGATGGAAAATTAAATGGAGATATAAACGTAACATCACCAACAGGTATAAAAACATATTTTGATTTATCGCGGATAAACTTGGCTAAGACTTTTTGGAAAGGTTTATAGTTGAAAAACTTGTCAAATCAGCAAAAAGGATCATCACTTGCATTTATAGCTGTGATGTTTATCACACCAGATTCACTCTTTATAAGATTATCATCTATAGATACTTGGGGATTATTATTTTATAGAGGCGCGATACCATTTGTAGCTGTATTAATTGGACTTCTCATATTTTATAAAAAAAACTTTATTAAAGCATTTTTGAATGTTGGTTATGCAGGTATTTTTTATATTATAAGTTTTTCGATTTGCAACATCACATTTATAATTTCAATCCAAAATACAAATGTAGCAAATACACTAATAATGATTGCAATGGCACCCATGCTTTCGGCAATTCTTGGTGCAATATTTCTAAAAGAAGTTCCCGATAAGAAGACTTGGATAGCAATAGCCATTACTTTAGTCGCTGTAATATATATATTTTACGACTCTTTAGAGATGGGTAACTTATTTGGTGATCTCATGGGTATAACAACATCTTTTGGACTCGCCACTAACGCAGTAATAATCAGGTCAGCAAAAGATAGAGATTTGCTCCCCTCAGCTGTTGTTGGTAAGCTTACAGTAGCTCTATTTGCTCTCTTTTTCGTTGAAAGTTATGAGTTAGTTGAAAAAGACCTGATTTATATACCTTTAATGTGTATTTTGTGTGTAGCAATACCATTCGTTTTGGTGACGATTGCTCCAAGATTTATACCTGCCGAGGAAGTTAATCTGTTTTTTCTTCTCGAGACCATTTTAGGACCCATTTGGGTTTGGTTAGTTATCAAAGAACAGCCGAGTATAGAGACAATAGTTGGTGGACTTGTAATTATTTTCACTATAGCTATTCACTCTTATCTAAAATTAAAATCTTCTTCTAAATAAAATTATTTTTCTTTTTGTCACAAATTTGTCTTGATTTAAAATTAGATCGCCCATAAACACCGCTAATTTTATGAACAAAATTATAAAAAACTCTTGGGCTCTCTTTATGGGTATGGCATTTATAATGCTCGCTCATGGTTTTCAAGGTACTCTTTTAGGTGTTAGAGCAGTTAAAGAAAATTTTGGTCTATCATCGACAGGTTTTTTGTTTTCTGGATATTTTGTTGGATATTTTATTGGAGCAAAAATTATACAATCATTAATTCATAGAGTTGGACATATTAGAGTATTCGCGGCTTTTGCTTCTGTCACTTCAATTGTGGTCTTGTTACACTCTATTTTTGTAAATCCTATTTCATGGTTTGTGCTTAGAATGATTTCTGGATTTAGCATGGTTTGTCTTTATACAATTGCTGAAAGCTGGTTAAACGATAGATCTACAAATAAGAATAGAGGTAGTGTTTTATCAATCTACATGATTGTTATGTATGCCTCTATGGCTATTGGAATGTTTTTCATAAACTTTAGTAAACCAGAAAACTTTCAACCTTTTATACTGATATCTTTATTTATGTCATTGTCTCTTGTTCCAATATTATTAACGAAAAGAAAGGCTCCAAACTTTAAAAAAATATCAGGTATGAAGTTAAAGGAAGTTTATAAATCATCACCATTTGGTGTTGTAAGTTCTTTTTTAATTGGAATATCACATTCAGCTGTTTTCTCGTTGATTGCAGTTTATGCTACATCGATGAATTTTAGTATTTTAGAAGTATCAATAGTAACCTTTTTATTTGCTATATCAGGAGCCATATCTCAATGGCCAATAGGAAAATTATCAGATGTTTTAGATAGAAGAATTGTAATTATTTATACAACATTTGGAGCAGCTTTATTTTGTTTTTTGGCGATTATTTCCTCGGGTCAAATGTATATGCCTGCAGGTTTAGCTACATCAAAAATATTTTTTTATATCTGTATAATGTGTTTTTCTTTTTGTAGTCTACCAATGTTTGCATTAATTTTTGCACATACAAATGATTTTATACCAAAAGAAAAATTTGTAGCAGCAGGAGCAGGATTACAATTTGTTTTTGGTCTTGGTGCAATTTGTGGTCCTTTTATGTGCTCATTATTTATGGAATTTTTAGGAGAAAATGGATTTTTTATTTTCTTAATTATATTTCATTCGTTTATTGGTTTATTTGGAATATATAGAATGCAAATTAGAGAGTCTGGAGATAACCCAGATTCACAATTTGCACCTATGCCACAAACGATTACTCCAGCCGGTATAGAACTTAATCCTTCAACTGAACCAATAGATGAACCAAATAATTTACACGAATTTAAGAAAATTTAGTGTAAGTTCAAAATTATGAAAACAGCATTAATATTCGGTTCAACTGGATTAATTGGTGGAATATTACTTAAACTGTTAGCTAATGATCAAAAATATAAAAAAATTAAGGTTTTTGTAAGATCTTCTACTTCAAAAATTGATCCTAAAATAGAAGTTGTTGAAACAGATTTTACAAAATTAGAAAATATTAAGTCAGAAATAAAAGGCGATGATTGTTTTTTTTGTATTGGAACTACAAGAAAAAAAACACCTAACAAACAAGATTATATAAACACCGAGTATAATTTGCCTGTAACAATTGGAAAAATTTGTAGCGATAATAATGTACAAAATTTTACTTATATTTCTTCATTGGGTGCCAGTTCAAAAAAAACAAATTTGTATTTAAAAAATAAAGGTATGACTGAAGAAGAATTAAGAAAACTAAACTTTAAAAAATTTATTGTAATTAGACCTTCATTTTTAATTGGAAAAAGAATAGAGGAAAGATTGGGAGAAAAAATAGGTATTTTTGCCATGAAATGTATATCACCAATTTTAGTTGGAGATTTAAAAAAATATAAATCGATAAATGCAGAAATAGTTGCCAAATCCATGATAAATATATCAAACAGTGAAATACAAAGTGGAGTATTTGAACCACCACAATTATTAAAAATTGGAAGAGAATAAACTTTTTATAAATCAATAAAATATTAAAAAAAATTATTTTAAGTGCTATAATACATTTAAAGGAGGTATCTATGGCTAAATTTTTTTTAATGGGAAATTTTACAGAGAAAGCATTCGCAGGCTTTTTAAAAGATCCTGGTTCAGATAGATCTGAGGTTGCTAGAAAGTGTTCTGAAAGTGTTGGAGCTGAAATGAAATCTTACACATATTTGAGAGGACCCTATGACTTTATAGTTGAAACCCATGGTACATTTGAGCAAATGGCTGCTATAAAAATGGCCACTGAGGGTAGTGGTGCACTTAAAAATATCGCTATTTGTGAGGAAACACCAATGAATGAAATTGCAAATCACGCAACAAAAGTATCAAGTGGTTATAAAGTGCCTGGACAATAATCTTAATGGTAGCTTCATTAATTATGAAGCTACCAATTTAAAATCGAAGCTGTCAAAATATCTCATACAAATAAAATAATATTGATTTATTAAGAAAGTTATGAACAAGAGAAAATTTATAAAATTATCTATCTTTGGATCGTTACTATATAGTATTTTTCCTTACAAAATTTCATTAGCTGAAACCAAAAAAATAATTAATCAAAATTTAACAGAAGCCCAAAAAAAAATAATGTTTGAGGAAGCAACTGAGCGACCATTCTCAAGCCCTCTTAATTACGAGAAAAGAGAAGGTTTTTATCACTGTGCAAATTGTGGAGCTAAACTATTTAAGTCTAGCTCGAAATTTGATAGTGGAACTGGTTGGCCATCATTTACAGAGGCGCTTCCTGGAGCTTTTAAAACTAAGGTTGATTACAGCTTTGGCATGAAAAGAATTGAATACCATTGTGCAAAATGTGGTGCTCATCACGGACATGTCTTTGAAGACGGTCCTGGATCGACAGGAAAGAGATATTGTAATAACGGCTTGTGTTTAATATTTAAGCCATCATCATAAAACGGAGGAATAATGAAGATATTGAGTATATTGAAAGGGGTTGAATTAGTTATAGCAGATTTAGAAGTAAATTTGGGAGAACAGGTAAGAAGTGCACCTACGTTATGCGCAAGATACAATGGTAAGATTATACCTTTAAACACTGCTCAAGATGGTCGACCTATTCTTATGAGAGAAGAAAACGCTTTAGAAAACTAATTTTGTTTTTAATTGCGTCAACTTAATTAAGTTTATTTACAAGAAAATATTATAAAAAATAACTATGACATTTATATTACCAAAACTAGATTATTCTAATGAGGCTTTGTCTCCAATAATGTCACAAGAAACATTAGAATTACATCATGGAAAACATCATCAAACCTACATAACAAATCTTAACAATTTTATAAAAGATACGGACATGGCTGAAATGTCATTGGAAGATATAATTGTTAAAAGCTCAAAAGATAACTCAAAAGCTGGAATATTTAATAATGCAAGCCAGCATTGGAACCATAATCTTTTTTGGAAATGTATGAAACCAAAAGGTGGTGGAAATATTCCGTCAAAACTTGAGAAAAAAATTGTTGAAGATTTTGGAAGCGTCGAAAAATTCAAAGATGAATTCAAACAAGCAGGTATAACTCAGTTTGGATCAGGTTGGTGTTGGTTATCTTTAAATAATGATAAATTAGTTGTTACAAAAACAGCTAATGCTGCTAATCCTTTAATTGATAACTTAAAACCAATACTTGGTTGTGATGTATGGGAACATTCTTATTACATTGATTATAGAAATAGAAGACCTGAATATTTAGATAAATTTGTTAATAATCTTATAGATTGGGAATTTGTTGAATCTCTATTAATCTAATTAATCCTAGAACTTTTTGAGATAATCAAATAGATATTTTTAAAGTAAATAGACACATAGTTTATTATCTAGTAGTCTTGGATTATTAAAAACTTTTACTGATAAAATAGTGTTATGAGAAGATTAATTTTTTGCTTTTTATTATTATTATTAGTTTCAGCATGTGAGGAGAATTTTCAATCAAACAATATAAAAAATGTTGAAAGATGTATTAAAAAAAATGCTTCAGAATTAGTAGATAAGGAAGTTACAAGAAATAATTGTGTTGAAAAAATTTCAAAAAGTGTTTCATCAAAAGGTTCAGATATAAATGGTAATGCAGGCCCAGAAATTGATTACTCTAGAACTAAACATTCAGGGAGTGTAGTAAATAAGTCAAACAGTATTATTTATACTTCTTACACAATTCAATTTGTTCATACAATTAATTATCCTGATACAATTTCTGAGTGTGAAGAGTTTAAAACTTGTAAAACTTATACTTTCGAAAAAAAATATAAAAATTTATGGTTACAACCATCAGAACGATTATCATTTAACTTTTACTTAGATGAAAAAAATCTTATTAAACCTTCAAAATTAGAACATTTTATGGCAAAGGATAAAATGATTTCAAAAAGTACTGATAAGAAAAATTATAATTGGTATTGGGATATTATAGATACTAAAGGTATATCGTTAGACAAATGAGAAAATTTTTATAAATAGGATTTTATAGGACAACTAGATACAAACTAGATACAAAAGAGATAAATCAGGTTTTGTAAGTAATGACAGAAGATAACCGACGTAAACTGTGGACTTTAATAAAGGAAGCTGGCGATTATTTGGATGGACAACTTCCTGATCATCCAAATCATCCAAAAGGAAGAAATCCATATGCTCATGTAGCAATTTGTGTAAAAAACAAATTTAATTCTACTTATAAAGATATTCCTGATGACAAATTTGATGAAGTAATCAACTATATTAAATTTTTAAAAGAAAATCCTAGTTAATTAGATATAGTTTTTAGAAACTCGTCTACTTCACTACTTTTAGTATTCCAAGCTGTAACAAGTCTAACTGTCTTACCACCTAATTCCTCATTGCTCATCATATATTCTTCTGTATTTAAATGCTCAACCATCTTTTTTGGGAGTTTAACAAAAACTTCATTTGCCTCAGTTGGATATTCAAGTTTAACTTGATTACTAGAAACTAAACCATCACTTAATTTTTTTGCCATTAGATTTGCGTGTCTTGCGTTTTTTAACCAAACATCATTTGAGATATATCCATCTAATTGTGCAGAAACAAAACGCATTTTAGACAATAGATGACCGGATCTTTTTAACAAAAAAGGTAAATTGCCAACTAATTCCTTATTAAATATTATAATTGCTTCTGCTGCTATACATCCGTTCTTAGTTGCTCCAAAAGATAATATGTCAATTCCTGATTTCCATGTCATTTCTGCGGGAGTAACATCTAGTGAAACAAGTGCATTAGCAAATCTAGCGCCATCCATATGTACTTTTAATTTTTTTTTATGTGCAATTTCAGAAATACTTCTAATTTGATCTAAAGTATAAACTTCACCAGTTTCTGTTGCTTGGGTTATACTAACAATAGATGGTTGAGTGTGATGCACAATTCCAAACCCTCCAATATTATCATTTAGCTCATCGACTGTTATTTTGCCATCTTTACCGTTCAATGGAACAAGTTTTGCTCCACCTGTATAAAATTCAGGGGCTCCACACTCATCAACATTGATATGAGAAAATTTATGGCAATAAATATTTCCAAATGATGGAGATATAGCAGAAAGTGCTAAAGCATTTGATGCGGTTCCTGATGCTGTGGGGTAGACAATCACATCCTTTTCAAAAATTTTAGAAAATTTTTCTTGTAACACACCTGAAATTTCATCATTACCATACGGTGGGGCAATACCATCATTTGCTTTGATAATTGCATCCAAAACTTCTGGACAAGCTCCTGTCACATTATCTGAAGCAAATTTTACTCTTTTGCGTTTTGTATTAATTTTTGCGTTCATTTTATTGTTTTGGAAAATAATCTTTTAAAGTACCTTCTCTATAAACATCGGCTGTACAACAATGAAGGCCTCCACCAAAAGCATATGCATCTCTCAACTCTACAGGGATAACTTCCATACCTAATTTATCTAACTGTTCAGCTTGATATTTTTCACTTTTTTCAACACATACAGTTTTAGGGTCAAGAACTAAAACATTCATTGATAGCCATACTGAAGAGTAACAAAGTGGTGGTGGAGTATTATGAGCAGGTTGTGCAGCATCAATAATTTCCCATCCATTGTCTTCAAATAATTTTCTTTGTTCTTTTGGGAGTCTTCGTTGTGGATTATTTATAATTAACCCTTCTTTAATTGGGGTAAAGGTTGCATCAATATGAATTGGATAAGGATCGCCTGGGAAATTTACAGCATGAACTCTATGATCCTTAAAATGTCTTTTTATCCAATCAATTCCTTTTAAGTTAGTTGTAAATCCGTGTTGTACAACCAAATCCTTTCCAAACCTTAGAATATCTGCGGCATCAAATAATGGCTCTTCTTCAGTTGTGACAAAGTATTTATTTTCTGTCCATTCAAGTCTTTTTGTTACACCAATTTTATCTGATAAATAGTCTTTTCTATAGTCTGCATCTGTTAATCTAGGCTTTGGTGCTGACTCATGTCTCATATTTGGATCTTTATTATAATAGTCTTTTAATAATGGTCTGTAACATAGGTACTCAAACCATCTGCACCTGTAGCTCATTGTAGCTTCTAATATTTCATTTCCCACAGTTAACAAAACATCTCTAGGAGGCATGCATCCAAACATAGTTTCCGCTTTCCAGTCAGGAGTTGATGTTGGTTGATTAAAATCTAAAGGTGTTGGTCTATCAACTTTTATACCCCTTTTTTCAAGCACATTTGAAAAGTTATCTAATAGTTCATTAGCTTTATCGACAGTATCCTTAGTTCTTGGACCATAAGTTCCTCGCATATCAGAGTCTTCTGGAACTTTAGCATCTAAAGCAGGTTCGGGTGCTGGAATACAAGTACCATCTGCTCTACCAACAATTACATGTTTTAATGGATCCCATTCATTCCAACTATTAACAATCTTATTATTTTGAACCATGTAAAATTAATTTAATCCAATAAATCTTCTATTAGATTGCATTATCATACTATAATAAAATATAGCTAAAAAAATAAAGAAGCCACCAATAATTGTGTTGGTTGAAGGAATTTCATTTATTCCAAGCCATGGAAGCCAAACCCAAAATATTCCTCCTATTACTTCAGTCAAAGACAATAGAGTCAAATCAGCTGCAGGAATATGTTTTGATCCAATTGAGTAAAGAATTAAGCCCATGCATACAAGTGTTCCATGAGTTGCAAATAATGCTTCATTTTTATTTGAAGATAAGAAATTTGCATCGTTATTTAAAAGCATAACTGTTGAAAATAAAAAACAAAATAATCCAGCTATAGCAACAGTTGTAAACTTGGGAGTTTGTTTTCTCCATCTCAGACTTACTGAAAAAATTGAAAAACCTAGTGCTGATACTAATCCAAATATTAGACCCATTAAAGAATTTTCTCCAGTATTATCGTAGGCCATTACAATTATACCAAATGCTGCAACTAAAATTGATATCCAAACTGTGATTGATATTTTTTCTTTCAAGAAAAGGAAACCAAGTAGTGCAGTTATAAAAGGCATTGCAGCTAAACATAATAGAGTTACTGCTGCTGTCGTGTTAGTAATTGACCAAATAAAAGTTATCATTGCTGTTCCTAAACCAGCACCACCTATAATTCCAGATATCCCAATTTTGAAATAATTTTTATAAAAAGAAATTCCTTCTTCCAAGAATAAGTAAACATTGAGCAATAAAAAAATAACAATACCTCTTGCAAACAAGTATTGCCACGGAACAGTTTCGGGTTGATCTATATGTCTTACAACATATGGTCCAAACGACCAAAGTATGCCTGCAAATAAAACAATTGGAATAGCTACTTTAGGATTTTTTAAATCAGGCATAAATTAATTTATTTTTTATAAATTTTTAGTGATATTATTAAATAAATATGGATTTAGATATAATAAAAATTGCATCCGACACGACTAATAATAAAATATTGAAAGATTACACTCATAGATCGAAATATAAAAATAAAACTTGTGGCGATATAATTGAAATGAGAGTTAATATTAAGAAAAATATAATACAAGAAATTGGGTATCAGACAAAGTCCTGTGTTTACTGTCAAGCTTCTGCAAGCTTAGTATCTCATAAACTTATCAAAAAAAGTAAAAATAAAGTGAATTACTTATTAAAAAATCTTATCGATTATTTTGAAAATGAAATTAAACCTTTGCCAAAAAATCTAAATAAATTTAATAAATTGTTTAATAAAAAAAATATATCTAGAAAAAACTGTGTATTAATGCCATTAATTGCACTTAAGAAACTCAGCATTGATGAATAATTTAGACATTAAAAAACCTGTTATCGCTGCAATATTTTCTACTATGACAATTGGGGTTTTGTCATTGCTTACTTATAAAACACCTTATGGATTATTTTTGATTGCTTCCTTTGGTTCTACAATGGTTCTACTTTATGGTTATCCAGAAAGTCCTTTTGCAAAACCTAAAAATATATTTTTTGGTCATTTTTTAACCTCGCTTGTTGGTGTGATATTCGTGAATTTCATTCCACTTCCGATATATATTATTATACCTGTCGCTGTTGGAATAGGTGTCGGATTAATGATTATTCTTAATGTAACCCACCCTCCTGCAGGAGGAAATCCTATAATTGTGATCATGGGGTCAGTTTCATTTGAATATTTAATTTCCCCAGTTATAAGCGGATCAATTATTGTGATAGTTTTCGGCATAATCTTGAACAAATTTATTGCTAAAAGGAGTTACCCAAAATAAACACAATTTGTTTGCTAGTCCTATTTAACTTGTGCTAGTCTTTTCAAATAATAATTAATAATTCAGCTTTAAGAAGCTAGTAATAGGAGTAAAAATGAAAGTACTTTGTGTATTGTATGATGATCCAAAAGGAGGGATGCCTAAATCTTATCCTCTATCAGATTTACCAAAATTAGAGAAATATCCAGATGGAATGACATTGCCATCGCCTAAAGGAAGAGATTTTACACCAGGCCAATTACTTGGTTGTGTTTCAGGTGAACTTGGTTTGAGAAAGTTTTTAGAGAGTAATGGACACGAGTTGGTTGTTACTAACAGTAAAGATGGAGATGGATGTGAAGCGGATAAACATATTGTTGATGCTGACATTGTTATCTCTCAACCATTTTTCCCTTATTATTTAACTAAAGAAAGAATTGCTAAAGCTAAAAACCTTAAGATGGCAATCACAGCAGGAATAGGTTCTGATCACGTTGATTTACAAGCAGCAATGGATAATAAAATTGATGTTGTTGAAGTAACTTTCTGTAATTCTAGATCAGTCGCTGAACACATAGTAATGATGATTGTTTCCATGGTTAGAGATTATCACAATCAACATAGAATAGTTAATGAAGGTGGATGGAATATTGCAGATGCTGTTCAGAGAAGTTATGACGTTGAAGGAATGCATATAGGAACTGTTGCTGCTGGAAGAATCGGGTTAGATGCACTTAGAAAAATGAAACCATTTGATGTTCATTTGCACTATTTTGACAGACATAAGTTACCTGACAGTGTTGAAAAAGAACTAAACTTAACTTTTCATGATTCAGTAGAATCTATGGTAAAAGTTTGCGATGTTGTTACAATCAATTGTCCACTTCATCCAGAAACCGAAAATTTATTTGATGATGAAATGATAAGCAAAATGAAAAAAGGAGCATACATAGTTAACACTGCAAGAGGTAAAATTTGTAATCGAGATGCAATAGCTAAAGCCCTAAAAAGTGGACAACTAAGTGGTTACGCAGGTGATGTATGGTTTCCGCAGCCTGCTCCAAACGACCATGTATGGAGAACAATGCCAAATCATGGAATGACACCACACACCTCTGGTACATCTTTATCTGCTCAAGCAAGATATGCAGATGGTGTTAGAGAAATATTGGAATGTTTCTTTGAAGGAAAAGAAATTAGAAATCAATATTTGATCGTAAAAGATGGCCAATTAGCAGGAATGGGTGCGCATTCTTACAGTAAAGGGTCTGCAACTAGTGGATCAGAAGAAGCTGCTAAATATCAAAAAAAATAAAATAGATTTATTAAAGGTATGCTACTTAAATAAGTAGCTACCTTTAATACCATAGATTTAAACCCTCATTATTATATATTTTAGATATGAGGATATTTTACTACTTTTTATTGTTATTTCTTATCTCGACATCATTCTCTCATTCAAAAGATAAAGCGTATTTTGCAGGAGGTTGCTTCTGGTGCATGGAAGAGTCTTTTGAAATGTTGGAAGGTGTAGAAGAAGTTATATCTGGTTACTCAGGAGGGATCACTGCAAATCCAACATATAGGGAAGTCACTTATGGAGATACTGGTCATTTTGAGGTTGTTGAAATAATTTATGACAAAGAGAAAATATCCTATAAAGAACTCTTAAAAAACTTCTGGCTTAATATTGATCCATTTGATGCTTATGGCCAGTTTTGCGATAAAGGATACAGCTACAGATCTGTAGCATTTTATGAAAACGATTATCAGAGAGATTTAATTGATAAAGATATAAAAAGATTAGAAAAGAAATTTAAAAAGAAAGTAGTCACATATGTTAAAGAATTTGAGATTTTTTACAAAGCAGAGGATAAACATCAAGATTACTATCAAGTATATTTAGAAAATTATTTAAAATATAAGAAAGCATGCAAAAGAGAGAGAATACTTGATATTATTTGGGGATCATAATTAATGCCTGTAACAAGCAAATTTGTAGCTTTAAAAAACTATATCCCTACAGGTTTACCAAAAGAAACTGACTTTGAAATAAAAACTAAGGAGATATCTTTAGATACTAAGAACAATATATTGGTTTTAAATTTATGGATTTCAGTTGATCCTTATATGAGGGCAAGGATGACTGAAAGAAAAAACTATAAACCGCCTTTTAATATTGGTGAAGAGATGGAAGGTTATGCTTTAGGTATAGTTAAAGAGTCTAAAGACAAAAATTTTAAAGAAGGAGATATTGTTTTTAGTAATTTTGGAATGAGAGATTACTTTGTTTGTAATTCCAATGATCTAAAAAAAATTGAGCCAATGAATATTCCTATACAAACATATCTAGGCCCACTTGGAATGACAGGTCATACAGCTTATGTAGGACTTTTTAAACATGGTGAATTAAAACCAGGTCAAACAATCCTTGTTTCTTCAGCTGGAGGTAGTGTTGGATCTACTGTTTGTCAAATTGCAAAAAATATGGGTTGTAAAGTAATTGCAAGTACAGGATCAGATGAAAAAGTTAAATGGCTGAAAAATGATTTAAAAATTGATCATGCGTTTAACTATAAAAAAATTGAAAATCTTGTTTTGCATTTTAAAGAAGTTTGTCCTGAAGGATTTGATTTATATTTTGATAATGTAGGTGGCGATTTCTTAGAGTCAGCTATTTTTCAAATGAAGAACTTTGGAAGAATTGTAATTTGTGGAAGGATATCCCAAATGAATGCAACTAATCCCGGCTCTGGTTTAAAAAATATGGCTCATGTTCTTGTAAAAAGACTAACTATTAAAGGTTTTATAATTTTTGATCATGAAAATGATCGAGAACAGTTTGAAACCGATATGGCTAAATGGCTATTAGAAGATAAAATTAAATTTAAAGAAACTGTTTACGAGGGTATAGAAAATACGCCAAAATCATTCATTGATTTATTAGAAGGTAAAAACATAGGAAAAATGCTTGTAAAAATTTAATTAGAATTTTTATGAAATTTTTAAAGAAGTTTTATAGACCCTTTTTATTAACCTATATTTTTTTGAGTATAGCTATCAGTTTTTATCCATCATTTGATTTTTACTCACTAAAAGGTCAAATTCTTATAATTGCTGTATCTTTTTTTAATGGGATGATGGGAGTTTACGTAAAAAAATTATAAGACGTAGGGCTCGGGTCTTGCAGAGCTATTTAATACTCTTTCAACTGCGAAAACACTAATATCTATAGTTTGATAACTGCCTGTAGTTATTAATTCAGTTAGAGCTCTACCAATTCCTGGTGCTTGCATTAAACCTCTACCGGTAAATCCTGAGGCCATGTAAACATTTTCATATTTTGGATGTTTTCCAACTACAGCATTATTATCTAATTTGTTACAATCATAATATCCAGCCCATCCACCTGTTAACTTTAGTTCTTCAAATGCTGGTATTCTTTTCGCAAGAGCAGGCCAAACTAATTCTTCAAAATCATTCCATGCAGGTTCGAGATCTTCTGCATCAAAAACTGAAATCGGAGAACCTGCTAAATATTCTTTTCCTTCTGGTCTCCAATATACTCCTGTTGTTAGATCTCCGGATAATGGCATCTCTGGAATATGTTTAGGACATTTAACTCTAAAGACTGTATGTTTTTGAGGTACTACAGGAATATCTTCAAGTAGTTCCTTAGTCCAACACCCAGCTGCAGAAATAATTGTCTTTGCATTAATTTCGTAAAGGCTCTTAACCTCTCCCTTAATAAATTCTGCCCCAAGATCAATTGCCTTATGCTTTAAAGCGCTATGAAATAAAAATGGATCAATCCATCCCTCGCTCTTGTTATCAGTAAATGTTGCAGTTTCAATTCCTTCCTCATTAATGTAAGGAAAATATTTTTTCAAATCAGAACCTTTAATATTTTTTGTACCCGCTTCACATTCTTTATGATTTTCTAAAGCTCTGTATTGCTCTTCTGCATGATCTGGTCCAAACATTAGAAGGTATCCATTGGGTACCATGCTAGCTGTTGGATTTGGATTTTTTTCAGTTTTCAATAATTCTGGTATTTGAAATATAAATTCCCTTGCAAATTTTCCTAGAAGAATATTTTCTTTTTGAAAAAACTGTCGTCTAAATCCACCAAGTGATAATGGGAATGATGCAGTTTTATAAGTTGGATCCCTTTCAATGACTTTTACTTTTCTGCCTTCTTTGGACATAAAGTATGCAGTTGCAGCTCCAATTATACCACCACCTACTATTACAACATCATCCATATTAGTTTATCAAAAAAAAGTTTATATTTAAAAGCAATGCAAAACAACACCATAACAAATATGGAATCATTAAGTACATGCTTAATAGACTTATATTCTTATATTTAAATACCAATAAAACAATAAATATAATTAACACAACAAGATTTAAAATTGCTAAAGAAATATTATGTAAACCAAAGAAAACAATACTCCAAGTTGTATTAAAAAAAAGATGAATGAAATATAAAAATACAATATTTAAATTTTTTGTGTTTTTATGCCACGCATTCCATATGGCTATTGTCATAAATAAATAAAGTAATGTCCATACTGGTCCAAATATCCAATCTGGTGGATTGTATTGAGGTTTAGATAAATTTGAATACCAAGGTTCTTTAAAATTTATAGTAACCAAACCTCCAATAAATGAAGCTGAAAACGTAGTAATTGCAAAGAGAATAAAAGATAAAATTTTATTTTTTAGCATTTAAGTACTATACAGCAGTTGAATATGAATAAAAAAGTAATTTGGATCACCGGCGGAAGTACAGGAATTGGCAAAGCACTTGCATTAAAATTTGCTAATAATGGATGGACAGTTGCTATTTCTGCAAGAAGAGAAAATTTATTGAAAGAAATTGAAGATAAGCATCAAAATATTAAATCTTTTCCTCTTGATGTAAATGACAAGGAAAAGTGTAAGTCTGTTTTTGAAAATATAAAAAAGGAACTTGGGGATATTGAAATTTGTTTTTTTTCTACAGGTACCTGGGATCCAAAAAAAGAGAGAGAAATCGATGTAGAACAAATTGAAAATGTATTTAAGGTAAACTTTTTTGGAACATTAAATTGTATAAAGGCAGTTGAAACTCATTTTCGTGAACGTGAAAAAGGTGTCATTACCATTGTATCTTCGATTGCAGGATATAAAGGCTTACCTAATTCAAGTGGCTATGGACCATCCAAAGCAGCTTTAAGTAATCTTGCTGAAAGTTTACATTTTGATTTTGGAAGATATGGTGTGAGGGTTTGTTTAGTTTCTCCAGGTTTTATCAAAACACCAATGACTGATAAGAATGATTTTAAGATGCCGTTTCTAAAAACTCCAGAATTCTCAGCAGACAAAATTTACGATGGACTTATTAATGGTTCTAATTTTGAAATACATTATCCAAAAGAATTAACTTTAATTCTTAAATTTTTAAAGATAATTCCTGATCGACTATATTTTTATTTAATACGGAAATTAACTAAATTACAAAAAAAATAAAATTAATCTTTAACAAACATTACAGTCAATTCAGCGACTTTTATTCCAAATTTTGTCATTTTCGCTCTGTTAATAGCTACTCTTTCGTCTTGCATAAATATCCAATCATCAAAAGTAATTTTGATATTTTTTCCTTTCACTGGAACTAACAAAACATACTCAAATTTAAATGCTGGACCATACGAATATCCCTTAGCCTTTCCAACTACATCACCTGCAGTTCCCTCATAATTATGCTCATCAATTTTATCTATTACCCATTGCCTATTTTGTATTTCACCGTCATTCCAAATAAATTTTTCATCTAATATAAGTTGTTTGCCATCCCACTTGCCGTCCAAGTCTGCTGAAAATTGTCTTGTAACTTTACCTGATCTGTTTTGTAGTATACCCCAAGCTTTGACATTTCCGCTTAAATATTCTTCAATTATTAATCTTGGTTTTTGATCTTTAAAATCTTCTGGTTTCATAGATTGATTATTTATACAGCTTGTAATTAATCCTGTAAAAATTATCAATAAAAATACTTTAAAAAATTTTCTGTTAATCATATTAAATTTTATTTTGCATGGAAAATTGAATTAAATCTATATTTTTTGATTTAAAACCTGCTTCACAATATGACAAATAAAAATGCCACATACGTTTAAATTTATTATCAAATCCATGTTTTGAAATCTCTTCCCATTTTTTTAGGAATTCATCTCTCCATATTTTTAAGGTGCTGGAATAGTGAGATCCATATGACTCATATTTTTTAATTTCTAAACCGTTGCTACTAGATAAATCATATAATCTTTTTTTTGATGGCAAAAAACCTCCAGGAAATATGTATTTTTGTATAAAGTCTTCTTTGGTTTTATATCTGTCAAATAAACTATCATCGATTGTTATAGCTTGTATCGCAGCCCTTCCGTTCTCAGATAAATTTTTTTTAATACTTTTAAAATAATTGACTAAATAATTTTGCCCAACCGCTTCTATCATTTCTATAGATGCGATAGAGTCATATCTGTTTTTTACATCTCTATAATCTTTCAAAAATATATTCACTTTTTCATTCAATCCATTTTCAAATATTCTTTTTTTTGAAAATTCAAATTGCTCTTTAGAAATTGTTATACAATCTAATTTTACATCATAATTTTTACCCACATATTCAGCAAAGCCACCCCAACCACAGCCAATTTCTAAAATTTTATTTCCTACGTTTGGCTTTATTAATTCTGTAAGCTTTTTATATTTATTTAGTTGAGCAGAGAATAAATCATCTTTTTGCTTTTCAAAAATTGCACTTGAATAAGTAAGTGATGGATCTAACCATAATGAAAAGAAATCATTTCCTAAATCATAATGTTTTGAAATATTTTTCTTACTTCTAGTTTTGTTATTTTTTATGAAAATACTCTTTAGTTTATTAATCATTGATAAATCAAAAATACCTGAAAATTTATAAACAATTTTTATATTTTTAGCTGTTATTTCTATTAGATTAGTTAGATTATCTGTTTCAAATTCATTTCGCATGTACGCTTCTGCAAGTCCTACACTTCCTGATTTTATTATTTGAAGTGTTAAACCAGGTTTGTTAATTTTAATCTTTGCTTTTAATAATTCACTCTCATTGCCAAACTTATATATTTTGTTATCATGATTTTGAATTTCAAGAAATCCATGCTTTATTAGTTTAAGAGAATTAAATACGATTTTATCTGACAAAATATTAAAATTCATTTTTTTTCAAACGTAATATTATTTTTTATTTTTATATTTTTTTTAACTAACTTAACTCCCTTTAACCATAATTTTAATGCTTCAAAATGAATTGCGGCAATAACTTTAAAAGTCATTAAAGGGTGAGAAATATAAGATATAAGCATATTTTTATTGTTAATTTCTTTTGCAACCCCATCTTGTGAAGCATATAACAATTTTCCCTCCTTATCACTTTGATCAATTATTACGGATAACATTTTTTCAGGTTTAAGGATTCTAAAATTATATTTACTTTTCATTTCAATAAATGGTGAAACAAAAAACTTTTTCTCACAGCTATTTGTAATTATTTTTTCGTCGTTGACTTTAAATATATAAGTATGTTGCTCACCAAATGTATTTTTAACTTCATACAATATAGCTATAATTTTTGAATGATTATCATAAACGAAAAAAATACTTAACGGATTAAATACGTAACCAAATATTCTAGGATAACAAAGTAATTTTACCTTTATGTTTTCAAATTGAATGTTGTTCGATTTTAAATTATCTATAACCCAGGCTTTTAAATCACTACCATCTCTAGGTCCATGATCTTTGTCATAAAAACTTAAAATATTAAAACTATTGTTAGAAAAAATTTTAATTTTTTTTTGTATCAAATTAATTTCATCAAGATCTAAAAAGAGTGAGAAAACGTTGTATTTAAAAAAGTGATATTTTGGCTTAAATCTTTTATGAATTACTTTACCTTCGTAAATACTGGAATTTTTAATCATTTAGGTTTTCAATCATATTAATGGATGATTTTATTCCATCTTCATGAAAACCGTAACCAAAATAACTTCCACAAAACAATATATTTCGTTTATTTTGTATTTCTTTTAATAATTTTTGATTATTCAAAGCATCTTGATCAAAATAAGGGTGGGTAAAAGTAACTTTTTGTAGGATTTTTTTTTGATCTATTTCAAAAAAAGGATTTAAGGTTAAGAAAATATTTTTTTCTGTTTTCAGATTTTGTAATAAGTTCAACCAATAAGTTAATGATGTCTTACTAATATCTGATTTATCAACTGAGGAATTCCATGAAGACCAAACTTTTTTATTATTTGGCATACATACATCATCAGTATGTATTACTGCTAGATTTGATTTGTATTTGAAATTTGATAGTATTTTTTTTTCATCCTCAGTCGGCTCACTCAAAATTTTCAATGCATCATCTGCATGAGTAGCGATAACAACTTTATCGTAGTCAAAAAATTCGTTGCTAGCACCATAATATATTTGAACACCAATTTTATTTCTTTTTATAGAACTAATTTTATAATTTTTAAAATATTCTCCACTTATTTGAGTTAATACTTTCTCTACATAAGTTCTGCTTCTTTTGGTGACTGTATACCATTGTGGTCTATTTTTTAATTTAAAAAGTCCATGATTTTGAAAAAATTTTAAGAAAAATTTAATTGGCATTTGATTTGCTTCTACTGGTGGCATGGACCAGATAGCAGAAACCATTGGGATTAGATGAAAATTAATAAAATTTTTTGACCATTTATTTTTTTCAAGAAATTCACCAAGAGTAATCTCTTCATTTAAACTTTTAATTTGATCACACTTTTTGTAGAAATTTATAATATCAAAAAACATTTTTAAAAATTTTAAATCAAAGAGATTAACTTTGTTTGCAAAAATTCCGTTTAAACCTCTGCCACAATATTCATAATTTGTATCTTTTACAGAAACAGAAAATGACATATCGCTTTTTTCAATTTCAATTTTTAATTCGTTAAAAAAATTTATGAGATTTGGATAAGTTTCATGATTGAAAACAATAAAGCCAATATCTACAGGAACTTTTTTACCATTAATTAAAACATCTAAGGTATATGAATGACCACCAAAATGATCTTCACTTTCAAATAAATCAACATGGTGTTTTTTGGAAAGCTTTTGTGCTGCTGATAAACCAGAGATTCCTGATCCAATTACTGCAATTCGCATTAAGGCTATGCTGCGTCTTCTTTAAATTCATCCATGCTTGGACATGTGCAGAATATATTTTTATCTCCATAAACATTGTCTACCCGGGCAACTGGAGGCCAAAATTTATTTTGTTTTAGAAAACTTGCAGGATATGCTGCTTCTTGTCTTGAATATTTATGTTCCCATACATCTGATGATAATTCAGTATCAGTGTGAGGAGCATTTTTAATCGGATTATCAATTTTATCAAATTCACCTGATTTAATTTTTTCAATTTCTTGTTTAATCTTAATTAAAGTGTCACAAAATCTGTCTATTTCTAATAACCCTTCACTTTCTGTTGGCTCTATCATCATAGTGCCAGCAACGGGCCATGACATAGTTGGTGCGTGAAATCCAAAATCTATCATTCTTTTAGCGATATCTTCTTCTGTTACCCCTGTTTCAGATTTAATATTTCTAATATCAATTATGCACTCATGTGCAACATTGCCATTTGCACCTTTGTATAAAATCGGAAAGTGATCTTTTAGTCTGTGAGCAATATAATTTGCGTTTAAAATTGCAACTTGAGTAGCAAGCTTTAATCCTGCTGATCCCATCATTTTAATATACATCCAAGAGATTGATAGAATACTTGAGCTACCCCAAGGAGCTGCTGATACTGCTCCAATTCCACTTGTTGGTCCACAATCTTTTATTACTGGATGATTAGGCAGATAAACTTGTAAATGTTTTTTACAAGCTATAGGTCCCATTCCAGGTCCACCACCACCGTGAGGAATACAAAATGTTTTATGCAGATTAATATGACAAACATCTGGACCAAAATTTCCAGGCTTTGCAACTCCAACAAGGGCATTTAAATTTGCTCCATCCATATAGACCTGTCCACCATGTGTATGAACTAACTCGCAAATATCTGTTATTTTTTCCTCAAATACTCCATGGGTAGATGGGTAAGTTACCATTAAAGCTGCGAGATTTTCTGAATGTTGCTCTACTTTTTTCTTTAAATCATCGAAATCTACGTTTCCCTCTTTATCACAATTAACGACAACCACTTTCATTCCAACCATTTGTGCGCTTGCTGGATTTGTACCATGTGCCGAACTTGGGATTAAACATATATTACGATGAGCTTCATCTCTATCTAAGTGGTACTTTCTTATAACCATTAGACCTGCATATTCTCCTTGAGCGCCTGCATTAGGTTGTAAAGAAACACCGGAAAAACCTGTTATAGATCTCAACCAATTTTTTAAATCAGTAAACAAATCTCTAAAACCTTCCATTTGTTCAACTGGAACAAAAGGATGAGGTTCTGCAAATTCTTTCCAAGAAATCGGGATCATTTCAGCAGCAGCATTTAACTTCATTGTGCACGAACCAAGTGCTATCATAGTTCTATTCAATGCTATATCCTTATCCTCTAGCTTTTTAAGATATCTAAGCATTTCAGTTTCTGAATGATATAAGTTAAAAATTGGATGCTCTAAATATTTTGAAGTTCTTAATAAATTTTTTGGTAAATTAGGTAATTTAACTGAAGGATCCTCTTTTTTTATTGATTCTGCAGCATTAAAAATTTTTAATAATTGATTTACTCTATAAACGTTTTTTCTTTCATCAAAAGAAACAGCAAGCATTTCAGAATTTACTTTTCGTATATTAACTTTCTGATTTAGAGCATTTTTATATATTTGATCAGTCTTTTCTTTGGTAATAATTGTAACAGTATCAAAAAAATAATCAGAATAAATTTCATAACCTGACTGTTTTATTTTATCAGCAAAACTTTTTGCTAATTGAGAAACTCTTTCGGAAATATTTTTAATTCCATCTGGACCATGATAAATAGCATATGCTGCTGAAACAATTGCTAATAAAGCTTGTGCAGTACAAATATTGCTTGTCGCCTTATCTCTTCTAATGTGTTGCTCTCTAGTTTGTAAAGATAATCTGTATGCCTTGTTACCATGTCTATCAACTGACACACCAACAATTCTACCAGGCATCGATCTCTTATACTCGTCTTTAGTTGCAAAAAATGCTGCATGTGGACCTCCATACCCCATCGGTATTCCAAATCGCTGAGAGCTTCCTACTGCAATATCAGCACCAAGTTCTCTTGGTGTTTTTAATTTTGCTAAAGCTAATAAATCACAAGCTAATACAGCTTTACCGTTTTTTTTATGAATTTTGCTAATTGCTTCACTTGGGTCTTTAATATCTCCTAAAGTTCCAGGATATTGTAAAATTCCACAAACTAGATCTTCTTTTAATTGATCTAAAACTTCATCTTCTTTCCCAACTAAAACTTTTAAACCCATTGGTTCAGCTCTAGTTTGAATTACATTTATTGTTTGAGGATGGCAATCCTCAGATACAAAAACTAAATTACTATTTTTTTTATTTAATCTATGACTAAGACCCATGGCTTCTGCTGCTGCTGTACCTTCATCCAATAAAGAAGCATTAGCGATATCCATTCCAGTAAAATCAACAATCATTTGTTGAAAGTTTAATAACATCTCAAGTCTTCCTTGAGCTACTTCAGGCTGATAAGGTGTATATGATGTATACCAACCTGGATTTTCTAAAATATTTCTTAAAATTACATATGGCGTATAAGTTCCATAATAACCCATTCCAATAAAATTTGAGTAAACTTGATTTTTTTTTGAAATTGCTCTTAATTTTCTTAACGCCTCATATTCTGAATTAGACTCTCCAATATTAAGCTCACCTTTAAACATTATTTTTTCTGGAACAGTGTTATTCATTAAATCATCTATTGATTGATAATTTAATTCTTTTAACATTTTTGATTGATCCTCTTTAGAAGGTCCAATGTGTCTTTTTATAAAATCTTTTTCTGAATTTGGTAACATTATGCTGATGTCTCCTTCGCAAATTTTTCATATTCTTCTTTACTCATAAGACTATCCATTTCAGATTTGTCTTTTATTTTAAGTTTAAAAAACCATGCAGACTCTTCTGGGTCTTCATTTATTTTTGATGGATCATCAACTATCATTTGATTTGTATCTATAACTTCTCCACTAACAGGAGTGTAAACATCACTAGCAGCTTTCGTTGACTCAACCACTCCAGCAGTTCCATCTTTATCAACATTTGAACCTTTCTCTGGGAGTTCAGCAAATACTATATCCCCAAGCATTTCTGTTGCATGCTTAGTTATTCCAATCGTAACTTCTTCTCCATCTAGTTTAATCCACTCATGTTCTTTTGAATATTTAACTTCAGACATTAATTTCCCCTTTTACGTAATTTTTTTTATAAAACGGTAAGTTACAAATATTTGCAGGAATTTTTTTTCCTCTAACTTCAAGAAATATTTTTGTATTTACAGTTGAATAACTATTATCGACATATCCCATTGCTATTGGATGTTCAACGCTTGGTCCAAATGTGCCACTTGTTACTTTACCAATTTCTTGATTTTTATCATTGTAAATTTTGGTATTTCCTCTAGCAATTACTTTGCTGTCTGGTTTTATACCAACTCTTAATTTTTTTACTCCACTTTGGAATTGGTTTTTTAAAACTTCTGATCCAACAAATTCAGTCTCAATTCTGCTCTTAGGTATTGCCCATTTTAGATTAGCTTCGATAGGACTTGTATCGTTGTCTAAATCATTTCCATACAAGCACAGTCCGGCTTCCATTCTTAATGTATCTCTTGCTCCTAAACCAATCAATTTAGATCCATTTTCTATCAAACTTTCTACAAAAGTTTCAGCATCACTATGTTTTATAGAAATTTCAAATCCATCCTCACCAGTATATCCTGATCTAGTTATGTATACTTTTTCATTTTTATAGACATAGTTGTTTCCGTTCATAAATTTTAGACTGTCACAACCAGGTATAACTTTATTTAAAACATTTTTTGCTTCGGGGCCCTGTAATGCAATTAATGACAATGACTCGTCAAGATTTAATTTATATTGATTATCAAGTTTAGATTTTATTACTTCATAATCATTATACTTGCATGCAGCATTCAAGATAATTAAAAATCCATCAGATGTTTTGGTAATTATCAGATCGTCCTGAATTCCTCCTTTGTTATTCATTAAAAATGAATACTTACTTTGATTAGTTTTCAATTTTTTCAAATCCGCAGGAAAAATCTTCTCAAGATCATTTGTAAGATCATCACCACCCGATATAAATAATTGACCCATATGAGAAACATCAAAAATACCAGAGTGTGAACGTGTGTATTTATGCTCTTGTATAATTCCATCTTTATATTGGATGGGCATTTGATATCCAGCAAACTCTACAAGCTTTGCGCCATACTTGATGTGGAGATTATTTAACGATGTTTTTTTTATACTCATATTAACTCTTTATGCCCCCTCTGTCTTTTTGCCTGAGAGATTTGCTCCTTCGGCGAGAATAATTCTCTTTCCAGAGTTAATATGTACGGTCCATTTGCCTGAGAGTTTCCGGGGTGGTTGCTCCTTCGGCGCTACAAAAGTAGTCTCTCCCGTATGAATTCTTATAACATAACTAATATAAATTTATAGCTCTAATTTGTTGCACTTTTTTTTTTCATAAGTGAAAGAAATTGTATTAAAACTGCAAATATCACTATTAAACCACCAATTAAAACGCTGGTTGGAGGATTTTCATTTATAAACATCCACGCCCAAAAAGGTCCTAAAACTGCCTCTGATAACATTATGATTCCAACTAAGGCTGAAGGTGTAGATCTTGCACCTATTGTAATAAAAATAAAACCAAAACCAAGTTGAAAAAAACCAGCTAAAAATCCCAAAAAAATGTCATTTAAAGATATAAAGATCGTTTTAGACATAAAATATCCAATGATCAAAGCAATAACGCCTGCAATAAATTGTAATGGAACCATATCTACAGTTGGAAATTTTCTAACTATTAAAATTAATGTTGCGAATGATATTGGCATAATAAAAGCAGCAATATTTCCACTCATTTGTCCAACTGTTAATGAGCTTCCAACCATCAAAATTATTCCTGAAATTGCTAAAACTATAGAAGTTAATGTTATTAGGTTTATTTTTTCTTTTAAAAAGATATATCCAAAGGCTGCCAAAAATAATGTTTGGGTTTGAATTATAAAATTAGTATTTGCTACAGTAGTATTATACATTGCAAAAACATAACCACTAAAGCCACACGCAAGTATAATGCCTCCAATAAGACCAGGGATTCCAGATTTATAAAATGCTGAAATAAAATTTTGCTTATAACTAATAATTAGAAAGATCAGAACTACAATTATAAAAAAAACTGATCTCCAAAATAGAATCTGCCATAGAGTGGAACCTTCGAAAGATTTGACTATCAACCCTCCAAAACTTAAACTGAAAGCACCAAAAAAAATTAAAAGCGGCCCTGGTAACTTTGTAATTAAATTCATTTAATTTGAGAAATAAGATTATTAGTCTCCATCTGATAAAGTTTATATAATGTTTCAGCATCCTCTAAGCTCACATCTTTAAATTTAATATTAGATCCTGGTGTTAATTGTACCAGTCGATCATAGTCAGCAGATATGACAGTTGCAATCTTCGGATACCCACCAATAGTCCCATGATCTGATAACATAATTATTGGATCTCCAGCAGATGTTATTTGAATTACACCTTTTACCAAACCTTCAGATTTTATATTAGGATCAACGATATTTTCAATTTTTGTACCTTCTAATCTCATACCCATCCTGTCTGAAAGTTTTGTAATTTTAAAACTTTCTTTAAAGAATTTATTTTGTGAAAACTCAGAAAAATAATCATAGTTTGTGCCTTTAATGACCCTTATATTTTCAATAGTGCTACCAAAGTAATCAAGTTTTCTTTTGTTAAAAGAATTATTAATATCAATTATTTCAATTTCTAAATCTTTAGAAAATTTATTCCCGTTATTTGGTCCAATTTGAGCTTGTGTATTTATTGAACAGCTTCCCCAATAATAATCAACACCAAAAGTTCCATTAATCGAAAAATATCCATAAACAGACTTGTTGGTTGAACGGATATCGACTTCATCACCATTTTTTAACAAATAACATTGGTAGGAATTACCATCAATAACACCCTCTTTTGTTATAATTTTAAATGACACATTTCCAGAAATACAAAAAAAAATATCTTTTCCAAAATACTTCAAATGCGGACCTTGATAAGCAAATTCTATTACAGGTGAATTGTAATCGTTTTGTAGAAGCGAGTTTAACAATTGAAAATTTCTTTTATCCATCGCTCCACTAAAAGGAATACCAATATGGTATAAATTATTTCTTCCTAAGTCTTGATATGTGGTGTTGATACCAGCTCTTAAAATTTTAAAGTAGTTTCTATCTTTTGATTTCATTATATTGATCTAAAGTTATTCGATAAAATTTTATTGTATCACCAGGATTAACTAGATTTGGGTTTGATTGATTAGATGAGTCGAAAATATTTTGTGGTGTATTTCCCAAAATATTCCATCCCCCAGGTGTCTCAAAAGAGTATATGTTGCAAAATTGTTCTGTTATTCCAACTGAGCCTTTTGGAACTTTAACTCTTGGTGTTTCTAATCTTTTTAATCTCATCTCCTGGTCGAGATCACCAAGAAAAGGCATGCCAGCAACAAATCCTGTCATATAACAAAAGTAATTTTTACTAAAAAATTTTTCTAGGATTATTTCTGATTTTAATTTTAATTTGTTTTCAACTCTTTCAATATCTAATGCAAAGTCATTATCACAACATACTGGAATTTCGATTAGGTTTTTTTCTAATTTATTGTTTTCTTTAATCTCTATATTTTCAATTTTTTTTTTTAAAGATAAAAAAGAATGTATATTTAAATCATATGAAATTATTAATTTATTATAAGATGGAGTTAAGTTTGTAATACCTTTTAAATTTAATTTTTTTATATGGTAAAAATATTTGATAACATTTGAATTAATTTCTTGATTTACATCACTTCCAAAGTCGCAATACAAAGCTGCGTCACCAAGATTTAATATATTTTTTATCATACCATGTTATACTTATGATTTGTTAGTATGGAAATTAATATCAATTGTGATCTAGGTGAAAAATCAAAGCATCATTCTGATGAAAATGATCCAAAATTACTAGAAATTGTAAATTCAGCCAACGTTGCTTGTGGTTATCATGCTGGTGATGAAGATAGCATGAACCAAGTTGTAAAAATTTGTAAGAAAAACGGTGTTAGTATAGGAGCACATCCATCATTTAATGATCCCGAAAACTTTGGACGTAAAAGACTAAATTTATCATCAGACGAAATAAATAAATTATTAATTGATCAATATGAAATTTTACAAAATATAGCTAATAAACATGGTGAGATTGTTACCCATATTAAACCACACGGTGCATTAAATAATATGGCTTGCGAAGATATTGAGCTTGCAACTATCATTGCAAAATCAATTTGCAATTTTAACAAAGATTTAATCTATTTAGTACCGACAGGTTCAAAGATGGAAGAGGCAGCAAAGAAATTTGATATGAGGATAGCATGTGAAATTTTTGCTGATAGAAATTATGAAGATAATGGAAACTTAGTATCTAGAAAAGAGCCTCATGCACTTATTACAGATCCAGAAAAAGCAAAAAGTCACGTTTTAAGCATGGTTCAGAACCAAGCCATAAATTGTCACAGCGGAAAGCAAATACCTTGTGAAATAGACTCTGTATGCATACATGGTGATAATGCAAGTTCTCTAGCTACAGCTATATCTATAAAAAATAATTTAATAGATAATGGCTTAGAACTAAAAACACTAACTAATTTAAGGAAATTTAAATAATGATAAAGAAGATATTTTTTTCAATGTTCTTTTTAATATTTTTAGCAGGAACGTCTTTTGCTGCTGGATCTAGTAGCGATTCTGGATCAACAGAAAGCCATTATGATAAGGCAGTGAAATTGATTAAAGCTGCAAAAAAATTAGAAAAAAAAGGTAAAACAGAGAAAGCAATTAAAAGATACGAAAGAGCAATTAAATTTTTAGTAAAGTCAAATAAGATGAATCCAAATAAAGCAGACACATTAAATTATCTTGGGTTTGCAACAAGAAAAACTGGTGATTTTGAAAATGGTGAGAAATATTATCTTCAAGGTTTAGCTATCGAGCCAAATCACATTGGAATTAACGAATATCTTGGTGAATTATATGTTGCAACAAATAGGATGAATTTAGCAAAAGAAAGATTGGGTGTTCTAAAGGGATGTAATTGTGAGGAATACAAGCAGCTAAAAGGTGTTATAGACGGATCTAAAAAATCAAAATACTAGTTTATATTTTTTATCATTTGTTCGGGCATCCAAAGAGCAATTTCTGGAAATATCACAACCAAAATAACAGCAAAAATCATTAGCAAGAAGAGTGGAAACGCGCTTCTTGCTATATAACCCATATCTTTATTAGCCATACCCTGGAGAACAAAAAGATTAAAACCAACCGGCGGCGTGATCTGAGCCATTTCGACGACAATAACTAGAAAAACACCAAACCAAATCATATCAAAACCTGCTTGTCTAATCATTGGTTCAATTATAGCCATTGTTAAAACTACAGCGGAGATACCATCAAGAAACATTCCAAGAATTATATAAAAGATCATTAAAACAAAAATTAAAACATAAGGAGAAAGTTCCATTCCTTCAATCCATAGAGCAAGATTTCTTGGCAATCCTGTAAAACCCATTGCCAAAGATAAAAAAGTTGCTCCAGCTAATATAAAAGCTATCATGCAAGAAGTTTTAGTAGCACCCAAGAGAGATTCTTTAAATGTTTTTAAAGATAAACTCTTTTGAAAGTATGATAAAATTAATGCACCTACTACACCCAAAGAAGCTGCTTCAGTTGCGGTTGCTATACCAGTATAAATTGAGCCAATAACTGAAACTATTAATAATATTACAGGTATCAGTTTTCCTGATTTCCTTACCTTTTCCATAAGTGAGAAGTCTTGTTTAAAAGTAGGCATGGATTTTTTATTTATTGCCGACCAAATCATTACATATGTCATAAAGATCAACGCAATCATTATTCCTGGTAAAATTCCTGCAATAAATAGTTTTGCTATAGACTCTTGGACAGTCACGCCATAAATAATTAAAATAATTGAAGGTGGAATTAGAAGACCCAGCGTTCCAGAACCAGCTAAACTTCCAAGTAAAATACTTTCTGGATATTTTCTTTTTCTTAGTTCTGGAATAGACATTTTTCCTACTGTGGCTACAGTTGCTGCAGAAGATCCAGAAATAGCTGCAAATAAAGCACATCCAACTACATTAACATGCACTAAGCCACCGGGTAGTTTCTGCATCCATGGGGATAATCCTTCAAATAAATTTTCAGATAACTTCGTCCGAAATAAAATTTCACCCATCCAAACAAATAAAGGGAGTGCAGTTAAAGTCCATGAGGATGAGGCTCCCCAAATTGTTGTTGCCATCGCATCTCCAACTGGCCTTGTGGTGAACAGCATCATTCCTATAGATGAGACACCAACCATGCTTATAGCAACCCAAATTCCTGAGCCTAAAAATATCAAGAGAACACTTATGAAAAATATAGTAAGTAAAATTTCAGTCATTTTTTTTTGTTTGTATGTTCAAAACTAATTGATGAGATACACATATGAAAAATATTAGTGATCCTAAAGCAACACTAGTTTGTGGTATCCAAATTAAAATTTCGTCAGCTCCTTCACTTCTCTCTTGAAATTCATAAGATATTTTTAGCATTTTCAAAAAATAGAATGCTAAATAACCAGAAAATATAGTTGCAACTATCAAACTCCATAATTCCAAAAATCTCTTTTTAATCCCAGTAGCTTTTTCTAAAAATAAAGTAATTCTAATGTGACCACCTTCTACAAAAGTATAAGATAAAGCAAAAAAAGATGAGGCAGCCATACAATATCCAGAATATTCAGCTAGGCCTCTTATATAAAAACCAAATATTCTTGATGAAATTCCAATTAAAATAAAAACTGCAACCAAAATAAGAAAGAATGCAGCGATATAGCCTGAGTAACTATAAAGATTATTTAAAAATTTATTGACTTTATTAAACATATAAAAAGGCCGTTTAATACGGCCTTTTTAATTATAATGATTTAATTATAAGCAGCAAGAACACTAGCACCTCTATCGCCAGCTTTTTTCTTCCATTCTTCTGCCATTGTAGCTCCAACTTTTTTGAAATGACTTTCAAGGGCTGCATTTACTTTGCCTACTTTCATTCCAGCATCAGCTAAAGCTTTTTTATCAGCAACATTTCCTTTTTTTGAAAGTGCCCAACCTTTTTTCTCAGCAACTGTTGCCTCTTGCATAATCATTTTTTGTGTAGCTTTATCTAATTTATTCCAAGAACCTCTGTGAGCTACAATCATATTTTTTGGAAACCAAGCTGCAATATCATAAAAATACTTTACTCCATTTTCCCAAATTTTACTGTTCTTACCAGTAGTTGGTGAAGTAATCATACTTTCAACCGCACCAGTTGAGAATGCTTGGCTTATTTCAGCTGCTTCTATTTTTGTAGGAGCCATACCTGTCAACTCGGCCATTCTAATAGTTGCAGAATTATATGCTCTAAATTTTAAACCTTTTAAATCAGCAACACTATTAATTTCCTTTTTACTATAAAGACCTTGAGCAGGCCATGGTACAGCGTATAAAAATACAAGACCTTTTTGATCTAGACCTTTAATTATTGCAGGCTTAGATGCTTGATACAGTTTCATAGCATCATCATAAGATGTCGCAAGAAATGGTTGCGAATCAATCTCTAATAACGGATCCTCTTTACCTAAAGCCGACATAAATCTCTCGCCAATTTGAGCTTGTCCAGTTCTAACAGCCCTAAATATCTCTCCACCTTTAAATAGAGATCCACCTGGGTGTGTTACTATTGTTAATTTCCCCCCACTTTTTTCTGAAACATTTTTAGCAAATTCAGCTGCATTAGCAGAATGGAAGTTGCTTGCACCATATGCTAGTGCCATATCCCATTTTTCTGCGGCAAAAGCATTAGCAGATAAAATAACAGAAAATAAAACAGAGAGTAAAATTTTGAAAAGTTTCATAAATCCTCCATATTTCTAAAAAACATATCTCATTATGTATTAAAACTTAAATCAATAAAAATTTTTGATGTTTTATTGAAAAATTATAAATAATTACTATTATAATAACATCTTGATCGAACAATCACTCATTTTACTGCAAATTATATTTATAGATATTATTCTTGCGGCAGATAATGCAATAATAATAGGATTAATAGCAGCTAATTTTGTCCCAAAAAATAGAAAAAAAATAATATTCTGGGGAGTGGTTGGAGCGTTAGTTTTCAAAGTTATATTTGCAATATTTGCAACATATTTATTTAAGTTTTACTTCATTAAAATTCTTGGTGGATTACTTTTAATTTGGATTGTTAATGACTTAAGAAAAGATTTATTTGAAATTCAAAAAATTAAGTCTCCTAAAAAGAAATCTATGGAGCCTTCATTTATCAAAAGTATTTACAAAGTTTTATTTGCAGATATTACAATTAGTTTTGATAACGTTATTGGAGTTGTTGGTGCAGCCAAAGGTAATTTTGGTTTTATGATTTTTGGCTTAGTATTATCAGTAGTTCTTACTGGAGCTTTAGCTACTTATTTAGCAAATTATATACAAAAACATTTATGGATAGCTTATATAGGTTTAGGTTTTATACTATTGGTTGCTATTCAATTAGTAATAGGTGGGCTAGTCGATTTAGAAATTTTAAATATTAATGAAAAATATATAAAGTATTTCTAATATTACCAAGTTCCAGTATTTTCCATCGATGACCAGGGCTCTTTAGGGGGAAGATTGCCTTCCTGAAGTATTTCAATTGATATTTTATCTGGTGATTTCACAAATGCCATATGGCCATCTCTAGGTGGTCTATTAATTGTATAACCCATATCCATTAATCTTTGGCATATTTCGTATATATTTTTAACTCTATAAGCTAAGTGACCAAAATTTCTAGATCCCTCTCCTAAATTATCGCCATCCCAATTATAAGTAAGTTCAATTTCTGCATAATTGTCGTTTGGTGCAGCTAAAAAAATTAATGTGTATCTACCTTTTTCATTTTCCATTCTTTTTGTCTCTTTTAAACCCAGTCCATCACAAAAAAATTTTAAAGACTCTTCAATATTAGAAATTCTAATCATTGTGTGTAAATATTTCATAGTAAAATTATAATTTATTTTTATTCTAGTTCAATAGTGCTCGGTGGTTTAGAGGTCACATCATAAACCACTCTATTTATACCTCGAATGTTATTAACTATTTTATTAGATACCATCTGCATAAATGATTTATTAAATTGAAAATAATCTGCAGTCATTCCATCTTCAGATGTTATTGCTCTGAGTAAACATAAATATTCATAGGTTCTATTGTCTCCCATTACACCAACTGTTTTAACAGGTAGTAATGCGGCATAAGCCTGCCATATCTTATGATATAGATTGTGTTCTCTTAATGCATTAATAAAATAATTGTCTGCTTCTTTTAAAATTTTTATTTTTTCTTTAGTAATTGTGCCAGGCATTCTAATTGATAAACCAGGACCAGGAAAAGGATGTCTAGAAATAATTTCTTTACTTAAATTTAATTCTAAACCTAACATTCTAACTTCATCTTTAAATAAATACTTCAATGGCTCAATTAATTTTAATTTCATCCTTTTCGGCAGACCACCTACATTATGATGAGACTTAATTTTTGAAGTTTGACTTCCTGTTACAGATTTACTTTCAATTAAATCAGGGTATAGAGTTCCTTGAGCTAAAAATTTTACATTTTTTATTTTTTTTGCGTATTTTTCAAAAAGTTTGATAAATAAATTTCCAATAATTTTTCTTTTTTTTTCTGGGTCTGTTACATTTTTTAATTTACTTATGAATAATTGTTCAGCATTTACATAAATTAAATTCAATTTAAATTTTTTTTTAAAAGTATTCACTACTTGTTTTTCCTCATTTTTTCTAAGCAGACCAGTATTGACGAATATACAAGTTAAGTTTTTACCAATCGCATTACTTATTAATTTTGCTACTACACTACTATCCACTCCACCAGATAATGCACAAATTACTTTAGAATTTCCAACTTGTTCCTTAATTTGCTGTATAAGTTTGGATTTTTGATTTTTTGATGTCCAATTTTTTTTAATTTTACAAATTTTAATAACAAAGTTTTTTAATATTATTTTGCCTTTAACCGTGTGAGAAACCTCTGGATGAAACTGTATGCCATATATATTTTTTTTTATATTTTCTATCATGCATAATTTCGAATTTGAGGATTTTGCTATAACTTTAAAACCTTTAGGTAATTTAATTACCTCATCTCCATGACTCATCCATACATTGGTAGATTTTTTTGAAAAGAAATTTTCAGTTAAAGCACTTTTTTTTAATTTTGTAACTTTTGCTAACCCGAATTCTCTTGATTTTGCTTGTTTTACTTTACCTCCTAATTCTTTAGAAATTATCTGGTGACCAAAGCAAATACCTAAAACTGGAATATTTAAACTTAATATACTTTTATTAAATTTAACTTTTTTATTTTGATAAACATTTAAGGGTCCCCCTGATAAAATGATACCTTTCACATTTTTTTCAGTTTTGTGGTCTTTAAGTTTGTTGTGACTTATAATTTCACAAAAAACATTTAGTTCTCTTACTTTTCTTGCAATTAATTGTGTAAACTGAGACCCAAAATCGATTATTAAAACTTTATCTAGATTATTTTCAAGACGCATCTTTTTTTTCAAACTCTTTTAGGCGTTTGTTAATAGATGCGATTTTATCACAAAGGTTCGAGCATATTTTCTTAAAATCTTCTCTAAGTTCCTCTGCTTTAGAAAAATTAGATCTTTCTAACTCAATATCTATTAATAGATACATTGCCTCTTCGTTGTTTGGCTCGAGTAGTAAGACCGTATTTATATTTTTTTCCAGTTCTGTTTTATTTTCTTCATTTTTAAATATTTTTGCTAAATATAGATATGACTTTGAGTCTTTGGGATTGTATACAATATTTCTTTGAAATAAAAATTTTGAATCTTCATATTTTTCATTTTCATAAAGATTTTTTGCTTCATCAAAAAAATTAACTTTCTCAGCGTTAACATTGAAAATTAAATTAAAAAGTAAAATTATTGCTAAGGTAATTTTTTTTATCATCTTTTTATTTCGTCTATGTTATGTACCATACTTTCATAAAAACCTGCTTTAGTAATTTTGACAAATTTTGGTTTTTTTCTAAGATCTTTAATTCTTTTTGCACCCAAGTAACCCATTGATGATTTTAAACCCCCTACTAGTTGGTAGATGATTTTTTCAACTGTGCCTTTGTATTTGACAAAACCTTCAACACCTTCTGCTACATATTTTGAAGTATCTTTTTGTTTTGATTGAAAATATCTATCTGCTGATCCTTTATTCATTGCTCCAATAGATCCCATACCCCTAAAGCTTTTAAATAATTTACCACCTCTTTTTATAATTCTACCTGGAGCCTGATCTGTTCCTGCAAATAATGATCCAATCATCACCGCATCTGCTCCTGCTGCAAGTGCTTTTGCAATATCTCCAGAAAATTTGATACCTCCATCAGCTATTAATGTTGTTTTACTTTTGCCCATACCTTTTTTTACATCTAAAATTGCACTTAACTGTGGAACTCCAATCCCGGCAACTAATCTTGTAGTGCATATAGATCCTGGTCCAATTCCAACTTTTATAATATCTACTCCTTGCTTAATCAGAAATTTAGCTGCTTCTGCTGTAGCAATATTACCTGCACATAAAGCTGTTTTAGTTGGTTTAATTTTTTTAATTTTTTTTATTATTTCAGCTACTTTTTTTGTGTGACCATGAGCTGTATCAACAACAATTAAATCGATATTTTCTTTTAAAATCTTTTGAGCTCTTATGTGTTCGTTTAAACTTGCACCAACAGCTGCACCAACTAACATTTTTTTTGCTTTTACTTTTCTTATTTCTTTTATCTGATCATTTATTGATAAATTTCTATGTATAACACCTATTCCACCCTTTTTACCGATTGAAATAGCCATATTAGACTCTGTTACAGTATCCATTGCTGAAGTTAGAAGGGGTATAGAAATATTTAAGTGTTTTGATAATTTAACTTCTGTCTTTACTTCTGAAGGTAAAATTTCAGAATAATTTGGTGCTAAAGTTACATCATCGAAAGTGAGCGCTTCTTTGATAGGATCCATGTCCTTATATAAACGATTCTTAAAAAAATGAAAGTATCTATCTTAAATTTTTGCAGATTAAAAAACTTTCTTTAGAGTCTTTTCTACTTGCTGGAGGCTTATAGACATTAAATTTTACAAAATTTTTTTTTGAAAATGCAATTATCTCATTAAATGAAGTTCCCATAAATAATTTTGAGACAAAATAACCATTTGGCTTCATCATTTTTGTAGCGAAATCCAAAGCTTCTAAAACTAATTCTCCAGTTACCATAGAGTCTATATTTTTATTTCCAGTAGTATTGACTGCCATATCTGAAATAATTAGGTCAATTTTTCCACCAAAGTAATTATTAATTTTATTTTGTTGCTCAGTATCCGTAAAATCCCCTTTTAAAATTTTTACATTCTTTATTTCTTCTATTTCTTTTAGATCTATTGCTAAATGCTTATTACATTTTAAATTACTTGATATATATTGAGACCAGCTTCCAGGAGCAGCTCCAAGATCTATTACTGATATATTATTTTTTAAAAATTTAAATTTTTCGTTAATTTCCTTTAATTTATAAACGGCTCTTGATCTATATCCTTCAACTTTTGATTGTCTAACATAAATATCTCTTCTCTGCTTATTAATCCAATTTTTTGAGATTTTATTTTTTTTCAATTAGTTTTGAACCTTAAAGATTTTGAGATTTTATTATTATCCAAAGTATTTAATTCTATCTCTAGATTTTTCTCGTTTCTCATATCTTTATCATTTACTTTAATACCACTAGCCAAATGTATAATTCCAATTTTATGATTTGGTAAAAAAGGTTCCACGAAAATTTTATTCTTTTCATCAAACTTTGGAAGTAAGTTGCTGGCCAACCAGTTACAATTATGAGGAAGAAATTCAACATCTACATTATCAATATATACACATATATTTATTGCTAGTTGCTCTGAACCAAATATTTGGCCATGACTAAGAGTAGTTTTTAAATTTTTTTGCCAAACATTCCAACAATTAGAGTCTTTTTCTAATGAGAAAACACCAATATTAATATGCGGAGCAAATGCTAACTTTCTTGCTTTATTAATATCAATTTTAGATTTAATAGCATGTTTAAAATTTTGAGATTTTATAATGGCTAATTTTCCAAACAACCAATTAACGTTACTTAATATTCTATATCCAGGTGTCATTGTCTGGGTAATGCCTAGTTTGCCATTATCACAAGCCTTAAAATATAAGTCTATTGAACTCCAATCTTGAACCCAAGCATCACAATCAATCCACAGATATTTTTTATAGTTAGGAAAATATTTTGGAAGAAATGCTCTTGATACCTGACTTTTTAGCCATTCTTTACCTTTAACTTTAGATTGTGGAACCTCAATATCCCATTCGGCTTTTTTGATCTCATCTACTTTATTTTTTAGAAGAGCAGTTTGCTCCTCTGTTAAACCTGCATCAAGTATACAAATAGCAACCTTTTCAGTGTGATTGAATTGTTTAATAGAGTCTATTAATTCATTTAGTAATTCAAAGTAATTAGAATCTGCTAGAGAAATAATAACATTCTCTTTCATTACAAAACATCTTCGTGATGATCAACGCCATCATCTTTTTCTTTATTTTGTTTTTTTAAAAATAAGTAATGAATTGAACTTGCTGGAATCATTAATAAATAAATAATTCCTGAAATTATAATTGTATTAAATGTATATATTAGCAACAAACCAAAATATAAAATTATTCCAAATAAAAGAAATATAGAAGTACTTCTTGGAACAACGATTCTTTTCAAAGAATATGTAGGAATTTTACTTATCAAAAGTACAGAAATAACAATGAATAAAGATGGAACAATAATATTTTTATTAATAGCTATAAACTGAACTTCACTAAAACTATAAATTAATGGCATTAATACCAATACTCCACCTGCTGGTGATGGAATACCTTCAAAAAAATTATCTCTCCATGAAGGTTCACCTCCTGTTGAAACATTAAATCTTGCAAGTCTTAAGGCAACACAAACCACATATATTAAAGATATTAACCAACCAAATCTGCCGATATTATCTAGCGCCCAGAAATACATTATGAATGCTGGCGCAACTCCAAAACTAATTACATCCGTTAATGAGTCTAATTCTTTTCCAACTTTTGATGTGGCTTTAATTAATCTTGCAATTCTTCCATCTAAACCATCAATGATTGCAGCAATTAAAACTGCAATAACTGATAATTCAAATCTTCCATCAAATGCAAACTTAATTGAAGTCAAGCCAATACATACTCCAACCAAAGTCATAATATTTGGCAAAATAACTCTTGAATTTTTATTTGATACTAATCTTATATTCTTTTTTGGGTTTTCCATTTATCTTTTAGCTATCAATGTTTCTCCAGCAACAGCTCTTTGGTTAACTTTTACTAATGGTTCATAGTTTTCAAAATATAAATCTGCTCTACTTCCGAATCTAATCATCCCTATTCTAGATCCTTGATCGACATTTTCTTCAACTGAAGTATCTGTTACTATTCTCCGTGCAACAAGTCCTGCTATTTGGACTACAATTATGTCTTCTCCATGAGAATTTTTAATTTTATAATAATTTCTTTCATTATCTTCGCTAGCTTTATCAAGAGATGCATTAATAAATTTTCCTGGTTTATATAAAATTTCTTCAATTTTTCCTGAACATGGAGATCTATTCACATGACAGTCAAATACATTCATAAATATACTTACTTTCTTAAATTTTTTATTTTCAAGTCCCAATTCTTTTGGTCCGTTTGTATCTAAAACTTGTAAAACCAATCCGTCAGCAGGACTTGTTAAATAGTTCTCATCATTTATTGGAATTCTCTCTGGATCTCTAAAAAAATAATAACACCAAATACTTAAAACTAAACCTATGAAACCTAAAAAACCATGAATGAAATATAGAATGATCGTTGCTACTACGAAAATTACTATAAATTTATAGCCTTCGTTATGAATCTTTGGAAAAATTTTGTCTATCATAATCGTTCAATTGATAATTCTGGATTAATATGTATATAAAAAGTATAAATTCAATTATTAAGATACATCAAAAAATGAGCAAAATTAAGGTAAAAAATCCCATTGTCGAGCTAGACGGCGATGAAATGACAAGAGTAATTTGGGAATTCATCAAAAACAAATTAATTCTACCTTATTTAGATTTAGGCATTGAGTATTACGATCTAGGAATGAAAAGCAGGGATGATACAGATGACAAAATTACCGTCGACTGTGCTAATGCAATTAAAAAGAATGGAGTAGGTATCAAATGCGCAACTATTACTCCTGACGAGGCGAGAGTTGAAGAATTTAAATTAAAAAAAATGTGGAGATCACCGAATGGAACAATAAGAAATATTATTGGAGGAACAGTATTTAGAGAGCCAATAATTTGTAAAAATATTCCTAAACTTGTCCCATCTTGGACTGATCCATTAATTATTGGAAGGCATGCTTTTGGTGATCAATACAGAGCTACAGATTTTTTAGTTCCAGGAAAAGGTAAATTAGAAGTCAAATGGACATCAGAAGATGGAAGTGATGAAAAGAAATATGAAGTATTTAATTTTCCAGGACCAGGTATTGCTCTTTCAATGTATAATTTAGATAAATCAATAGAGGACTTTGCAAGATCATGTTTCAATTACGGCCTAATAAAAAAATGGCCTGTATATTTATCAACAAAGAATACCATACTAAAAAAATATGATGGTAGATTTAAAGATATATTTCAAAATATTTTTGAAAAAGATTTTAAATCAGAATTTGAAAAAAATAATATAACTTATGAACACAGGTTAATCGATGATATGGTTGCTTGTGCAATGAAGTGGCATGGTAAATATATCTGGGCTTGTAAAAATTATGATGGTGATGTTCAGTCAGACACTGTTGCTCAAGGTTATGGTTCATTAGGTTTAATGACTAGCGTTTTGTTGGCACCTGATGGCAGAACAATGGAAGCTGAAGCAGCTCATGGAACTGTAACTCGACATTTTAGAATGCATCAGCAAGGTAAAGAAACATCAACTAATCCAATTGCATCTATATTTGCTTGGACAAGGGGTTTGGCGCACAGAGGGAAGTTAGATAGCAATGATGAATTAATTAAATTTGCCAAAACTCTTGAAGAAGTATGTGTTGAATCAGTTGAATCAGGTTCAATGACTAAAGATTTAGCTATACTAATTGGTCCTTCAACAAAATATTTAACAACTAACCAGTTTTTAGATGTAATTGATGGAAGTTTAAAACAAAAATTAAATTAACATTTTTAATTTTTCTAAAGCTTCATCGATTTTATTTGAATCTTGACCCCCAGCTTGTGCAAAGTCTTTACGACCTCCACCGCCTTTTCCACCTATAATTTCAGATCCTAGTTTTGCAAATTTAACTGCATCGTATTTATTTGTTAAATTTTGTGTTACACCTACCGCAAGACCAACTTTCTCGTCTTTATTTGCAAATACAACTACTATTCCATCACCTAATTCTTTTTTACCTGCATCAACTAGTTTTCTTAGGTCTTTTGGAGATAGGTCTTGAACTTTTTGTAATCTAACTTGAGTGCCATTTATGTTTTCGTCTTTAATTATGTTTTTTGTTTTATCAGCTAAAACTGATTGAACATTTAATTGCTCTAGTTGTTTATTGAGGTCTTTAATTAATCCTTTCGTATCTTTATTTTCTAGATTTGGTTTTCCACCTAATTTAATTATTTGAGCAGAAACATCCTTAATATTGTCTTCATCCTTTTGTGCAGAAAGGTTTGACATTTTTTCCTTGTTTTTTAAGAATATTTCGAGTTGTTTGTCCCTTAAAGCCTCAACCCTTCTAACTCCAGCAGCTATTGATGATTGGCTAATAGTTTTAAATTTTCCAATATCACCTGTATTTTTTACATGTGTTCCACCACATAATTCTGTTGAAAAATAAGAGTTATTTTCCGCTCCCATAGAAACTACTCTCACTTCTTCTCCATATTTTTCACCAAAAAAAGCTAAAGCACCTTTTTCAATGGCAGCTTTTGGTGTCATAATTCTTGTAGTTACATCAGTTTTGTTTCGCACGTATTCATTAACTAATTTATCAATAATTGTTAGCTCATCCTCTGTAATTGGTTTCATATGACTAAAATCAAATCTTAGCCTATCAGGCGCAACTAAAGATCCTTTTTGCATAACGTGTTTTCCCAATGTTCTTCTCAAAGACTCATGTAATAAATGGGTTGCAGAATGATATGCCTTAAGATTGTTGCGTCTTTCAATATCTATTTTCATTTCTACAACGTCTTTAATCTTAATTTCACCAGATTTTAAAATTCCATGATGTATAAACAGATCTCCAAGTTTTTTTTGAGTATCTGTAACCTCAAATACTGAATTACCAGATACTATTGTCCCTTGATCTCCAACCTGTCCACCAGACTCTCCATAAAAAGGGGTTTGATTAGTAATAATTATCCCTTCCTCACCATTTGAAATATTTTGTGCTTCTTTATTATTTTTAATTATCGATAACACCACTCCTTCTGATTGGTTAAACTCATACCCAAGAAACTCTGTAGGTCCTATTTTATCTTTTATACCAAACCAGATTTCTTCTTCAGAGGCATCTCCAGAACCTTTCCAATTTTGTTTTGCAAGTTCTTTGCTCTTTTTCATTAATTCATCAAATTTATTTTGATCAACGGTCAAAGATTTATTTTTTAAAATATCTTCTGTTAAGTCTAACGGGAAACCGTAAGTATCATATAATTTAAACGCTACTTCACCTGGTAAAACTTTTTTTATTTTTGAAATTTCATCATTCAAAATTTTAATTCCCCTATCAAGTAATACTAAAAATTTTTCTTCTTCCATTTTTAATGTTTCTTTAATTAAAGTCTCTGATCTTTCTAATTCAGGATAATTTCCTTTCATTTCATCTTTCAATGTATCAAAGATTTTATTGAAGACCGGTTCTTTAGAACCTAGCAAATGAGAATGTCTCATTCCTCTTCTCATTATTCTTCTAAGAACATAACCTCTACCTTCATTTGAAGGTAATACTCCTTCTGCAAGAAGAAATGAGCTAGCTCTTAGGTGATCTGCAATTACTCTAAAGCTTGATAAATTATTTTCATCTTGTTTTACTTTTGTAAATTCAGAAATCGAACTAATTAATTTTTTAAAATGATCTGTTTCGTAATTATCATGTGTGCCCTGAAGTAATGCTGCAATTCTTTCTAAACCCATTCCAGTATCTACAGAAGGTTTTGGAAGATTAATTCTTTTATCTTTTGAAACTTGCTCAAATTGCATGAAGACTAAATTCCATATCTCAATATATCTATCGCCATCCTCATCTTTGGTTCCGGGTAAACCACCTTTTAAATGATCTCCATGATCATAAAATATTTCTGAACAAGGTCCGCAAGGGCCCGTTTCGCCCATTGACCAAAAGTTATCTGAAGTTGCTATCCTAATAATTCTATCATCGCTAAAACCTGCTATTTTCCTCCAAAATTTGAAGGCTTCATCGTCTTCATGAAATACTGTTACATATAATCTATCTTTATTTAATCCAAAATCTTTAGTAATTAAATTCCAAGCAAGTTCAATTCCCCTTTCCTTGAAGTAATCTCCGAAAGAAAAATTTCCAAGCATTTCAAAAAATGTATGGTGTCTTGGAGTATAACCAACATTTTCAAGATCGTTATGTTTACCTCCTGCTCTTACGCATTTTTGAGAAGTAGTAGCTCTTTGATAATCTCTTTTTTCTAATCCAGTAAAAACATTTTTAAACTGGACCATTCCAGAATTTGCAAACATTAATGTTGGATCATTATTCGGAACCAAATTGCTAGACTCAACTATCTTGTGATCATTTTTTTCAAAATAATCTAGAAAAGTTGATCTAATCTCGTTCAATGTTTTTGCCATATTTTCTTAAAATACAGCTTTTTCTATTGATGTCTACACCTCTGAAGGGAAAAAAGGCGCCCTTTCGAGCGCCTTTTTAATAACTAAAAGTTATCTGCTAATTTTTTTTAGTAGGAATTTCTTCTTCTTTTTTTTGAGCCTCTACTTTTTCCTCGCTTAGTGGATTTCCCTCAATTTTCTTTGAGATCACACCAGCCTTTTCTCTAATTGCCATTTCAATTTCAGCAGCGGCTTTAGGATTTTGTTCAAGGTAAAGTTTCGCATTCTCTCTACCTTGACCAATTTTTTCACCTTTGTAAGCGTACCAAGCTCCAGATTTCTCTACAATATCTGCTTTGGCACCTAGGTCTATTAGTTCCCCTACTTTACTAATTCCTTTTCCATACATTAAGTCAAACTCAACAACTTTAAATGGTGGAGCAACTTTATTTTTCACAACTTTAACTCTTGTTGTGTTACCAACGATATTATCTTTATCTTTGATTGCCCCAATTCTTCTAATGTCCATTCTAACTGATGAGTAGAATTTTAAAGAATTTCCACCTGATGTTGTTTCTGGGCTTCCAAACATAACACCAATTTTCATTCTAATTTGGTTAATGAAAATAACCATTGTATTAGTTCGTGAAATTGAGCCCGTTAATTTTCTCAATGCTTGAGACATCAATCTAGCTTGCAAACCAACATGAGTATCACCCATATCACCTTCAATTTCAGCTCTTGGCGTTAATGCAGCTACAGAGTCCACAACAAGAACTGACATTGAGCCAGATTTAATTAATGTATCAGTAATTTCTAAAGCTTGTTCACCTGTGTCTGGTTGAGAAATTAGTAACTCTTCGGTATTTACACCTAATTTCTTTGCATACACTGGGTCTAAAGCGTGTTCTGCATCAACGAAACCACAAATTCCACCTGCCTTCTGAGCCTCTGCAACTACTTGTAATGCTAATGTAGTTTTTCCTGAAGACTCTGGTCCATAAATTTCAATAATTCTTCCTTTTGGTAATCCACCAATTCCTAAAGCAAGATCTAAGCTTAAAGATCCAGTTGAAATAGACTCAACATCCATAGCTTTTTGCTCACCAAGCTTCATTACTGAGCCTTTTCCAAAACTATCTGTAATTTGGCTGATTGCTGCGTCTAATGCTTTATTTTTCTCTTTGTTTTCCAATTCTTTATCTTTTGCGGTTTTCACCACTTTTAGGTTATTTTTAGTCATTTTTTGCCTCTTTTTTTGCTTTTTTTAACACTCGAATCATGGATTTAAATGTACACATTTTGTTCTCATTGGCAATATATTTCTCAAAATAGCTTAAAATCGTTAAATTACTTAAGTTTTAGGTATTCGCTATTCAATAAACCAATAGCTTTTAGAACATTATATTGGGCGATAAGATTATTTCTCTCAGATTCTGCTAGAGAAATTTTTGCAGCCAACAACAAAGAGTTTGATTGAATAACATCTAGCGTTGTTCTTGAACCTCTTTCATACTCTGCAGCTATTCCTTCGTTGGCAATTTTTGCTGCTCTAACTTGAGATCTTACAGAATTTAAAAAACTTTTAGATGCTTCAAGATTTGACCATGCACTTCCAACATTTTTTTCAGTTGTTTTTACTGCATCCTCAAATAATAAAATTTTTCTAGTTTTAAGATTTGTATTCTTGTTTATTTTTGCACGTTTGCTCCCACCTGAATAAAATGGCCAGCTAATTGTTGCTTTAAGTGTATCCTTTTCTCTTTGATCATAAGTTGAACTAAAATCCTCAGCATATGATCTTTCTAAAGATAAAGATGCGCTAGGTTTTAGGTCACTTTCAGCAATAGCAATATCCATTTCGGACTGATTTAATTCTATTTTAGCAATCATTATATCTGGATTGTTCTCTCTTGCTAAATTGATTGCCGTACTAAGTTCACTTGGAACTCCTACAATTGCTCTGTTTGTCTTTTTTAATTCATTGGTATTTAAAAGTTTACCAATGATATTTTCATAATTTAATTTGTTAATCATTAATTCACTTCTTGCTTGAGTTAGTTGGGCGCTTGCTCCAGCAAGTGAGGATTCGGTTTGTGATAAATCTGCAGTTTTTATTTGTCCTCTATCTAATCTAACTTTATCATTTTCAAGTTGTTTAATAAGTAAGTTTAAATTTTGTCTATTAATCGCAACTTTTTCTCTTGATAAAATTACAGACGTAAAAGCTTCTATAGCACTGTAAAGAACATCCTGTTCTTTTTTAAATAATTTTGCTTTTGAAAGTTCTAAACCTATTAAATTTTTTTCATAATTAAGGTCTCTTCCAAAATCCAATAAGGTTTGCTCTAATTTTATGGATGTGGTGAATGGATCAGAATCGCTAATTGTTGCATCACCTCCGCTTTGATTTGTTAGTTTATTTGTTTCCTCAAGGCTCTTTGACCCACTTAAACTCAAGGAAGGCATATAATCGGCTTTAGAAATATTCAGATCTTCTTCTGATGCTTTTATATTTTCTCTCTCAGCATTTAATTGTTTATTATTGTTATAAGTTTCGTTTAATGCTTCATATAATGTGACAGCTAGCGATTGAGCTGTTAAACAAAAAAAACTAAAAATTATTATTATTATTTTTTTCATTAATTGTACTTTACAGAATTAATTTGATGATTAGAATTTAATTTAATGACTATAGATGCGTATTTTGGCGCATATTTAAACATATTCTGTGTAATTCTCTGGTAAGTTTGCATAAAGTTTAAAACTTCCTTTTTTGTCATAATTTTTTGTTTTGTTTTTTTATTCTTATTTTTTAATTTAAGTTTTTTTTCCTGAATAACTCTCCACTTTTGTAATAAACTAAAATTTTCTGCCCTTAAAAATAATAAACAATCGAGCTTACTATAAAGTTTCTTATATCCTTTTTTTAGTTGAGTATTAACGTATTTTCTCCAGATTAATTTATTATCGTCATTTTTTTCCATAGAATTCACACTTTTTTTTAATGTTTTTGAACTTTCAGGTCTTGCTCCTACACACCAACCTTCAAAAATAATTATATCAGGCTTTGTATTTACTTTATACCAATTATTTTTTGCAAACCTGTCATCAATTGCCTTATCGAACTTGGGCAATTTTATTGATCTAAATTTTCTAGAATTTGTTTTTTTAATAAAACTAGACATATAACTTATATCATGAGTTCCTGGCACACCTCTTGTTAACAATAATGGATGAATGTTCTTGGATAATTTTATTCTATCTTTCTTAGTTTTGTAAATATCATCAATTGATATTTTGAAAACGTTTAACTTAAAGTATTTTTTTAAAATTATCATTAAGATAGAGCTTATAGTAGTTTTTCCAGTGCCCTGACCCCCTGTTAAACCAACTATATAAGGTTTCTTTATATTTGTTTTTTTTGCAATCCAGAAACTCATTGGGACAAGATAATCTTTTAACATCTTGTCTTTATTTTTAAATTTATCTGAAGATGTTTCTTGTGTTTTTATAAACTTATAACAATCTTTTTTTACTTTATTTAAACAATCCTCAACAAAATTCATTTAATTTTATTTTTGGTCAAGCGGATGGTTGTTACCGTCATTTATTGAAACATCTTTATATTCGAAAGGATCAACTCCCTCAACACATGCAATATTTATCATATGTAATTTTGGATTACTTCTTGGTCTTGTATGTGTAAAAATTCCACATATAGAGCAAAAATAATGTTTAGCTGTGTTAGTATAAAATTGATATAATGTTAACTTATCTTCTCCTTTAGTAATCTTCATATCGTTTTCTCCAATCGGAGACATAACATAACCCTTTCTTTTACATACAGAACAATTACATCTTAAAACTTTTTCAAATTTAACTGGAACATTAACCTCTGCTTCAACCGCACCACAATGACATGTTAGTTTTTTCATTTTTTTATCCTTTAAATTTTTTGATAATTCTTTGTATTTAAACTTTTAACTCATATTTTCATAAACTATAACTTGTTAAAGTTATCCACAGTCATACTAAATCTTGTTTCGATGTTCTCGTTTTGATTCACTTTTGATTCACTTACAGACTCAAAATACAACCTAATTGACACTATTGTGTAACTCATGTAATAATAAGAACAAAACAAGAACACTTATGAAGCTAACAATACCTTATTATTTACATAAAGCAGGAGCTGGTTTTCCTTCCCCTGCAACTGACTACATAGAAGAAGATATAGATTTAAACGTACATCTAATCAAAAATGTTCCAGCAACTTTCATCATAAGGGTTCAAGGAAAATCAATGGTGGATGTTGGAATAAATGATGGTGATTTATTAGTTGTAGACAAAAGCTTAACTCCGAAAAATTTTTCAACTGTTATAGCAAATGTTCACGATGAACTCGTTGTTAAAACTTTAGTTAAGGAAAAAGATAAACAATTTTTAACATCAGGCTCTAAAGAATTTTCTGATCGAATTTTAATAAATGAAGAACAAGATATTTTTATTTGGGGAGTAGTCACCTATGTCATACATTCAGTACACTAAAAAATTAGCACTGGTTGACTGCAATTCTTTCTATGTTTCTTGTGAAAGATTATTTAATCCAAAAATAAGAAAAAAACCTGTTGTAGTTTTATCTAATAATGACGGCTGTATAGTTTCAAGATCTACTGAAGCAAAAGCTTTGGGAATTAAAATGGGTGAGCCCTACTTTAAAGCAAAAGATATTATTATAAAAAATGATGTACAAGTATTCTCATCAAATTATTCTTTGTATGGAGATTTATCTAGAAGAGTAATGAGAACTTTAAAAAGATTTAACTCTGATATTGAAGTTTATTCAATTGATGAAGCATTTATGGATTTATCAAATTTTTCTGACAATGAAGTAGAGCAAGTTGGAAGAGAAATTAGAGAAACAGTTTTAAAGTGGACTGGTATTCCAACAAGTATAGGAATAGCTAAAACTAAAACTTTAAGCAAAGTTGCAAATCATATAGCTAAGAAAAAACAATCAGGTGTTACAAGTTTAATTGGAATAGAAAATCTCGATCCTATTCTTGAAAAAATTGATATCAATGATGTTTGGGGTGTTGGAAGACAGATGACAAAGTTTTATCAAAAAAATGGAATTTATAATGCTAAACAATTAAAAAATAAATCAAACACCTGGATTAAAAAATCTTCAAATGTACTAAGTTCAAGAACTGCAATGGAGCTTAGAGGTGTACCTTGTATTGATTTAGAAAAAACTGCATCGAAAAGAAAAAGCTGTGTAGTATCAAGGTCATTTGGAAAAAGAATAGAAAAATTCCAAGAACTTGAAGAAGCTGTTGCTAGTTATTGTTTAAATGCGTCAGAAAAGATAAGATCTGAAAACCTTGTTGCAAAAGCCGTTATGGTATTTGTTAGAACCAGTCCTTTTCAAAAACAATTTGGTTTTTATTCAAACTCTAGAACTGTTGATTTTCCTATGGCAACTAACAATAGTATAGAGATAGTAAAAAATGCCTTATCTGTCTTAAAAGTAATCTTTAGAAAAGGACACCGTTACCAAAAAGCAGGAGTGATGCTAACTGGATTAACAGATGCAGAAAATAATGAAAATTTATTTTCATCAGCAAAAGATGAGAGAATTAATAGATTGATGAGATCAATCGATAATACAAATTATAGATATGGCAGATCCACACTAAGTCTTGCAAGTGCCGGGGTTAGAAAGTCCTGGGGCATGAAAAGGGATTACAACTCAAAGATAGATACAGCTGATTTCTATTGTTTGCCAACAATAAGAGCCTAATCAAAATGGTTTAAAATTTTTTAGATATACTAAGTTTTCACAATTATTTTAATGAGTTACTTGAAAGTTTCATAATTGAATTTATTTTAAGTTTTTTGTCGTACTTTCCATACAAATAAAAGTCGTATTTATTGATACTCTGTGACATTAATTTTTGACATTTATCTGAGTCAATTAATTTTTCACAACTTGTCTCTTCCTTAACTCCGTCAAAAAAAATTACTCTTTGTGGCATAGTTTGGGTATCAAAAACTGTTTTAAATCGAGACATAAATGAAGAATACAATCCATATCTCAAACTTAATTCTTTTCCTTTTTTAGTATTTGATGCACCTTTAAAATCTACTTTTAAATTTCCATCAATCCAAACTTTCATGTAACCTTTATCAGATTTAGGATGCCAATTAGTGTTAAATATAATCTCTGTCCAATTTCCAAGAAGTTCTTCATTAGGCTTTAAAACAACATGAGAGTCTTTAAAGGAATCTCCATTTCTATTAAAGGTTAATCCTGCATGCGTGTGTTGGAACATGACCAATACTTTAGAGGGTTTGTGTCTTTTCCATTGAATCAGAGACATTTTCGCAGGCGCAATTGAATTATAATCTTTTGGAAGATAAATATAAAACCTATACCATCTATTTTTTTTCCAAGGTTTTTTTTTATAATATAGTTCTGTTCTTTCTCTATCATTCTCACAATCGCTCCATTTGGGTTCTTGCCAACATTCTCCATTATTAGATTCAAACCTAATTGATTTATTTCCAATAATAGAAAAATCACTTACAGATACTGGATTAGTTGCTTTGGGTGAGTTTAAGTGGTGAAATTTTTCTGGAATTGCTTTTCCATATCCATCTTCCTTTAAAGCTTTTCTTACTTCTGAAAATTTAGTTTTAGCAAAAGTATTGCTGCTGATTAACAAAAAAATTAAAATTATAAATATTCTCATTATCTTAAAAATTACTTTATATTGTCAATACTTTCAATATTTGTTGATGAAATATTTAATTCTTTTAAATTTTCTTTTCTTCCAATCATTACAACTGAAAATTAAAATACGATAATTAGAGCTTAATTAAAAAGGTCTAGGATTTTTAGGATAACCTAAGTTTCTACAAGAAGATGATTGTGGAGATGTTGAGCATAAAACAACAGCTCTGGCACCTATAACTTGGGATTTATCATTTAATTGACTTAAAATTTCAGAACAACCGCTCCATAAGTCATCACATTTATCAGCTTTTCCAACGTTAGAGTATTTAATTTTTAAGTCTGGTATCTGCAAACCTTCATTAGTTGCCTGATGCATATGATGCCTGTATGGTCCAAATTTAAATCTTACACTTGAAGCTCCAGCTAGCGTATCTCCAAAATAACTAGATCTTAATTTGCCATCTATCCATAAGTGCATGAAGCCTTTTTCAGCCCACTTAATATTTAGTAAAACGTTGACCCATTTTCCTTTTAAAGGAGAAAAGTTGGGATCTAAATTCACAACATAGTGTTCAGGATATAAATATTCAGATCCCGTCTCATTTGTATGAGAAGCATAATTTGGTGAGTTAAAGTTCCAAGTAAATCTATTATTTACAATAGCAAAAGATCCATCATGAGACTTCTCACCTTTTCCATAAAGTTTTTTAAAATCAAATAAAGATATAGTGTGTTTATCAGTTCTAATATCACCCGGTATAAAATAAGCTACTCTATACCATTTAGTTTTATTTTTTTTAGTAGTTTCTTTATATGGTTCCATTATTTGAAATCTTTGAGCATAACCAAGAATATCAAATCTTTTCCAATCTTTTTCATGTCCTTCATAAGAATACTTTAAATCAAATTCTATTCCTTTTTCAGCAACACCTAAACGATCTTCAAACTTTTCAAAAAATTTATAAATATTTGGATTTTTAATATTTCTTGTATTGAATACCATTTTATTATCTGATTGTGCTTTAAGAACATAATAAGCAAAATCTTTCTTTTCTTTTTTTTTCATATTTATATGCCACTTTTCTGCATATAAAATTGAAGGGTATGTAAATAATAGTACAAATATGTATGCTAAAATTTTTTTCACTATTTAATTTTATCAATATTTTGAATATTTGTTAATGCATTATTCAACTCTTCTAAATTTTCTCTTCTACCAATCATTACAACTGATAATCCAAATACGATTATTAGAGCTAAGGGGATAGCTGTAACAATGCTTATGTAATCAGCCATTAAGATTAAATAAATAGCATAAAATAAAATAGATCGAATAATAACTGTAGATTTAAAAACAGCTATGATTGCTAAAGAATGCTTAATTAAATTTTTAAAACTCATTTTAGAAGGACCAAAATATCTTGTACCTCTTATAGATGGAGACGAAGATCTATCTTTTTCTAATTTTGCCAATGCTCCTGAAAAGCTGCACCAAGTAGATTTATCGTTTATTAATTTCTCAACAGTTGACTTTGGAAGACACGTATAATTTCCAAATTTTATCGAATGACCAGTAAATACATAAGTGATTATTTTATGTAAATGGTAACAAGTTTTAAAAATGAAATTTTCAGATCTTTTTACTCTTTCTCCAATAATTGGCTTTCCTTCATCATATTTTATGTATTCAAGAAAACTTTTAATTTCTTCAGGTCTATCTTCACCATCAGAGTCCATTGGAATTACATAATCAAACTCTTTATTTTGAAATATATGCTTAAGCCCAGTTGCAATACATCTTCCATGTCCTTGATTATTTTTAATATTTAAAATTTCAACAGACAATAGGTTTTCTGTATTGGAAATAGAAGTTGGTTTTTCTTCAGTTGATGCGTCATTGACAATAACAAGAGAAAATTCTGCATCTATGTCTTTTACAATTGTATTTATTTCTTCAATTAATTTTGAAGCTGATTTCCAGTCATTATAAACTGGTGTCAAAATAGTAATTTTCATTTATTTAACTTGCAAGCAACCTCAGCAAAGAAGCTACAATTCCATGTCCAGACAACTCTATTATTACAACAATAAAGACGATGAAAAGTATGTTTTTATTGAATTTCATATCTACGATCCAACGCAAATCTTATCAATACACATATATTTATCAAATGAATTCAATTTTTGCTTAGTAACAAAGCCTTTCCAAATAGGCCTTGAATTAATGTGATATGATAAATTTCCAGCGGCCCATTCATCGCCAAGCACAAATTTGATAGGCTCATCATGTTGTTCATGCCATGCCATTTGAACCTTTATAGCTATGTCTCTACCAGGATAATCAGTCCTTTTATCAGTCTGAGATATTGAGACATAACCATACAAAATTGGAGATAATAAAAATAAAAATATAAATCCTATTAAAAAGGAATTTAGTTTCTTAATGTTTATATGAGTTTTCAAAATGTAAATAAATAAAGTTCCAAAGAATAAGTAAAAAGGCGTCATCCACATAGTTCTTATTTTTGATCCAGTTATTAAAGCTGTCATAAAAACCAAAACAATTGGGACTAAATTGATAAATATTAAAAATAAAAGTTTTTCATCTTTTAAATTTAATTTTTTTGGAATTTTTTTTATTAGTAGCCAGACTAAAATTAAAAATGGTATTAAAATACCTATTTGTTTCAATGTGAATATCAATGGATATTTAAGATGATTTATCATCTGTCCTTCATCCAAACCTGCACGAGCAAAACCATACTTGATAGTAATAAAATCGTTGTTGAATAACCAAATTATATGTGGAATTAAAATTACAAAAAATACTTCTAAAGAAACTAAATATTTAAAATCAAATTTTTTAGATTTTTTAAAAAATATTAAATATGCAAACAATAAATCTATTGCTATTAATAAATATATAAATAGATATTTAGATAAAATACCGAAAGCTGCTGCAGCTCCTAATAAAATACAATCATAGAGCTCGATTTTTTTACTGTTGTATATTTTCCAAGTGTAATAAACGGTTAAACACCAAAAAGGTAATTGGCAAACATTTACATTAAATTCTGGAGTTGTGAAATTATAGAAGTATATCCCTTCAATAAGAAAAACTGATAACAAGCTCAAAGTGCCATCTTTAAGAATTTCCTGTGATAATTTAAAAATAATGAAAAAAGACACAACTACAAAAATTTGACTTAAAAAATAATAAGCCCAATCTTGTGGTCCAAATATTTGAAAAAATACTTCTGGAAAAAACGCACTTAATGGAGGATGTTTGTTAAATCCCCAATCTAAATTACTACCCCAGGCCAAAGCTTCAATTGTATCCAAAGGTAAATTTGAGTTTGTGATAGTTGGAACAACTGTCCATAGAATTAAGTGAGTCGTTACAAAAATATAAAAAATATTATTTATATTTCTTTTGTTTAAGGCCATTTTCATCAATCTATATGAATAAACCGTTCTTGACACTCATTTATTCATGAATATATTCACCAACTCAAAATAGCTAGGTATGGTAAGAATTTCAAAAACTTATACTCCAAAAGAAAAAGAGAAATATATGTGCGCTAAACATTTAGCGTATTTTAAGATGAAATTAATGGAGTGGAAAAAAGATTTAAAGAGATCTAATAATGAGGCGATTTTTCAAGCATCCATGGATGATAATAGTGCATCAGCTGACATAGTTGATCAAGCAAGTTCATACACTGAAAAGAATGTAGAGATGAGAGCTATTAATAGACAAATCAAATTAATTTCTAAAATAGATGGTGCATTAAAGAAAATTCAAGATGGAACTTACGGATTTTGTGAAGAAACTGGTGAACCTATAGGTTTAAAAAGATTAATGGCAAGACCAGTTGCAACTCTTTGTATTGCAGCTCAAGAAAAACACGAAAAAGACGAAAAAGTTTACGCTGACGATTAAGGAAAATCTATTTCAGCATCTTTATTTAGTGCTTTAAACCCTTTTACTACAGCTGGACGTTGAGCAATTTCAACAAACCACCTAGATAGGTTTTCAAAATTATTTAATCCAATATCGTGTCTTTTGTGTCTTGCAATCCAAGACCATGTAGCAATATCTGCAATAGAGTATTTATCATTTGCTAAAAACTTCCTTTGAGCCAATCTAGCCTCAAGATCCTCATAAATCTTTCTGGTGATTTTGAAGTATCTTTCCTCGCCCCACTCGCTTTTTCCTTGATGATAATAATGAAATTGATGATGTTGTCCTATCATTGGGCCAACAATAGCCATTTGAGCCATCAACCACTGATTTATCTCTAGCCTATCTGCTTCAGGATACAGTTTATTGCTTTTCTCACCTAAATACATAAGGATAACCCCAGACTCGAATACAGTCTTTTTATGCTCATGATCTATAATTACAGGTATTTTATTAAATGGACTAATTTTTTTAAATTCTGGTTTAAATTGATCTCCACTCAAATTAACTTTTGTTAGTTTGTATTTAAAATCAATTTCCTCGAGCATTATGCTAATTTTCCACCCATTAGGAGTATCAGCAGTAAAGAGTTCAATCATTCTTTAACACCCAATCTATCTTTGATAGTGCTGGATGCGGTTGTAAATTCAAATCTATATTTTTCATCAGGTCTTGCATATTTAAAGCAGCCTCTTGCAGCTAAAGCTCCTTCATGAAAACCTGAAAGTATTAATTTTAATTTGCCTGGATAAGTACAGATATCTCCAATTGCAAATATTCCCTTTTTATTTGTTTCAAAATTTTCTGTATTTACTGGAATTGTTTTTTTATCTAAATTTAAACCCCACTCCGCGATTGGTCCTAATTGCATTATTAATCCAAAAAAACCTAATACATAATCAGCTTTTATAACTTTACTTTCACCTGATTCACTTTTGATTTCGACACTTTCTAATGAGCCATTTCCTTTAACATCTTTGATTGAATATTTAGTAATTAAATCAATAGTTTTATTATCACTTAATTCTTTTATTTTTTGAACACTTGCGGGAGCTCCTCTAAACTCATCTCTTCTGTGAACAAGTGTTACTTTTGATGAATTAGATAATTCTATAGCCCAATCAAGAGCACTATCTCCACCTCCAAAAATAACTACTGATTTATCTCTAAAAATAGTTTTGTCTTTTATTGAATATAAAACTGATTTTCCGTCATACTTTTCAGCACTTTTAGTTGGGAATTTTCTTGGTTCAAAAGAACCTACTCCACCTGCTATGACAATATTAGGTGTTTCAAATTCTTTTCCATTTAATGTTTTAACTAACCATTTATTGTTTTCATTTTTTAATTCTTGAACTCTGTCACTTAAATGAAAGTTAAAATTAAAAGGTTTTATTTGTTCAATTAAATTATTTGTAAGCTCTTCTCCTGTACATTTAGGAACTGCAGGAATATCATAAATTGGTTTGTCTGGATAAAGCTCAATACATTGTCCTCCAATTTTATCTAAATTGTCTACAATTTCACATTTTAATCCGATTATCCCTAATTGGTGTGCACAGAATAAACCTGTGGGTCCTGCTCCAATAATGACTACATCTGTTTTAATCATTAAACTTGTTTCTCCGGCATATGGACTGTCAATCCATCTAAATCATCAGAGATGATTAATTGGCAACTTAATCTGCTATTAGATTTGGGTTCAAAGGCTTGATCTAACATATCATCTTCACCCATTTCTTTCTCAGGCAATTTTTTGAACCATTCGTCATCATTGATATATACATGGCAAGTTGCACATGACATTCCACCTCCACAATCTGCATCTATGCCTGGAATATCATTTTGTATAGCACCTTCCATTACACTAAGACCGTTTGCAACATCTGCTTCGTGTTCTGTACCATTAAATTCTATATATTTAATTTTTGCCATATTTAATAAATAATTCTTATAAACTAATTTGCGACTGCGGCAAATTTTTGAAATTTAGCATTTTCTATTTTTAGTCCAAAAAAAAAGGCAGGTATGTTTTAGCATACCCGCCTCTTTTTAATATTAAAAGCTAATTATCTAGCTCGTGCTCCACCTTGTGAAACTGCTGCTGACCAGATTACTAGACCAAAAGCAATTTTGTTGATGAAGTCTGCTAAGTTGTAAATCACGTTCAATGAGTTAGCGTCTACTCCACCTACTAGGTATCCAAAAATGTAACCTAATGGGTAAATAGCCCAACCGATTGTTACGATCATTCTCATAGCACCCCATGCAGTTGCTAATGGCTTGTTTCCAGTTTTAGCTGCAATTTTTCCAGCTTCACCAGAGAATACTTCATATAAGATGTAGATCCATCCAGCCATACCGACTATAAAACCAAGCATAGCATTGATGTAACCTGCTTCTCCTAAGTATCCACCAATTAACATCACAAGCGAACCAATTAATAATCTCCAGAAGATTGCTCCTGGGATTTTCTTAACTGCTGCTAGAATTAAGTAAAACTCGATCATCTGTAATGGTACAGTGATTAACCAATCAATATATCTGTATACTGTTGGAGAATCTCCAGTCATTACCCATACATCTCTCATGTACATGTAGTGAATGAATGCAACACCAGTTACAAGACCAGCTACTGTTACTGAAGTTTTCCAGCCTGCTGCAACAGTATTTCTTTCCATGAAGAAGAATACTGTAGCTGCTGCCATACCCATTGCGATTACCCAAAAGGAAATCCCAACAAAGTCGTCAGAAGCTAACATAGCAGTTGCTGCGTTTGCTGCACCAGTAAGACCAAATAGAGCCACTGCCGCTAATGCAAACATTTTAAGTTTTTTCATAAAAAACTCCCTCTCGTTAGTTTTTTTTAGTTTAAATTTAAACTACGGACAAACCACAAAGGTTTCTCCAAAGTTAGGGGCTTAATATCAAATTAAATTAGTTTGTTGAAGACTTTTTGCCGCGTTATAAGTGTTGATTTTACTGACTTTTTAAAATTAAATACAACCTGTTGCATAAATTCAAGAGAAAAATGACACAAAAAAGCAAATCAAAATGACAACAAATTATAAAGAAATTTACAACGAATCTCTAAAAAATCCTGAGGAATTTTGGCAGAAAGTTTCTAATGATGTGTTTTGGTTTAAAAAACCAACCAAAATTTTGAACAAAGATAACCCGCCTTTCTATAAATGGTTTGAGGATGGTGTAACTAATACATGCTACAACGCTTTAGACCTTCATATTGATCAAGGAAGGGGTGATAAAACAGCTTTGATCTATGACAGTCCTATAACAGAAAGTAAAGCAAAGTTCACTTTCAAAGAATTAAAAGAAAAAGTATCAAAATTTGCAGGCGCTTTAGATAAGCAAGGAGTTAAAAAAGGAGACCGTGTAATAATTTATATGCCGATGATACCAGAAGCGGTAGTTGCGATGCTCGCATGTGGGAGAATTGGAGCGATTCACTCTGTTGTATTCGGTGGTTTTGCTTCAAATGAATTAGCTAGTAGAATTGATGATAGCAAAGCTAAAATTTTAATCACAGCTTCATGTGGATTTGAGCCTGGAAGAACAGTTGAGTATAGACCGCTTGTAGATGGAGCTTTAAGATTAGCAAAACATCAAGTTGAAAAGGTAATACTATTTCAGAGAAAAGATCACGAAGTAAAATTAAATAAGCCATTAGAAATAAGTTGGGATGAAGCGCTATCTGGAGCTAATGATAAAGATTGTGTTGAGATGGGTGCTAATGATTATGCTTATATCCTTTATACTTCAGGGACCACAGGTATTCCGAAAGGAATAGTTAGAGATATAGGGGGCCACATAGTTGCTCTTAAATGGACAATGAAAAATATTTATAATATTGATCAAGACGATGTGTGGTGGTCAGCAAGTGATATTGGATGGATAGTAGGACACTCCTATATTGTCTATGCTCCATTATTCAAAGGTTGTGCAACTGTTTTATTCGAGGGTAAACCTGTGGGTACTCCTGATGCTGGAGTATTTTGGAGAATAATATCAGAATATAAAATTAAGTCTTTATTCACAGCGCCAACTGCATTTAGAGCAATTAAAAAAGAGGATCCAGAAGGTAAATTTTTTTCTAAATACGATTTAAGTTCATTTGAGTCATTATTTTTAGCAGGTGAAAGAGCAGACCCTGATACTATTAAATGGGCTGAAAATTTACTTAAGGTTCCTGTAATTGACCATTGGTGGCAAACTGAAACTAGTTGGGCAATAAGTTCAAATTGCACTGGAATTGAAATGCAAGAAACAAAATATGGATCTGCTTGCAAAGCAGTCCCAGGTTATGATGTAAAAATAATTAAAGCAGATCAAACAATAGCTAAACCAAATGAGATGGGAGATATTGTGGTTAAACTTCCACTTCCTCCAGGTACTTTTCCGACTTTGTGGAATGCAGATGAGAGATATAAAGAAAATTATATGTCAAATTATAATGGCTATTACCAAACTTACGATGCAGGGCATATTGATGACGATGGATATATTTGGATTATGTCTAGAACAGATGACATAATAAATGTTGCAGGTCATAGACTTTCAACTGGTGCAATTGAAGAAGTTTTATCAGAACATCAATCTGTTGCTGAATGTGCAGTAATAGGAATAAAAGATCAACTGAAAGGACAATTACCAATTGGTTTAATTGCTCTTAAAGCTGGAGTTTTAAAGGATAATGAGACTATTTCAAAAGAGTGTGTGCAAATGGTTAGAGATAAAGTCGGACCTGTTGCAGCTTTTAAAATAGCAATTGTTGTTAAAAGATTACCAAAAACTAGATCTGGAAAAGTTCTAAGAGGAACAATTAGAAAAATTGCTGACAAAGAAGAATATAAAATGCCTGCAACAATTGATGATCCTGCCATCCTTGATGAGATAAAAGAAGACTTAATAAATAGCAGTATTTTAAAATAATGCTTAAAACATATCTTTTCTTAGTAGGAGCAATTATTTGTGAAGTATGTGGGACAATGCTTCTTCCTGTTACTCAAAACTTCACAAAAGTAACACCAACCGTGTTTTTAGCAGTATTTTATTTATCTGCTTTTTATTTACTGACGTTTGTTGTTGATAAATTACCAATTGCAATTGTTTATGGAACATGGAGTGGACTTGGTATTTTTACTATAGCAATATTGGGCTATATATTTTTTAAACAATCTTTAAGTTGGCAAGCTATTTTAGGTATGTTTTTTATTGTAGTTGGAGTAACGCTTGTAAATATTTATTCAAGTAAAACTATTTGACTCAATCAAAAAGAATTGGTTTGCCTGATGGGTCTCCTAAAATTTCATCTTCCCTCATTTTAATATCACCATTAATAATTGTATAAATTGGTGATCCTTTAAATTTGTAACCATCAAATGGGCTCCATCTACACTTGCTATGAATATTTTCGTTTTTGATTTCAATTGATCGATTCATATCTATTATTGTAAAGTCAGCATCATAATCTTTTTTGATAAATCCCTTATTTTTAATACCAAATACAGAAACTGGATTTTCACAAAGAAGTTTAATTAGCTGATCTAATGTAAGTTTTTTGTCATTCACATGATTTAGCATAACCGGTAATAATGTTTGGACGCCAGGCATACCAGATGGTGACTGAGGATATTCTTTTAATTTATTTTCTTTTAAATGCGGTGCATGATCTGAACCGATAGTATCATTATAATTATTTCTGATAGCGTACCACAATCTATCATAATGAGACTTGTCTCTTAAAGGAGGGTTCATCTGTGCAAAGGTTCCAAGTTTATCATAGCAATCAGGTGCATATATTGTCAGATGTTGTGGAGTAATTTCAAAAGTTATATTCCCTTTATTTTGAGAAAGGAAATCTACTTCTTCTTTTGTTGTCACATGTAATATATGTGCTTTTTTATTTAGTCTTTTTGCGATCCTAACAATCCTTCTTGTAGATGACATTGCACATTCTTCATTCCTCCATACTGGATGAGTATGAACATTGCCTTTTTCAATTAATTTTTTTCTTAAATTAATTATTTCTTCATCTTCAGAATGAACTGCAACTATTTTTGAAGTATTCTGAAAAACTTTTTCAATATCCTCTTCTTTATCAACTAATAAATTTCCAGTCGAAGAACCTGCAAAAAGTTTTACACCGCAACAACCATCTAAACCCTTAAGCTTTGCTAAATCTGAAGAATTGTCTGGAGTTGCTCCAAAGTAAAATGCGTAGTTTGAATACATCCTATTTTTAGCAAGATTTAACTTGTTATTAAATTCTTTCATATTTGCAGTGGGTGGATTTGTATTTGGCATCTCAAATACACTTGTAATACCCCCAGCAATTGCTGCTTTACTTCCTGTATGTAAGTCCTCTGCATTAGTTGACCCAGGCTCACGGAAATGAACTTGAGTATCCATGCAACCAGGTAGTACTAGTAAATTACTTGCATCAATAATTTCTCTGCTTTTTTCGTCGCTTAAATCACCAATTGTTGAAATTTTTCCATTCTGAATACCAATGTTAGTTTTATTAAGTTTTCCATCAATATAACACTCTCCATTTTTTATAATAAGATCTAACATTTTATGAAAACGTTACTATATTATTCCTAAGTATCTATCAATAATGAAAAAAAATAATGTTTATATTTTAGAGGACAGAGGACTCTTATATGTCTCAGGTGAAGATTGTAAAGAGTTTCTACAAAATATAGTTACAAACAATATCAATAATGTAGATGAAAAAAATTCATGTTATTCTGCTTTACTTACTCCACAGGGAAAATATTTGTATGACTTCAATATATTAAAACATAAGTCAGGGTATTTTTTAGATTGTGAGAAAAAAAATATCGATAATTTATTTAATCAATTAAATTTATACAAACTTAGATCAAAGGTAGAGATTTTAAATTTAAGTAATGAATTTGTAATTGCGGTAATTAGTAAAGAAAGATTTTTGGATATGGAAAATTCAAGTTCTATTGCTGGATGTACAATTAAATTTAGAGAGGATAGTATTTTTTTGGATCCTAGGAATATAAAACTTGGAGCAAGAATAGTTTCCAATTTAGAAAAATTATATTTATCATTAAAAAAACTTGGTCTTCAAAGTGCGGATAAAAATGAATATTACAAATTAAGTCATGAAATTGGTATTCCACAAAATAATACAGAAAAACTTCAAAATAAACTTTTTGGTATTGAGTGTAACTTTGATGAATTAAATGCAATAGATTTTAAAAAAGGCTGTTACGTAGGTCAGGAAAATACTGCCAGAATTAAGTTAAAAGATAAATTAAATAAACGTCTTCTACCAATTGAAGTAGTAGAGGGCAATTTAAAGAATGACATCATATCAGTTGAAAATAATGAAATAGGAAAAGTATTAATAAATGATAATTATCCCTACGCTCTTATCAAAGTTAAAAATGAAAAATTTGATTTTGGCAAAACTTTTAATTGCGGTACTGCTAAAGTTAAAATCAAGAAACCTGATTGGCTACAAATTACTTAATAAATCTAGATAAATCTGGTTTAAAATAATTTGGACCTTTCATAACTTTGCCCTGGTCATTATAAATAGGTTTACCATCATTTCCTAGTTTGCTCATATTAGAATTTTGAACTTCATCAAAACAATCATCTAAATTAATACCGAATGCATGACCAGCACCATAAGTAACATATAATATGTCAGTTAATGCATCTGCAACTTCTAAAAGATCATTATTGTCTAAGGCTTGTTTAAATTCATCTAGTTCTTCTTTAATCAGATTATATCTTAGCTCATTTATTTTTGGTGAGCTGAATGATGCAGATGATTTCACTTCTTGCCCAAAAGTCTCCATAAAATATTTTACTTTTTGAAAATTTGTCATTTTACTCCTGTAAGATTAATTAAAACTAGTATATAAATTATTTTGTTATTTATTCAAATAAATGAAAACAAGAAAAGAATATGACAGTATCGGTGGTATAAATGTTCCAAAAGATAAATATTGGGGAGCATCAACTCAAAGATCTAAAAAATTTTTTAATATAGGAAAAATATTTGTTCCGAACTCTATTATAAGGTCTATAGCTATTATTAAAAGAAGTGCCGCAATAGTTCATAACAGAGATAAATTGATTTCTCCTAGAGTTGCAAAATCAATAATAAAAGCTTCAAACGATGTAATTAATGGTAAAATGAATGAAAATTTTCCTTTAAAAGTTTGGCAAACTGGTTCAGGGACTCAAACTAATATGAATGTGAATGAGGTTATAGCAAATAGGGCGATTGAAATTTTAAAAGGAAAAAAAGGAACAAAAAAACCAGTTCATCCTAATGACCATGTTAATAAATCTCAATCGACAAATGATGTTTTTCCAACTGCAATGCATATTTCAATAGCAATTGAAACATTAAATAAACTTTTACCAAGTTTAAAATTACTAGAGCGTTTACTACAAAAAAAAAGTCGTGAATTTAATAAAATTGTAAAAATTGGAAGGACACATCTTCAAGATGCTACTCCATTATCTCTTGGACAAGAGTTTTCTGGATACAAAGAACAAATAAAAAAAAGCATAGACAGAATAAAATATTGTTTAAATGATATATACTATTTAGCCCAAGGAGGAACAGCTGTTGGAACAGGAATAAATTCAAAGAAGAATTTTGACAAAAAAATTGTAAATGAGATCAAAAAATATTGCAAAATAAACTTTAGACCTGCTCCAAATAAATTCTCAGAATTAGCGGCACATGATGCAATAGTAAATTTTTCTGGATCGCTAAACTCTTGTGCTGTTGCATTAATGAAGATTTCTAACGATATAAGATTTCTTGGTTCTGGACCAAGAGCTGGTTATGGGGAACTTCTACTTCCAGAAAATGAACCAGGTTCCTCGATCATGCCTGGTAAAGTTAATCCTACACAATGTGAAGCAGTAACAATGGTTTGTGCCAAAGTAATTGGAAATCATACAGGAATAACTGTTGCAGGTAGTCATGGACATTTTGAATTGAACGTATTTAAACCATTAATTGCTTACAATGTTTTGCAATCAATAGATATAATGGCGGATAGTGTAAAAAACTTTAGCTTGTATTGTGTCAAAGGAATAAAAGCTAATAAAAAGAAAATTAAAGAACATCTAGATAATTCATTAATGCTTGTTACTGCCTTGGCACCAAAAATTGGTTACGATAATGCAGCAAAAATTGCAAAGAAAGCATTAAAAAATAATACTCAATTGAAAGAAGAGGCGCTTAAATCTGGTTTAATAAACAAAAACGATTACGAAAGAATAATAAATCCTCTGAAAATGATAAAACCCGGCTAATCAATAACTTCTCTTACAAAAGATCTTAAATTTTGAATATTTTTTACTAAGTAAATCTCATTCGATTCTTTGTTATTATTTTTTATATCGTTTATCTTTATATCTGAAATAATAAAATCTGAAGAACCAATACTTTTTTCTAAATTAAAATATATATCTTTTATATTTTTCACTTTTTTTGATCCAACTTGAAAAGCTTTTGCAAATTCAATGTGGTTTTCTATAACTAAGTGGTTTTTTGAAAAAAATTTAATATCACCTTGGTGTTCACTAAAACTTATTGTTGTGTTAATATTACCAATCTTATCTAAACTAAAGTTTGCTTTTTTTAAAATTACTGTTTTTTGATTTATAACAAGGTCAATTTCACCATTTTTTATTAATTTATTATTAAGATCGATAAATTCAATTTTTAAATTACCATTAATATTTCCTAAAAATTTTTCGTCATATAATAAAATTTTTAATATTAAATTATCAATTATATTCTCGACTTTTTTATTTTTTATTTTTAAGGATCCGTTAAAATAAAAAGGATCGAATAAAATTTTTGCTTCAGTATTAAAATTTATATTTTTATTTAAAGGTGATGTAATTTTAAGTTCATTATTATTAAAATTTAATTCATATTTTAGTTTATCTTGACTATATTCAATCTCAGTAAATCCTTTAAATTCTTTAGCACTTTTAAACTCATACAAATTTTTTATCTCAATAGATGGATTTATTAAATTAATTAAATGTAAGCTTTTGTTTGGTTGATCATAATTTCTTTTCCAATCTGATTTAAAATTGAAACCAAATACTTCTCCCTGTACAAAAAAGTTTTTAATTTTAGTTTTGTTATTAATTTTATAATTTATTTTTTTTACAGGAGAAATAATAATCACTTTATCTTTTTTGTTTTTAATAAAAAATTTACAATCTTTAAAAAAAATTGGTTTATTAACTGACTCGTAAAAATGTTTTCTAATTTTTTTAAAATCTAATAATTGAATATATAAATTTGTATTTGAAATTTCTGTTGATATAAAATTTCTAAAAGATCGTAAATATAAATCCCTCAGTGAAATAAAAACTTTTAAATTTGTAGTTTTAATTAAAGGGCTCTTATCAGATTCATGTAAACTGAGAGATGCATTTTCTACTAATAGGTGTGGTTTGGGAAATGGTTTATATGAAATACTTCCGGATGAATTTAAATATAATTTAAAATTTTTGTAAAAATTATTTTCTATTTTTACAAGTTTACTTTTATAATTAAATAAAACAGGTAAAGATAAAATAGCTAATGATGAAAAAGTTATTGTTATTGCAGACAAAATTAAAGTGAAAGTTATTTTATTTTGTTTTATTTTATTCATCAAAAAGATAAGGGTTATACAATAAAATGATATGTTAAAGGACAATTATTTGTTAGATTTAAATGAAAAGCAAAAGGAAGCGGTTTTGCATATTAATGGGCCACTTCTAATTGTTGCTGGTGCGGGGTCAGGTAAAACAAAGGTTTTAACATCTAGAATTGCACATATTATTAAAAGTCATAAGGCATTTTCAAGCCAAATACTTGCGGTCACTTTTACGAATAAAGCCTCAAAAGAGATGCAATTAAGAGTTTCTAAGCTCCTTAGAAAAGAAGCAACAGGATTACCTTGGCTTGGTACTTTTCACTCAATTAGTTCAAAAATTTTAAGAAAGCATGCTGATGCTGCGGGGTTGAAATCTAATTTTACAATTATAGATCAAGATGATCAAATAAGATTAATTAAAAATATTTGTAAAGCAGAAAATATAGATATAAAAAAAATCTCTCCGAAATATATTTTAGCAGTTATTGATAAGTGGAAAAATAAAGGGTTATATCCAGAGGATGTGATTATAAGAATCAAGGAGACACTAGAGAAAAATTTTTTGAAAATTTATGAAATATATCAAAAAAAATTAATAGATTTAAACTCCGCAGATTTTAGTGATTTAATTCTTCACACAGTTAAAATTTTTGAAAAGTATAAGGATATAAAATCTATTTATTCGAGAAAGTTTAAATATATTTTAGTCGATGAGTATCAAGATACAAATTTTATACAAAGCGAATGGCTTAAACATCTATCAGAGACTAATTTTAATATTTGTTGTGTTGGCGATGATGACCAATCAATATATAGCTGGCGGGGAGCTGAAATAAAAAATTTTTTAGATTTTGATAAAACTTATAAAAACACCAAAATAATCAGATTAGAAAAAAATTACAGATCAACTCAAAATATATTAAAAGTTGCCTCAAAACTTATAGAAAATAATCAAAATAGAGTAGGTAAAACACTTTACACAAATCAAGAAGCAGGTGAACTCGTTACTTTAGATTGTTTTAGAAATGTAAAAGATGAAGCAATAGAGATAAGTTCTACTATAGAAAAATTTAAAGAAAAAAATTCTCTTAATGAGATGGCTATTTTAGTAAGAGCTATTTTTCAAACAAGAGAATTTGAAGAAAGATTTTTAAAGACTGGTATTCCTTATAGAATTATTGGTGGAATTAAATTTTATGAAAGAGCAGAAATAAAGGACTGTATTGCATATTTAAGGTGTATCTATCAACCAATGGATGACCTATCTTTTGAAAGGATTATTAATGTGCCAAAAAGATCGATCGGAGACACAACTTTAAAAAATATATCTGAATTTGCAAAAAAAAATAAGTGTTCATTAGAAGTTGCGGCAAAAAATTTAATTGAAAATAACAGAATTAAACCAAAAACCAAGATTGGCTTAAGTTCCTTATTAAACTTGCTAGCAAAGTGGAGATACGATTTAAAAAAAAAAACTAATCACAATAAACTTTTACAAATTGTTTTAGATGAGTCTGGATATAGTGAAATGTTAAAAAATAAAAAAGATTTAGAAAATGAGAATAGACTTGAAAATATAAAAGAACTTTTAAATGCTATGAAAGAGTTTGACAATTTGCCAAGTTTTTTGGAGCATGTATCATTAGCTACATCACTCGACCAAGATTGGGAAAGTGAAAAAGTAAATTTAATGACTCTACATGCATCAAAAGGATTAGAATTTGACATAGTTTATTTGCCAGGTTGGGAAGAAGGTTTATTTCCTCATCAAAAAAGTATTGAAGAAAAAGGCGAGAATGGATTAGAGGAAGAGAGAAGGCTTGCATATGTGGGAATTACACGAGCAAGGAAGATTGCTAAGGTATCTTTTTCAATGAATAGATTTTATCAAGGGGATTGGATGGATAGTATTGCTTCAAGATTCGTAGATGAACTTCCAGACGAATATATAAAAAAAAACAGTAAGTTTAGCGAAAAAGAGGAAAACGATTTTGAATTTAATCAGGATATTGAATTTGAAAATGAGATAAGAAGTCCAGGATGGTTAAGATACCAGAAGAAATTAAAATGATAAAACAAATTAAAAAATTTATAATTGCTAATAATTTGGATGGATATATTATTCCAAAAAACGATAATTATTTTACAGAATATTCTAATATAAATAATTTAGCTAAAATTACAAATTTCACTGGTTCCGCAGGTTTTGCGATCATATTAAAACATAAAAATTTTTTATTTGTCGATGGAAGGTATACCCTTCAAGCAAAAAAACAATCGGGAGACAATTTTAAAATTTTAGAAATTCCGTATTTTTGGCCAAAAGATATATCAAATATTGATGGCCTAAAGATAGGATTTGATCCTGAATTGTTTACTGAGCTTACATTAAAAAAATATTTTGAAAAAAAGGCAAACTTAATCCCTCTTAAGTTTCAATTTATAAATAAAATAAAAAAAAAAATAAATAAAATATTTCATTTAGATAAATCAATTTCTGGAGAAGATTCATCTAGTAAAATAAAAAGGATTATAAATTATTTAAAAGCAAAAAAATTAAATTATTTATATGTTAGTGCAAGTGAAAATGTAAATTGGGTTTTAAATATTAGAGGTAGAGATTTGCCAAATAGTCCTTTAGTAAATTGTAAATTAATCATAAGTGACAATGGAAAATTATATATATTTATAGATATCAATAAAATCTCAAATTTAAAAAAAAAAATTAAAAATATTATGGTTTGTAATGAAAAAGATTTTACCAAAATAATTTCTATACTTAATAAAAAAAATTTTTGCGTAGATGAGAGCACATGTTCAGTTTTTGATCAAAAAATTATTGAAAGTAAATTTAGTATTGTTTTAAAAAAAGATCCAATATATGAACTTAAATCAATAAAAAATACAACCGAGATTAACCATACTATTAATGCACATATTGAGGATGGAATTGCAGTTACTAAATTTTTGTTTTGGTTTAAATTTAATAATAAACAAATAACTGAAAAAAAAATTGAAAGCAAAATAGAGAAAATAAGAAAGAAATCAAAAAACTACTTATATCCAAGTTTTGATACTATTGCTGGATCTGGTCCTAATGGTGCAATCATACATTATAAATCTAATAATAAAACTAATAGAAAAATAAGTAAAAATGACATTTTATTAATTGATTCTGGAGGTCAGTATAAATGGGGTACTACTGATGTAACGAGAACTACTTGTTCGGGTAAAGTTTCAAATATTATTAAAAATAATTTTACCAGAGTTCTAAAAGGTCATATAGAAGTAATTACTTGCGATCTTATTTCAAAATCTAAAGGTTATTTAATTGATAAATTAGCTAGAAAGCATCTTAATAAAGTTGGTTTAGACTACTCGCATGGAACAGGACATGGAGTAGGGTTTTTTCTAAATGTGCATGAAGGTCCACAAGGAATTACAAGGTATAATCATATAGTTTTAAAAAAGGGAATGATATTAAGCAATGAGCCTGGTTTTTATTTGAAAAACCATTATGGGATAAGAATTGAAAACCTGATTTATGTAGATAAGTTTAAAAAAAAACTTTTTTTCAGAAACCTTACCTTGGCGCCAATTGATTTAGATATGATTAATTTTGATATGTTGTCAAATAAAGAAAAAAAATACTTATTCAATTATCATTTGTATGTTTACAGCAAGATATCTAAGTTTTTAAACAAAAAAGAGAGAAAATGGCTAGTAAGTTTAATTAAGTAATTTATATAATTCTCTCTGTTTAATTACTTTAATATTAAGTTTTTTTGCTTGCTCTATTTTCCTCTTGGTTGGATTTTCTCCTATCACCAAAAAATCAAGATTTTTGCTTATATTTGACATTGTGTTACCAGAATTTTTTTCAATCATTGATTTTGCTTCAGCTCTGCTAATTCCATCCAATTTACCTGTAAACATAAATGTTTTATTTTTTAATTTTCCACTTCTATTCGAATTATCACTCACGATATTTAATATTCTACTAAGTTCAAACATTATTTTGAAATTTAATTCATAAGAAAAAAAATGTCTTAAAGAATTTATTTGAGTTTCTCCAATTCCATCAATATTTAAAAAGTAATCATACTTTTTGTTTTTAATTATTTTTATAAATTCTGAAATATTTTTTACATTTTCAGAAATAATTTTTGCATTTTCAATTCCAATATGTCTAATTCCTATAGAATAAACAAATTTTTGTAATGTAACTTTTTTCGATTTTTCTATAGATGATTTCAAATTATTAACTGATGTTTGCCCCCACCCTTCAAGATTTTTAATTTTATTATAGTCTAATCGAAAAATATCTTGTGGCATTTTAATTAATCTCAAATCCCAAAATTTTTCTACAACTTTTTTTCCAAGACCATCTATATTCAACGCCTCTTTAGACACAAAATGTTTAATTTTTTCTATCGCAATTTTTTCACACAAAAATTTACTGTTCATGCATCTTCTAACTGCATCGTATTTTTTTGTAGTTTTGTTAAATTCCTTTATTGTTTCTGATCCACAAAATGGACATTTTAATGGAAATTGAAATTCTTTAGAATTTTTGTCTCTCTTAATTTTATCAACTTCAATTACATGAGGGATTACATCTCCAGCTCTTTCTATTTTAACTATATCTCCTATTCTAATATCTTTTCTTTTTATTTCTTCTTCGTTGTGTAGGGTAGCATTTGATACAACAACACCGCCAATATTTACTGGCTCAACTTTTGCAACTGGAGTTAGCGCACCCGTTCTTCCCACCTGGATTTCAATGTTTAAAACCCTAGTGTTAGCATTATCTGCTGAAAACTTATGCGCAATTGCCCATCTTGGAGCATTGGATGTAAACCCAAGTCTATTTTGTAAATTTATTTCATTTATTTTATAAACCAAGCCATCAACATCATAATCTAAATCAAATCTTCTCTCCTCAAATTTTTTGTGAAATTCAATTAAATTTGTGATACCTGATAATACTTTATTATCTAGATTAGTCTTAAATCCCCAATTTTTTAACTCTTTTAAAAAATCAGACTGATAAATAAAATAATTTTTTTCAATAAATCCAAAAGTGTAGGCAATAAAATTTAGTGGAATTTTTTTTGTCTGCTGTGGGTCTTTTTGTCTTAAAGAACCAGATGCAGCATTTCTTGGATTAGCAAAATTATCTTTTATTCTAAGAAAATCCTTTTTTTTTATAAAAACTTCACCTCTTATTTCTATTTCTTTAGGAAAATTACTTGAAGATATTTTTAAGGGAATGTCATTGATGGTTTTCAAATTATCTGTAATTATTTCTCCAATTTTCCCATCCCCTCTTGAAACACCATGTACAAGCTCTTTATTTCTATATGTTAAGGAAGCTGATACTCCATCAATTTTAGGTTCTACACTATATTGAAGTTCTGTATTTTTGTTTAAAAAATTTAGTATTTTTTTTTCAAAATTTCTTAAATCTTCATAATCGAATGCATTTGATAGAGAAAGCATTTGTACTTTATGTTTATACTTTTCGAAAATTTTTGAGGGTTTAAATCCCACAGTTTTTGATGGCGAATTTATATTATTCAAAAATTTAAATTTTTTTTCTAAATTTTGTATTTCTGCTTTTAACTTATCATATTTGCTATCTGAAATTTGAGGCTTACTTTTATCATAATAAAGATTGTTATGTTTATTTAAAAGATTTAATTTTAATAAATATTCTTTTTCTATTTTTTTTTTTTCCACAGAAGTTTTTTATTTAAAAAGTGTTTTTAATTTTTTTAAAAGATTTTTTGATTGCTTCGAACCATCAATTTTTTTTACGTCATAATTTTTGTTAATTAGTTTATAACTAGCTTCATACCACTTACTTGATTGATAATTATATCCTAATAATAGTGCATATTTTTGCGCTTCTTCAACTAAACCAATTTTATAATGAAGTTCAACTAGCCTATGTAATGCTTCCTCGACATAAATTGTAGTATCATAATCATTAATAACTTTTTTAAATCTATTTATTGCCGGTATCCATTTCTCTCTTTGAAAATAGTATCTTGCCAAATACATTTCTTTCGATGCCATTAATTCAAGTATTAAGTCCAATTTATATTTTGAGTCTTTAGCATAATCTGTATTAGGAAAATTATTTATCACAATCTGAAAATTTTTTTTTGCTTCTAATATTTCATTTAAATCTTTTTTTTCATCCACAATTTGATCATAGTGAGACAATGCTAATAAATAATAAGCATAATCTGTTTGAGGATGATTTTTATATTTAAATAAAAATCTCTCTAAATCAATAATAGCATCATTATAATAACCTTGAGAAAAATAGCCATATGCTGACATTAATACCGCTCTAGGAGCCCATATTGATTGAGGATATAATAACTCTGCCTCTGCAAATTTTTGTCCTGCATAAATTACATCACCTCGCTCAAATTCTTTCATAGCCTGATTGTAGACTTCAATCATTTGGGTTTCTAAGTTTTTTTCTTTTAAAGTAGTTACTTTCTCACTCTTTTTTGAACAAGAAAAGACAACTAAAAAAATAATAATGTATGCAAGTTTATATTTAATACCCATCTGATTATTTTATCAGATATATTTTAAAATTGTAACTTTTAAGCAATAGATTTTAGATATTGGTAATTAGCAAATGTATGTGGAAGTTGCTTACCTTTAATTTCAATCATTGAATAATTGGAGCTATCATTGAAAATTTTCTTTAAAAGCTCATTTGTTAATTTGTGGCCACCCTGTGAACATTTTAGTGATCCTATAATTTTATAACCTGATAAAAATAAATCACCCATGCAATCTAATATTTTATGATTAACAAACTCAAGATTATTTCTCAAACCATCTTTATTAAGAATGTTTTTATCTTTTATAACTATTGCATTTTCTAAACTCCCTCCATTTCCTAGATTCATTTTTTTTAGTTTTTCTATATCTTCATAAAGACAAAACGTTCTCGATTCAAAAATATCACTTAAATTATCCTCAAAAATATTTTTTTTATTTTTTTGTGTGTTAATAATTTTATTTTTATACTTAATTTCAAATTCTATTTCACTTGCTACATTAGATTTTTCTATAGTTATAAATTTTTCGTTATCTTTTATAGAAACTTCTTTATTAATTTTTATGATTTTAATAGGTTGATCGCTAAATTTTAAACCAACTTTTTTAAAATTTTCAATAAATATCTTGGCTGATCCATCCAATATTGGTATTTCTTGAGAACTTATTTCTACTATCGCATTGTCAACGCCAAAACCGTAAAATGCTCCCATTAAATGTTCAATTGTTGATACTTTAACTCCAAATTCATTTGAAATCGTCGTACATAATGTTGTATCCGATACATTATTAAAATTTGGTACTACAATGTTGTTTTTAGAAAGATCAATTCTTTTGAATATTATTCCTGAATTTGGCGAAGCAGGAATTATATTCAACTCAGCTTTTTTTCCACTATGTATACCTATTCCGTTTAAGGAGATTTTTTTTGAAATAGTTTTTTGAGTTAATATTGACACTAGACATTTATATAAAACTGTCAGTTTTAAAATACTCAATAAATATTACAGGAAAATACAGTTATTTATCAAAAAAATTAAAGAATTTTTCAAATAAACCTTGTTTTTTAATACCTTTTTTAGGTAATTGATCAGTATTAAGATAATAACTCAAAATACTCTTAAAAAGTAATTTATCTGTCTCTTGATAAAAATTAATTGATTTAAATTCAAATTCATCATTAAGGTAAAAGGTATTATTATTTAACAATGATGACCCCTCTCCTATAAAAAAAAGCTCAGTATTTCTAAAGTTTAAATTTTTATTTGAATTTTTTAAACTAGTTAATGATAAATCAATAATCTCTTGAATTCTGTATAATATTACTTTCTTCAATTTATCTATCGAAATATTTTTATTTGACAACTCTTTTAAATAAGTATTTTTATCAAAATTATTGTTTCCATAAGAAAATACAGTTTCAGATTTATTAAATGACTTCTTTATTTTTTCAGCATCTGATAATGGAATACTAAAAATTTTTGATATATCTTTTGTTATATGATTTCCTCCAATTGGAATAGATTGAATTAATTTAAATTTTTTATTTTTAAAATTTATAATTGTAGTTCTCTCCCAGCCAATATCCAAAAAAGAAAAATTATCAATATTAAATTCATTCGAATAATACAAAGATTTTACATAACTAGTACAAAATATACTTTTAACATTTAGATTATTTTTTTTAAATAAATTTAATAAATAATCTAAATTTTTTTTATTAAAACAAATTATTTTAAAATTAAATTTAATGTTATTAATTTGATGTTTTTCTTTTGGTAGTTCAAAGTAAATTTGGTTATTGATAATACATTCGTCAAGAAATACATGTATAATTTTATAACTATTGTAGTGAAGTTTAATTAATTGATCTAATTCCAATAATACATTTGAATAAATTTTATTAAATTCTGATTTTTCATCTTGCTTCTTTTCAATTGATATTGCTATTACAAATAAATCATTTGGATCTAAAGTTAAAACAATATCCTGAATGTGTCTTGAAATTTTTTTTTCAGCTAGTTTAACTATATTGTTGATTTTTTTAAAATGATTTGAAAAATCAGTTTCTAAAATTACATTTGAAGATCCTAAAAATCTTTCATTTAAATTGCTATCAAATACAGAAAATCTAATTTTAGAAAAACCAAAATTTAATATATTGATATATTTTTCTTTATTCACTTTTTAAAATCAATCTTTTTGGAATTCTCAAATCAATTATCGTATTTGGATTTATTTGATTTATTTTATTAAAATTTTGATAAATATTTAATGAATGTTCTATATTCTTGTTTGGAAGCATCACTATTACATTGTTTTCAAAATACAAATCCCATCTTTTATTTTTGTGAAAATAATATTTATTTATTTTATTGTATTTAAAATTTTTTTTTTTTAATAGATTGGTTATTTCTATAAAATCATGAATTTTAAATTTTCCGAATATTATTGGTAATTTTTTATTAATAGAAATAGCTTTTTCTGAAATGAAATTACCATTTAAACCAACAAAATATTTTTTTTGATTTATATAAGTAATAGCAATTAATTCTGTTTTCTTAGCTTGAATTTTAACAGTTGATGGAAATTCTATATGAATTTTAATATTTTCAATAAATTTTAAACTTTTTAATTTATATAAAATTAATTCTCTATTTAAAAAAAAAATGTTTTCGTTGATTAAAAAATTTGTTTTTTCTTTCAAAATATTTCTAATTTCGTTTGTATTAGCTTCAATGTTTATATCTTTCACTAAAAAAAAATTAGTAAAAATATTCGAATAATTTTGATTTGTGATTGTAGTTAAAAATAAGAAAGCAAATACATAAAAATATGATCTTTTTTTATTTTTTAATTGAAGCATCTGCTAAAATTTTTTTTATCAAATTTTTGAAAGTAATGTTATTAAATTTTGCTATTTCAGGCACCAATGATAGCGAGGTCATTCCTGGTTGTGTATTTGTTTCTAGTAAATAAAACTTATCTTTAAAAAATCTAAAGTCTGAACGCGAAACCCCTCTACATTTCAATAATCGATGGGCTTTTTGAGCTATTTTTGTCACTTCATTATATTGTCTATCAGAAATGTTGATTGGAATTAAATGCTCAGTTTTAGCTTTAGGATTATATTTAGCCTGATAATCATAGAATTTTCTTTTCGGTTTTAATTCAATTGCTCCCAATATTTTCCCTGATAAAATCGCAACTTGTATTTCTCTTCCTGGGATATATTTCTCAAGAAGAATTTCTCCGTAATCAAGGAGTTTATTTATATTTTTAATTACGTTTTTTTTATTACAAATGAATACATTTACACTTGAGCCTTCATTTAATGGTTTAATTATCAGGGGAAAGCCAAGTTTACTTTTTAATTTTTTAAGAAATTGTTTTTTATTCATTGAGGTTTTAAAGGAATATTTCAAAAATTTTGGTGTAAGAATTTTATTTTTTATAAATATTTTTTTTGATAACTCTTTATCGATTGCTAAAGATGAAGATAATACTCCCGAATGAGTATATTTAACTTTTTCTGATTCTAAAATTGCTTGAATATAACCATCTTCCCCATATCTTCCATGTAATAAATTTAATACTACATTAGGTTTAAACTTTCTTAACACTTTTACAAATTGTCCATCAGGATTTACAACTTTGATTATATATTTTTTATCTTTTTTTAACTCAAAAAGAACACTTTTTGATGTTTGAATGCTTATTTCTTTTTCTTTAGAATAACCTCCAGCTAAAATTAGAATTTTTTTCACTATTCTATAATTTTGATTTCCAAATCAATATTAATACCAGTTTTGTCTTTAACATTTTTTTTAACAAAATCTATTAATGAATTCATTTCATCAAAAGATGCATTATTTTTATTAACAAAAAAATTTGAATGTTTTTTTGATATACAAGCATCTCCAAAATTAATGTCTTCTGGAACTGATTCTTTTATCAGCTCCCAGGCTTTTTTTGTTGTTTGATCAATTGGATTTTTAAAAGTGCTTCCCCCTGTCTTAATTTTTAGAGGTTGAGAATTATTTTTTTTTGTTGTCAATTCTTGCATCAAATTTTTTATTTTGTTTTTGTTTGATAATTCACCTTTAAATGTAGCACTTAAAAAAATTAAGTCTTCATTTAATTCTATTTTTCTGTATTTAAATTTAATTTTGTTGGATGGTATAATTTTAATATTTCCATTTGTATCAATACATTGTAGTGACATTAATTTATCTTTAAATTCTGCTCCAAAACAACCAGAATTCATTTGAAGACCACCTCCAACTGAACCAGGGATACAATACATAAATTCAAAACCACTTATTCCATTTTCTAAGGCATATTCTGAGAGCTTTTTTTGTGAACAAGCTGAGCCAGCAATTAAAGTATCTGATTTTAATTTTGATAATGAACTAAAATTTTTACTAAGTTTGATAATTACACCTTCGTAAATTTTATCTCTAAATAATACATTGGAACCCATTCCTAATATAAACATTTTTCCTCTATTATTATAAAGTTTTAGAAATTCTTTTAATTCTAAGAGATTTTTTGGTTTAAAAAAGATTTTTGATTTGCCACCTATATTAAACCAATTAAACTTTTTGATATCTATATTAAAAAATAAATCTGAATTAAATTTATTTTTAAAATTCTCAATATCTTTCAATTCCATGTTAATTCAGATTTCTTACCCAATTTGATACAGATCCAGCACCCATGGCAATAAAAATTTTATTTCCAAATGCTATATTTTTGATAATTTTTTTTAAATCTATTTCATTTTTAAGCATTATCAAATTAACTTTAGAATTTTTTGCAATTAATTTTGCAAACTTAGTATAAGAAAAACCTAATTTTATTGTCTCACTTGCTTTATAGATCGGACAAAGTAAAATCGTATTAGCTTTTTTAAAGCATCTTGAAAAATCTTTTTTTAAATTTTTTACTCTTGAAATTCTATGTGGTTGAAAAATGCAAACTATTTCTTCTTTATCATATACCTTGCTAACACCATCTAATACAGATGAAATTTCAGTTGGATGATGTGCATAATCATCAAAAAATGGCACTTTATTTATTTCGAATAAGAAGTTAAATCTCCTCTGGACACCATTGAAGTTTTTTAGACCTAATTTAATTATTTTATCTGATACACCAATTGAAAACGCTACTGCTAATGCTGATGTTGCATTTTTTATATTATGTAAACCTAATAAAGGTATTGAAATATTTTTTATAATTTTCGTCATACCAGGTATTTTAATTCTAATACTGAATTGCGAATATTTTCTATTCTGTATTATATTGAAAATATGAAAATTTGATTTCTGATTTAGACCAAAAGTATAATAATTATTATTTTTAAGTTTTGGTAAAATATTTTTTATATTTTTATCATCTAAACACAAAAAAGCCTTTCCAAATGTAGGTGTTTTATTAATAAATTCTATAAATTTGTTTTTTAGATTTTTCATTGTTTTGTAATAATCCAAGTGTTCATTATCAACGTTGGTTATTATCGAGTAATTAAAAGGTATTTGGAGAAAACTACCATCTGACTCATCAGACTCAACCAAACTCCAATCGCTTTTTCCTAATTTAGCCGAACTCCCTATCGAATTTAAAACACCTCCATTTATTATTGTTGGATCTAATTTTGCATAATTCAAAATGTTTGACAAAATTGATGTTGTGGTTGTTTTACCGTGAGATCCCGTCACAACAATATTTTTCATTAAAGAAACTATATGACCTAACAATTCTCCTCTTTTATATATTGGTAAGTTTAATTTTTTAGCATGCCTATATTCTGGATTTGATTTTTTTATAGCTGATGAAACTACTAATACAGTACAATTTTTTATATTTTGCTTATTATGATTTAAATAAATTGGAATTTTTCTTTTTCTTAGTAAGTTAAGATTTTTATTATCTGATTTGTCACTTCCTTGTATTTTAAAGCCTAAACTGTCCATTATTAATGCTAAGCCACTCATGCCAATACCACCAATTCCAACAAAATGAATTAGTTCAGTTTTTCCAATATTAATTTTCATCTATAATTTCTATAATCTTATTGTTTATATTATTCCAAGTATTTTTTTTAGTAATTTCCTCAAGATTTTTAAATTTTTCGTTGTAATATTTATAATCGTTAAATATTTCAAATATCATCTTAGAAAATTTTTTAAATTCGAATTCTTTTTGTTTTATTAACCAACAACAATTTTTTTTATAGTAAAATTCTGAATTATAGAATTGGTGATTATCTCTTGCAGTTGGGAGAGGTATTGAAATAAACGGTATGTTTAAGAATGAAAGTTCACTTAATGTGCTTGCGCCTCCTCTGGTAATTGCTAGATCTATACCATTGTAGAGTTCATGACTATCATTAGTAAATTCAATAAATTTGTGGTTTATATTTGATTTGTCATATTTATTTTTTATTGAAGATAAATTATTAATATTTGATATTTGTTGTATAACTTCGAAATTTCGTTTTTTTGAAATTTCAATAATTAATTCAGTAATATTTTCGTCAAAAAACGATGCACCCTGACTGCCACCGATGATAAGAATTTTTTTTATTTCCTTTTTTAAATTAATTATATTTTTTTCTAAGTTATATATTTCTTTTTTTAAAATAGGTTTGACTATAACTTTTTTAGAGTTATATTTTATTGGAAAGTTTCTTAAATTTTCATCATAACAAATTATTTTTGTTGAAAATTTCAAAGCAAAGCGGTTAGATCTACCTAAAACACTATTAGGCTCAAACAAGAAAACTTTTTTTTGTAATATAAATGCAGCTAAGCAAAATGGAAATGTCATGTACCCACCAGTACTAATCACAATATTTGTCTTATTATTTTTTAAAAATCTAATAGATTGAAAAATGTTTAGAAAATATTTAAAAATATTTATCGGAAGTAAATAAGGTTTTAAAAATAAATTAGGTACATCTATTAATTCATATTTAAATTTTTCAGTATTTATATATTTACTTCCTCTCAAATCAGATACCATTTTTACAGAAAATTTGTTTTTCAAATGTTCAAACAAAGAGGTAGATGGTACTACGTGGCCTCCAGAACCACCTGTTACTATAAGTATATTTTTCATACTAATTTAATTTTCTCTTCGTCAAATTTAATATTATTCCTGTCAAAATTGATGTTCCAACTATTGAAGAACCGCCATAACTAATAAATGGCATAGTCATGCCTGTAGTAGGAAGCATTCTTATATTTACACCAATATGAATAAAAGTTTGCAATAGTATTATTGAAATACTTCCAACTAATATAAGTTTAAAATTATTATTTTTTGTAAAATTTATTTTTTTTAAAACTCTATAAGATAATATTAAATAAAGTAATATTATACCTATTAAGATAATTACTCCAAATTCTTCTGCAATGACAGAAATTATATAATCTGTATGTGCTTCTGGTATTCTTGAATTTAAAGTTCCTTCACCTATTCCTTTTCCAAAAAAACTTCCGCTGGATATTGCATCGCTTGCTTTATCAGCCTGGTAATTATTACCGCTAGAATTATCTAAAAATGACATTAATCTTATTCTTATGTATTCAAACTTTGGCACCAAAAAGACTAAAAATAGAGTTAATGAACCCATAACTAATAATGAAATTGCGAAAAGTAATAAATTTATTCCTGAAACAAAAATAATGGCAAGCCAAACAGATATTATTAATAATGTTTGTCCTAAATCTGGTTGAGATAAGAGTAAAATTATAATTGGCAATAAAATGGCTGAACTCAAGAGATATTTTATATAAAGGTTTTTTTTTTCCAATGAAATTATTAGTGAAATAACAATAACAAAAAAAGGTTTTAAAGTTTCGATAGGTTGAAACCTAGGTAATGAGCCAATATCTAACCATCTTTTTGATCCTTTGACCTCCACTCCTATTAAGGGAACTAAGAATAAACTTATAAATGTGATAACAAATAATACGACTGATAATCTAATTAAAATTTTTTGATCTAGTAGAGATAAAAATAAAATTAAAAATATTCCTATTAAAACAAAAATTAAATGTTTTAAAAAAAAATAGTAAGAATTTGTATTTAATTTATCTGATGCAATTATTGAAGTTGAAACTAAAGAAAAGAATAATCCCAGTGAAAATAATAGACTTATTATCAAAAAAATTGTTTTATCGATGTTTTTCCACCAATCATAAAATGTATCAAAATATTTATTCATTCAATTGGTAAATATCTTTTAATTAAAATATTGAATTGTCTACCTCTTTCTTCAAAATTTTTATATTGATCAAATGATGCGGCCGATGGGCTAAATAAAACTGTAACTTTTGTTCTTATTTCCTTAAGGTTTGGAATTAATTTAAGAGTATTTCTCAAATCTTTTGATAGATTAACTTTAATTTTATTTTTAAATAGTTTGAGGAAAACTTGTCTATCTTTCCCGTAAATATATGCTTCTAAATTTTTAAAATACTTTTTATTTAAATTAAATTTATCTCCCTTTTTAAATAATCCTCCCAAGATCCATATAATTTTTTCATTAGATTCTAAAAATGGAACAGTAGAAGATAATGTTGTTGACTTAGAATCATTTATTATTTTTAAATATTTTGATTGATGGATCACTTCCTGTCTAAATTTCAAAGGTTTAAATTTATTAATTGTTTTTATTACAGTTTTTAAATTAAGTTTCATATGTTTCGATAGCTCAAATAAAAAATTTAAATTTTGAAAATTTACGGAATTTTTAAAATTATCATTACTCAATTTATTTTTTAAATATGTATACTTATTTTTACTTACATATATTATTTTGGATTTTATATTTTTAGTTCTTAATAAGTCTTTCAATAAATTAGTATTCGTTATTATTGCTACATCATTTTCGTTTTGTCTTATTACACATTTTAATTTTGATAATACATAATTTTTCATTGTATTATGTCTTTCTAAATGATCTGGGGAAATATTAATGATTATAGAAAATTTTGATTTGAAATATTTACTATAAGCCAGCTGATAAGAAGAGGCCTCAATAATAAAGATAGTATTTTTGGTAACTCTTTTTTCCTCTAAAATAGGATTTCCAATATTTCCGGTTAGCCTAGCATCATAATGGTGTTTCTTTAAAATATCATAAAGCAACTTACTTGTAGTTGACTTTCCATTCGTACCAGTAATCGTAATTGTTAAAACTTTAGGGTTAAATTTATAAAAAATATCAAAATCAGTAATAATTTTTTTTTGGTTCTTTTTTAAATAATTTGATAACTGGCATCTATTTATATTAATACCGGGACTTATAACTATATAATCAAAATTATTATTTAATAATTTTGATTTAGAAATAAAAAATTTTTTATATTTATTTTTAATTTTTTTCTTATCATCATCGAAAATAAAGCACCTATTTTTCTTTTTTAAATATTTTAATGATGAAATTCCAGATTTTCCAAAACCATAAATTAAAAAATTTTTAATTAACGTTTCATTTTTTAATTTCATTATCTAAGTTTCAAAGTTGCCAATCCAATCATCGCTAGAATAATAGAAATTATCCAAAATCTAATTACAACCGTTGACTCTGGCCATCCTTTTTTTTCAAAATGATGGTGTATTGGAGCCATTTTAAATATTCTTTTACCTGTTAATTTATAGGAAATAACTTGAACTATTACAGAAACAGCTTCTAAAACGAACAATCCGCCTGTTATTGCTAACACAATTTCGTGCTTAGTTATTATACCAACTGCTCCCAGTGAACCACCTAATGATAAAGAACCAGTATCTCCCATAAAAATTTTTGCCGGTGGTGCATTAAACCATAAAAAACCTAAACAAGCCCCGATTATTGATCCACAAAAAATAGAAGCTTCTCCTACACCCTCTATATATGCAATCTGGAGATAATCAGAAAAAATTATGTTACCAGAGACGTAACTAATAAATGCAAAACAAGCGGCAACTAACATAACAGGAACTGTTGCTAATCCGTCTAAACCATCTGTTAAATTAACTGCATTTGAAGCTCCAACTAATATGAACATATAAAAAGGTATAAAAAACCAGCCAAGATTGATTACTAAGTTTTTGAAAAAAGGAAAATATAGATTGTTTATTTGATCAGAATTACTTGTGATATAAAGTATAAATATACCAATCAAAGCTAAAATAATTTGTAGAGAGAACTTTAATTTAGAAGAAATTCCATTCGAACTTTTTAACTTTATTTTTTTATAATCATCATAAGCTCCCAGTAATCCAAAAGATGCTGCAATAAATATTAAAAACCAATTGTAAGGATTTGATAAGTCAGACCATAGCAATACTCCTGAAAAAACACCTAGTAATATTATTACCCCTCCCATTGTAGGTGTTCCAATTTTTCTAATTATATGATCGCTAGGTCCATCTTCTCTGATTGGATTATGAATCTGTTTTGAAGAAAAAAAATTAATTAATGGGTTTCCAACTAAAAAAACAATAACCATAGCTGTAAACATAGAAAGACCAGTTCTTACTGTTAAATATTTAAAAACATTCAAAAAACTAAATTGATCTACTAGAATTGAAAAAAGTTCAAATAACATTAAGATTTTGATCCAATTTGTTTGGTTATTTGATTTAGTCCTGTAGAATTTGAGCCCTTTATCATTAAAAAATCACCATTATTTAAATCATTTTTTATTATATTAAGAATTTCACTAGTTGATTTAAGTATTCTTCCTCTTTTTTGTGTTCTAATTTTGTTAAATGTTTCTGTGATATAATTCCCATAAACAAACAACTTTTTGAACTTTGCCTTATTGATATCTTTTGCAGCTTCAATATGAAGTTTTTTTGAAAATTTTCCTAATTCTAACATGTCACCGAGTAGCATAAATTTTTTATTTGGATTTACTTTTAAATTATCAAATTTCTTAATTGAGAAATTAAGAGATAATGGATTTGAGTTATAACTTTCATCTATTATATTAACTTTTTTAGAGCCGATAGTGAATTTTTTTATATTTCCTCTACCGCTTGGTATTTTATAATTAGAAAAAAAGTTACTTTTTAATTTGTCAATGATATTTAAACTTTTACATACTGCTATGGAAGCTAATATATTATTCAAATAAGGTAATAGGTTATTATTAATTTTAAAATTAAAAGTTTTAGAAGCTACGTCAATATAAATTATATAAGATTTCGTAGATTTTTTTAATTTAGATAATCTAATATTAGAATTTTTATGTCTACCAAAAGAAATGATATTTAAATTATTTTTATGTGCTAAATTTGAAAAAAAATTAAAATATTTATCATCTTTATTCAATACAATTGTACCATTTTTTCTTATGTTGAAAATAATCTCTGATTTGGCTTTAGCTATATCTAATAAAGATTTAAAATTTTTGGCGTGCGCATAACTAATATTTGTAATAACTCCAACGTCTGGTTTAATTAATTTTGATAAATAGTCTATTTCTCCCTTTTTATCCATTCCAATTTCAAATATTCCATAAGTCGTATCCTTATTTAAATTTATTAATGAAATCGGTAAACCAAATTTATTATTGAATGAATTTTTTGAAAATATTGTGGAATAATTTTTTTGAAGACATTGTCCTAACAATTCTTTCAGCGAAGTTTTGCCTGAAGATCCTGTAATTGCAACTTGAGATGCATTAGAGGAAATTCTTATCTTTTGTGAAAATTTAATTAATAATCTTAAAGTACTTTTAACATTAATCTTTTTTTTACTATCATTTATGTTATTTTGAAGTATTGCTAATTTTGCTCCATTTTTTAGAGCTTCGTCTGCAAAATCATTTCCATTAAAAGATTTACCCTTAATTCCAAGGAAAATTTTACCTTTATTTTGTTCTTTCGAATTAGTGCCAATTTTTAAATTTTTTATTCTATCTAATTTTTTGTTATTTATAATTTCTTTAAGTATATTTAATTTCCAATCATTTGATAAAATTTTATTTTTTAAAATTATTGATTTTTTTATATTATCTTTGTCAGAAAATTTATTTTTCTTAATATATTCTTGAGTGTTTTCATGTCCCTTTCCTGCAATAATTAAGACCTCATCAGACTTACTATTTAAAATTGCTTTTTTTATAGCTAATTTTCTTGATGGTATTTCAATCATCTTAGATGGTAAAATTGATTTCTTAATACTTGCTCTGATATTTTCTGGACTTTCACTTCTAGGATTATCGTCTGTAAGATAAATATAATTACATAGTTTGTTAGCAATTTTGCCCATTATTGGTCTTTTTTCTTTATCTCTTTCACCGCCACATCCAAATACAATATTAATTTTTCTTAACCCAAATTGTTCTTTAATATTTTCTATACTTGTTTTAAGAGCCTCTGGAGTATGAGCATAGTCTAAAATAAAAATTGAATTATCTTTGGTTGTTCCGATTATCTCGAGCCTTCCTTTTGCGGGTTTAATATACTTAAGTTTTTTAACAATATCATCAATTTTTAGATTACTTTTAATTGCTGCTGCAATAGCCATCATCAAATTCTTAATTTGTATTTTTCCAATCAGGCTTGTTTTAAATTGGTATTCCTTATTTTGAAAAGTAAACTTTATATGTTGGTAGTTATTTAAAATTTTAATTGAATTAATTTTTAAATGACTATCTAATGTACCAATGTTTAATATATTTAATTTTTTTCTTTTAGCTATTTTTTTAAAGATTTGTGAATATTTTAAATCATTATCAAATATCAAATTTCCATTTTTATTTGTCAACTCATTAAATAAAATTAATTTTGAATTAAAATAATTTTTATAATTTTTGTGATAATCTAAATGATCTCTGCTTAAATTAGTGAATATAGATGTACTAAATTTAATACCATGTAATCTTTTTTGATGAAGGCCATGACTTGATGCTTCTAAAATTACATTTTCAATTTTTTTTTTCTTTAAATTTGCAAGCATTTTATTAATTGTAATAGCATCAACAGTTGTATTATTAAGTTTTAAGCTAACACCATTGGATTTGACGCCTAAAGTTCCAATTGAGGCTACTCTTTTTTTATTAAGTTTTAATATCTGGTAATAAAAATTGACTATAGATGATTTACCGTTTGTACCAGTTACAGCAATTATATTATTTGGTTTTTTATTATAATATTTATTTGCAAAACTTGATAAGGCTAATCTAGGATCGCTTACTTTTATATATAATACACCTTTATTGACTCCAGTTTTAAATTTATTTGATACTATTATTCGAGCTCCTCTTTTAATGGCATCATCTATGAAATTATTTCCATTAAATTTAGTACCCTGTATTGCAAAAAATATATAATTTTTTTTTATTTTTTTTGAATTAAATTCAAATCCATTAAAACTTTTATTATTAAAATCTTTTTTAAGATTTTTAAAAAAGCTTTTTAATATCATTATGAAATTTCTTAATATTTTATGGCTAAAATAGGCCCAATTTTTTCAATTATATTTTTGGCAACTTCAACAGAAGTCCAGCCAGCAGTATTAAAAGGTGTACCTGTTATCTTCCTTTTTTTACCATCATTATATTCATAAATATAAGTTTCACTCAATTTTGGTTCATCTAACAAAACAATTAAAACATATTTTGGAGAAGATATTGGAAAAATTGAAGCAAAAGTATTTATTTTTTTCTTAGAATATTTACCCTTAATAGATTTTTGAGCTGTTCCTGTTTTTCCAGCAATTTCATAACCAGCAATATTTGCTAAATTAGCTGTGCCCTGTTCGGATGTTACAATTTTTCTCAATATTTCATTAATTTTATTGGAATTTTCTTGTGTTATTATTTGCTCACCTCTTTTTAAATTTTTCTCTTTTTTAATTAAAGTTGGTTTTATTTTATATCCACCATTTGCAATTATTGCATAGGCTTTTGCAAGTTGAAGTGGTGTGGTTGTAATACCATGACCATATGCTGATGTAGCTAATTTACATTTTCCCCATTTGAAGGGAATTGGATTTCCAACTTCCTCTATATCAAATTGTATTTTATTTAATAAATCTAAATTTTCTAGAAAATCTTTAAAATTTTCTAAACCGACTTTCTGAGCAATTTTGATTGAACCAATATTTCCAGATCTAATTAATATTTCTTCAGCAGTAAGACTTGATGGAATGTCCATATCATATTCAGAGATTGACCTTCCGGCACATTTTATTTTTTTTGGTAAATTTTTAAAAAGAGTATCTTCTTGGATAACATTTTGTTGAAGCCCAGCAGCCAATGTAAATGTTTTAAAAACTGATCCAAGTTCATAAACACCTTTTGTGGATCTGTTTATAAATTTTCTATCAGAAATGTCTTCTCTTTTATTTAAATCAAAATCTGGTAAAGAAACCATTGAATGAATCTCACCACTGTTAACATTCATTAAAATAGCTGTACTTCCATAACTATTAAAAATTTCTTGAAATTTTATTAGTTCCTCTCTTATCAAATATTGTATTTCAGTATCTAAAGAAAGCTTTAATGGCTTGTTTGAAGTTGTTAATTCATAGTCAAAAGATTTTTCTATACCAGACACACCATTGTTATCTGTATCAATCTGTCCCAATATATGACTGAATAGATTACCGTTAGGATAAACACGAGCAATGTTTTCTTCCTCTTTAAACGATTTTTCTCCTAGTAATTTTATTTTTTCAAGTTTTGCTGGAGATATTTTCTTTTTGACATAAAAAAATTTTTTTCCATTGATTTCCTTTTCAAAATTCTTGTCAGGAAATATTAATTTTAAAGAAATTAATAATTTTTCTTTGTTAATTAGCTGATTTGGATTTATGCCCAAATTAGTCACACGCACGGTTTTAGCAATAATATTTCCATTTCTATCCATGATAGATGCTCTATATTTCTCTTTTTCTTTTACAGTTTGAGTTTGATTTGTTTTCTTAAATCCTAAATAGATAGTTTTAGATGTAAAAATAATTGTAATTATAAAAAAAATGAAAAAAATGAATGATATACGTTCAAAAGATATTTTTAAATTTGATCTATTTGCTTCAAATTTAAAATTTTCGTCAATATTATTCATTATTAAATTTAAGAATTTTTAAATCTGTAATTTTTTTTTTTTTTAATTCTTTATCAAAATATATTCTGGAATATTCCATTAACTTATTTGGTGATGTAAGATAGTTGAAATCAAATAAAACTAACTCATAAATATCATTGAGAGCTCTGATGTCTTCTTGAATTTCAAAAATTTGTTTATCAAGCTTTTTTGTCGAATTTTTTGTATAAGCAGTTGAGATTATAAGAATAATAATTGGTATAAATAAAAGAATTTTTTTATGCATTAAAGTTCAAATTTTCTATATCTATTAAATAATTAAAATTACTAATAAATTTTTTAAAGTTACATCCATTTTCTAATTTGTATGCAAATCTAAGTTTTGCTGATCTTGAGGGAGGATTAATATTAATCTCAATTGATGATGGAGTTATTGGTTTTTTTTTGGTTAAATTAAAATACTTTTTAGTTGAATTACTTTTCGGTAAATACCTAGAAGAATTTTTTACTTCTGAGTATTCTTTAAAAAAAAACTTTACTATTTTATCCTCGATAGAATGAAAAGTAATAACTGCTATTACTCCGCCAACTGGCAAAATATCATAAGCTTTTATTAAACCATATATCAGCTCGGTTATCTCTTTATTTACAAAAATTCTAAGAGCTTGAAAAACTTTAGTGGATTTATTTTTTCCACTTTTCTTTTTTTTTACACCTTCAATGATTTCTACTAAATTTTCAGTTTTAATTTTTTTATTTTTTCTTAATTGTACTATTTTTTTTGATATTGGTTTTGCATATTTTTCATCTCCAAAATACTTGAAGATTTTAAAAAGATTTTGTTGGCTCATTTTTGATATTACATCATCACAAGAAAAATCATTTAATCCCATCCTCATATCTAGTTTGCCTTTGCTATTAAAAGATATGCCTCTATTTAGATCAGAAATCTGATTTAATGAATATCCCAGATCAAAAATAATTGCTTTAATATTATCTTCCTTTATTTGACCAATATCCGAAAATTTTTTGTTATAAAATTTAAATCTTTTTTTATACTTTGTGTGGAATTGATTAGCTATACTATTGACAGAATTATCTCTATCTAGTGCTATTATATTATTTAAGTTATTCTCTAATATCTTTTTTGAACAACCGCCCGCACCAAATGTGCAATCGATAAATGTGCCACCATAAAGAGGGGAAATAATACTAACTAATTCGTTTAGTAATACTGGAAAATGTTTTTCCAGATTTATGGTGGCATTCATTTATTTTTTTGAAGACCATTAATTCTTTTGTCTTCTCAAAAATGCTGGAATTTCTAAATCTTCTTCTTCCTCAGATTTTATCTCTTCTGGTGAAGTTGATAACTCCTCGTTAGCATCCGAATTAAACAGCTCTGGGGTATCATCATCACTCAACTCAAAATTCTCCAAACCATTATTTTCAGATACTTGCTCGTCTACATTGCTTTCAAATTCAGAGTTTACTGAGCTGTCTACGGGTGCTCGAGTTTGCTCTAAATCCTCAGCGTTTATAGTGCTTGATGACTCGTTTGCATAACTAGTATCTATACTTTTAGAACTCAATTCTTCATTTTTCTCTTCTTCCTCTATTTTAAGAGCGTTAGCTCCATTAGTAATAATTGAATTATTATTTGTAAATTGGAAAGATTGAGTTGATACAGAATTTGAAAACTCAGAATAACCTGGATTTCTATTTTGAATTCTATGTACCATGTTTATTACTGATTTAGGCTCGGGTTGTTGTCCATCTAATGCAGTAGCAACAATAGAAACTCTCATTAATCCATCTAAACTATCATCCGTTATTGCTCCTATAATTAATTCTGCCTCTGGATCGACTTCGGCTCTTACTTTATTCACAGCTTCATCCACTTCAAATAATTTTAAATCTTTACCTCCAGTGATATTAACTAAAAGTCCTTTTGCCCCTTTTAAAGAATAATCGTCAATCAATGGATTATTAATTGCTGACTCAGCAGCTTTGACAGCTCTTCCTTCTCCTTCAGCTTGACCTGTACCCATCATGGCTTTGCCCATTGAACTCATAACAGTTTCAACATCAGCAAAATCAAGATTTATAAGCCCTGGTCTAACCATTAAATCAGTTATACTTTGAACACCATGAAGCAAAACATCATTTGATAAAGCAAAAGATTCTTCAAAAGTTGTTTGTTCACTTGCAATCTTGAATAAATTTTGGTTTGGAACAACTATAATAGTATCAACATGTTTTCGAAGTTCTTCTAAGCCTTGTTGAGCTTTTCTCATTCTTGATGGACCTTCATATAAAAATGGAAGTGTTATAACCCCGACTGTTAAGATATTAAGTTCTTTTGCAGCTCTAGCAATTACATGAGCAGATCCAGTTCCAGTCCCACCTCCCATGCCTGCGGTTATAAAAACCATATTTGCACCTTGCAATATATTTACAATTTCATTTAAAGATTCATCTGCAGCAGCTTGACCTATATCTAGTTTTGCACCTGCTCCTAGTCCTTTAGTTAAATTTAATCCCATTTGTATTTTTGTTTGTGCCTTACTTAATCTTAAATCTTGAGCATCTGTATTAACTGCAATAAACTCAACACCCTGAAGACCAGCCTCAATCATTCCATTGATTGCATTTCCACCCGCTCCTCCTACTCCTAATACTAGAATTCTAGGTTTTAGTTCTTTTATATCTGGTGTTTTAAAGTTTATTGTCATATTTCTCCCCTTTTAGTTATTAAATTGCTTTTCCCATTTAAGACTTGCTCGATTAATATTAGATTTTTTTCTAGCATTTGCCCTAAATTTTTCAAAATATGTTGGTTCCCAAATTTGAAATGTTTTGCCTTGACCAACAAATAACATGCTGTTTTTAATTCTTGCATGTTTTAGTAATTTTGTCGTTATTTGAACTCTGCCCTCACTATCAAATTGTAAATTTGTACTTTCTGATAATATAGATGTTGCAAAATAATCTTTCTTTTCTTCAAATGGATTTAATGAGTCTATTGCGTTAGATATTTTTTCAATTCGATCTTGTGGCCATGCCTCAATACATAAATTGTTAAATGATGGATAACAAATTATTCCATTGTAGCCTATGTTTGATAAATATGATCTATATGATGCAGGCACTGAAACCCTTCCCTTTTTGTCCAATTTGTTTTCGTAGGTTGATAAAAACATAAACCATATTATCCTAAATTTGGGTTTTTATGGGATATTATGGGTTTTATTTGTTGGCGTCAATAGCTAATATTATGGAACTCTAATATAAAAAATTAATAATTATTTGGATTTATTTTAATAAACTGCCAGATAAACTATAAGCCGGGTTCTGTCATTTAAACTTATCATTTATCTAGGCCTCAAATCACTTTGAAGCTCAAGCAACTAACCCTGATGACTAGCCAAAGACTGCTTTTAGTTATTTCTAACAATGTCATCTCTACTCAGTTTTGCTCCCAGTGGGGTTTTCCATGCACTAGCTGTTACCAACTTAGCCGGTGTGCTCTTACCACACCTTTTCACCCTTGCCTTGATAAGGCGGTTTGTTTTCTGTGGCACTATCCCTAGGGTTTCCCCTGCCAGCTGTTAACTGGCACTGCGTCTTTGTAGAGCCCGGACTTTCCTCTTTAACTAATTAAAGCGATAAGTCATTTATCTGGCAAATAATTAAATATTCTTTTTTACTTAAACTTCAACTTTTTTTTATTCAATTAAATCAAGGATTTTAAAATAGCATAAGACTCTTTATCAACTATACTGCTAATTATTTGTGGTCTAAATCTTCTTTGAAAATTTTTATAAATTTTAATCTTTTCAAAAAATTTATTTGTTGGTTTGTAACCAAACTTAAATAACAATTTATAAAAATATTTACTATCACTTAATTTAATCTTTCTTAATTTCTTACAATGTCTCTCGCTTAAATTATGCCACAAACATATTTTATTTTTGTACAATAATTTCCAAGGAAATTTTTCTCCTGGGTCTTTTTTTCTTAAAGGTGCAATATCTGAATGACCTAAAATATTTTCTTTTTTTATTTTATATTTTTTTTTAAGTTTTTTTGACAAACTGATTATTGATTTAATTTGCTTAGAGCTAAAATTACAATATCCATGTGCATGTCCTGGATTAGATATTTCTATACCTATTGAATTTGAATTTAAAAATTTATCATTTTTCCATGACGAAGCTCCGGCGTGCCAAGCAATATATAAATCTGGAACAATTTGAATTATTTTTCCGTTTTTTTTAATAAAATAATGACAGCTAACTTTAGAATGTTCGCTTGTAAGTTTTTTTATTGCTCCATTTTCAGATTTCATTCCTGTGTAATGGAAAATTAGATACTTTATTTTTAAAGAGCTTCTTTTCCTTAAATAAAAATTTGGAGAGTAATTTATTGACATTTTTTCAACATTTTTTTGCATAAATTAAAACAATTTATCTTTATATTAATATTTATTATAATATAAATACTTTATGAATAAGCTTCTTTCAGTTTTAATAATTCTCATTATTTCATCTTTAAGTAACTCCGCTTTTGCGGGAGATGATGGAAAAATTGAGTTAAATGAGAAAAACAATGGATACGTAGAGGTTAAGGATTGTTTTGAAAAAGTTAATAGAGGGATTTTTACATTCAACCAAGTATTAGATAAAATAATTTTAAAGCCGCTAGCAAAAGGATATAGAATGTTCCCTAAACCAATCAGATCGGGTACGAGTAATGCTCTAAGTAACATTAGCAATGTTGTAACAATTCCAAACAATATTCTTCAAGCTCAGTTTAAAGATGCAGGAATAAACTCTGCCAGATTAATCATTAATTCAACACTTGGAATCGCAGGAATATTTGATGTGGCTTCTTATTATGGTTTAAAAAAACGTGATAAAGAAGATTATGGACAAACACTTGGTGTATGGGGTGCCGGACCAGGATGTTATTTTGTTTTACCAATTTTAGGTCCTACTACTGTTAGAGATTCAATTGGATCAGTAGCTAATATTATTGGTGGTGATGCATGGTATAATGTAACTGTGGTTAATGATACTAAATATTTTTCTGAGGCAGATTTTTATGCATCAAAATTATTAGATGGAATTGACTTCAGGGCAAAAAATTTAGAGTCATTTGATAGTTTAGAAAAAAATTCAGTCGACCTTTATGCATCTGTTAGAAGTCTTTATTTACAAGATAGATATAGAAAAATTAGAAATATCGATAAAACTACTGAAACACTTAGCGACGACGAGTGGGAAGAATTAGATAGTCAATAATTATTTTTCAAATGAAATTAATAAGATATTTAATTATATTTTTATTTTTAACGAATTCATTAAATATATCATTTGCAAAAGATCCTAGCGCTTTGATAAATGAAATAGTTGATGAAGCAGCTTTAGTATTATCTAGTGAAGATCCAGTTGAGTCAAAGATAATTAAATTAAATGCTATTGCGGAAAGAAGTGTAGATATAAATGGAATAGGCATGTATACTCTGGGAAAATATAGAAAATCCATAGATACAGAACAAAAATCTAAATATCAAAAATTATTTAGAAGTTATTTTTTAAAGAGTTTTTCAAGTAGACTAGTTGATTATACAAATCCAAGAATAAATGTAGTTTCACAAAAAAAAATTAACGATAAGTATACTATTGTTAATAGCGTATTAGAGGCAACATCAAAAAGACCTCAAGTAAAAATAGACTGGAGAATTTATACAAAAAATCCTGATAGACCTTTAATAAGAGACTTAATAGTAGAAGGATTAAGTTTAGCAAGAACCCAGAAAGAAGAGTTTAATTCAATAATTCAAAATAATGATGGTGATATAAATGCGTTATTTAAAACCCTAGAAGAATTTTTAATTAAATAATTTAGTAAAATCCAATTTCCCCCAGACAAATATCAGACTTAAAATCATCAAAACCAGCAACTAGACCAATGGATATTATATTTTGTCCCAATATACTTTTAGGTTGATAAAAATTTGATTTTTTAAATTCTTTTAAGGGCGCTCTGATTTTAATCCATTTTTTAGTTGAGGCAAAAGTGTAACTATAGTATTGCCATGGGGCCAGGGTTAAACCCGTCCTTAAATGAAGATTATAATTTTTTTCATTACCATAAACCTTCACATATACGCCGCTATAATTTTTACTATTTATTTTAGGACTTAATTTTGCTCTGATTTGTATAAATCCACCATTATTTTTTGTAGATACGTCCCCTGTCATCCTATAACACTTCCTCCCGTCAATCTCCTCAACCTTAAATTTTCCTGTTGATACACCTCCCATTACTTGATCAGTTATAAAATTCCATTGCTGAAATTGATTTGTTAATTTTGGGTTTTTTAATTGATCTAGAATCATTTCTTTAGAGTAAGCATTAGTATGGCATAAAAAAAAAATGAAAAATATTATTCTTTTCAAAACGGAACTACTTTTTTTTTGCAAGTTGTTGGAGAAGATAAATTTCTTTTTCAGTAAGAGTATTTTTTTCTTCTTTTATTTGGTCCTCTAAACTGAATAGGGTAATTAATGTAAAAAGCGAAACGAAACCAGTTAAAAAAACGAAATAAATTGAGCTTAAATTAATAATTACTAATATTATAAATACACTTGTCCATCCAATAAAAACTCCCTTTAAAATCGTACGATGGCTTTTTAAATCGGGTATTTTTATAAACTGAATAAACAAAAGAATTAAAAGAAACATTATTCCTGATATAGATGCTCTCAAGAGAACTAAAGTATCTAAGCCTCCTCCATACAATTCTCGATGAATTAAATATGCAACAACTCCTTTATAAGCAAAATAAAAAAGGAAAACAAAAGAGACTAATATTGAAACAATGTAAGATACTTTCGGTTTAATTTTAATTTTAAACTTCATTATATATATATAAAGATACTACAGTTTTACTTAAATTTTGAAAAATTATAATTTAATAACATTGATTTTACTAGATTTGGTGGGCCCGCCAGGACTCGAACCTGGGACCAATACATTATGAGTGTACTGCTCTAACCAACTGAGCTACAGGCCCAAAAATGAACACTTAATTATAACATTTTTTTCAAGTTATCAATTAAAAATAACATAATAATGGTGGGCCGTGTTGGTTACGCTCCAACTACCCCTGCAATGTCAATGCAGTACTCTACTATTGAGCTAACGGCCCAGTCCTAACTTTCCAAGAAACTTTTAAGTTGTTTTGACCTGCTAGGGTGTTTTAATTTTCTTAAAGCTTTTGCCTCTATTTGTCTTATTCGTTCTCTTGTAACTGAAAATTGTAATCCAACTTCTTCCAATGTATGATCAGTGTTCATTCCAACTCCAAATCTCATCCTAAGAACTCTTTCTTCTCTTGGTGTTAAAGTTGATAAAATTTTTGTTGTTGCTTCACTAAGGTTTGATTTTATTGCTTGTTCTAATGGGGCTAAAGCTTTTGTGTCTTCTATAAAGTCTCCAAGGCTACTATCCTCTTCATCTCCAACTGGTTTTTCTAAAGAGACGGGCTCTTTTGAAATTTTTAATACTTTTCTAACTTTTTCTAGAGGCATTCTTAACTTTTTTGCAAGCTCCTCTGGAGTTGCTTCTCTACCAAATTCACTTAATATTAATCTTTGAGTTCTAACAATTTTATTAATGGTTTCTATCATGTGCACAGGGATTCTTATAGTTCTTGCCTGATCTGCAATAGATCTTGTAATTGCTTGCCTGATCCACCAAGTGGCATAAGTTGAAAACTTATAACCTCTTCGATATTCAAATTTATCTACTGCCTTCATAAGTCCAATATTTCCTTCTTGAATAAGATCTAAAAATTGCAAACCTCGATTTGTATATTTTTTTGCTATTGATATTACTAACCTTAAATTTGCTTCGACCATTTCTTTTTTTGCAATTCTTGATTCCTTTTCTCCCTTTTGAATTCGACTTACTAGTTTTTTATATTCAGTTACAGATATTCCTAATTTACTACTTATTTCAACTAGTCTATCTCTGATATTCTTAAATTCTGTTTTATTTTTATTAAAAAATTTTCTCCAAATTTCATTGGTACCTAAAAATTCTTTAAGATTCGGATTTATTTCATTACCAATATAAAATTTTATAAACTCGTCTCTAGAAATATTTGACTCAATTGCCAGCCTTAACAAATTTCCTTCTAATGAAATAATTTTTTTATTTTCAATATAATGTTTTTGAACTAGTTCTTCTAAAACAGACGGTGAAAGTTGTAGGGATTTAATATTTTCTAATATATCATCAACAATCTTCTTGTAATTTTTCTCTTTAGAATTTGAAAACTTTTGAGAGTTTAAAACACAAGCCAATTTCTCTTTTTGGTATTTAATTAATTTGTTATATTCCTTTGTAAGATTGTGAACAGTTTGTAATACTTTTGGCTTTATTTCTGTTTCCATTGCGGCCAATGTTGGATTAAATTCATCATCATCACTGCTATTACTTTCATCAGAAGATTGATCATCATCTTGTTTTTTATTCTTAGATCCGTTGTTAGCGTCATCGTCATCCATATAATTAGTGTCAATATCAATGATTTCTCTGACTAAGATTTCATCACTTTGTAATTTCTTATCCCATTCAAAAAATTGTTGTGCAGTAATAGGACTTTGTGATAATGCATTTAACATTACATCTTTCCCTGCTTCAATCCTCTTAGCTATTGCTATTTCACCTTCTCTTGATAAAAGTTCAACACCACCCATTTCTCTTAAATACATTCTTATTGGGTCATCGCTTTTTTCTAAACTTTTACCTTCTTCTTTTGAAGAAGCATCTTTTTTTCTCAAAATTTTATAATCTGATTTTTTTTCAACAAGAACAATATTTTCGTCAAGTATATGAATAAAAGCTTGTGAGAGATTTTCACTAGACAAGTTTCGTTTGCCTAAGGATTTATTAAGTTCCTCATGAGTGATAAATCCCCTATGGATTCCTCGACCCATTAATCTTGCAAATGATTTTGTAATTATTCGTTCCACAATTAAAAGTTTGAAGAACTTATATAATGTCTATTATAAAAAAATCTACGTGATTTTTTTTATTTTTAGTTGATTTTTTGAAGCTTTTTTAACTCTTTTATCTCATTAAAAGTGCTTTCGCTCATATCTTTTGAAAACTTTGATTCTAATTCAGATATTCTTTGCTCTAATTCATAATTTTTAAGATCTTGTATAATCTCTGAAAAAATTTCTAAAATTTTTTCATCGTCATTTAAGTTTTTTGAAATTATATGTTTGACTGAAGCATAATTCATAACTCTACTGACTAGATTTTTGTCCACATTCAATTCTTGAACATCTAAATTTAATAAGTTTTCTGATTGATTTAAAATTGCAGCAAAAAGTTGCTTATTTTCATCACTATATAGTTTTACATTATCTAATAAATGAAAATTTTCATAAATTAATTTTGATTTAACAAGTAAAATATATAAAAAAGAAAATTCTTTAATTTCAAAAGATTTTAATGATTTTGTCTCATTATAGTAACTTTTGGTTTTTGCCAGAGATTTCGGAAATATTTTATAATTTTTGTTAAATTTTGAATTAATATTTGGTGTTAACTCCGAAACCTTTTCAAGAAAATACTCTAGTGTATATTTTTTTACAAAACTATCTTGAATTTTTGAAGCAATTTCTCTGAGTTTTTTTTCGAAAATTGCTTTTGAGCTAGGACTTTCTGTTGTTTGATTCATATAATGTTCAAAGATAAATTTATGTATAGGTATTGATTTCTGATCTGAAATTTCTAAAAACTTATCTTTACCAAATTTGTTTACATAATTATCTGGATCTAAATTATTTTCCAAGAGTAAAAATGAAATTTTTTTGTCAGGTTTCAATTCATCAATAATATTTTCTGCTGCTCTTAATGCAGCTTTATAGCCACTTTGATCACCGTCAAAGCATATAATAATATGATTATAGAATTGATTTAAAATTTGTATCTGTTTATTTGTTAATGCGGTTCCTAAGTTTGCAACAGTATTTTCTATTCCATTTTTTGATAAGCCAATAACATCCATATACCCCTCTACTAAATATACATCTTCTAATTTATTTGATAATTTTCTTGCTTTATCAAGATTATATAAATTTGATCCTTTCTTGAAAAAAGGTGTCTCGGGTGAATTAATATATTTAGCTAAATTTTTATTATCATCTAAAATTCTTCCACCAAAACCAATTGTATTACCAGATATATTATTTATTGGAAAAATAATTCTGTTTCTAAACCTTGAAATATATTTTTTTTTCTTTTCATCAAAGTAAAATAGGCCCGTATCTTTAATAACTTCCTCATCATAATCTTTTTTTAGGTTTTCATAATAATCTAAATCCTCTGTGACAAAACCAAGATTAAAATTTTTAACATCTATACCTGATAGACCTCTTTCTTTGAGGTAATTTTTTGCTTTAATTGATTTTTTATTTTTGAATAATTCATTTGTATAAAATTCAGAAAAATTTTTACATATAGATTTATATAGTTTCCATTTATTTTCTCTTTCTTCATCTTGTTTTGAAAAAGTATATGGTTGCATTCCTGCAAGATTTGAAAGCATTTTGACTGCTTCACCAAATCTAAGATTTTGAGTTTTCATTACAAAGTCAAAGATATTTCCATGCTCGCTTGTGCTAAAGCAATGATAAAATTCTTTTTCATCGTTTACTGTAAATGAAGGTGTTTTTTCTGTTTTAAATGGAGATAAACCAATAAACTCCTTACCTCTCTTTTTGAGTTTGACAGTTTTAGAAACTACAGTTGAAACTTTAAGCCTGGTTTTAATTTCGTCTAAATATTCTTTTGGATATTTCATGAACTATTAAGTAAATCTTTAATAATCTGACCTGCCTTAGAAAAATCAACTGTATCAGCATGGTTTTTTTTTAATTCACCCATGACTTTACCCATATCTTTAATTGAAGAGGCTCCTGAACTTTTTATAATTTCTTCACATATCTTTTTTGTATCTGCCTCAGATAATTGCTTGGGTAAATATTCGGACAAAACATCAAGCTCTCCTTGCTCTATTTCTAATAAATCTGACCTATTATTTTTTTTATATATTTCGATTGATTCGGATCTTTGTTTGATCATTTTTTTTAATAGCTTTTTAATATCGTCATCATCTGTCTCCTTTTTGTTAGGGCCAGACCTGTTGTTAATATCTAAATCCTTAACTCCCGATAAAATTAACCTATAAGTTGATATCTTATTTTTATCTTTAGATTTTAGAGCATTTTTGTAATTGTTATCTATTTTATCTCTAAGGGACATACTGGAATGTACTTCATAGACAAAATTGTTCAAAAGAAAAAATTGTATTTTTAAATAATTATTATAGATCTGTTGCGGATAAATACGTTTTATTGTATTAACCTTTAACTCATGAGTTGTAATTGACTTTAAAACGAAAAAATAAAACCTCACACCTCTCAAATTTAAACACGGCTATTTTAGTTCTCGAAAATAAATCGATCTTTAAAGGAATTGGGCTGGGGCATAAAGGAGAGGCAACCGGAGAGGTATGCTTCAATACTTCAATAACTGGTTATCAAGAAATCATATCTGACCCATCTTATGCAGGGCAAATAATAAACTTTACATTTCCTCATATTGGTAATGTAGGAGCAAACAATGAAGACATAGAGTCTGATAAAATATGGACTAGAGGAGTTATTTTTAATTCAGAGATAACAAATCCTTCTAATTATAGGTCCCTTCAAAATTTGGATAAATGGCTCAAAAAAAATAAAATTGTAGGCATAACTGGTCTTGACACTAGAAGTTTAACAAATTTTATAAGAGATAAAGGTGCTCCAAAAGGAACAATATCAAACAGTAAAAATGGTAAATTTAATATTAATAAACTGATAAATAAATCAATAAAATGGCCTGGTTTAAACGGAATGGATCTGGCTAAAGAGGTCACAACTAATAAAACTTATATTTGGAAAGGATATAAAACTTGGAAAAAAAATAAGGGCTATAAAAAAAATAATAAGAAAAAATTTAGGGTTGTTGCGATAGATTATGGAATTAAAAAAAATATACTTAGATATTTTTCTGATTTTGATTGTGAAGTTAAAGTTGTTTCATGCAAAGAAAATGCAAATAATATACTTAATCTAAAACCTCATGGAATTTTTTTGTCAAACGGTCCTGGGGATCCTGCTGCAACAGGAAAGTATGCAATTAAAGTTGTAAAAAATTTAATAAAAAAAAATATTCCATTATTTGGAATATGTTTGGGTCATCAAATATTAGCTTTGGCTTTAGATGCAAAAACCAAAAAAATGAAATTAGGGCATAGAGGCGCAAATCATCCAGTTAAAAATTTAATTACTAAGAAAGTAGAAATTACCAGTCAAAATCATGGATTTGAAGTTGTTAAGCAAAGCTTAAAAAAAAATACGGAAATAACACATCTTTCATTATTTGATAATTCTGTTGAAGGAATAAGATTAAAAAATAAACCAGTTTTCTCAGTTCAATATCATCCTGAAGCTAATCCTGGACCACAAGATAGTAAATATTTATTTAGTAATTTTATTAAAGACATAAAAAAATATGCCAAAAAGAAGAGACATTAAAAAAATTTTGGTTATTGGAGCTGGTCCAATTATTATTGGTCAAGCTTGTGAATTTGATTATTCAGGAACACAGGCATGCAAAGCGTTAAAAGATGAAGGTTATAAAGTAATATTAATTAACTCAAATCCAGCAACTATAATGACTGATCCTGGTGTTGCTGATAAGACTTATATTGAACCAATAACACTGGAAGTACTAGAGGAGGTTATCAAAAAAGAAAGGCCGGATGCTATTCTGCCTACAATGGGTGGACAGACAGCATTAAACCTTGCAATTAATGCAGAAAAAAATGGATTACTTAAAAAATATAAAATTGAACTTATTGGAGCAAATTCAAAAGCAATAGCAAATGCAGAGGACAGAAAAAAATTTAGAAAGAACATGTCTGATATTGGTATTGATTTACCAAAATCAGAAGTTCTAAATAAATTTTCAAACGCGAAAAAATGCTTAAATAAAATTGGTCTTCCTGCAATTATTAGACCTTCATTTACTTTGGGAGGATTGGGTGGAGGTATTGCGAGAACAACAAAAGATTTTTTTAAAATTGTTAAAGAAGGAATGAATGAGTCTCCTCAAAATCAGGTTTTGGTTGAAGAATGTTTGGATGGATGGAAAGAGTTTGAGATGGAAGTTGTCAGAGATAGAAATGATAATTGTATAATTATCTGTTCAATTGAAAATGTTGACCCAATGGGAACTCATACGGGAGACTCTGTTACTATAGCTCCAGCATTAACTTTGACAGATAAAGAATATCAAGTAATGCGAAATGCATCTATTGATTGTTTAAGAAAAATAGGTGTTGAAACAGGAGGTTCAAATGTTCAATTCGCCATAGATCCAAAAAACGGAAGAATGGTAATTATTGAAATGAACCCAAGAGTTTCAAGATCATCTGCGTTAGCTTCAAAAGCAACCGGGTTTCCAATAGCAAAAGTAGCCGCAAAATTAGCAGTAGGTTATACTCTTGATGAGCTACAAAATGAAATTACAAAAGTAACGCCAGCTTCATTTGAACCAACAATTGATTATGTTGTAACAAAAATTCCGAGATTTACATTTGAAAAATTTTCTGACACAAAAGCAATTTTAGGAACATCTATGAGATCAGTTGGTGAAGCAATGGCAATTGGGAGAAACTTCAAAGAATCTTTTCAAAAAGCTCTTGTTTCACTTGAAACTGGTTTGTCAGGATTAGATAATATTTTTAACTATTCAAAAAAAGAAATCCTAAAAAATTTAAAAATCAATATTCCAAACAAATTACTTCTGATTGCTGAGGCTTTTAGAAAAAAAATTTCGTTAGATACTGTATATAAATTATCAAAGGTAGATCCTTGGTTTTTAAATCAAATTAAGGAAATAGTGGTTGAAGAAAAAATATTAAATTCAAAAGGGCTACCAAAAACTTTTGAGGAATTTAATAAAATAAAATCAATAGGCTTTTCTGACAAAAAGATCTCCCAATTAACTGGTCAAAAAGAAACAATCGTCAAATCAAAAAGAAAAGCGCTAAAAGTAGTGCCTGTTTTTAAGAAAGTTGATACCTGTGCTGCTGAATTCAAATCTTTTACACCCTATATGTATTCTACTTATCAAAGAAATTTTTCTATTAAAACTGAATGCGAAGCTAAACCAAGCAATAAAAAGAAAATAATAATTTTAGGTGGAGGACCAAATAGAATTGGCCAAGGTATAGAGTTTGATTATTGCTGTTGTCAGGCAAGCTTTTCTTTAAAAGAGGCAGGATTTGAAACAATAATGATCAATTGCAATCCTGAAACTGTTTCCACAGATTATGACACAAGTGATAGATTATACTTTGAACCTTTGATTGAAGAGTATGTTGAAAATATAATTTTAAAAGAAAAATCAAAAGGAAATCTAATTGGTGTTATTGCGCAATTTGGAGGTCAAACGCCTATCAAATTAGCTAAATTTTTAGATGAAAATAAATTACCTATTTTAGGGACTCAATATAAATCGATTGATCTTGCAGAAGATAGAGACAGATTTAGAGAATTGCTTATAAAACTTAAATTAAAGCAAGCTGAAAGTGGAATAGCCTACAAGTTTGATCAAGCTATGAACGTTGCTGAAAAAATTGGATTACCAGTCGTTGTAAGACCTTCTTATGTTTTGGGAGGAAGAGCTATGGAGATTGTTCATGATAAAAGTCAATTAAAACAATTTATTAATGAGGCCTTCAAAGCATCGGAGCAAAATCCAATCTTAATTGATAAATTTATCGACAATGCGATGGAAGTAGATGTAGATGCGATTTCTGACGGAAAAGATGTTTATGTTGCTGGAATAATGCAACATATTGAGGAAGCTGGAATTCATTCTGGTGACTCTGCTTGTTGCTTGCCTCCTGTATCTATAAAAGCAAACCTATTAAGAGAACTAAAAATACAAACTAGAAAATTGGCTTTGGCTTTAAAAGTCAAAGGATTTTTAAATATTCAATTCGCAATTAAAAATGATGAAATTTTCGTAATTGAAGTCAATCCAAGAGCAAGTAGAACAGTTCCATTTGTTTCAAAAGCAAATGGTATCCCACTTGCAAAGATTGCATCAAGAATCATGTCTGGAGAAAAGTTAAGTAAATATAAGTTAAATTATAAAACCAATAAAAAATTTGCTGTTAAAGAAGCTATATTTCCATTTAATAAATTTCCAGATAGTGATTTGTTGCTTGGTCCTGAAATGAAGTCTACTGGTGAAGTCATGGGTTTTGATGATGATTTTGGAATGGCAGTTGCTAAAAGTCAGATAGCAGCTTCAAATTCTTTACCTACTAAAGGAATGGCATTCTTATCAGTAAAAGATTCTCACAAACAAGAAATAATTGGTATTGCTCAAAGATTGATTAAATTTGGATTTACACTTTCTGCAACTAAAGGAACTTCTGAAATTTTAAAACAAAATGGAATGAAATGTAAAAAAATAAACAAAGTAAGCAGTGGAAGACCACATATAGTTGATGTTTTAAATTCAAAAAAAATATCTTTGGTTATAAATACTGGAGGTGGAAATTCTGAGCATAGGATTAGTGATGCTAGAGCATTAAGAAGAGGAACTCTTGCAAATAAAATTCCTTATTGTACAAATATGTCTACTGCGTATTCATTTTTAGAGGCAATTAAATCATTAAAAACAACAAAACTGAAAGTTAAATCTTTACAGGATTAGTATTGATTGAAAATCAATATTAATTTTTGCAGAGTTTTTTTATGAAATTATCATCAAATTTATTATGATAATACTGTAAGAAAGATTTATAAGAAATATCTTGGTAAAAAATTTTGTCGTTATCACATATTAAATTTAAGCTAGATTGATTTGAAAAGTAATAGCTAAATGGATATTTTCTTTTTTCTTTTAGATAAAAATTACAATAAGCAAAATAGATTATGAGAAAGCTTTGGATAAGTATAATAAATTTTTCTTTTTGAAAATTCTTCAAATAGTATGAGACTGCCAATATATATGGTACAACCACAAAAGTTTCATAATAATAGAGAAAACCTCTTAAATTCATTATAAAAATTATAGAGATAATTCCAGAAACAATTAAAATTTTTTTTTGGTATTTATTTTTTCTATTTTTTGAATTTAATAAAGAATCATATTTGAGAGAAAAAATTAAAATACCAAGCAAAATTAAGATTTTGATGTTGTTATAGTCTAATTTACTAAAGGCAATAAGAAATAAGTTATAAAAATAATACAAACCTACCTTAACATTATCATAAAGATCAGGGTAGTCACTCACATGAAATTCAACCATATAATGAAAAGGGTTTATCAATCGAAGTAGAATATAATAATTTAGTTTTATCAAACCAATTGAATCAAAAAAAACAGTGAAAAGTATGGATGAGCCATATCCAATAAAGTAAAGGGATAAAAAAACTATAGGCAACTTTAATTTTTTAAAATTAAAATTATTACTTATAAAAAAAAATATTAAGATAAATAAATTAAATAATAGAATTAAAATTAAATCAAAATATCTTATTTTATCGAATCTTTCATAACTTTGAAGTTTAATTTGAAGAATTGTGTAAGTAATTATTACGACTATATAGATGAGGAGCAAAAATAGATCATTATTTTTAGTAAATTTTGTAATTTTATCATTTTTAATATCAAAATTAATTTTAATTAAAATAAAAAGTATCTGAAAAAAAAATAAAAATACTATTTGTATTTTTGTTAACATTGCAATTCCAAAAATAAAACCACTTAATAAAATATAAATAGTATTTCGAGACTCAAAAAATTTAATTTGAAAGATTAGAGAAACCAAAAAAAATATTATTGATAAGTTTTCGTTTCTTAAATAAAAAAATGACTCAGTAAACCATCCAGAAACTATTAGAATACCACAACTTAGAATTGCTAATTTTTCGCTAAGCTTAATTTTTATTAATGTTTTGTATAAAAAAAAAATTAAAAAATAATTTATAAAAACGTTTATTATTCTACAAAAGAAGTATAAATTTTGAATGTCTTCATTTGGATCTTTAGAATTTATTAAATCGTTTATATTGCTAATAATATTAGGATTAATTATTGAAAACGCTTTGATAAAAAATCCATAAATAACAAATGTAGTATATCCTGGATGATCTCTATATTCTTGCTCAATTCCGGATGAAATTAATAAACTATTATAAATAATCATAATATCTTGATCTAAAACTGCACTCCAATGAAAAAATTGAGATTGATAAATACTTATCAATAAAAATATTAATAGAGGTAATAAAAGTAATAAATATAAATGTTTTGTTTTTGGAACCAGCATTTATAATTAATATAAGTAATTAGTATAAATTGTCTAACATTTATGAATAAAGTCACAATAGTAATTCCAACAAAGAATGAAGAGGAAAGTTTAAAAGTGCTTTTAAAGGAGATTAATGACTTAAATTTTAAAGAAATAATAGATGAAATAATAGTTGTCGATGCTAACTCAACAGATGGTACTCACGAGGTTGCAAAAAAAAATAATTGTAAAATTTTTATTGAAAAAGAAAAAAAAGGATATGGATCAGCAATTATTGAGGGAATTAAATATTCTAAGTCAAAATATTCAGTAATACTCGATGGCGATGGATCAAAAAATCCAATTTATATTTATAATCTTTATAAGGCGATAGAAGATAGTAATGATGAATTTATATTTGGAAGCAGATATGGTAAAAACTCTGGAAGTGATGATGACACTATACTAACTCACTTTGGAAATAGATTGTTTACAAATTTTGGTAAATTAATCTTTAAAATAAAGATAAATGATATTTTACACACATTCTTTATTTGTAAGACAGATGAATTTAAAAAGTTAAATTTTAAGCACTCTAATTTTGCTTTCTGTGCAGAATTACCAATATTAATTAATAAATTAGAAATACCTCACTCTGAAATACCTACCTTTGAGAGAAAAAGAATTGCAGGAAAAGTGAAAGTTAATTCTTTTATTGATGGTTTCATAATATTAATTTCAATGATAAACTTAATATTCAAAAAATAATGAATGTTTATTCTAATTTCTTATCGCATTTTTCTAATTTTTTGTTTAAAAAAAAATTAAAACATTTAATTCTTCATGTATCAAATCATTGTAATTTTAGATGTAGCCATTGTTTTGTCGACTTTGTGAATGTAAAAAAAGATTTAAAAATTGAAGAATACAAAAAAATTTCAAAAAGTATTAATAATCTATTTTGGTTAGATGTAGGAGGTGGAGAACCATTTTTAAGAAAAGATTTAGCACAGATTATTAATCTATTTAAGAAACAGATAGTCTCAATACCGACGAACGGTTGGCTAATTAAAAATATAACCAATCAAATTGATCTTATTGAAAAAAAAAATACTGAAATAGTAATAAATTTAAGCTTAGATGGTTTAGAAAATACACATAACAAAATTAGAAAAAATGAGAAAAGTTGGGCTAAAGTTTGGGAGTGCTTTGAGCAATTAAAAAAAAATAAATTAATTAAAACTAGAATAATTACAGTTTTACACAAGGATAATTATAGTGAGATATTGCCTTTAATGCATTTAGTTAAAAAAAGTGGGGCCGATTTTCATTCTGTAATATTATTGCGGGGTAATCCATTAGATCCAAACACGTTACTCCCAAGTATCGAAGATTTAAAAAAAATTAGTCCAAAAATATTTGATATTTTGGAGGATTATAGGTATGGACAAAACTCCCTGACTGCTCACTTCCTAAAAAATTATCATCGTTACATGTGGAAAACCTCTCTTGAAACAATAAAGCAACAAAAACAGATTGTTCCATGCCTTTCAGGCCAAAGTAGTTTGGTTATTTGGGGTAATGGAGATGTATCATCATGCGAAGAATTGAATCCTATCGCAAATATAAAAGACAAAAATATCGATGAAATATTAAAAAGTCATGAATTTAACAATCAGGTGAAAAGTATTAAAAATAAAGAATGCCACTGTACCCATAATTGTGCAATGCTCACATCTATATTTTTTAATCCTAAAACCTGGGGTAATATCTTGTATCAGAAGAAGCCTTAATGAAAAGGATATTAGTTTGCATTTTAATACATAAAAAAACAAAAGAACTAAATTTATTAAAGAATATTAATTATAATAAAAAAGATAAATTCTTAATAATTTTAGATAAGACAAATATAAAATTAAATAAAAAAAAATTAAAAAATATCACAATTATAAAAGGTAAAAAAAAAATTAATTCAGTACCATTTTACAGAAATCTTGCGATTAAACATTCAATTAATAAATATGAAATATTAATGTTTTTAGACTCTGATACAATTCCATCTAAAAACATAATACAAAAACATTATGAAGCTCACAAAAAATATAAAAAAATTCCTATCATAGGTGGCTCTGTTACTCCAAGTTTTCAGTCAAAATATAAAAGTATCTGGCAATTACTAGATGGTATTATGTCTTGGTTTACTTCTATAGAGCCAAAAAAAGATAAGTTAATTAATAGTCCATATCACCTTCCTACATGTAATTTAAGCATTAAAAGTTTCTATTTAAAAAAATACAATTTATTTTTTGATGAAAATTTGAAGACAGGTGAAGATGTTGATTTATGTAATAAATTTAGATCTTTAAAAATGGAATTAATGTTAATCAAAAATGCAAATATCTTTCATATCGATAGAGTTAAATTTAAAGATTTTTTAAAACATCAATTAAATTGGGGCAGACACCACTATCATTTGAGATATAAGAAAATACTTTTAAAGAGTAGCAGTCTACTAACAATTATATTTTTTCTATTTATATTTCCAATTTTAGTTCCCTTTTTAAATTTAATTATGACTTATTTAATTTTAATGCCTTGGGTAAAAAAAAATTTTTTTTATATTCTTTGTTTTTTTCCGATACTTATAATTTGCTTTATGAAAAGTATTTCAACATATTTTGAATTCTTTAATGATATCAAAAATGTGCTTTTATCAAATTTTAAAAAACTTTCCAATCAGTCGGAAAAGTAACATAATTCACTTGGAGGCACCTTCTTTCATTTATAATTTCTTTTTTTTCCATACCATGCCATGTGTTAGGACCACTTGAGAAGAAATATCCATAATTATCTTTGTAAGGAACAGTTTTTGCTAATTTTAGATTTTCATCATAAAAATCTGTTCCTAAGTCTTCTTTTTCATTATGTTTGTTTACAAATAATAAACATGACATAAGTTTCTCTTTGATATCACAATGTGGTTTTAGCCAGAAACCTTTTCTATCACAGATAACTTCAACTCTTACATATGAATTAGAAAGATCTTTATTTATCATTTCAGAAATTTTTTTGTAAGTTGGTGGATTTTGAAGTTCTTTAACAAATTCAACAAGATTAGGAAATTGATTTGAATTTTCTTTTGTCACAAAACATCTAAACTTTAATGCCTTACCTCCATCTGATATACCTTCTCTAAACTTACCTTCGCCCCCATCAATTGCTCTAGTACCATCATAATTTAGATTATGCTCTATCGGGTTAGCTATGTCTGCGTTTACAATTTCCTGAACTTGGCCATCAGTTAGCGGTTGATTTATTTCCCAATGTTCAAAAGGAGTTTTGTGATTTGACGAATTTTTTAATATTGAATTTAAAAATGCCATTATAATTGAATTTTATCTTTAATGATATTTGCTACTCTATTCGTTTCATTTAATTTTTCATAGTTCCAATTTTCTAATTTTTCCTCTAATTCTCTGACAATTTTCATTTCTTGAAATAATTTTCTAAAATTTTTAAATCTTTTATCGTTTTTTTTAGGTGGAATAGTGGCAATATAAATTGGTTTTCCAGTTAAAGCTGCCTCAGAAATCATAGAGCTTGAATCACACGTAATAACTATATGTTTTGATATTGCAAGTGCGCTTAAATAAGCCTTTTTGTTAACACTATCTAAAACCAAATGATCATTTCCAAAATATATTTTTGCATGTTCTATGGTTCCCTTTGGCGTTCTCATAGAGGGTATGACTACTAAACTAAGATTATTTTCTTTTACTAAATAATTTACTTTTGAAAAAATTTCTTGGATATTTCTATCTGAGTAATCATAATACTGGGTAGGACCACCAATTATTAATGAAATTATATTTTTATCCTTCAATTTACTTGAAATACTAAACAAATATTCTTTGTCTTTTTCAATTTCTTCACTTGTTAAATAATGAATAGCTCCTTTTGTTTTTATTACATTATATCCATCAAGATTGTCGTGCTCAGGTACTACAACTAGATCAAAATTGTCTAGTTTTATCTTTGGATTTTGAATATGAATATTAAATACTTTTTTCTTTAATTTTTTTTTTAAGAATAATGATGGAATAATACTTTTTCTCCCACATGAAATAATTAAATCAACATCTTCGCATTCAATTTTTTTAAAAACTGAGTCAGATATCGGAGTGAATTTTGGTGGTATAACTTTCCAGAAACCTTTTGTTTCAACTGTGTGGTGAGAATAATTTATATCTAAAGCTTTAGCCAAACCCTCTACTTGGCTAATCATCCCATGCATACCTTCTGTTAATAATATACCTTTCAATTTAGTCATTAATCATTATATAGCTTTCATATGAGTGAAAATCCAACTAAACACACAAAAGTGTTAATAATTGGGTCAGGTCCTGCTGGATATACAGCAGCAATTTATGCTGCAAGAGCAATGTTAAAACCAATATTAGTTCATGGTATGGAACCTGGTGGCCAGTTAACAACAACAACTGATGTTGAAAATTTCCCTGGATTTAAAGATGTTATACAAGGGCCATGGCTTATGGATCAAATGAAAGGTCAGGCAGAAGTAGTTGGAACTGAAATGATTCAAGATCATATTGCATCAGTGGACTTAAAATCTAAGCCATTTAAAGCTGTTGGAGATAGCGGCCAAATTTATGAGGCAGACTCAATTATTATTTCAACTGGAGCACAAGCTAGATGGTTGAATATAGACTCTGAACAAAATTTCAGAGGTTTTGGTGTGTCTGCATGTGCAACATGTGATGGATTTTTCTTCAAAGACAAAACTGTTGCTGTTGTCGGGGGAGGAAATGCTGCAGTTGAAGAAGCTATGTTTTTAACAAAATTTGCCTCAAAGGTCCAGCTTATACATAGAAGAGATAGTTTGAGAGCAGAAAAATTACTTCAAAAGAAATTGATGGAAAATAAAAAAATTGAAATAATTTGGGACTCTGTTGTTGATGAAGTTATTGGGGATAATGATCCTAAAAATGTAACTGGATTAAAAATTAAGAATGTTAAAACAAATAAAATAGACGAATTAAAAATTGATGGATTGTTCATAGCTATAGGGCATGATCCAGCAACCTCATTATTTAAAGACCAACTAGAAATGGATAATGAGGGTTATTTAATAACAAAACCAGAGTCTACGGAAACAAATATACCAGGAGTTTTTGCTGCTGGTGATGTAAAAGATAAAATATTTAGACAGGCAGTTACAGCAGCTGGTATGGGATGCATGGCAGCACTAGAGGCTGAAAAACATTTATCCAAATAAATGAATGAAACAGTATTGTTAACGGGTATAAGTGGATGGATCGCTAAACACACTGCAATTGAATTATTAAAATCGGGATATAAAGTTTTAGGCACTGTTAGAGATTCTGGTTTAATAGAGCAAACAAAAAAAACCATAAATGAATATGCATCAATTGATAAATTATCATTTGTCGAATTAGATCTTTTAAAAGACGAAGGTTGGGATGAGGCATTAAAAGGCTGTAAGTATGTAATGCATGTGGCTTCTCCTTTCCCTTTAAAGACCTCTAGAGATCGTGAAAGTCTTGTTCCAACAGCTAAAGATGGAACTATAAGAGTTTTAAAAGCTGCTGTTAATGCGGGAGTTGAACGTATTATTAAAACTTCTTCAATTGCAACAATGTTTAGAAAACCTAATAGGACAAATCCATATACATTTGGTGAAAATGATTGGAGTGATGCTAATTGGAAAGGTTGTAATGATTACTTTGTTTCAAAAATCAAGGCTGAAAAAGCAGCTTGGGAATTTATGGAGAATAAAGGTTTAAAGAATAAGTTGGTATGTATATGTCCTGGAGGTGTCTTTGGAGACGCTTTAGATACTAAAGAAAAAACTTCGATAAGTTATGTTAAACTATTTCTAGAAGGTAAATATCCAGGTGCTCCTGATTTTAGTATTTTAGTCTCAGATATGAAAGATGTAGTGAAAGCTCACATCAATTCTTTAACAAGACCAGATGTTGGTGGAAGACGACTAATAATTGGCTCTGAGGTCAAAAGAATGATAGATTTTTCTAATATTATGGCTGAAGCATTACCTAAATATTCAAAAAAACTTCCAAAAAGAGTGTTGCCAAACTTTTTAGTGAGAATAATTAGTCATCTGGATACGAGTGCAAAAATGATGGTTCCAGATTTAGGAATTCAAATGCAAACTGATGCTTCGTATGCTGAAAATTTATTGGGATTTAAATTTCAGCCGGCTAGAGGATGTATTGAGGATGCAGCAAAATCAGTAGTTAGACTTGGATTGGTATAATATGACAAAAGGAATAAAGTGGATTATGTTTGCAACTGGCTGGATGTCATTCAGGGCTATTGGTTCAAGTTTAATTTTATTTTGGACAATCACAGAAAATGAGAGAGCTGCACCATACGAGTGGATTGTATCTTTGACTGGTGATTTTATAATTGGAATAACTGCTTTATTTCTAGTTTACTATATTTATAAAAAACCATCTGCAGTACTTTGGGGTATTTTATTAGCTTGGAACTTTGTTGGTTTATTTGATTTATATGAGGCCATAACAACTAGTATTTTAGTTCCATATGAACCAATTCCAGAATTAGGATTAAATGATTTTGGTGTAAAATCTGTACTTACTCTTAACTCAATAATTCATATATCGGCGATTTATTTGTTATTTCAGTCTAGAATAAAAAGTTATTTTAATTTATAAAAGATTGTTAATGGAAAACATTGTAAAGCAAATCCAGCTTGTAGCATTAGTAATCATTTTAGTTAGTACAGTTATTGCTTTTGGGCAAGAAATGTACCAGATGATACTCGTGCAAAGAGTTACTTTGGCCGATCTGCTTTTACTTTTTTTATATCTTGAAGTGCTCGCAATGGTTAGGGTATTTTGGGAAAGCCAATCAATTCAAATTACACTGCCGTTATTTATTGCTATAACTGCACTAGCTAGATTTATTATTTTACAAGGAAAATCTCTAAATCCAGAGATATTACTATATGAAGCAGGTGCGATTGTTTTAATTGCTTTAGCAATTGTAATTCTAAGATTTAGAAATTCTTCACTAATTGGACTAAATAAAAAAAAATAGGTTTATCCTAAATCCTCACAAAAATTTTTAATTCTAGACATTGCTATTTTAAGTTTTGCCATTGAGGTTGCATATGAAATTCTAAAATATCCATCTAAACCAAATGCTGAGCCCTGAACAGCTGCAACATTTTGTTTTTCTAAAAGCTTTTGGACAAATTCAGTATCTTTTTTAAGTTTAGTTCTTTTATTTAAAAGTTTTTTACAATTCGGAAATACGTAAAATGCACCATTAGGTTTCAAGCAGCTAATACCATCAATATTATTTAAACTTTTTACAACAAAATCTCTTCTTTCTTTAAATGATTTTGCTCTTTTCTTAATAAAGTCTTGTTTTCCATTTAAAGCTTCAACAGCTGCTGCTTGACTAATTGATGATGGATTCGAAGTAGACTGAGACTGAATTTTTCTAATTGCAGAAATTATTTCTTTTGGTCCAGCCGCATAACCAATTCTCCACCCAGTCATTGCATATGACTTGCTCACCCCATTCATCGTTAATGTTCGAGATTTTAATTTTGAAATTTGTGCAATAGTAAAGAATTTAAAATTATCATATTTAACATGCTCATAAATATCATCGCTCAAAATGTGAACTTTTTTGTTTTTGATTAAAATTTTAGCTAATTTTTGAATTTCTGATTTGCTGTATCCAGATCCAGTTGGATTAGATGGTGAGTTAAGGATTATCCATTTCGTTCTTTTTGTAATTGCAGCTTTTAATTTTGCAGGTGTAATTTTAAATCCATCTTTTTCATCACATTTTACTATTTTTGGTTTTCCTCCTGCTAAGAGAACCATATCCGGATATGAAACCCAGAATGGAGCAGGAATAATAACTTCATCTCCTTTATTTAAAGTTGCCATAAAAGTGTTATAGAGAACTTGTTTCCCTCCAGTTCCAACTGTGATTTCATCTAGTTTGTAATTTAGTTTATTTTCTCTTTTAAATTTTTTTAAAATTGCTTTTTTTAATGCTGGAGTTCCATCAACTGCTGTATACTTTGTATCTCCGTCTCTTATTGCTTTAATAGCTGCATTTTTAACATTGATAGGAGTATCAAAATCTGGTTCCCCTGCCCCAAGTCCAACTACATCTTTTCCTGCAGCTCTTAATTCTCTTGCCTTTTGAGTAACTGCAATAGTTGGGGATGGTTTAATTCTTTTTAAATTATTAGATATTATGCTCATTGAATTATGAAATTATTCAATTACGTTGTTTAATATATGGAGAATACATATCAAGACCTAATTACAGACATTCAGAGTAAAAACCCAAAAATCGGTGGAAAACTCGAAGGTGGAAAAAAATTCAAAATAAAGTCAGATTTTACCCCGGCTGGTGACCAGCCAGATGCAATTAAAAGGCTTGTCCAAGGAGCTAAAAAAAATGAGTTTAATCAAGTATTATTAGGAGTAACTGGATCTGGAAAAACTTTTACAATGGCAAAAGTTATAGAAGCTACGAATAGACCAGCGTTAATATTGGCACCAAATAAAACTTTGGCAGCTCAACTTTACGGTGAGATGAAAACTTTTTTTCCAGATAATGCTGTTGAGTATTTTGTATCTTATTATGATTATTACACTCCAGAAGCTTACGTACCAAGATCAGACACATACATCGAAAAAGAAGCATCAATAAACGAACAGATTGATAGAATGAGACACTCGGCAACAAGATCTCTTCTTGAAAGAGACGATGTTTTAATTGTTGCGAGTGTTTCCTGTATTTATGGTTTGGGATCAGTTGAAGCTTACAGCAAAATGACTCTAACTCTACAGAAAAACTATGAATATAATAGAGAACAAATAATAAAATCTCTTGTTGCTCTTCAGTACAAAAGAAATGATCAAAATTTTTTTAGAGGAACATTTAGGGCAAGGGGAGAATATTTAGAAATATTTCCATCTCATTTAGAGGATAGAGCATGGAGACTAAGTTTATTTGGTGATAAACTAGAAAAGATTGAAGAATTTGATCCTTTGACTGGAGACCAGGTTAGAGACCTTAACCTTGTAAAAGTTTATGCTAACTCTCATTACATCACTCCTAAACCAACTGTAGAACAAGCAATTATAAAAATAAGAAGAGAATTAGAAGAGACTTTAAAAAAACACAAAGCAGAAAATAAATTATTAGAAGCGCAACGATTAGAGGAGAGAACTAAATTTGATTTAGAAATGATTGAGGCAACTGGATCTTGTGCGGGAATTGAAAATTATTCAAGATTTTTATCTGGTAGAAAACCAGGAGAGCCACCACCTACTCTTTTTGAATATTTTCCTGATAACACATTAGTTTTTGTAGATGAATCTCATGTTACTGTTCCCCAACTTAATGGGATGTTTAAGGGAGATAGATCTAGAAAAAGTACGTTGGCTGAGTATGGTTTTAGATTGCCATCTTGCATGGATAACAGACCTTTAAAATTTGAGGAGTGGGATTTGATGAGAACACAAACTGTATTTGTTTCAGCAACTCCTGGACCGTGGGAGTTAGAACAAACGAAAGGCAAGTTTATTGATCAGGTAATAAGACCTACAGGATTAATAGATCCACCAGTTGACATTAGACCAGCAAAAAATCAAGTAGACGACCTTATGCATGAATGCAAAAAAGTAGTTGAGAATAATTATAGAGTTTTGGTTACAACACTTACAAAAAAAATGGCAGAGGATTTAACCGAGTATCTTCATGAAAATGGGATAAAAGTAAGATACCTTCATTCTGATATAGATACACTTGAGAGAATAGAGATTATGAGAGATCTTAGAATGGGTGTATTTGATGTTCTTGTTGGAATAAATTTATTAAGAGAAGGTTTAGATATTCCAGAATGTGCATTAGTTGGAATACTAGATGCTGATAAGGAAGGATTTTTGCGATCAGAAACTTCACTAATTCAAACAATAGGAAGAGCCGCAAGAAATGTAGATGGAAAAGTTATTCTTTATGCCGATAAAGAAACCAAAAGTATAAAGAAAGCAATTAAAGAAACTGAGAGAAGAAGAAAGATTCAATTAGAGTACAATAAGAAAAATAAAATCGATGCTAAATCTGTAAAAAAAGAAATAAGTGATATTTTAGAAAGTGTTTACGAGAAAGATTATGTCAAAATAAGCGAAGGTTCCAATATTGGCGGTAACCTTAAAAAACATTTAAAAGGATTAGACAAAAAGATGAAGGAAGCTGCATCTAATCTGGAATTTGAAGAAGCTGCTAAAATTAGAGATGAAATGAGAAAACTTCAAAGTACCGAATTAGAAATAACTTTAAACCCTAAAATTAGACAGTACGATGTTAAAAATAAAATTTATCCTAAGGGTAGATCAACATTAGGTATGCCTGGTACAAGAGTTACAAAAAAAAGAGAAAAAAAGTGGAAGCACGGAAGATAATAATTACCGGAGCAGCAACTCGAATGGGAGCTGCCATAGCTAAAAAATTATCTGGACCAAATATTGAAATTGTTATCCATTATAACAAATCTAAGTCCAAAGCAGAGAGTCTTAAAAAAGATTTAAATAAAGGTGGTACAAAAATTTATTTGGTAAAAGCAGATTTGACTAAAGAAAAAGAGATAGAGAAAATGTTAAAGTTTTCAAAATCAAAGTTGAAGTATTTTGATTGTTTAATTAATAATGCTTCATTATTTGAGAACGATAAACTTGAAAATTTCGCATCAATAAGTTGGGATAGCCATTTAAAAGCGAATTTAAAAGCACCAGCTTTATTATCAAAGGGTTTTGCAAAAAATATTAGAGGCAAAAACAATAATATTATTAATATAATTGATCAAAGAATATTTAAATTAACACCATATTTTTTTTCATATACATTAAGTAAAACTGGTCTTTACACCTTAACCAAGACTAGCGCCATGAGTCTTGCCCCAAATATTAGAGTGAATGGAATTGCCCCAGGTCCAACTATTAAAAATAAAAGACAGTCTGACAAACATTTTAAAAAGCAATACATGGCAACACCTCTTAAAAGACAGACAAATGTTCAAGAAATCTGCAATGCTGTTGACTTTTTTATTAAAAATAGATCTATTACCGGTCAAGTTTTAGCAATTGATAGTGGCCAAAACTTAAACTGGCAAACTCCAGACATAATGGGTGGTAAGGAATGAAAAAAATACTAACAATTTGTTTTTTCTTTGTTTTTGGAACAAGTGTTTTGGCTCATTCTACAAAAAATATAAATATTGATATTAGAGCAGAATGTAAAAAATCAAAATCAGTTTTAAACTGGGTTTCAAAAAATAAATTATCAAAAGGTGGTGAGTTAATAAAATTTAAATCTTTTTCTGGTTTTGATCAAAGAACTGTTCTGACTGATGGTCATAAAAAAAATTCAATAGAAATTACTGGTTATCTACAATTGCCTGAGGGTTCAAGTAAAGTTCCTATAGTTATATGGACACATAGTAGTGGAGGTCCAGGCGAGTATGTGTGGAATGATTTTGTTTACCATGGAACTAGAAATCTAATAGATGCTGGTATTGGTGTAATGTATGTTGACAATTTCTGTCATAGAGGTGCGAAAGATACATGGAGAGATCAATCTAAAGTCCCACTAATTAACGGAGCAATAGATGCTATTATGGCTTACAAGTTGTTACAATCTCATCCAAGGTCTAACGGAAAGTTTGGAACAACAGGTCATTCAAGGGGTGGAAATAACAGTCTTTATTTGGCAGATGTAAAGTTCACATCTAAATTTTTAGATGGGACTAGTGGTTTTGATGCGATATTACCTGAAGCAGCAGAATGTAAGCTTGCAGGTTTCTTTAATAAACCAGAACTAACATCAAATACTAAATTACTTTATGTTCATGGGGCTGCTGATGACTATACATTGCCAAAACCTTGTGAGGATTATGTAAATAAGATTAAATCTGAGCCTGGACAGATTGAGATTGATATGAAAGATGGATGGTATCATGGTTTTCATTATGGCCAAAAACCTAAAAAATATAAAGCAATGACAGTTAGTAAGTGTCCAGCATTTTTTGTTGATAATGATGGATTTGTTGTTGGAAGTGAATGGCCAGATTTAGTATTAAAAAAATATAAATTATATTCTTCACTTGATGAATTTTACAAAGCAGCTCAAGAGGAGCCTAAAAAAGCCTGGAAAAATTCATTTAAGGTTTTAAAAAAAGAAAAATGTCTTGATAGAGGAGTAATGATCGGTGGTGATCACATGGATGAATATATGCCTCAATTTATAAATTTTTTTAAAGAGAATTTGTTGTAATGAAAAAAAATAATCTCAAAGTTGTAAAAATAGATAAAAATAAAAGCCTATTTAATTACGAAAAGAAGGTCTTAATAAAAGAATTAGTGTTAGATTTAAAACTTGGTTATTTTGATTTTGAAAAAGAAAAGCCTCAAAAAGTAAAATTTAATTTAGAGGTGAATTATCAAGATAAAAAGCCGTCTAACGATAAAGATATTAAATCGATAGTTAATTACGCTAAAATAGTAAAATTAATAAAAAAACTAGTAAAAAATAAACATTACAATTTTCTTGAAACATTGGCAGAAGATGTTTTTGATGAGCTATTCAAAGATAAAAGAATAGATAAAATTACTCTTCAAATCGAAAAATTAGAAATAATGAAGGATTGCAGCTCAGTTGGGATCCAAATTTCTAAAAAAAGAAGCCATGATCAGCTCTGATATAGGTAAAGAAGTAATTAAAAAAGAATTGCCCTTGGTTCCTAAGCTGCCAGGTGTTTATAGGATGCTAAATTCAAAAGGAGAAATTCTTTATGTAGGTAAAGCAAAAAACCTTCCAAACAGACTTAAAAGTTATGTATCAGAGAAAAGTCATATCATTAGGACTGAGAGAATGCTCTCTCAAACAAAAAGACTGGAAATTACTACAACTTCAAATGAAAGTGAGGCTTTACTTTTAGAGGCAAATTTAATTAAAAAGTTTAAACCAAAATTTAATATTTTACTAAGAGATGACAAATCCTTTCCTTTTATTTTTATAGGCGACAAAGATAAATGGCCACAAATCAAAAGGCACAGAGGGAAAAAAGGCAAAGAAGGATTTTATTTTGGACCATTTGCATCAGCTGGATCTGCAAATTGGACTATAAAAATGATCCAAAAAATATTTCATCTCAGAATTTGTGATGATACTGTTTTCAAAAATAGGGAAAGGCCCTGCATACTTTATCAAATTAAAAGGTGCTCGGGACCTTGCGTTGGTTACGTAACTGAGAGTGATTATAAACAGACTGTTGATGATGCAATTGAGTTTGTGTCAGGTAAATCTAGAAAAATTCAGAAAAGCTTATCTAATCAAATGGAAAAGGCTAGTGAGGATTTAGACTTTGAAAAAGCAGCAATATTAAGAGATCGAATTAAATCATTAAATATTATCCAATCTTCTCAAAGAATTAATGAAGCAAATTTAGTCGAAGCAGATGTTATCGCGGGATATAAAGAGTCTGGAAAAACTTGTATTCAAGTTTTTTTTTATAGGTCAAAACAAAATTGGGGTAATCAAGCTTTTTTTCCAAAGCATGATCCAGAAGAAAATCTAAGTGATATCATTAATTCTTTTGTTTCTCAATTTTATGAAAACAAAAGTGTTCCATCTTCAATAATTTTATCAAATGAAATTAAAGAGAAAGAATTAATTGAAAAAACACTTACACAAAAAGAAAGTAAACAAATCACAATTACTGTTGCAAAAAAAGGTACGAAACTAAAAGTTATAAATCAAGCAATAAATAATGCAAAAGATAGTTTGAATAGAAAACTTTACGAGAGTCAGAATAATAGAGATCTTTTCGATGCAGTATCAAAAAAATTCAATCTTGAAACTAATATTAATTTAGTTGAGGTTTATGATAATAGCCATATTCAAGGCACAAATAGTGTGGGCGCTTTAATTACTTATGGAGATGAAGGGTTCGTTAAAAAAAGGTATAGAAAATTTAATATAAAAATTCAAAAAAATGCTCAAGATGATTATGGAATGATGAAAGAAGTTCTTAACAGAAGATTTAAAAGAGCAGTTCAAGAGAAAGATAACTATCTAACTTTTCCTGATTTAGTCTTAATTGACGGAGGGAAAGGTCAATATTCAGTGGCAAGAGAAGCGATGAATGAGCTTGGTTTACATGAAATTCCGATTGTAGCAATAGCCAAGGGTAAAATGAGAAACAGTGGAAATGAAACATTTTTTCATAATGGAAAAGAGTTCAAATTCGAGAAAAATGATCCAACATTATTCTTTTTACAAAGATTAAGAGATGAGTCTCATCGATTTGCTATAAGTGCTCATAGAGCAAAAAGGAAAAAAGGTATAAGCAAATCATTACTAGATCAAATTGATGGTATTGGATCTATCAGAAAAAGGGCATTATTAAATCATTTTGGTTCAGCTAGAGCTGTAGAATCAGCTAGTTTGGATGAAATAAAATCAGTTGATGGAGTTGAGGAAAAAGTTGCAAAAAAAATATATAACTTCTTTCACGAATGAAATTTAAAATACCTAATTATTTAACAATTGGACGAATAATAATTGTTCCAATATTTGTTTTTACATTCTACCTTCCCGGATTTTATGGAGACGTTATACCATTTGCTCTTTTTTTAATTGCCTCATTTACAGATTTTTTAGATGGCCTTTTGGCGAGGATGTTTAAAGAAGAGTCTAAACTTGGTGAACTTTTAGATCCTATTGCAGATAAAATTATTGTTGCAACTGCATTAATTTTATTAGTTATGGACCAAACAATAAAAAATTACGAAGTTATTGCAGCTATTATAATTCTTACAAGGGAAATACTAATTTCAGGATTAAGAGAGTTTCTAGCTAAAGGGAAAATAAAGCTTCCTGTATCTAATTTAGCAAAACTTAAAACCTTCTTGCAGATGTTTTCGATAGCAATACTTTTAACTGGGGAAACGGGGAATAAATTAATAAATTTTCAAGATTATAATGCTCAAACAATTGGCATTATTATTTTATGGCTATCCGCGTTTTTAACACTTTATACTGGATATGACTATCTTAGAAAAGGAATAGATCATGCAATATCTGAAGATAATAAGGATTAGGCAGCTTTTTTTTGTCTAACCAACTGATCAAAGCTTTTTGATAATCCTAATATAACATCGCAGATTTTGTATTTATGATCTGCTATGCTTGCAACAGGTGTTATTTCGGCTGCTGTACCAGTTAAGAAACATCCATCAAAATTACCTAGTTCATCTGGTGAAATTTTTCTTTCATGAACTTTAATATTTTTTGATTTCGCTAATTCAATTACAGCTTGTCTCGTAATACCATTTAAAAAGGAATCTGGTATCGGAGTATGTAATTCATTATTTTTATCTTTAAAGAAAATATTTGCACTAGTTCCTTCTGCAACATTGCCTTCAAAATCTAACATTAATGACTCAGAATACCCCTGTTGTTCAGCTTCGTGTTTTGAAAGAGTGCAAATCATATATAATCCAGCTGCTTTTGCATCCCAAGGAATAGTATTTGGAGCTGGTCTTCGCCATTTAGAAATATTTAATCTTATTCCTTCGGCTTTTAATTTTGGATCAAAATATGCAGGCCATTCCCATGTTGCTATTGCTACATTAATTGAAGTTTTCTGTGCAGACACACCCATCATCTCGCTTCCCCTCCATGCAAATGGTCTTACATATCCATTTTGAATATTTTGAACCGCCACTATTTTTTTAGAAGCTTCATTTATTTCATCTTTTGTATAAGGAATATTAATGTCTAATCTTTTTGCAGAATAAAATAATCTGTCTGTATGCTCTTCTAGCTTAAATATTTCTCCGTCGTATACTCTTTCACCTTCAAAAACTAAACTTGCATAATGAAGTCCATGACTGATTACATGGCATTTTGCATCTTGCCATTCAACAAGCTCATTATTGTACCAAATTTTTCCTGATCGTTTATCGAAAGGTATCATTATTTAATTTTATAAAAAAATATATTTGTATATATAATATGTCAATATAACTTACCAATATGAAAAAACTTTTATATTTAAAAGATGAGGATCTTAAACAATATATTGAAAAAATATTTCTTGGCTACAGAGAGACGGTCTCAGATGCTAGAAATGTATTGAATAAATACTCCATAGGTGTCGCACATAACAAGGTTATTCATCTAATTTCATTATATGAGGGTATCACAATATCAGAACTTTTAAGAAAATTGAAAGTTACAAAGCAAAGTTTGAATAGAGTTTTGAAAGATTTAATAAATTTAAAAGCTATAAAATATGAAAAAGATCAAATAGATACGAGAATAAAACATGTCTTCTTAACAGAGGAAGGAGAAAAATTATTTAACGAAATTTTCTCAGCTCAAAAGAAAAGAATTTACCAAGCATTCTCTGCATCAAAAGCAAATGAGGTTGTTAGTTTTGATAATGTTTTAAAAAAAATAATTAATGGAAAAATTTAAAGCACATATTTTAGTTGTAGATGACGATGATGGCATAAGAGAATTAGTTAAAGAATATCTTTCACAAAATAACTATCTCGTAACGAGCTCAAATAGCGCCGAAGATGCTCTTGAAAAAGTTAAGGTTATAAAATTTGATTTAATAGTGCTTGATATAATGATGCCAGGCAAAAGTGGTTTAGAATTTACAAAAGAAAATAAAGACAAAATCTCAACCCCAATAATTCTTTTAACAGCAAAAGGTGAGGCCTCAGAGAGAATAGAGGGTTTAGATATTGGTGCAGACGATTACCTTCCAAAACCTTTTGAGCCTAAAGAATTAATACTTAGAATTAATAATATCTTAAATAAAACAAAATATAGAAATACAAAGAGAAAATTTAAATTTGGTAAAATTGAAATAGATCTTAATAAACAATTTATTTTGAAAAATGAAAAATCTATAAAAATCAATAATACAGAAAAGATAATTTTGGATAAAATGGTTAACTCTCCCGGGAAAATTTTTAAAAGAGAGGAAATTGGAAATCTTATAAAAATTGATAAAGAAAGGTCAGTTGATGTAATAATTACAAGACTTAGAAAGAAAATTGAAGAAAACCCCAAAAGTCCAAATTATTTACAAACGATAAGAGGTGAAGGTTATGTTTTATGGATTGAGTAGATATATAAAAAATATTTTACCTAAAAGACTTTTTTATAGAGGTCTACTTATAGTTGCTGTTCCAATAGTTGTTATGCAAATCACTATTTCGTTAGTTTTTTTTGATAGTCTATGGATCAAAACTAATTCTGGAATGACAAGAGCATTGGTTTCTGAAGTCAAAACTTTTGTAGACGCTTATGATAACGATGAAACGAACAAAGATTTTATAATAATTTTATTCAAGGAACATTTGGGTTTTAATATTAAATATGAAAAAGATAAAATCTTGCCAAATAAAATACCAGAAAGATGGTTCAGTCCAGTGGATCGATCGCTAAGAAGGGAATTAAAGAAAAAAAATTTAACTTATTGGTTTGATACAACAAACTTCAAAGAAGTTGTTGATTTAAAAATAGGATATTCAAAAGGATATTTTCAGTTTTATATTCCAAGAGATAGACTAACTACAAGCTCGGTTAGATTATTTGGTCTTTGGATAACATTGCCAGCATTATTAATGATAGCAGTAGCAATAATTTTTTTAAAGAATCAAACTAGACCCATAACCAAACTTGCAGAGGCATCTGAAAGATTTGGAAGAGGTGAAGATATTGACGAATTTAGACCTTCTGGAGCACTCGAAATCCGAAAAGCTGGTTTAGAATTTGATAAAATGAGAAAAAGAATAATAAGACATCTTAATCAAAGATCTGAAATGCTATCAGGAATCAGCCACGATTTAAGAACACCTTTAACAAGGATAAAACTTCAAATAGCGATGATTAAAGACAAAAGTGTCGTTGAAAAACTATCAAGAGACGTTGATGAAATGGAAAAAATGTTAAATGAATATCTTCAATTCGCAAGATCTGGAGCAAAAGATAAAACTGAAACGTTTGATATATCTGTCCTTCTTGAAGATTTATGTAAAAAATATGAAAAACCAAATATAAAATATTTTTTAAAAGAAAAGGTTTATTTTGATGGAAGAAAAAATTTAATTAGTAGATGTATTAATAATCTAATAGATAACTCTCTAAAATTTGCTGATAATGTTGAATTGTATCTAAAAAAAGGAAGATCAACTATTAATATCTCAATAGAGGATGATGGTCCAGGAATACCACAAAAAGAACATCAAAATGTTTTGAAGCCATTTTATAAAATTGACAAAAGTAGATCAGAAACAAAATCAAGTGTTGGTCTTGGCTTAGCTATATCATCAGATGTCGTAAAATCACATGGGGGAGATCTTAAATTTGATAAGTCTAGTTTAGGTGGATTAAAAGTTATTATTTCTTTGCCCGTTTAGTTTTTTTTTTAACTTTTTTTTCAACAATTTTTTTTTCTAATTTTTCAATTCTTTTATTTAATATATCGATTTCATCTTTACTTACTAAATTCATTTTAAGAATAATTTCCTCTTTTTTTGATCGTAAAATATTTACTACTTCATCACTAAAATCTTTGTAATTGACCAGTCCATCTTCCAAAAATTTTGCAAATTTATCAAATACGAATCTTGATTTTGACATAATAATTTCTTATCAAAGTTTAAGTAATATTTATAATATTACAATTAAATGTTTATTAATAATTTTGACCCAGTCGCTTTTGAGATCTTTTCATTAGAAATTAGATGGTATTCCTTGTCTTATATATTTGGCTTAGCATTTGGTTGGTATTTTGCAAAAAACAAACTAATCAAAGATAACGCTCAGAGAGAATATTTTGATGATTATATAACTTATTTGATCATAAGTATCATCCTTGGTGGAAGAGTTGGATATGTAATTATTTATGACCCTAATTATTTTATCAGTAATCCAGTTGAGATTATAAAAATTTGGCAAGGAGGCATGTCTTTTCACGGTGCACTAATTGGAATTATTATAGGAACTTATTTTTTCTGCAAAAATAAAAATCAAAATATTTTTAGTTATTTAGATGTGGTTGCTGTTTGTTCTCCTATAGGAATTTTTTTAGGAAGAATATCAAATTTCATAAACTCAGAGCTTTATGGAATAGAAACAAATGTACCATGGTCGGTAAAATTTATAAAAATTGATGATTTAAATCGACACCCTTCACAAATTTATGAGGCAATATTTGAGGGAGTTGTTCTATTTATTATTTTAAGTATGTTGTATAATAGATTAAGGAATACACCTGGTATTATTTCAGGTTATTTTTTAATTTTATACTCATCTTTTAGATTTGTTATCGAGTTCTTCAGAGAACCAGATCAACAACTAGGTTATTTATTTTTCAATTTGAGTATGGGGCAAATAATAAGTTGTATAGCACTAACCTGCGGATTAATTATCATCTATTATAAAAATGCTAATAGGACAGAATAAAAAAATCTCATTGGATAGATTTATTTATAAATCTTTGTATGACAAGGATAATGGTTATTATATTAAAAAAAATCCTTTTGGAAAAAAAGGTGATTTCATAACATCTCCGAATATTTCTGTTCTTTTTTCAGAAATGATATCTATTTGGTTAATTTCATTTTGGGAGACTTTAAAAAAACCAAAAAAAATAAATATTGTAGAGCTGGGCGCAGGTAATGGTGAGATGATGTCACAAATTATAAAAACTTTAAATAATTTTAGTGAAATTAGTTTATCTGCCAATTTCTTAATTTTAGAAAAAAGTCCATTACTGATAAAAATTCAGAAGGATAAAATAGATAAGAAAAAAGTAAGCTGGATTAAAAATTTAAAAGAAATTCCAAAGGCTCCGACTATATTCTTAGCTAATGAGTTTTTTGATGCTTTTCCAATCAAGCAGTTTTTAAAGAAAAGCAATAATTGGTATGAAAAATATGTAGCATACAAAAAAAATAAGTTTGAAGTTTGTGATCAAAAAGTGTCATCAAAAATAATTGAGAAATATTTAGGTAAGGATATAAAAAAAGAAAAATTTGTTGAATATTCACCTTCAGCAATGAAATTTGTTAATGAAATAGGGAATTTTATTTTTAAAAATAATGGTGGTTTATTAATGATAGACTATGGCTTTACCAGTGGAAAAATGAAAAATACTTTGCAAAGTGTTGAGAAGCATAGAAAAATCAGTTTTTTAGAAAATCCCTATAATTCAGATATTACTCATTTAATAAATTTTAAAATGTACGAGAAAGAGTTTGCAAATTCTAATTTGAAATCTTTAATAACAACCCAAGGTAATTTCTTAATTAAATTAGGAATATTAAAAAGAGCTGAGATAATAAGTAAAAATTTACAATTTAGTAAGAAAGCTGACATATTTTATAGAATAAAAAGATTAATTGATGCAAAATATATGGGCTCTTTGTTTAAAGTATTATTTGTAAGCAAATCCAAAAATAATTTTAATTTGGGTTTTAAGTGATTAAGTCAAAAATTTTTAAAGATCAAAAATCCATTTCACATTATTTTTTTGATAGATTAGGTGGTACCTCAAAAGGAATCTACAAAAGTTTAAATTGTGGAAAAGGTTCAAAAGATAAAATTGCTAATATAAGTAAAAATTTAAAAATAGTTTCAAAAAAAATAGGCTGCTCAAGAGAAAATCTAGTTTCTCTTAATCAAATTCACAGTAACAAAGTTTATAAAATAAGTGGTATTCCAAAAAAAAGATTGACTGGTGATGCGATGATTACAAATAAGCGAAATATTGCAATTAGTATACTAACTGCAGATTGTGCACCAATTCTAATTATAGAAAAAAAGCAAAAATTTGTTGGTGCAATACATGCTGGGTGGAAAGGTGCTTTTAAGGGAATAGTAAAAAAAACAATTCAACTTTTAAAAAAGAATGGATGCTCAGAGAAAGATATGATTGCTTGCATTGGGCCATGTATAAAAAAAAATAGCTATGAAGTAAAAAATGATTTTTTTAAATTGTTTAAGAAAAAAAACAAAAAAAATATGAATTTCTTCATATTTAAAAAGAAAAAAATTTATTTTGATTTAAGTGAATATATAAAATCTCAATTTTATGAAAATGGAGTAAAAAAAATAGATATAATAAGAAAAGATACCTACGCTTTAGAAAATAACTTTTTTAGTTCTAGGAGATCAAAAAAAAATAAGCATAACGATTATGGTAGAAATATTTCTGCAATTATGATTAAATAGGATATCTCGGATGAAAATTCTCACAGGAAACAGTAATAAACATCTTAGTCAAAAAATATCTAAATTTTTAAAAAATAGACTAGTGAATTCAAACATAAAAAAATTTGCAGACGGAGAAATCTACATAGAAATTAATGAAAATATTAGAGGCAATAGTATTTTTTTAATTCAATCCGTTTCATCTCCTGCAAATGACAATTTAATGGAATTACTACTATCGATTGATGCTTTAAAAAGATCATCAGCCAAAAACATAACTGCTGTGATCCCATATTTTGGATATGCAAGACAAGATAGAAAGGTGGTTCCTAGAACATCTATATCTGCAAAACTTGTATCTAACCTTATTGCAAAAGCAGGAGCAGATAGAGTCGTTACAGTTGATTTACACTCTGGACAAATTCAAGGGTTTTTTGATATTCCAGTAGATAACTTATTTGCAACTCCAATATTTGCTAGACATATAAAAAAGAAATTAAAAAAAAATAATATAATCTGTGTTGCTCCGGATGTAGGTGGTACCGCAAGAGCAAGAGCTTTGGGGAAATTATTAAATGTAGATTTAGCGATAGTAGATAAAAGAAGACCTGCTCCTGGAAAGTCAGAAGTAATGAATGTAATTGGAAATGTTAAAAATAAAACTTGTATATTAGTTGATGATATAATCGACTCTGGTGGAACAATTGTAAATGCAGCTTCTGAACTAAAAAAAAGAGGAGCTAAAGATGTTCACGTGTATGTAACACATGGCGTATTAAGTGGTAATGCTGTTGAAAAAATTAAGAAATCTTCGATAAAAAATTTAGTTGTAACTGATACAATAGATAATTCTATGAAAGTTAAAAAAACTAAGAATATTGAGGTATTAACAATCTCTAATTTGGTTGGAGAAGCTATTAAAAGAATATCAAATTCTACCTCAGTATCAGATCTATTTAAATAATTTACTTGTAAAATTTAGATTCATAAGTTAAAAACCCGTCACTTTATGAGTTTATTAGCAGCCACAATAAGACAAACAAAAACTAAGGGTCAAATTAAATCTCTTAGAAGTAAAGGTATGGTTCCAGGAATAATTTATGGAGGAGAGGATCCAAATCAAAAAATCTCTGTCTCTGTTAAAGAAGTAAAAAATTTATTAAATAAAGAAAATATTTTATCAAATATTATTTCAATTAATATTGATGGGAAAGAACAAAAAGTTTTACCAAGAGTTATTGATTTTGATACAGTTACAGATGAGCCTATACATTTAGATTTTTTAAGAATTGTTAAAGGTGCAAAAGTAATTTTAGAAATTCCAGTTAAGTTTATAAACCATGAATTATCACCAGGATTAAAAAGAGGTGGAGTTTTGAATATAGTAAGACGAAAAGTTGAATTAAGATGTCCTACAGAAAATATACCGACAGAATTAGTTGTGGATTTAAATAACTTAGATATTGGAGCAAGTATTAAAATATCTTTCATAAATTTACCTGAAAATGTAACACCTACAATTCAAGGAAGAGACTTTGTAATCGCAACCGTCGCAGCACCAACGGTTGTTAAAGAGCCTGAAAAACCTGCAGAAGCTGAGGGAGAAGGTGGAGAAGCTACGGAGGCAGCTGCAGATGGAGAGGCTAAACCTGAAGAAGGTGCAGAAAAAGCTGCAGATGGTGATAAAGGAAAAGAAGAAGGAAAAGCTCCAGCAGAGAAAAAATAATAATCTGTGAAAATAATTATAAAATAAAATGTTGTTACTCGTAGGTTTGGGCAATCCAACCCCAAACAGTCATAATAATAGACATAATATAGGTTTTAAAGTTGTAGATGCAATAAATCAAAAATTTAGTCTTTCAAAGCAAAAGCCAAAATTTAAGGGTTTGCTTACAACAGGTAATATTGGTGAAAAGAAAATTTATGCTATCAAACCTCTGACTTTCATGAACAACTCTGGAATATGTATCAGAGAATTGCTTGAATATTTCAAAATAGATGCAGAAGATGTCATTGTTTTTCATGATGATCTAGATGTAGAGTTTGGAAAAATAAAGGCAAAATTCGGTGGATCAAGTGCAGGTCACAATGGAGTTGCTTCAATAGATAAATTTATTGGAAAAGACTATTCAAGAGTGAGGATTGGGATTGGAAAGCCAGAGAATAAAATGTCTGTATCAGACTTTGTTTTAAATGATTTTTCAGACGATGAACAAGAACACTTAGAAAAAATTACTCACAATATAATAGACTCTATTGCTATTTTGATAGATAAAAAATTAGATTTATTCTCAAGTAAAGTTAACAATAATTAAATGGGTTTTAAGTGTGGTATAGTTGGTTTACCAAATGTTGGTAAATCTACTTTATTTAATGCACTTACAAATTCAAGTAAAGCTCAAGCAGCAAATTTTCCTTTCTGTACGATAGATCCAAATATAGGTGTAGTTCCTGTACCAGATTATAGGTTAGATGAATTGGTTAAAATTTCAAATTCAAAAAAAAAAATAAATACCACAATATCTTTTGTTGATATAGCAGGATTAGTCGAAGGAGCCTCTAAAGGTGAAGGATTAGGTAACAAATTCTTATCCCACATAAGAGAAGTGGATGCTGTTATTCATTTAATTAGGTGTTTTGATTCTGATAATATTCAGAATGTAAATCCAACAGTTGATCCCATCAGAGATTTAGAAATAATTGAAACAGAAATGTCTTTAGCTGATTTGGAATCTATCCAAAAAAGACTTGATAGGAAAAATAAAAAAAATAATGACGAAAATCAAAACCAAATTCTAGAAAGAGCTCAGAATTTAATTAATAATAACGATGATATAAATAAATTATACGAAGAATTTGATAAAAAAGATGTTAAATTATCAGGATTATTGTCAACAAAACCTAAATTGTATGTTTGTAATGTTGACGAAAATAGCATTGATAAAGGCAATGATTATACAAAAAGTTTTATTGAAAAATATGGTTCTAAAAACACTCTAACTATTTCAGCTGAAATAGAAAATCAATTAAATGAACTAGAAAATGAAGAAAGAAAAAACTATATGAAAATGATCAATGTAGATGATACTGGATTAAATTTATTAATCAAAAAAGGATATGACCTTTTATCTTTAGAGACGTTTTTCACTTCAGGAGTTGAGGAGACAAGGGCTTGGACAATTAACAAAAATTGCATGGCGCCTCAAGCAGCAGGTATAATTCATACAGATTTTGAAAAAGGTTTTATAAGAGCAGAAACTGTGTCTTATCAAGATTTCGTTGGTAGTGGTGGTTGGTTTAAATCAAGAGAAAACGGCAAAATGAGATTAGAAGGCAAAGATTATATCGTTAAAGATGGGGATGTTCTAAACTTTAGATTCAACACGTGACCATATTTTCTTCATAGTAAAGTAAACCAATACAGTCAATATTATCAAATAAGCTATAACTCTAAATCCTGTTTTATGTCTTTGCTCTAAATGTGGTTCCGCTGACCACATCAGAAAATTTGTAACATCTTTAGACATTTGCTCAGCTGTTGCTTTTGTTCCATCTGAATACTCAATTAAATCATCAGATAAAGGAGCTGGCATTTTAATTTTATTACCATACATATACTTATTGTAATAAACACCATCATCAAGTTCTACACCCTCTGGTGGTTCAGAATATCCTAATAACAAGGAATAAATATAATCTGCTCCGCCTTTTCTTGCCTTAACTAGAACAGACATATCTGGTGGATAAGCACCACCATTAGCAGCTTTAGCTTCTTGCTCATTAGCATATGGCATCACGAATTTATCAGATAATTTGGCTGGTCTTACAAACATTTCTCCAGTGCTGTCAGGACCATCTGTTACCTCAAAACTTGCAGCTATTGCTTTGGCCTCTGCTTCAGAAAATTCTGGTCCACCCTTTTCTGCCAAATTTCTATAGGTTAAATATTTCATAGAATGGCAAGAAGCACATACTTCTGTATATACTTGATAACCCCTTTGAAGTGATGCTCTATCAAATTTTCCAAAGAGACCTTTGAAAGTCCATTTAGTCTCTAAAAAAGGAGGTGATTTTTCAGCGGAGTTAGATGAATTTAGTACTATAACTGAGAATATTAATACAAAAAAAATATTTTTTAACTTACTCACTTTATTGTTTTTTCAATTTTTTCATCACTCCTTGCTGCAGCTAAATTTGGCGAGCCTCCTAAAACTGGCTCTGTAATACTCAAAGGCAGCGGGGTAGTTTTTTCTTTCCATCCTAAAACTGGAAGAATAATTAAAAAATGCGCAAAGTAATACGCTGTAGCAACTCTTGCTATTAACAAGTACAATCCTTCAGCTGGCATCGCTCCCACATATCCAAGAATTAAAACATCAGCTACCAAGATCCAGTAGAACTGTCTAAATAACGGTCTGAAAACCGCTGATCTAACTTTTGACGTATCCAACCATGGTAAAGCAGCTAAAATTAAAATAGCTGATAACATTGCAACAACACCCATAAGTTTATCAGGAACAGATCTTAAGATCGCATAGAAAGGTAATAAGTACCACTCAGGAACTATATGAGCGGGAGTAACAAGTGGATCCGCCTCGATATAATTATCAGCATGTCCTAAAATATTTGGCTGATAAAATACAAACAACGCAAAAACAATACAAAACATTAATAACGCAAAAGCATCTTTAATTACGATGTATGGATGAAAAGGAACTGTATCTTTAGAAGGTTTTTTAATATCAATACCAACTGGATTGTTATTTCCAGGAACATGTAATGCCCATATGTGAAGTACTACAAGCCCTAGTATTAAAAACGGTATCAAGTAATGCAGAGTAAAAAATCTTGTTAAAGTTGGATTGTCAACTGAGTAACCACCCCATAACCAAGTTGTTATACTCTCTCCCACAAGTGGTATTGCACTAAATAAATTTGTTATTACTGTTGCTCCCCAAAAACTCATTTGTCCCCAAGGAAGAACATATCCCATAAAAGCAGCTGCCATCATTAGCAGATAAATTATAATTCCAAGTATCCAAATTATTTCTCTAGGAGATTTATATGATCCGTAAAATAAAGATCTAAAAATATGAATATAAACTGCGAGGAAAAACATAGAAGCACCATTTGCGTGAACATATCTTAACAACCATCCATAATTCACATCTCTCATTATATGTTCGACACTGCTGAATGCCATATCTGCATGAGCAATGTAGTGCATAGCCAAAACTAATCCTGTAACTATTTGGGTAATTAAGCAAAAAGTTAATATCCCACCAAAAGTCCACCAGTAATTTAAATTTTTTGGTGTAGGGTAATCTGTTAAGTGATTTGCCAATGTAAGCAAAGGCAATCTATCATTAAACCATTTACCAAACTTTGAACTAGGTGTGTATTCGTGATCACTCATATTTATCCAATCTTAATCGTGTTAGTATTTACAAATTCGTATTTAGGTATTTCCATATTAGTTGGAGCTGGTCCTTTTCTAATTCTACCAGATGTATCATAATGAGAACCATGGCAAGGACAAAACCAACCATCATAATCACCTTTATCTGTTAATGGAACACATCCTAGATGAGTACAAATCCCAAGCATCACTAACCATTCAGGATTCTTTGCTCTATCTTCATCTTTTTCAGGATGCTTAAGATCATTGATGTCAACTGCTCTCGCTTTTTTAATTTCATCATCCGTTCTTCTCTTTATAAAAACAGGTTTACCTCTCCAAAGAACCGTTAAAGATTGTCCGGGTTGCATTGAACTTACATCTACTTCTGTGCTTGCTAATGCTTTTACAGAGGCATCTGGGTTCATTTGATCGACTAATGGCCAAACAGCAGCACCTACTCCAACTGCACCTGCTGCGGCAGTAGCAGTAAACAAGAAATCTCTTCTGTTGGTCTTTTTTTCGTCTTTTTGATCTGACATCTTTAATATTTTATAACTTTGGTAATATATGATTTCATATAATAAAAAAGAGATATTTCTATGGTAACAATGACACAGAAACCTTTAAAACACGGTCTAAAAGTAGCTCTATATCAGCCGGATATTCCTCAAAATACAGCTTCAATTATTCGAACTTGTTCTTGCCTAGGGGCTAGTTTAGAAATCATTGAACCTTGTGGGTTTTTATTTAGCGATAAAAGGTTCAAGAGAGTTGTTATGGATTATTTAGATTACAGTGAAATTAAATTTTACAAGAGCCCTAAAGAATTCTTTGATGAAAATAGTAAAAATAGAGTGGTTTTAATGACGACAAAAGCTAGCAAAGTTTATACAAAGTTTAAATTTAAGCGTAATGATATATTGCTCTTTGGCAGAGAAAGTGCTGGTGTTCCAGAAGATGTACATTCTAAGGTTAATGAAAGAATTAAGATACCAATGATAAAAAATAAAAGATCATTAAACATTTCAATATCAGTGGCCATAGGAGCTTCAGAATTTATAAGACAGTTAAGTTAAATGGATCAATACATAAAAAAAAAATTAGCAAAAAATTGGTTTAAAACTTTACAAGAAGTACTTTGTAGAGAAATAGAGGAAAAAGAGGGCAATAGAACCAAATTTAAAATTACAAATTGGAATAGAAGTAAAAATAATGATGAAGGTGGCGGACAATACAGAATTTTAGAAAATGGTAAAATTTTTGATAAAGTAGGAGTAAATTTTTCAGAAGTTTATGGAAAATTTTCAAAAGAATTTAAAAATAAAGTTCCAGGAACTAAAATAAGCTCTAAATTTTGGGCATCTGGAATATCTGTTGTTATGCACATGAAAAATCCTAATGTGCCGGCAATGCATTTTAACACGAGGTATATAGTTACTTCATTTGGTTGGTTTGGAGGTGGAATGGACGTTACACCATGTATGAAAGATAAGAAATTAGAAAATTGGTTTCATTCAGAACTAAAAAAATCATGTAATAAACATAACAAAAATTATTACAAAAAATATAAAAAGTGGTGTGATGAATATTTTTATTTGCCACATAGGAAAGAGCCAAGAGGTATTGGCGGGATTTTTTTTGATTATAAAAAAAATAATTGGGAAAAAGATTTTTCTTTTGTTCGAGAAGTGGGAATAAGTTTTAAAAATATTTCTAATGAAATAATTGAGAAAAAAAATAAATTAAAATGGACAATTAAAGATAAAGAAATCCAATACAAAAAAAGAGGTAGATATGTTGAATTTAATTTATTACATGATAGGGGGACAAAATTTGGTTTACAAACTGGTGGAAATGTTGAAGCTATACTTATGTCATTACCACCAACAGCTAAATGGTAAATTATGGATAAAGAACCAATTACTACTGAAGGATTAGAAAAATTAAAAAGTGAATTAATTTTTTTAAAAGAAAAAAAGAGACCCGAAATTGTTGCAGCCATTGCTGAAGCAAGATCACATGGAGATTTAAAAGAAAATGCTGAATATCATGCTGCAAAAGAACAGCAATCTCATAACGAGGGAAGAATTCAAGAAGTTGAGGATTTAATTGCAAGAGCAAATGTAATTGATATCACCAAGATTAGTAATGATGGGAAGGTGATATTTGGATCTACAGTCTACCTTCAAAATTTAGATACAAATGAAAAAATAAATTACAAAATTGTTGGCAAAGATGAGGCAGATCTAAAACAAAAGCTTCTTTATTTTCAATCACCAATAGGAAAAGGTCTTATAGGTAAAAATAAAGGAGATCTTGTAGAGATAAATACACCGGCAGGGACAAAAAATTTTGAAATTGTAGACGTAAAATACGTTTAATTTGATAAAACTTTTTCCATATCTTTTTTTGATAAATTAAAATTATTTTCAATCCATTTCATTTCTAAATTTTTTAATTTTTGACCCAATTCCCTTCCCTCCTTTAATCCATAATCATTTATTAATAACTGAGCTTTTATTGGAAATTCTGGTTTATCTAATTTTTCAAAGTAAGTTTTTAATTCTGAAAGTTTTTTACTTTGTTTAAAATATAACAAATTGAAATCAATTAAATCGATTGTGCTAGATTTACCCTCATAATAAAATATTTTTTGTAAATCTTTCTTGTTAAAAATTTTAGTACTATCTTTACTTAGCGAATTATTTTTTAGAAAATTAATTTTATCTTTTAACTCATTGGGTAAATTATATTTATACACAAAATAGTCAGAATTGTCGGTTTCATCGATTACAAGAAAAGCAATGACAAAATTCAAACTTTTAATTTTTAATATCTTTTCTTGTGGTTTTGATAACTTGCTCAATTTTTTAAAATTTTTTAGTTGAGGGAAAATTAATGAAAATAATTCACAAGAGGTTTTATTTTTAAATAACTTTAAAAAGTTATCCAATTTGAGAATTTTTTTTAATTCATTGAATTGTCTTTCTTTTGATATTTTTCCTAAACCCTCTATATTTTTTTTAATGATTTTTATTATATTAATTTCATGATCGATTTTGCTATATTCAGTATAAAATCTTAAATATCTAATAATTCTTAAATAATCTTCTTTTATTCTAATTTCTGGATCACCTATAAATTTAATTATTCCAACATTTAAATCTTTATGACCAGAATTTGGATCATATAAATTCCCGTCTAAATCTGAATATATTGAATTTATTGAAAAATCTCTCCTTAATGAATCTTCCTTCCAATTAGTTGTATATTCTACGACAGCATGCCTTCCATCTGTTTTTACATCTTTTCTTAATGTTGTAATTTCAAAATTTTGATCATCAATCACTGCTGTGATTGTGCCATGTTCAATTCCCGTTTCAAAAAACTTTATTTGGTTTTTATCTAAACATTGCCTAACCTGATCAGGAGTTAAATTAGTTGCAAGGTCGATATCATCTGTTTTTTCATCATTTAAAATTTTTCTTACACAACCACCAACATATCTAATCTCGCTGGTTTCATTGTGGTTATTTATTGCTCCAAATATTTTATTTACTCCATTATTATTTTTTAAATCTAGAAATTTGAGATCTTTATCGCTTGAAATTTTTTTGTTTTGAAAAATTTTTTTAATTAAAGCTTTCATAAATGGCTGGGGTGCTAGGATTCGAACCTAGGAATGGCGGTACCAAAAACCGCTGCCTTACCACTTGGCTACACCCCAAGATGTTTTTCGTATAACACAAAAAAAAAGCTTTATATAGTTTTAGAGTAAATACACCAATAGTTTTTATATTTATTTTTTAATTTTTTTTGAGCTTTTATTGCCGCATTTTTGGTTAAAAAATAACCAATTATAGTCGAACCCGAGCCTGTCATATTTGCAAAGTAAATATTATCTAAATTTTGCAAGTAATTTTTGATACTTCTTAAAATTGGATATTTATTAAAAGCTGCTCTCTCTAAATCGTTATTCGAAACTTTTAATAAATCTTGTCTGTTAATGTTTTTTGTATTATGGAATAGACTCTTTGAAAATCCTCTGTGTTTTGCATAAATCATCTTAGTAGAACATCCAAAATTAGGCTTTATTATTAACAAATGAAAATTTAATTTTTTATTAATTTTACTTATATTTTGCCCTTGTAGGATCATTGGACTCTCATAAAGACCCAAAATTACATCTGAACCAACTTTATTTGCAATTTTAATTAAATTATTTTTTGTAGTTTTAATTATTCTTTTTTTAAATAGGTAATTCAAAATGGATGCTGCATTCATAGATCCTCCCCCCATACCAGAAGATTGGGGTATATTTTTTTTTACTTTGATATTGAATTTTTTATTTTTAATATAATTTTGATCATTTAAGATTTTTAGTAGTTTTGAAATTGTATTTGTATTTGAAATATTTGAGGAAAATTTCCCACTAAACGATATTCTATTTTTTGAACCTTGTGTCTCTTTTATTAAAATCTCATCAGCCAAATTGATCTTAGATATTAAACTTTCGATTTTATGATAACCATTAGAGAATTTATTTAAAATTTTTAAAGTTAAATTTACTTTTGCAAATGATTTTATTTTATGAAACTTCATTTAAGAATTATTATTTAAGCCATTATATAATTTTTCCTTAACTTTAATTTTCAATTCTTCATCTGCTTCATCGCTATTTAAAGCACTTCTCCAAAAATAATTAGCTTGGATTTTTCTATTTAATTGCCAAAGAACATCTCCATAATGATCACTTGCAACAGGATCACTTGGTAACAATTCAACAGCTTTTCTTAAATATTTTTCTGCTTCAATATAATTTCCTGTCAAATAATAACCCCAACCAACAGAGTCTGTTATGTAAGGATCTTCTTCTTTCCCTTTGTAAGCTTGATTTAACATTTCTATTGCTTCTTCAATTTTATATCCTCTTTCTAACCAACTATAAGCGAGATAGTTAAGTGTATAGGGTTCGTCAGGTCTAATTTTAATTGAATTTAGCAAATCCTTATCCGCCAAATCATAATTTTTTAATCTTTCATACGCTCCACCTCTGCGATAAAGAACATCTGCATAAGCCATAGAATTTTTATCCAAATTTTTTAAGGTCAAAGTATAATAATTTATAGCCTCATCATATTTTTTAAAGTTTTTGTAAATATTTGCCAAATCATAAATCATCTTTGTCGATTTATTATTAAATTTTTCAAGATTTTTTAATATATAGTTCAAACTTGCATCATAATTTTCTTCCTCTGCTATAATTCTGGCAATCTTCTTTGTTTTGTACCAAAAAAAAATTTCATCCTTATCATCAAATTTTTCGAAAGTTTTTTTTGCTAGATCATAATTATTATTAGACTGATAGTTTTCAGCTATTAATGATAAATTAAAATAAAATTTTGGATTTAAATAATTTGAAATATTTAAATATATGTTTGAGTAATCAAATCTACTTTGAGATGAATAAAAATTAGATATAAGGAAAAAGAATTCTGCCAAAATATCATTCTCATTTTGACATGAAAAATGCTGTGTTAATTTTGTATATTTTTTTTCATCTATCCATTTTTTTACTTGAGAAATAAGCAAACTACTTCTTAAAGGATCTATTGTATCTGCAAAATTATCAACTGTTGCAAGGTCATTATTAGACACTTCGTTACTCAAATAAAAAAAAGTATATCTAGAGTAATCACTTTGAGGATCGTTAATTAAATTTAAAAAATAAGGCTCAGTTTTTTTGGAATTCAAATAACAATTTTGAAAAGCCATGTTAATCAAATCTAATTTTCCAAATTGCTCAACAATATCAGATTTTTTATATATAAAAAGATCAATGTAACTTTTTAAGCTAGAATAAATTATAAATTTGTATGAGTCGTCCTCTTTGAACTTTTCCAATTTTTTTAACTTCAAAGCTGCTTGTTTAAACTTTTTCTTGTTAATGCTATCTAAAATTAATAATAAATTTCCTTCGAAAAAATCTCCTCCTATTGAGGTATTAGAATATTTTACTTGTTTAATTGCTTTTTTAACCTGTCCATCCAAAAGTAAAGAAAATACATATTCTTGCAAAAAACTATCATGTGATTGAATTAATATTTTTGAATTTTCAAAAAACTTAAGAGCATCGTTATTTTTCTGGTTATCAAATGATAATAATGCTGAAAGATAATTTGATAGATACTTCTGGTTGAATTCTTTTTCATTCGCTGCTTTTGAATAGAGATTTGTTTGGTATAGAATTAATATTATAAAACAAAAAATTTTTAAGAACATTTTTTACTTTATGACTTTAAATGAAAAAAATCAAAATGACATATTTGATAATGATTTAATAAACGAGCTAGGTATTGAATATGAATTTAGTGATGAGCCAATAAATAGATTTAAAAATAATGCTTCTAATGAGGAAAAATCTGAAGAATTAGCAAAACTTAGAGTTGAAATAGAAAAGATTGAAGATTGTGAACTAAAAAATAGTGCAAAAAATCTTGTTTTCAGTGATGGAAATTCATCTTCAAAAATAATGATTGTAGGTGAAGGACCTGGACAAAAAGAAGATGAATTAGGAAAACCTTTTGTTGGTGATGCAGGAATGCTTTTAAATAAAATGTTGAAAGCTATTAATTTAGATAGAACTAACGTTTATATAACTAATGTTGTAAATTATAGACCTCCAAATAACAGAAAGCCTGAAATATCAGAAATAAATAGATACTCTGAATATTTAAGAAAACATATTTCGATTATAAATCCAGAAATACTTATTTTAATGGGAAGCACAGCAATGGAAGCGCTCTTCGGGAATAAAATTAAAATCTCTAAAGAAAGAGGAAAATGGAAGGAAGTAATAATTAATAATAAAACATATTTAACAATGATAACTTTTCACCCAGCATATCTACTAAGACAAGCAGAGCAAAAAAAATATTCTTGGGCCGATCTTAAAGAAATTAGAAAAAAAATAGATGAAACTGGTTTAGAGATTTAAATTTTTAATAATATTTTATATGAAAAAAATTATTGCTGGGGTTGATGAAGTTGGAAGAGGGAGCCTTGTAGGACCAGTTTATGCAGCTGCCGTTATATTAAATAAAGAAATTAATAGAAAAATTCTTAAAGATTCAAAAAAACTTAACAAAATTCAGAGGGAAACTTTAGCTAAATATATAAAAAAAAATTCAGTTTGGGCGTTAGGATCTGCATCAATAAAGGAAATTGAAAAAATTAATATTTTAAATGCTAGCCTACTTTCAATGAAAAGAGCAATTAAGAAACTCAAATTGAAACCTAAAAAAATTTTAATAGATGGTAACAAACCACTAGACTTAAAAAATTATGTAATTAAAACTATTGTAAAAGGTGATGAAAAAATTCCTGAAATTTCAGCCGCATCGATTATTGCTAAAGTTGAAAGAGATAAGCTAATGAAAAAGATGTCTTTTTCTTTTAAAAAATACGGCTGGGATAATAATGCAGGTTATGGAACTAAGGATCATATTAAAGCTATTAAAAAATTTGGAGTGACTAGATTTCATAGAAAAACCTTCCAACCAATACACAAGATATTGAGTCTTAAATAATAATCATAACAATTATCAATCAATAAATTCAATCACAGGTTGACGTAGACTCCTGACTGGAGTCTAATTCAAAAATATAAAATGATCATTTCAGACATAAAAAATAAAATTATTAATGGAGATAGTATTAAGGAATTAAAAAAAATTCCTGCTGAAAGTTTTGATCTGATATTTGCAGATCCACCTTACAACCTTCAACTGAAAAAAGAATTAAGCCGACCTGATAAATCTAAAGTCAATGCTGTAGACGATGCGTGGGATAAATTTGATAGTTTTAAAAGTTATGATGAGTTCTCAGTTCAATGGCTTAAAGAATGTAAAAGAATTTTAAAAAAAAATGGATCTATATGGGTCATAGGAAGTTATCATAATATTTTTAGAGTTGGTTCAAAAATGCAAGATTTAGGTTTTTGGATACTAAATGATGTGATTTGGAACAAAAATAACCCTATGCCAAATTTTAGAGGAACACGTTTTACGAATGCGCACGAAACACTTATATGGGCATCAAAAAGTGAAGGCTCAAAATATACTTTTAATTATCAATCACTTAAATGTTTAAACGATGATCTACAGATGAGATCTACATGGAATTTACCTATATGTAATGGAAAAGAAAGACTTAAAAATAATGGTAATAAAGTTCACTCAACGCAAAAGCCGGAGTCATTATTGCACAGAATTATATTAGCATCGTCTAATAAAGGCGATTTAATATTGGACCCGTTTCTCGGTACGGGAACAACTGCTGTAGTTTCAAAAAAGTTAGGTAGAAATTATTTTGGGATAGAAAAAGAAAAAAACTATTTTGAAGCTGCAAGTAAAAGAATTAAAAATACAAAAATTATAGAAGATGGATATTTAGATACTATAAAAAATAATAGATCCAAACCAAGAGTGCCATTTGGATCTTTGGTTGAATTAGGAATTATTAAACCTGGTACTGAAATTTTTGATCAAAAAAAACAAATCAATGCGAAAATTATGATTGATGGTAGTATAAAATATCGGAAATCAGAAGGATCAATTCATAAAGTTGCTGCACAAATATTAGGTGCTGAGAGCTGTAACGGTTGGACTTTTTGGTATTATAAATCAGGTAATTCACTCAAACCAATTGATGATTTGAGACAAAGACTAAGGCCAACTACTTAATTTCTATAAATTTTTCCAAGATAACTCTTTAGAAATTTTTTATTTTTTGATAAAAATTTCAAAACAATATTTCTAATTAATATTATTATTGGATTAGTTAAATGGAAGGCATAATGGTTTAATTTTGATCTTTTATTTACTAGTAATATTTTACTTATCTTATCTTTATAAATACTATTTGAATTTGTAATATTTTCTAAAATACCATTTGCTGTTTCAATACTTTGAGAAGCACCTTGTGCAAAAGAAGGTGGAAAAGCAAATAAAGCATCACCACTCAAATAAGTATTTTGATATTTTAGTGTGGGTAATTCAGTGCTTACAAATACAGGAAAACACTTTATATTTGCTAAATTTTCCAAATTTATAATAGAATTTTGTGAAATAAAGTCTATTAAAGATTTTATAAATGTTTCTGAATTAAGAATATTTTTATTTTCAATTTCTTTAGTAGTTAGTTTCTTTTTGATTATAGCAACGAAATTATATTCGAGTTTTTGATTTACAGGATAAGTTACATAATGAAAATTTGACCCCATATAAACAGAAATATTATCTTTTTCATGTTGTTTTAAATTCGCCCTTAAAGCAATGTTCCCATTAAAAATTGGGTTTAAATCATTATTGGATATTTGGGATTTTAATTTTGAAAAAACACCGTCTGCAATTACTATATAATCGAAACTTTCATTCTTATTATTCCAAGAAATCTTTATTTTTTCATTATATTCGATATTTTGAATATTGGCTTTAAATTGAATTTTTTCCTCAGGAATATTACCAATTAAAAACTTTATTAATGTTGATCTTTTAAGTGTTGTGTAACGGTCGTTTACATTATTGAATTGCTTTAAATCAATTTCACAAATCTTTTTAATATTATTAGCCTGGAAAAAATTAACTTTTGTTGGATAATAAACATCTGATGCTGAAATATTTTTAAATCCTATTTTATTCAACAAATTAATACTATTAACTGAAAGTTGAATGCCATAACCTTCGTTTAAATTGAGGTAATCTTTTTTTTCAAAGATTTTATAGTCTATTTCAGTATTTTTGTTTAATTCATTTGCAAGATACAAACCAGATATGCCAGCTCCAACAATTGCAACTTTTTTCATTCAGATTTTGAGATGGTATAAAATATTTTTTTGGTAAATGATGGAATTATTTCTGAGCTTAATTTGTCTTTTTTAATTAATATTTTGTTTTTAATCTTTGGAGGTCTCTTTGCATTATTTAGCAAAATTTTCATTTCCATATTAGATAATTTTATATTAATTTTTTTATTATTTGAATAATTATACTTACTTTCTCGAACTTCAGTCATAGGAAAAATTGGCATATTTTTTAAAAATTTAAATTTATCATTTTTGACTAATAAGTAGTTATTATGTTTTTTGTAAATAGTCGCTTCGAAATATTTAGTTTTTATTTCTTTATTAATTTTAGTTAACTCAAAATCATTTTTTTTAAAAGATATACAATTTTTATTTAATGGACATTCTTTACAACTTGGATTTTTTGGTTTGCAAATTAAAGCACCTATTTCCATAATTGCTTGTGAGTAATCGCTGGCACGATCGGACAGTCCAAAAAAATTAATTTTTGTTTTTAAAAAATCTTTAGATATTTCGTTCTGCTTTTTTAAATATAGAGTTCTTTTAAGAATTCTCTCTACATTTCCATCTAAAGGAATAGTTTTAACGTTAAATGCTATAGACATTATTGCTTTAGATGTATATTCACCTACACCTGGTAATTGTATTAACTTTTCATAAGATTTTGGCAACTTTCCGTGGAAATCTCTAACAATTATAATTGCACTTTTTTTTAGGTTTCTTGCTCTTGAATAATAACCAAGACCTTCCCAATGTTTCATTAAGATCTTTTCGTCGACATTTGCCAATGATTGAAAGGTTGGAATTTGTTTTACAAATTTTTCAAAATAAGGAATAACAGTTTTTACTTGAGTTTGCTGCAACATAAATTCACTAACAAACGTAAAATATTCTTTTTGCTTCTGAGAAACTTTTTTTCTCCAAGGTAAAATTCTTTTATTATTATCGTACCAAAGTAGAATTTTATTTGATATGTTTTTATTATTCATATGAGTCAAAAATATAATACTAAGCAGAGATATAATTCCATTCAAGGTTTAAGATCTTTTAAAGATACTTTACCCACAGAAGCAAAAAGAATAATTAGCAAAAAAGGTAAAATTTATAATGAGACTTTAGATAATTGGAAATATTTAGTAGGTAAAGATTTATTTAAAGTAAGCTTTCCTAAGTCATATAAAAGTTCAAACAAGTTATCGGGCAGTCGTTTAAATATTTTAGTAAAGAGGGGAAATGAAGTTGACGTTGAGTATTCTAAAAAAGAAATAATAAAAAAAATTAATGTTTTTTTTGGCTATCATGTTTTAGATGACATTAAATTGAATACATTTGATGGAAAAATTGAAGAAAGCCATAAAAATACCGCTA
>CACAZL010000002.1 GCA_902536925.1 uncultured Pelagibacteraceae bacterium
ATGAGGCTGATGATCAAGTTAAGTCCTTCAATGATAAATTAGAGGATTTAAGCATGAAAATTATTGAAAAGAATAAAAATGTAAATCCTATAAGAGAAAAAAATCAAGAAAACTTGTCAAAAATTCAAAGATTAAATCTAGAGTTAAAAAGTTTAGATGAGGAAAAAGACAGGGTTAATGATGAAATACAATCAATTAGAAAGGCTTTAGGTGTAATTGATGACGATATTGTTAGAGAAAAAAGCATAATCATTGATGCAAACTCTAATGAAAAAAGACTTAGAGAAGAAAAAGAAAATTTAATTACAGTCGATTCAAAATATTATGAAACTGAAAAATTATCAGGTTTAGATCTTGTAAATGCAAAAGGAAAATTAAAAGATGAGCAAGATAAATTAGAGAGAATACTAGAAAATCTAAACCTTGATACTCTAAAAAAGAACTCAGAAACTATTGATTTAGCAAGTGAGCAGTTAGATAAAGCAAAAGAAATGCTCTCAGAGAACAATATCAATGGTGCAACTAATTTAATAGATGAATGCAAAATAAATCTTTCATATTTAAAAATGAAAATTAATGAAATGCATGACAACGATTTAGCGATAACAGTAACTAAGAAAAACGAAGAAATCAAAAGTCTACAAGAAGAATACGCTGAAGCATTTAGTACAAATCAAAATATTAAAAAAGAGTCAATAAAAAGAAGTGAAAGAATTAAAATAATTGACCAAGAAATAGAAAGTTGGAAAAACTTATTGGTAAATTCTGAAAAAATGATTAATGAATTAAATAGTAGAAAAGATACTCAACAAAAAAAATTAGATAGCCTTGAAAAACAACCTCAAACACAAGCTGAAAGAAAAGGACAAATATCAGAAAGTTTAAGAATTTCTGAAAAAGAAAAAAGTGATAATGAAATATTAATAGATGAGCTAGATAAAGAGATTAACGAATTAAGAAGTAATCTAAATACAACAAAAGAAGAGTCTATTGAAATAAGAGAACGAAAGGCAAGCTCTGGAGCAACAATCGATGGTTTGAATAAAAGAAGAAATGATTTGCTAGAAAGAGTATCAACAGAACTTAATTTAAAAGAAGAAGAGATACTGAATTTTTCAAACTTAAAAGATGTATCTGAATATCCAGATACAGTAACACAAGAGGAATTGCTTGATGAAAGAAAAAGGGAAAGAGAAAAATTAGGCTCGGTTAACTTAAGAGCAGACGAGGAGACTTCAAAATATGAAAATGAAATTAAGAAAATGGAAAAAGATAGACAAGATTTAGTCACTGCAATTATAAAGTTAAAAGAAAGTATTACTGAACTCAATCAGAAAGGTAGGGAAAGACTTCTAGATGCTTTTGAAAAAGTGAATAGAAAGTTCAATGAAGTTTATACCAAACTATTTAATGGAGGTAGTGCAAAACTAGAGCTAGTAGACTCTGATGATCCTTTAGATGCAGGATTAGAAATGTTGGTAAGTCCACCAGGAAAAAGATTGCAATCAATAACTTTATTATCTGGAGGTGAACAAGCCCTGACTGCTTTATCTTTAATCTTTGCAGTGTTTCTTACTAATCCAGCTCCAATATGTGTTCTCGATGAAGTAGACGCACCTCTAGATGATGCGAATGTAACAAGATTTTGCAATCTTTTGACGGAACTAACTAAAATTACATCTACAAGATTTATTATTGTAACTCACCACGCTCTAACCATGTCTAAAATGGACAGACTATACGGCGTAACAATGCCAGAAAAAGGAATTAGCCAACTAGTTGCTGTAGATCTTCAAAAAGCAGAGAGTATGGTTGCTTAATAATGGATGAAGACCAGTTTAAAACTCGCCTAAAAATTGCAAAAAATAAAACCGATAAAGACAAAAAATCTGAAGAGGGAAATAAAGGCTCAAGTATGGGGTCAGCCTTCAAAATGAGCACGGAATTGGTATCTGCAGTAGCTGTTGGGACAATTATTGGGTTTATTTTAGACAATTGGTTTGGTACTAAACCCTGGTTAATTTTAATATTTTTTTTTATTGGTGTAATAGCTGGAATTATGAACGTTATTAGATCAGCAAAAAAAATGCAAAAATAGTAGGCAAATGGCAGCAAATCCAATGTACCAATTCAACGTGTACCGAATTGGTCCAGAAATTAAAATAAATAACATAGATATTTCATTCACAAACGCGAGTTTGTTTATGGTCATAAGTTCACTAGCTATATTAATTATTTTTAATTTAGGCACGAAGAGATCGATTATACCAAATAAAATTCAATTACTTGCGGAACTCAGTTACTCTTTTATTTCAAAAATGATAAGTGATACAGCTGGATCAAAAGCTAAGCCTTACTTTTCTTTCATATTTTCTTTATTCATGTTTGTTTTATTTTGTAACATGTTTGGGATGATACCATACTCTTTTACTGTCACTAGCCACATCATTGTAACTTTTGTATTAGCAGCATTTATATTTATAGGAGTAACAATAATTGGATTTATTAAACATGGACTTGGATACTTAAAACTTTTTGTGCCAAGTGGAGTTCCAATGGTTTTATTGCCATTAATAGTTGTTATAGAAATAATTTCATACTTAAGTAGACCAATTAGTTTATCAGTTAGATTGTTTGCAAATATGATGGCAGGCCATACGATGATGAAAGTTTTTGGAGGTTTCGTAGTTAGCTTAGGAATTGTTGGGGGCTGGCTACCACTAGGTTTTTCAGTTGCATTAACAGGTTTGGAGATATTAGTTGCTTTTCTTCAAGCATATGTATTTGCAATTTTAACATGCATCTATTTGAATGATGCATTAAATTTACACCATTAATTAACATAAGGAGGATATAATGGAATTAGAAGCAGCAAAAATGATAGGAGCAGGACTAGCAGCTATTGCGCTTGCAGGTGCAGGAGTTGGAATTGGGATAATTTTTGGAAATTATCTTTCAGGTGCAATGAGAAATCCATCCGCAGCTCAAAAGCAGTTTCCAAACTTGCTATTAGGCTTTGCATTAGCGGAAGCGACTGGTTTATTTGGATTAGTTGTTGCATTAATTATTCTTTTCGCGTTTTAATTAATGTTGAAAAAGATAATTTTTCAATTTGTGGCTTTAAGTCTTATCTTTACTTATAGTGCTCAAAGCGCTGAAAGTGGAGGTATGCCCCAGCTTAATCCCGAGTTTTGGATATCTCAAATTTTTTGGTTAGTACTTACTTTTGGATTATTGTTTATAATTTTATCTAAGTTCATACTACCAAAGATTAGTAACAATCTTGAAACCAGAAAATCACAAATCTTAGAGAATATCGAAACTGCAGACAAGCAACGGGAAGAAACTGAGAAAAAAGTTAAAGAATTTGATAAAATTATCAATGACACAAAAGTCGAAGCAAAAAACTTCTTTAATAGTGAAAGACAAAAAGTTTTAGAAGATATAAACAATAAAAGATTATCTTTAGAAAAGGATATTGAAAAAGAAATAATAAAAGCTGAAGAAGAAATAGACCAATTAAAAAAAACTTCTCAAGAGAAAATTACTAAAATTGCAATTGAGACATCCTCCGATCTAGTTAAACAATTAATTGGTGAAGATATAAATAAAAGTAGTCTTTCAGCCATAGTTGAAGATCTTTCTAAAAAAGAAATGGAAAAACATAATGGCATTTGATGCAACATTTTGGGTAGCAGTTTCTTTTGTAATATTTTTTGGAGCGCTAATTTATTTAAAAGTTCCACAAAATGTTAATAATTTATTGAGCAAAATGATTACTGATATCAAAAATGAAATTGATGAAAGTGAAAAACTCCGAGCTGAATCTAAAAGACTATTGGATGAGGCGCAAAAGAAGTTAGATACTGCAAAAATTGAGAGTGAAAAGATTATGCAGCAGTCAAAAGATGAAACTGAAAGATTTGTGATTGAAATGAATGACAAATTTCATAAATCAGCTGAACTAAAGAAAAGTCTAGCAGAGACTAAAATCTCTCAAATGAAGGATAATGCCATTAAAGAAATTAAAGATACATCAATTAACATTGCTGTAGAATCTGTGAAAAAAATTATTACAACATCTGTTGATAAGTCTAAACTTGACAATTTGTTTAATAAAAATCTTGAAGAAACAAAGACAGAATTAAAGAAAATAAGTTCTTAAACTAAGATAGTTTATCAAATTTTATAAAAATAATGTAAATTAGGGAATATGAATTCAATTGTAATTGGATCAGGTTTTGGTGGCATAGCAGCAGCTCTTAGACTTCGGGCAAAAGGTCATAAAGTTACTTTAATTGAAAAACAAAAAGATTTAGGTGGAAGAGCGAGAGTATTTAAAAGTAATGGGTTTACTTATGATGGTGGACCAACTGTAATAACTGCTCCTTATTTAATTTATGAAATTTTTAAACTTTTTAATAAAAATCCAGATGATTACATAAAAATAAAAGATTTGGATACTTGGTACAGATTTGTTTTTGAAGATGGAAGCCATTTCGATTATTCAGCAGATGAAAAGAAAATGGAAGAGCAAATTGCATTAATCAACCATAAAGATGTTGTGGGTTACAGAAATTTACTTAAATTTACAAAAAAAATATTTGATAAGGGTTATTCAGAATTATCAGATGTGCCATTTGATAAACCTTCGTTTATGTTTAAGCAAATTCCTGCATTGCTAAGCTTAAAAAGTTATAAATCTGTTTATTCTTTGGTTAGTGGTTTTATTGAAAATGAAAAACTAAGAAGGCTATTTAGTATGCACCCATTATTGGTGGGTGGAAACCCTTTTACTACAACCTCAATATACGGATTAATTTTGTATTTAGAAAAAAAATGGGGAATTCATTATTCTATGGGTGGAACGGGACAAATCATAAAAGGTTTTGAGAAATTGATGTTAGAAGAAGATGTTACAATTATTAAAGGTAAAGAAGTTAAAAACTTGCTTACAGAAAATAAAAGAGTTGTCGGGGTTGTGACAAGTGAAGATGAGGAAATTAAAGCAGATAACGTGGTTTGTAATGCAGATCCTCCCGGTGTTTATTCAAAAATGCTAAACAATCAAAAATATAACACCTTATTTAATTGGAAGATAAATAGAATGGAATATTCAATGGGATTGTTTGTTTATTACTTTGGAACGAAAAAAAAATACGAAAATGTTGAACATCATACTATAAAGTTTGGTGATAAATACAAAGAACACTTGGATGATATATTTGTAAACAAAAAATTAAATAACGATATAAGCTATTACCTACATAGACCTACTGCAACGGATTCAAGTATGGCACCAAAAGACCATGATTGCTTTTATGTATTAGTGCCTGTACCTAATAATAAATCAGGAATAGACTGGTCAATCGAAGGTGAGAATCTAAAAAAACTTGTAATAGATAAAATGGAAAAAAGTTTATTACCTAATTTAAGAGAAAATATTGTAGATGATTTTTATTTAACCCCTGATTATTTTGAGAATGAATTAAATACAAAATATGGCTCGGGTTTTTCAATTCAGCCCAAATTTTCTCAATCAGCATACTTTAGATTTCATAATAAATCTGAGGTTTATGACGGTTTATATTTTGTTGGAGCGGGCACTCATCCTGGAGCTGGTGTTCCAGGGGTCCTATCATCCGCAAAGGTCTTAGATAAAATTTTGTAATGAATGAACAAAATTATTTGTCGATATACGCTAAATCTTTTAATTGGGCAGGTTTCTTTTTACCAAAACAAGTCTACTCTGATTGCTCTAATTTGTACGATTTTTGTAGATACATAGACAATATAGCAGATGAAAAAGGTAAACTTGATACGAAATTAAAAAATTTCAATACTTTCAAACAAGATTTCAAATTAAAAAATGAAAATAACCAAATAATTAAAAATATGTGGGCTTTAATAAATAAATTTGGAATATCCCAAAAAATAATTGATGATTTATTTGATGGCGTCGAGGCTGATATTAAATCAAAAGTAGAAATCAACACTGACAAAGATCTATATGTTTATTCATATAGAGTTGCTGGAACAGTTGGATTAATGATGGCAAAAATTTTAAATGTTAAAGAAAGATCAGCACTTTTAGGAGCAATTGACCTGGGTATTGCAATGCAATTAACTAATATTTCAAGAGATATTATTGAAGATGAAAGCAATAACAGATTTTATATAAAAAAAAATTTTGATGAAATTAAAAGAATTCTAAAAATAGCTGACAAATTTTATAATAATTCTTTTATATCAATTAAAAAAATTCCATTCTTTTTAAGATTTTCAATTTTGGTTGCAAGACGAGTATATAGACAAATTGGAAATGAAATCTTAAAAAAAGGAAATTTAGAAAATTATAATAAATCAGGAAAAATTTATGTAAACAATTTTGGAAAAGTCTTTCATACATTGCTATCTATAGGTGATTTAATTAAATTATATTTTGTAAAAGAAGATAAAAAACTTACAATAAAAGAGCATGAGATAATAATGCAAGATATTGAGTATAATGAAAGATTTTGATTACATAATTATTGGAGGCGGCTGCGCAGGCTTAACATTGGCTTACGAGTTAGAGTATCACGATAAACTTAAGAATAAGACTTTAGCAATTATTGAAAAAAGAGATGAATATAAAAGAGATAAAACTTGGTCATACTGGAAAACAGTACCTCACAAGTTTGATGACTGTGTAAAAAAAAGATGGAAAGATTATACAATCAATTTTAAAGGAAATGTTGAATATAAAGATTGTAAAGAAACTCCTTACGAAAGTATTGATAGTGGACTATTCTACAAAAAGATTTTAAATAAAATCAATAAAAATCCTAATATTCAATTCTTTAAAGATATTAGTGAAGTAAATACTGAAAACGCAATTTTATTTAACAGTTTACCAAATCTTGAGAATAAAGATTCTAATTTATGGCAACATTTTCAAGGCGTTGAAATTGAAACTGAAAAAGATTTTTTTGATGACCAAATAATGAATTTAATGGACTTTGATTGTGATCAAAAAAAAAGTGTACATTTTTTCTATACACTACCCTACTCAAGAAAATCAGCTTTAATTGAAACTACTTGGCTTTCAAAAATGGAAGATGAAAGTGAAAAAAATTATGATAAACAAATTACTGATTACATTGAAAACACTTTAAAATTAAAAAAATATAAAATTAATTACAAAGAAGTTGGGGCTATACCATTATTTTATCCAAAATTTAAAAACGATAAAAATACCATTAATATTGGAACTGCTGGAGGTATGACACGTCTGAGTACAGGCTATACTTTCCTAAATATTCAAGAACAAGCAGAATATATTACCCAAAACATTGATAAAATAAGACAAACTAGAGCTTTCAATATAAAAAGTAAGTATAAGTTTTTAGATAATGTTTTTTTGAAAGTCCTAGCTGAAAAGCCAGAAATCATGCCAAATATTTTCTTCAAAATGTTTGAATGCAAGTCAAAAACAGTAATAAATTTCCTTTCCAATAAAAGTAATATTTTCGAGGACTTATCCATTATATTAAAGATGCCAAAATGGATTTTTATTAAAGCTGTATTTAAATAATGATCAACAAAATAAATTTTTTTCATTCTATTATTTTTTTTAATATCTGTATTTTTTTTTCTGCATTTGAGGTATTGAGAGATAATTCTTTTATACTTTTTAGTTTTTTTTTAATTCTTACAATTGGTATATCTCATGGTGCGCTAGATCATGAAAAGGGCAAAAAACTTTTGAAAATTTATAAAATTAAAAATACAGAAGTGTTCTATTTGACTTATATAGGTATTGCTATTTTTGTTATTTTAATTTGGATTTTAAGTCCAATATTGTTGCTTTCGTCTTTTTTAATAGTTGCAGCATATCATTTTGGCAAAGAGGATAGTGACTTTATCGAAACAAAAAATGTTAATTTTTTAGAAATTTTTTATTTTATCAAAGGATCATTAGTTATTTCAGCACCCTTGCTATTTCATAAAGCTGAAACGATCGAAATTTTTAAAATGTTAAATTTTTCAATAGACCAAAATATTGTGGCTAATAATTTTTTAATTCCTTTAGTTATATTATCAGTGCTAAGTAATTTTCTTATATATAGAGGTAATAATAATGATTTAAGATCAATTCTTTTTTTAGATAGTTTTTCAATAATTATTTTAAACTATTTTTTTAACCCTATATTAGCTTTCACAATTTATTTCTGCTTTCTTCATTCTGTAAGACACTCACTAAGTTTAATTAGTGAAATAAATAAAAATTTGATGAAAGGATTTCCTATTTTTTTACGAAAAATTATTCCACTTACACTAATTACAGCAATAATGTATTTAATAGTTTTTTATTTTATTTCAGAAAAATTTGGTATAGATGAAAGTATTATTAAAATAATATTTGTTGGATTGGCTTCATTGACCTTTCCTCATATTTTACTTGAATTCATGGTAGAAAAAAAATGAAAAATAAAACTATAAATCTAATTGGTTGGATATTGTTCATTATTTCTGCAATCGGTTTCATTATCTCAAGCGTAGGAAGCTTTTGGGCCATGTTTGGAAGCCTGTTTTTTTTTATTGCTTGTATAGTATTTTTAATTCCATTTTTTAAAAAGGATGAAAATGAGTAGCAAAAATTTAAAAATTTATTTAGCTGCGCCTAGAGGATTTTGTGCAGGAGTTGATAGAGCAATTGAAATTGTAAAAAAGAGTATAGATAAATTTGGTGCCCCTGTTTATGTGAGACACGAAATTGTTCATAACAAGCATGTTGTAGAAAGTTTGAAAAAAATAGGAGCGATATTTGTTGAAGAATTAGATGAGATTAAAGATAAATCGAGACCAGTTATATTCTCAGCGCACGGGGTTCCAAAATCTGTTCCAGAGGAAGCTTCTAATTTAAATATGATGTTTGTAGATGCAACGTGTCCTCTAGTATCTAAAGTTCATAGAGAAGCAGAAAACTTAAATAAACAAGGACATCATATATTATTAATAGGACACAAAAACCATCCAGAAGTCATAGGAACTATGGGTCAATTGCCTGACGGTTCAATAGATTTAATAGAAAATATTGAAGATGCAAATAAGTATGAAAATATCTCAAATAAACAGCTATCCTTTATAACTCAAACAACACTTTCTGTAGATGATACCAAAGATATAATTGCTGTTCTAAAATCTAAGTTCCCAGATATTAAAGAGCCTAAAAAAGACGACATATGTTATGCAACAACAAATAGGCAATCAGCAGTTAAAGAAATAGCAGATAAATGTGACATGTTTTTTGTAATAGGAAGTAGAAATTCATCTAACTCTGTAAGGTTGGTTGAGGTTGCTAAAAACTCTGGTTGTAGTTCTGCTGAGTTAATACACTCAGAAAGCCCAGTGCCTATAGATAAGATAAAAGAATGTAACACAATTGGAATTTCATCGGGTGCTTCAGCGCCAGAAATACTTGTAGAAAAGTTTATAGCGGAGTTAAAAGATCAATTTACTGTCAACATAGAGGAAGTTGAAATCGTAAAAGAAAATATAACTTTTAAAATTCCTGGAAAATTAAATTAATGGCTGTTTATACTAAAATTAATAATAAACAGATAAAATTTATAGAGAAAAAATATAATATTGGGAAAATTATAAATTATTCAGGTATAAAAAAAGGTATCGAAAATACCAACTTTCTTTTGAAGACAAAGAAAAATAAATATATCTTAACTATTTACGAAAAAAGAGTTCAGAAAAAAGATCTTCCATTTTTTGTTAACCTTATGTCTGGTTTATCTAAATTAAAAGTAAAATGTCCAGTTCCTATAAAAGACAAAAAAGGAAAATATTTATTTAATTTAAAAAATAAAAAAGCTTGTATTGTAAGTTTCTTAGAAGGAAAAGATAAAAATCAACTAAACAACAAAGATTGTTTTATTGTTGGAAAAAATGCTGCACTTCTTCATAAAGCTTCAAAAAAATTGAAATTGTATAGAAAAAATTCTCTATCGATAAATTCATGGGGATCAATTCTAAATAAAATAGACAATAAAATTAATAAATTGTCTAAAAACTTAAAAGATTTAATGAAAGATGATTTGAAAGATATCAAAAAAAAATGGCCTAAAAAAATACCAAATGGAATAATTCATAGTGATCTATTTATTGATAATATTTTTTTCAATAAAGGCAAATTTCATGGATTTATAGATTTTTATTTTTCAGCTAATGATTTTCTATCTTATGAATTAGCAACTTGTATTAATGCTTTATGCTTTAAAAAGAAAAATAGAAAATTTGTATTGGATAAAAAGAGATCTTCAAATTTATTAAAGGGCTACCAATCTGTTAGAAGATTAAGTGAAATTGAAAAAAGAAATTTAAATACATTATGTAGAGGATCAGCTTTAAGATATCTTTTAACTAGATCTTATGATTATTTAAATACTCCTAAAAATGTTATCATTAAAATTAAAGATCCAAAGGAGTATATAGATAAGTTAAACTTTCATAGAAATCTGAGCACATTTAAGGATTATTCTTGATGATTAAAATCTACACAGATGGTTCATGCATTGGAAATCCAGGAAATGGTGGTTGGGCTGCAATTATTATTCAAAATGGAAAAAAAACTCAAATTAAAGGAAGCAAAAAAGAAACAACAAACAATCAAATGGAATTACTTGCCCCCATTAAAGCTTTAAAAAAAATTCCAAAAGGAAGCAAAGTTCAAATATTTACAGACTCTAAATATGTAAAATCTGGAATAACTGAATGGATACATAATTGGAAAAAAAATGGTTGGAAAACAGCGAATAAAAAAGAAGTTAAGAATAAAGAACTTTGGACTGAATTAGATAATCTATCAAATACTTTTGAAATTAAATGGAGCTGGGTAAAGGCACATTCAACAGATAAACTTAATAATGAAGTGGATTTATTGGCAAGATCCTCTGCAACAATTTAGGTACACCTGGCAACAGAAATACCCCCTACTAAATCAGTTTCCTCTATGGGCTGCTATACTTTGTATTTGACCCGGTGTTAACAGAACTGTAAGTAGTATTAGATCCTGTGTTAACTGAAGTCCATGTGGTATTGCATCCTGTATTTACATTTGTATATTTTGTATTACTTCCAACTTTCACTGGCGTCCATATAGTCCCCATGTTTGTGGTGATAATTTTCTTCTTAGTTGTAGAATAAAAGCTAACTGAATAATTACCTTTAGATGGACTGCTAATTGAAACGGATCCTTGAGTACATGGAGATTTATTTATTAAAGTAGAGCCATATGGGTTGGTCATTTTTAAATTATTTGTAATAAAGCTGCTTATAGTATTAACAGTAGGAGAGTTCGTATTGCTACATTTATGATTACTAAAAACAGTTGCAGAATTATCTAATTCACACTTCATAAACTCTAACATTAAAGCTTTATTGATGTTTGTATAGTTTAATTCAGATGTTTTAGCTTTTGCATTTTTTGTATAACCATTATACGCAACTACTCCAACTGAAGATAATATTCCGATTATTGATACTACAACTAAGAGTTCTATTAGGGTGAAGCCGTTTCGTCTCATAATTAATCAGACCATTTTATTTCATCATAAACTAGTTCGTTAGCATCAACATATGTCGAGAAAGTACAATATCCACCTGACTTAGTTGAAATATATGTTCTTCCCTCTTTGCCATAATTACAACATTGACCTCCCCACGCTTGATTGTCCTGGTCTTTGCTAATAGCAACTGAATCTGCATACGGAGTTTTAATATCTTTAAAATGATGCTGAAATGCCGGACAATCAAAAGCTAAATTTTTTTGAGAAAAATTTTTTATACTACCACCATTTAATTTTCTATTAATGCTTCCATTAATTTCAAAATCTATGACCATTACTGAAAATTGTTTAACCATCATTTCATGGTTTTGTTTAGCTACAGTCTTCTTTGCTCCACTCGTATACCCACTATAAGCAACCACTCCTACTGCAGCTAATATACCAATGATTGCTACTACGACTAGCAGTTCTATTAAAGTGAAGCCGTTGTTTTTCATGATCCAACATTACTAAATTATGAACCATGAGTCTAAAATATAAATCTATTATGTATAATATTTCATAACTTATCTATAAATTATTCACGACTATTATTAATGCTATCTTTAACATTTTAACTCTTATTTTTAATAGTTTCTCTTACTAAGATTTCAATTCTATCAAAATCTGAGTTAAGTACAGCATTCTCTAATTCTGAGGAGATTTTAAATCTTTTCTTGCAGTTACTATATTTTCCAAATTTCCTAAAATCTTTACCTTTTTTTTTGAATTTGTTATCCTTTAAAAAAAGATAAACTTTATTTGCTTTTTTATCGTTTCTATCATGACAGTTAAAAGCATCATGTCCAATAGATATAAATTCATTTTTTAAAAAAATAACAGCAGTAAACTCTGAACTATCAGTTTTTTCTATATCGAATCCCTGCTCACAATTTTCCAAAATATTATTATAAAAAACAAGCAATCCATTTTCGCCTTCAACACACTTATTTTGAGGTGAGAAAGAAAATTTACTATCTTTAATTATTGCATTTGAATTTCTAATTTCAAAAGCATTATCTGAACCTTTGCTAGCGTTAACTGATGATATAATTAAATTTAAATTCCATTTAGCATATATTACATTCTGAAGACTGCATTCAAATGTTCCACCTTTAATTGTAGAGTTTTTTGAATTAAAGATATTTAAAACAGACCCTTTATCTCGGTTACCTTTTTGGTTTTTTTGCAATCCACAACCTTCTTCATTACGTTTAAATTCTTTTCCAGTAAAGTCGGTACTTTCTTTTACGGTTATATTTATTTTTGAATCACTCTTAACTATTGATGAAATAAATAGTAAATAAATTGTTATTAATGCTATCTTTAACATTTTTCTAAATTTATATCCTTGTAACAATTAAGTCGATAAGACAGTTGCCTATTAATTTAAATACTTATCTAAAGTTTTTTTATCCGAAACAACAGTAAAATCATCATAGTGAATAGATTGTTTAGGATAACGACCATTGTCAGGGTGGGAATCCCTATAAGGACCTAATCTGATATAACTTCCAGTGTAATTACCTTTCCAATCAAAAGTTATTCCAGAATAATCAAGTGCTTTTTCTTCATTAATAAATACTTTCACGAAACCCTCCTCTGACTTTGAATTTTTTATGCCGATTTTAAATACATTCCACTCACCAGGTATAATATATTGTAATGATCTTGGATGCTTTGAATTAGTAGAGCTTAGCATACTACTTGGCTGATACCGTTGATCTCTGACTTTATATTTATAAAGTTCATATTTTCCATTTTTAATTTTGAATTTATTTGCAACTCTATGGATTATTGCTTCTGGTTTATTATATTTAGTTGTTGCCTTTCCTCCGGTATCGCCCCCTATATCAATTATATTACCATTTTCATAAAAATTTATATGAAGTAGTGGACTTTTTTTCATATCTTTAAATTGATTTTTAAATTGACTAACTAAGAGTCTGTCATCTACAAAGACAAAATTTTCTGGAAATCTCAATCTAAATCCATACCATATTTCTTTATTTAGAGTTCTTTTAGGTCTTACTTCAATCTCTGCTCTTTCTGTCTTTACCCATTTTCCACAACACTTATTCCAACCATGTTCTACTGATATCTCAAGAAATTTATTTCCATTTGTCTCTTGTTTTATTTTAAATGGTTTTCTACCTGCTCCTTTGTCATTAATTTGGTATCTCTTTAAATTTACTTTTCCTACTTTTTGATCCTCAAAATCGTCATAAAAATTCCAAGGTGATTTAGTTTTTTTATTTACATAATCTGGGATAGGAACTTTTTCCCACCCATAAGCAGTAATTGAAAATGAGTAAATTAAGAAGAATGAAAGTAGAACTTTTTTCATAGATTATAATAAATCTAATATTCCCTCTGCTGAAGATAAACCGCATTGTTTAGTTTCTTTCTCAACTTGGATATTAACTACCTCTAAATTTTGAATAACCATCGCATAACGATTTGAACGAATACCCATACCTTTTGAATTTCTATCTACTTCTGCACCAATTGCTTTTGTAAATAATAGATACGGGTCTGATAACATTGTAATTTTACCAGCTGAATTATTTGCTTCTCCCCAAGCATTCATAACAAAAGGATCATTCACAGATAAACAAAATATATTATCTATTCCTTTAGCTTTTATTTTATCAGCATTAGCTACATAGCCAGGAAGATGGAGTTTTGAACAAGTTGAAGTAAAAGCTCCAGGTAATCCAAATAAAATAACTTTACCAGTTCCTAAGATATCTCTAATTTTGCAAGTTTGTGGTTCACCATCTATTAGATGAAAAATTTCTATATCTGGGATTTGATCTTTTATTTTTAATTTCATATTGAGTTTATTATGTATTCTTTAACTTTATTTATATCATTTGAAATAACCTCAAATTTTTCTTCTCTATCATAAACATATTTAAGAATATCTGGTAAACTTTCAGTTTTTGAGATTGCATCTTCAATTGCTTTTGGAAATTTACAGGGGTGTGCTGTAGATAAAACAACACAATTTTCTTCTAGTCCAAGTTTTTTTGCAGCACCAATTCCAACTGCAGTATGTGGATCAACTACAACTTTATATTCTTTATTTATATCTTTTATCATTTGGATAGTTTCATTTTCATCTAACATTTCAGACGTAAAATTCTTTTTTATTTCATCTAAGTCACTATTATCAATTTGATAAGTATTGTTTTTTATCTTACTCATAACATCTTTTGTAACTTCTGAATTACAGTCTTTAACATCGTATAAAAGTCTCTCAAAATTACTTGCTATCTGGATATCCATGCTGGGGGTATTTGTTTCCTCAACTTTCTTTTGAGTATAATCCCCACCAGAAATTGCTCTATGAAGGATGTCATTTTTGTTAGTAGCTACAATAAGTTTATCAACTGGAAGTCCAAGTTTCTTTGCTAAATAACCAGCATAAATATCTCCAAAATTTCCAGTCGGAACAGAAAAAGACAGAGGCTTTCCATTACTTATTTTAAAATAAGCGTAAAAATAATAAACAGCTTGAGCAACAATTCTTGCCCAATTAATTGAATTAACACCTGACATATTAATTGAGTTAGAGAAATTTTCATCATTAAACATTGCTTTAACTAAATTTTGACAATCATCAAAGTTTCCCTCAATAGCAATATTGAAAACATTTTTTTCTTCATGGATTGTCATCAGTCTTCTTTGTACTGGTGAAATTCTGTTATTCGGATGTAATACAAAAACATTTAAATTCTTTTTGCCTTTTAAAGCATCAATAGCAGCTGCACCTGTGTCTCCTGAAGTTGCTACAATTATATTAATTTTTTTTTGCTCATTTCCTAAATGATATTGATAGAAATTTCCTATTAATTGCATAGCAATATCTTTAAAAGCAAGTGTTGGGCCATGATAGAGTTCCAAAACTTTTAAATTTCCTAAATCAGAGATTTTTACAACATCATCTGCTCTAAATTTTGAGTAAGATTTTGATACTGTAGAAATTAACTCTTCTTTATTCATAAATTCACCAATAAATGGGTAAATTATTTCAGCTGCTAATTCATTGTAATTAAGACCACTTAGTTTGTTTAATTCATCTTTACTAAATGGTTTGATTGACTTTGGGACAAAAAGACCTCCATCATCAGCTAAACCTTTTAGAAATACTTTTTTAAATGAAAAATGATCTGAATTATTTCTTGTGCTTATATATTCCATCAGTAATTTTTTTTTCTGAAATATAAATATATTAAAAAGATGGAAACAGCTAATGAAAACCATGTAAGAGCATACTTTAAATGGTTGTTTGAAATATTGGCTCCTATTTGTTTTGACTTAGGATAAATTCCTTCCTGCTTGCTAATATTGTTGATAATGAATGGGGAAAATTCTTTGCCTGTATAGGTCAATAAATCTTCATCTTTAAGAGTGAACCAATAATTCTTATTTACGTCATTATCTGGCTTAAAATAATTAAATTTGCTTTTTAATTTTAAAACTCCCTCAAATTTACTTTCATTTGAAACATACTTTTTAGATTTAAAATCTCTTGGAACCCAACCCCGATTTATTAAATAGCTTTTATTGTTAATACTAACTGGATTTACAATGTCAAATCCTGGCTCTCCTTTTTCATTTAAGGAATATAAATAAATTATTTTTGAATTATCTAATATTCCTTCAAATTTGATTTTTTTAAAGTTAATTGGATTACTTCCATTAAATTCTACTGGGTCACTTTTTAATGATTGGTCAATTGAATTTATTAAATCAAGCTTCCAATTTAATCTAATAATTTGCCAAGTACCTAATGATAAAAAAACTAAAATAAAAAAGTATACAAAGATTGAAAAAGATAGCTTATTTTTCAAGAACTATTAACTTCCCCAAATGTAAATAGCTGCAAATAAAAATAACCAGACAACGTCAACAAAGTGCCAGTACCAAGCAGCAGCTTCGAAACCAAAGTGATGCTCTTTAGTGAAGTGTCCTAATTTACCTCTCCATAAGCAAACCGCTAAAAAAATAGTCCCAACTAATACATGGAAACCATGAAACCCTGTGGCCATATAGAATGTAGCTCCATAAATATGACCTGAAAAACTAAATGTAGCATGTTGGTATTCGTATATTTGCAGTAACGTAAAAAATGCTCCTAAAATTACTGTACAGATTAGACCATTTATAAATCCTTTTCTGTCGTCCTCTAATAAAGAATGGTGTGCCCAAGTTACTGTTGTGCCAGATAAAAGCAAGACAAGAGTATTTATAAGTGGGATATCCCATGGATCAAAAGTTTCAATATCTTTTGGCGGCCATACATTTCCCATGAATTCGTTTGGAAACAAACTTGCATCAAAGTATGCCCAAAACCATGCAACAAAAAACATTACTTCAGAAGCAATAAATAATGTCATTCCATATCTATGATGAATTTGAACAACAGGCGTGTGATGACCTTTATGCTCAGCTTCGATTACAACATCTCTGAACCACATAAAGGCACAATAAATTATAAGTAAAAAACCTAAAATCATCACCCACATCACTTTGCTATGAAAATAATATACAGATCCAACAGCTGTTACTAATGTTGCTATAGATGTAGCTAATGGCCAAGGGCTAGGGTCAACTAAATGATAATCATGTTTTTGACCTGATGCAGACATTTATTTTAACTTTCTTTTTTTTCGTTTTTATAATACTCGGATGAGAAAAAAGTATATGACATAGTAACATCTTCAACTCTAGATGTTTTTGGATCATTTACTAATTCTGGATCTAAGTAAAATACTAAGGTGTAACTTGCTTTTTCCCCTGGATCTAATGTTTGTTTTTCAAAGCAAAAACAACCTAGTTTATTAAAATATGCTCCAAACGAAGATGGAGAAACATTATATGTGGCCACTGCTGAAGAAATTTCATCTCCATTATTTTCCACTTCAAATTTAATTCTATATACCTTGCCTGGCTGAACATCCATAGTTTTTTGATCAACATCAAAATTCCAATCAAGAGCACTGTTAACGTTGGTATCTAATCTTACATTTATTTTTTTATCTAAAACTATATTAGGAGCCTCTTTCGATATTTGTGTTGTTCCACCAAAGCCAGTTACTCTACAAAATAAATCATATAAAGGGACAGCTGCAAAAGACAATCCCAACATAAAGACAAAAATTCCTGCAAGAATTAGTGGAGTTAAAGTATTTTTTTTAATCATAGAGGTCTTTCAAATACTCCAATATTAAATAGAGTGAAAATAAATAAGAAAACTATAAATGCAACCAAACCAACTGCTGTCCATAAATTTTTCTTTTTTAATTTTTGATCTTTAACTATCATAAAATTTTATCCACTAAGAAAAAAACAAATATTAAAAATAAATAAATAATTGAATAGCTGAAAATATGTCTAGCTTTCTTTATTTTAAATTTTCCAACTTTATAGTTGTAAAGCTGGTAACAAATTAAATTATAATAAAATGTAAGAAGTAAGCTAAGTGTTAAGAATACTTCGCCGACAAATCCAATGTAATATGGGAAAACAATTGTGGGTATCATCAGCAAAGAATAAATTAGAATATTTTTTTTAGTGTTTTGTATTCCATTAGTTACTGGAAGCATTGGAATACCTGCTTTTTTATAATCATCGGCTTTGTACAAGCTTAATGCCCAAAAGTGTGATGGTGTCCAAAAGAAAATTATTAAGAAAAAAGCAATCGACTCCAACGAAATAGAATTTGTTGCTATTGCCCATCCAATTACTGGTGGTAAAGATCCTGATGCTCCACCTATAACAATATTTTGAGGAGTTTTTCTTTTTAACCAGATTGTATAAACAAATACGTAAAATAATATCGTAAACAATAATAGAGATGCTGATAAAGCATTTGTAACAAAGTATAAGCTTACAACTGAAATAACTGACAGAAATGTTCCAAAATATAATGCTTGGTTTCTGTTCAGCTTTCCTCTTGGAATTGGACGCAGGCAAGTTCTAGACATTAGTTTATCTAAGTCAGCTTCATACCACATGTTAAGTGCTCCTGCTGCTCCAGCACCAAAGGCTACAATTAATATCCCAATCACTGATTTTTGAAATGAAACTGAAGTAGGAGCTGTTAATAGACCAACTGCACATGTGAAAATAACAAGAGACATTACTCTTGGTTTCATTAACTTTAATAATTCAGGAATTATACCTAGTTCGTAATATGATTTTTTTACTTTAGAATACGTCGTAGCCATTTTAATTTTTATATATTAAGACGTTACTAACTACTAGATTTTTCAGTGCCTTCATAATCTTCAAACTTTGGTAATTCATCAAAAGTATGAAAATTTGGTGGTGATGGAACTGTCCACTCTAATGTTGTGGCCCCTTCTCCCCATGGGTTTTGTGCTGCTTTTTTCTTTTTTGCAAAAGCGTAGATTAAATTAGCGAAAAATACCACTAAGCCAACTACAGAAATATATGAACCGATTGAAGAAATATAATTCCAATCAGCAAATGCATCCGGATAATCAGCATATCTTCTTGGCATTCCAGCTAGACCTAAGAAATGTTGTGGAAAGAAAACTAAATTTACACCTATAAAAGTTAACCAAAAATGTAGTTGACCCATCCACTCTGAATATTCATATCCTGACATTTTACCAAACCAATAATAGAAGCCAGCAAATATTGCAAAAACAGCTCCTAAAGATAATACATAATGAAAGTGAGCCACAACATAATAAGTATCATGTAATGCGGTATCTACACCAGCATTTGCTAGAACAACACCAGTTACTCCTCCAACTGTAAATAAAAATATAAATCCTAAAGCCCAAACCATTGGGGTTTTGAATGATATAGATCCTCCCCACATTGTAGCTATCCATGAAAATATTTTAATTCCTGTTGGAACAGCGATGATCATTGTTGCTGCTAAGAAATATGCTTTAGTATCCGTATCTAAACCAACTGTGTACATGTGGTGAGCCCAAACAACAAAACCTACTATTCCAATAGCTACCATCGCGTAAGCCATTCCTAAATATCCAAAAACTGGCTTCTTTGAAAAAGTAGATACGATATGGCTGATCATTCCAAATCCTGGTAAGATTAGAATGTAAACTTCTGGATGACCAAAAAACCAAAATAAATGCTGGAATAATGTTGGGTCTCCACCTGTTTGTGCATCAAAAAATGCTGTACCAAAATTTCTATCTGTTAGAAGCATAGTAATTGCTCCAGCTAATACCGGTAACGAAAGTAATAATAAAAATGCCGTAACTAATATTGACCATGCAAATAATGGCATCTTATGCAAAGTCATGCCAGGGGTTCTCATATTTAAAATAGTTGTGATAAAATTAACTGCTCCTAAAATTGAAGAAGCACCTGCAACGTGTAAACTTAAAATTGCTAAATCCATTGCTGGTCCTGGTTGACCTGCGGTAGAAGATAAAGGTGGGTAAATCGTCCAGCCACCACCAACACCTTGTGCGCCTGGAGGGCCATCTACAAAAATTGATGAAAGTAATAAAATAAAAGCAACAGGCAATAACCAAAAAGAAATATTATTCATTCTTGGAAATGCCATATCCGGTGCTCCAATCATTATCGGCACGAACCAGTTTCCAAAGCCACCAATCATAGCTGGCATCACCATAAAGAAAATCATTATTAATCCGTGACCTGTAACCAAAACATTATAAAGATGGTAGTTACCACCTAAAACATCATCACCAGGATGCATTAATTCCATTCTCATCAAAACTGAAAAAGCTGTTCCAATAACTCCTGCAATAATTGCAAAAATTAAATACATTGTTCCAATATCTTTATGATTTGTAGAATATGCCCATCTCTTCCAACCTGTTGGAGTATGATGATCGTGAATATGTGCTACTTCTGAACTCATTTTTATTTACTCGCTACTAGTTTTTTATTAATTAAATTTTCATCTTTTGCAAATTTTATCTTCGCCTCTGCAAGCCAAATTTGATAGTCTTCTTCTGAAACTACTTTAACTTCAATTGGCATAAAAGCATGTTTAATTCCACATAACTCTGAACATTGTCCGTAATAAGTTCCAACCTTTTCAGCTTTAAACCAAGTTTCATTTACTCTTCCTGGCATCGCATCCCTTTTAACTCCAAACGCTGGTAATGCCCATGCATGAAGCACATCATTTGCGGTAATTAAAACTTTAACTACTTTATTTACTGGAACAACGACTACATTATCTGTTGCTAACAATCTTGGCTGACCTTCTTTTAAATCCTTTTCTTCGATCATATAAGCATCAAAAATTATATTTTCATCTGGGTACTCGTATCCCCAATACCATTGATATCCAATTGCTTTTATAGTTACATCAGCTTTAGGAATTGCATCTTGTGAATATAAAACTTTAAATGACGGAACTGCCATCACGATCAAAATTAAACAAGGAACTAATGTCCAAACAATTTCAACTAAAACATTATGTGTTCTTTTAGATGGATTAGGATTTCTCGATGCTCTAAATCTTACCATCACATAAAGCATTAAAAATAAAACAAAAGCACTTATAGCAACTATGATAGGTACTAACATATAGTCATGAAACCAAACTATATCTCTCATAGTTTGCGATGCAGGCTCTTGGAAACCTAACTGCCAATTTTTTGGTTGGTTTGCAAACGCCTCAACTGAGTAAGTTAATGCTATAAAAACAAAAAATAGTTTCTTCATTTGTTTTCTATATAGATCGAAAATATTATAAAAAATACTAGAGAATTCGCGACAATTTATCAATTTTGCAAATAATTGATCACAGATAACGCGGATATAACTGCAGTTTCAGACCTTAAAATGTTATTGCTTAGTTTTATCGATTGAGACCCTTTAAAGTTTAGAATCTTTTTAATTTCACCGGCTGAATAATCCCCTTCAGGACCAATTAAAAGACAATTTGGTTTTGAATTTGAAATTTTAATTTTTTTATTATTCGTATTTAAATCTGCAAAAATTAAATTGATATCTGAATTGTTAGACAGGAATTTATCTAATGATTGAGGTTTTTCAATTGAAGGAATATTTATTCTATTACTTTGCTCACACGACTCTATAACTATTTTATTTAGTCTCTCATTATTTATTTTTCTAACAATTGTCCTTTCAGAAATAATTGGTACAAATTTTGTTACACCAAGCTCAGTTGCTTTTTGTATCATGAAGTTAAAATAATTTGATTTAATGGGTGAGAAGGCCAACCAAATATCTTGCTCTTTATCTTTATGTCTTAACTGTTCAACAACCTTGAAATTTAAGCTGCTTTTTGAAATTTCAGTTACAATTGACTTCCATTCTCCAGATTTATTAAAAACGGAAAAATTCTCTCCTTGTTTAATCCTCATTACTTTCAATAAATAATGTGACTGAGACTTAGTTAAGTTAGTTTCTAAATTAATTGATAATTTTTCTGGATAAAATATTCTAATATTGCTCATTATATTTAAATTAATTTATGAAAAAAATTAAAGCAATCATATTTGATGCATACGGCACCCTATTTGATGTTAATTCTGCAGCTGAAAAATGTAAGGAAAAATTAGGAGATAAATGGGAAGGATTTGCTAATTATTGGAGAACTACACAGCTTGAATATACTTGGCTTAGAAGTTTAATGAGAAGACACAAAGATTTTTGGCAAATCACTGAAGATAGTTTGGATAAATCTATGAATTTTTACAATATTGATAATTCAATGAGATCAGAACTATTAAATTTATATAAAGTGCTTTCAACATTTACAGAAGTAAGGGATACTCTAAAAAAATTAAAACAATCAAATTATAAATTAGCAATTCTATCAAACGGTACACCTGACCTTTTAAATGAACTTGTAGTTAGCAATCAATTAAAAGATATTTTTGATGATATTTTTTCTGTAGAGGAAGTTGGTATTTTTAAACCAGATTCAAAAGTATATGATCTTCCAATAAATAAATATAATATTGAAAAGAATGAAGTTTTATTCTTAAGTGCCAATACATGGGATGTATCTGGCGCAGGGAATTATGGATACAATACTGTTTGGGTGAACAGAAATAATAATATTTTTGATAAATTAGATTTTGAACCTAACCAACAAATAAGTAATTTATCAGAATTGCTTGATTTAATTTAGATATATCCTATATGAACAACATGATAAATATCGAAGTAGAAAAAATTATAGATCCAACACCAGCATCAGATGGTGCAGGAGTTAAATTAAAAAGAAGTATTGGTGTTGAACCAAATTATTATGATCCATTTTTAATGTTAGATGAATTTGGATCAGAAAATAAAGATGATTATATTGCAGGCTTTCCTCCTCATCCACACAGAGGAATTGAAACAGTTACATACATGTTAGCTGGGAGTTTTGAACATAAAGATAGTACAGGTGGTCAGGGAAAAATGACTGCAGGAGATGTGCAATGGATGAAAACTGGTAGTGGAATAATTCATTCTGAAATGCCAGCTATGAACGATGGGAAACTTCATGGTTTTCAATTATGGATTAATATGCCTGCTAGCGAAAAGATGAGCAAACCAGAATACCATTATATTGACTCTGATAAAATTAGCACACATAAGGACGATGATAAATTTATAAAAGTAATAGCTGGAAAGTTTGAAAATTCAGAAGGTCCAATAAAAAAACACAATGTCGATCCAATTTATTTTGATGTAGAATTAAATGAAAGTAAAATTTTTAATCATCAAGTTCCATCCACACACAATTCATTCATATATTTAATTGAAGGTGAGATAGAAATTGGAAACAATAAACATGAAAATGTTAAAGACTCTACTTTAATTTTATTATCTAAAGGTGAAAACTTAAAAGTAACTGCTTTAACAAACGCTAAATTTTTACTAATATCTGGAAAACCAATAGGAGAACAGATTGCAAGAGGTGGTCCATTCGTCATGAATACTAAACAAGAAATACTTCAAGCAATTGATGATTACCATAACGGTAATTTCGTAAAGTAAATATGAAAGCTATAAGATTTGAAAAGTTTGGTGGTCCAGAAGTCTTAGAATACAAGGATATTGAAATCGGTAAACCTGGTCCAAAGGAAGTTCTTGTTAAAAATTTGTCAGTCGGACTTAATTATATTGATGTTTACCATCGCACAGGTTTATATCCGATTGAATTACCAAGTGGACTTGGATTAGAAGCATCTGGAGTAGTTGAAGAAATTGGCTCTGAAGTAAGTCTTTTTAAAATTGGAGATCGAGTAAGTCATGCATCTGCTCCAATAAGTGGATACTCAGAAAAACAAATAATGCCCGAAGAAAAACTAGTTGAGGTGCCAGAAGGTATTTCGGATGAAATAGCTTCATGTATTTTATTGAAAGGCATAACATCAGAATATTTATTACATAGATCATATGCCGTAAAAAAAGGAGATAAAGTTTTATTTCATGCTGCAGCTGGTGGTGTTGGTCAAATATTATGTCAGTGGGCTAATGCTTTAGGGTGTGAAGTAATTGGAACAGTTGGATCTAAAGAAAAAGTAGAAATAGCAAAAAAAAATGGGTGTCATCATGTTATCAATTATACAGATCATAATTTTGTGGAAGAAGTTGAAAAAATAGTAGGTAAAAATGGAATAGATGTTGTCTATGACGGTGTAGGAGCAAAAACTTTTGAAGGATCAATAGAATGTTTAAAAATTAGAGGGATGATGGTAGCATTTGGAAATGCATCTGGATATGTTCACACTATAGATGTTAAAAAACATATAAATACAAAAGGTCTTTTTTTTACAAGACCATCAATAATGCATTATACAATTACAAGAGACGAATTAAAAAATTCTGCTGAATTGGTTTTTGATGCTGTTCTCTCAGGGAAAATAAAAATTGAAGTTTCTAAAAAATACAAATTAAGTGAAGCTAAACAAGCTCACATAGATTTAGAGAATAGGGTTTTGACAGGACCAGCAGTTATTATTCCTTAAATTGATCATCCATATCTGAAAGATGAAGTCTTAACGCTTTAGTCGAGATTTGTATTTCTCTTATAAAAAATATTATTGATACCATCATCGATAAACAACAAGAGCCAAAAATTATTCTAGCTAAAAAATATGTCTCTAAATAAAGAGCAAAAACAGTAAGCATATTAAATAAAAAACCAAATGCTGCAAAAAGTATAGTAATTCTTAAATTTTTTACTCTATCATTTAAATTAATTAGCTGCTGCTTCCACTCTGGTGGAGTATGCTTTTCAAAAACATATTCGTCGTGTATTTTTCTAATCAAACCGCTTAATGTATGAAATCTATTACTATAGACAGCCATAATCAAAGGAATGGCGGGAAACATTAATGCGGTAACAGTGTAATCAATATTCATGCGAATCAGTTTGATTATGAATCTACGCTTTGTTATTTACAAGTAAATTATGTCTGAAAAGGTTAAAATTTTTATTGAATTAACAAGACTTAATAAACCAATTGGCTTCATGCTTCTATTTTGGCCATGTGTTTGGGGTTTAACAATTTCATATGATTTTTCTCTTTCTTTAGATACTTATTTTATTTATGCTTTTTTATTTTTTTCTGGATCTGTCCTAATGAGATCAGCAGGATGTATTGTTAACGATATAAGTGATAGAAAAATTGACAAGTTAGTCGAAAGAACAAAAAATAGACCAATAGCATCAGAAAAAATTTCCGTATTTAATGCTGCAATATATGCTGCAATCTTATGTTTAATCGCGTTTTTAGTTTTGATAAATTTTAATAAATTTACCATTTATATGGCTCTTCTTTCAATGCCGCTGGCTTTTACATATCCATTAATGAAAAGATTTACTTACTGGCCTCAACTTTTTTTAGGTATTACTTTTAATTACGGTCTAGTTTTGGCATGGATATCCATTCAAAATGAAGTTTCTATAGTACCAATTATATTTTATTTAGGAGCCACATTTTGGACATTAGGTTACGACACAATATATGGATATCAAGATATTAATGATGATGAAATAATTGGAGTTAAATCAACATCGATTAAATTTAAAAATAACCCAAAAAAATTTATATCGTTTTGTTACATTATATTTTTAATATCATTGTTTCTTGTTGGTTATAAAATGAATTTTAATTATTTATATTACATTGCTTTAATAGTGCCTTTAACTCATTTGTTAATTTTTCAATCTCTGAAATTAAAAACTGAAAGCGGGAATGACTGCTTAGCAAAATTTAAAAGCAACAATCTTTTGGGTCTCATTATTTTAATAATTTTGCTAGTAGGAAAATTAACTTAATGAAAAATATTGATATTATAAAAAGATTGTACAATGATTATACAACAAAACATCTAAATAAAATAATTCTTGCTATAGTGTTTTCTATTTTGGTTGCTGGTGCCACATCAGCAACAGCATGGTTACTCGACCCTGCAATAGAAAAAATTTTTATAAACAAAGATCAAAGTTTAATTTTCATAATTCCACTTTTAATCATAATAGCTTTTGCTACAAAAGGCATATCTCTATATTTAGCAAAAGTTTTAATGATAAAAACTGCAGAAGAAGTGAAAAAAAATATTCAAATCGATATGTTATCTTCTTTCATAAAAGCTGATACTGAAAAAATTGAAGATAAACATTCAGGAAAATATATTTCAAATCTTAACTTTGATGTAAATCAAATAACTGGAATGCTAAGTAATGCAGTTTTAAACCTATTCAAGGATGGCTTAACGCTTATTGGCTTGTTATTTGTGATGTTCTTTCAAAATTGGAGGCTTTCTCTTATAGCTTTAATTATGCTTCCAATAGCTACGATAACTGCAAAAAAATTAGGAAAACGTATTATTAAAGTTGCCACAGAAGCACAAGAAAAGTCAGGCGACTTAAATAAATATTTAATTGATCTTTTTAAAAATCATAAAATTATAAAAATTTTTCAGAGAGAGAATTATGAACATGAAAGATCAGAAAAATTCGTTAATGATCTAAAAGAAAAATCAATAAAAATTGCAACTGTTTTTATAAGATCCACTCCAATAATGGAAGTTGTAACTGGAATAATGATTGCAATATTAATTTTTTACTCAGGAAAATTAATTATGAATGACCAGCTTAGTATAAACAATTTTTTCTCTTTTTTGGCTGCTATGATGCTTGCTTATCAACCAGTAAAGTCTTTAGCAACAGTCAATGTTGCTTTTGGCCAAGGACTATCGGCAGGAAAAAGAATATTACCTATTATTGATCAACAAAATAAAATTTCAACAAATGAAAATGGAGAAATATTAGATATAAGTAATGCATCAATAAAATTTCAAAATATTAATTTTAGTTACAAATCAAATCTTAAAAATATAGTCCTTAAAGATATTAATATTGATATAGCTGGCAGAAAAATGACAGCTTTAGTAGGTCACAGCGGATCGGGAAAATCTACAATATTAAATTTAATACCAAGAATTTATGATGCAGACTCTGGGGACATTCTAATTGATAATCAAAAAGTACAAAACCTTAATCTTAAATCATTAAGGAAAGAAATATCTATTGTTGATCAAAATACAACACTTTTTGATGATACTATTTTTAATAATATTAAATATGCTAAGCCAGACGCGAGTGAAGAAGAAATTTTTACAGCTGCAAAAATATCAATGTGTACAGATTTTATAGAAAAATTAGAAAATAAATTTCAGACTGTTATAGGAGAAAATGGAGTAAAATTATCGGGTGGTGAAAAGCAAAGACTTTCGATAGCGAGAGCTTTGTTAAAGGATAGCAAAATAATTCTTCTAGACGAAGCAACTTCATCTCTCGATTCTGAAACAGAAGAAAAAATACAAAAAGCTATTGAGGAATTAACAAAAAATAAAACGACAGTAGTTATTGCTCATAGACTTTCAACTATTCTTAATTCAGAAAAAATTTATGTTGTTGATAAAGGTTATGTAGAATCATCAGGGAAACATGATGATCTAATCAAAAATTCATTGCTTTATAAAAACTTCTACGAAAGACAAATAAAAAATAACTAATGTATTTTTTGTATAATATATTAGGAATTATTTTTTTTTTAATCTCACCATTTATATTATTTTTTAGAGTGATTAATGGAAAGGAAGATTGGAAAAGAATCTTAGAAAAATACGCTTATTATAATTTAAAAAAGACTGATACAACTGTATGGTTTCATGGTGCAAGTGTTGGAGAAATCATGAGCATTCTCCCTTTGATAAATAAGTTTGAAAAAGACAAATCTATAAAAAAAATTTTACTTACTTCATCTACTTTAAGTTCTGCATCAATAATTGCAAAGAAACCATTAAAGAAAACAACTCATATTTACTATCCATTTGATATTGGATTTATATGCAATAACTTTTTAAATTTTTGGGAACCAAAAATTGCAATATTTGTAGATTCTGAAATCTGGCCGAATATGTATGAAAAAATAAATTCAAAAAAAATACCTCTTATTTTAATCAATGCTAGAATTACGAGTAAAAGTTTCAAAAGATGGCAAATCTTTTCATCTTTTGCAAAGAATGTTTTCAGTAAAATAACTATAGCTTTACCTCAAAATCAAGAAACCCGAAATTATTTAAAAAAATTAGGTGTTAAAAAAATTAAATTTATTGGAAATTTAAAGTATTTCAAAAATGATAAACAAAGTTTGAAGAAAAATGTTCAAAAATATTTTAAAAATAAAAAAATATTCTGTGCAGCTAGTACTCATTATAATGAGGAAAAAATCATTGGAAAATTACATTTAAAATTGAAGAAAAAGTTTAAGAATTTAATTACAATATTGGTTCCGCGTCACATAAATAGATCAGAGGATATAAAGCAAGAACTTGGAAAATTAAAACTGATAGTTACCGAAAGATCAAGCGGACATAAACCGTCTGAAAATTGTGACGTATATATTGTTAATACATATGGAGAGATGTCAAAATTTTTAAGACTTTCAAATGTAACGTTTATTGGTGGATCTTTAGTAAACCATGGAGGACAAAACCCCTTAGAAGCTGTAAGAATGGGTAATTACGTGATGCATGGTAAAAAAGTAAATAATTTTAAAGAAATATATAAAGAATTAAAAAGTTTAAAAATATCTTCAGAAATTAAAAATATTGATCAAATGGAGAAGGTATTTGTAAAAAATCATAATTACAAAATATCAAATAGTAAACTTAATAAGATTGATTATTTAGGTGCTAAAATTTTTGAAAATAACGTCAAAGAAATTAAAAATTATTTATAATGAAAGTAAAAAGACCCATTTTTTGGGATAGTTTCAATTTCATATCAATATTACTCTTACCATTTAGTTTGATTACAATTATTTTTAATTTTTTTAAATCTTTAAGTCCAAAAAAATATTTCAAAATAAAAACAATCTGTGTTGGAAATATTTACTTAGGTGGAACTGGAAAAACACCTTTAGTTTTAAAAATAAATGACATGTTAAAATACAAGTTTAAAACTGTGTTTATTAAAAAAAAATATATTGATCAAATTGATGAGCAAAATATTTTATCAAAATATGGAAATCTAATTTGTTTAAGTTTTAGAGATATCGCGCTGAGAATTGCTAAGAGAAAAAAATACCAGTTAGCTATATTAGATGATGGTTTGCAAGATAAAAGTTTAAATTATGATATTTCTATTGTTTGTTTTAATAGTTCAGAGCTAGTTGGAAATGGACTAGTTTTGCCTGCTGGGCCATTAAGGGAAAGAATTAAGAATATTTTAAATTATGATCTTGCATTTCTTAATGGTGAAAAAAAAAATAAAAGTTTCGAAAAAACTCTAAAGAGATTAAATCCAAATTTAAAAATATTTAGAGCTAAATACACTCCTAGAAATCTTGAGTCTTTTAAATTTAAAAATAACTTTCTAGTTTTTTCAGGCATAGGTAATCCTTTAGAATTTCAACAAACATTAAAAAAATATAATTTTAAGATAAAAAAAATAATGACTTTTCCAGACCATTATAAATATAAAAATTCTGATATAAATAATATAAAAAATATGGCTAAGAGTAATAAATTAAAAATTATAACAACCGAAAAAGACTACAATCGATTATCAAATATACAAAAAAAAAATATCAAATTTTTAAAAATAGGATTAAAAATTGAAAAAGAAAAAGAATTTAAAAATTTTTTATTAAAGAAATTATGAGGAAGTTTTTTTATTTAATTGAATTTATTTTAATAAAATTATTTTTTTTTATACTAATTATAATTGGTTATAAAAATGGATCTAATTTGGGAGATTTTATTGGACGCTTGTTTGGACCAATATTTAGATCAAAAAAATTAATTGAGAATAATTTGGAACAATCTGGCATTGTAGACAAGAAAAATTACAATAAAATTATCAGCAAAATATATGGAAATTATGGAAGAATACTTGCTGAATATCCTTTTCTTAAAGCATTTAGAAATAGCAAATTAAATAAATTTATTGAAATAGACGGGCTTGAAAACCTAAACAAAATTAAGATAGAAAAAAGACGAGCTGTATTTATATCTGGTCATTTCAATAATTTTGAATTAATGGCACTCCAAATTGAAAAAGCTGGTATAAATTTGTGCGCAATTTATAGACCGCTAAATAACGTATTCCTTAACAAAACTATGGAAGAAATTAGAGAAAATTTTATATGCAAAAATCAAATTAAAAAAGGAAGATCAGGCACAAGACAGATTATTGAAAATATAAAGAAAGGTAACTCAGTAGCTCTAATGATAGACCAAAGAGTAAGAGAAGGTATAAAAATTAATTTTTTCGGTAAACCAGCCAGTACTACGACCATACCCGCACAATTAATTAAAAAATATAAATGTGATCTAGTGCCTATTTATATAGAGAGAAGAAAAAATAATTATTTTAAAATGTTTGTTTCAGAACCGATTAAAATCGGGAACAATAAATCAATCAAACAAATCACTGAACATCTAAATAAGATACTTGAAAAAATGATTTTAAAAAATGTGGACCAGTGGATCTGGACTCATGATAGGTGGAAAACATAATCAGTTTTTATCTAATAAATCTCTTTTCATTGAGGCCTCAACATACGAAAAGTAAGCTTCCTGTTCTTCAACGTTCCAATAATTTAAGTTTTCAAGCGGTATTTTTTTTTGTGAGATAGCACAAATCACATGATCACCTTCTTCAATGATCTCAAAATTATTTGCTAAGTATTTTAATTTAGCTAACTTATTTAACATATTTAAGATATATATTTACTAAATGAAAATTGCAATTATTGGAAGTGGAGGACGAGAACATGCTCTAGTTTATCACTTAAGTAATTCAAAAAAAATAACAAAAATATATTCAATACCAGGTAATGCTGGTACCGAAGCAATATCTATAAATATTGATTTAAATTTGGAAAATTTTCAAGATTTGTATAATTTTATTAAGAAAGAACAAATCGAATTAGTGATTGTTGGTCCAGAAAAACCATTAGTCGAAGGATTAGTAGATTTCCTAGAGTCAAAAAACATTAAAGTTTTTGGTCCTAAAAAAAAAGTAGCTCAATTAGAAGGCTCAAAAATATTTACAAAACAAATTTGTGAGAAATTTAACATACCAACTGCTAAATTTAAAATTTGCAAATCCAAAGAGGACTCATTTATATTTTTATCGTCATCTAATTTTCCTCTTGTTGTAAAAGCAGATGTTCTTGCTGCAGGTAAAGGTGTTTATATTTGTCAAAATGTTGATGAGGCTAAAACTGCTGTTAATGAAATATTTGACGGTAAATTTGGGAAAGCAGATCAAGTATTAATCGAAGAATTCCTAGAAGGTGATGAGATGAGTTTTTTTATTATTTCAGATGGAATTAGTTATAAAACTTTTAATACAGCTCAAGACCATAAAAGAGTTGGTGAGGGTGATACTGGAAAAAATACAGGAGGAATGGGAGCTTATTCACCTTCAAGCTTAATTAATGATGATTTAGAGAATAAAATTTTAAACAAAATAATTGAGCCAACGTTAAAAGCTATAAGTGAAATGAATGAGAAGTACGTCGGTTTTTTATATGCCGGCTTAATGATAAAAAGTAATGAACCATACCTAATTGAATATAATGTCAGGATGGGTGATCCTGAATGCCAAACTATATTACCATTGGTTGACAACGATTTATTGGAAATAATAAATGCCTGTTGTAATTCAAAATTAAAGACCCAAGAAATAAAATGGAAAAATAAAAAAAGTATGTGTATTGCTTTATGCTCAAAAGGATATCCTGAAAAATATAATAAGAATGTTGAAATTAAAAATTTAAAAGAATTCAAATCATCTAAAGATAATTTTATTTTTCACGCTGGAACAAAAAGTTCTGGAAACAAAATTGTAGCAGTTGGTGGTAGGGTAATAAATTTTGTAAATATCTCAGAAAGTTATTTATCAAGCAGAAAAGAAATCATCAATCAGATTAAGAAATTGAATTGGGAAGATGGTTTTTATAGATCAGATATAGGTCATAAAGTCATAAATAAATGAGAGTAATTGGTGGAAAACTAAGAGGGAAATTAATTCATAATCCTATAGATAAAACAACAAGACCTTTAAAAGATATGGTTAGAGAGTCGATATTTAATATTTTAGAGCATTCTAAGAATGAAAAAATTAAATTCAAAAATGACATAGTTTTGGATTTATTTTCTGGTTCTGGTTCGTTTGGCATTGAGTGTTTGTCTAGAGGAGTAAAAAAAGTTTTTTTTTTTGAAAATTACAAACCCTCTTTGAAAATTTTAAAAAAAAACATTAAGGAGTTAGAAATTGATAAAGATTCAGTCATTAAGGAAATTAACGCATATGAAATTTCTAATGAAAATATAGATAATGAAAAAATTAATTTAATTTATTTGGATCCACCATTTAAAGATAAAAATATAAATAAATTATTAAGTAAAATTTTAGACTTAAAAATTGCTCACAAAAATACATTAATAGTAATACATAGAAATAAGAAATTTAAAGAAAATTTTATAGAAAATTTTAAAGTTCTTAGAGAAAAAAAATATGGATTATCAAAAATAATATTTGGTAAATTACTATTTTAGAATTTTTTTTGTTTCTATTTTGATTAATTCAACAGAGGGTTGGTTAATTGGATTTACATTTAATAAGGAGCTTAGCATTAGAGTTTCTAATATAAAAAATGTAAATAATTCACCTAAAGTTTCCTCACTTTTATTTTTAATTTCAAAACTTCTAAATGATAATTTTTTCTTATTAAATACATTTTGCGTAGCTTTTTTTTGAGCATACATTACTTGATCCAAACTTTTCTTTTTTAAATGTTCTAATCCATCAATTATAAAAGCATTATTAAATTTAAATTGATTTCTATCTCTAGAGAAAAAAAAACTAAAAAAATTATTTTTTGGGCCATCTAAATATAGTTGTAAAAGACTATGATTGTCCTTTGGCATCGTTGAGATTATAGGAAAGATGCCCTTACCCTTTTTTCCTAGACTCTCTGCAGATAATTGCTGGTACCATTTCAAAAAATTATTTAATTTTTCATCATAATTTAAAATTACACAATTTTTTTTTCCTTTAATAATATTTGAGTGAATTGAAGAGACATTATCAATTAAAAAATTAATAAATGTTTTATTTTTAATTAGATAATTTAATCGTTTAAATTTTTTTTCATTTAAACCCATCAATTCCGCCGGAACCATTCCAACCTCAGATAATACTGAATATCTTCCTCCTATATAATTTTTATGGTCTATTACATCAGATCTCAGTTTATTCGCCATAGCTCTTAGGATATTATTTTTATTTTCAGTGATTATTAAATTTTTATTTCTTTTTTGTTTTGTTAAAATAAGGTTTAAATTTGATAATGTTTCTAGGGTATTACCTGATTTTGATATAACTATATTTAAACGTTTTTTGTTTGAATTTGTAATTCTAATGCTTTGTAGGTTATTATAAAAGAAAAATTTTTTTTTGATTTTGTGATTAAGAAAATCATAAATAGCTTGCGCACCTAAAATAGATCCTCCCATTCCTATTAAATTAAACTCAATGTATTTTGTGAATTTTAGTAAATTTTTTTTCTTAAATGAATAATTATAATTATTTGTTAAAGATTTTAATAAGGGATATTTTTCAATTAAAATTTTAAACTTTAGGAATTTAGTAAGTTTTTTTTTATTTAATTGTTTATTTTTATTATTGAAATTTTTGTAAATAATATGTTTTGTCTCCATTAATTATTGGATTTTCTTTTTCATATTATTTAATAAATCTGACCCGCTATTTGTATTTTCAGTATTATTGTTTTCTTTTATTTTAAGTAAATCTTTAACTTCATCTTTATTAGATTTACTGCTCACTTCTAAATCATCTCCTGGCGTAGGAAGTTTTTTCATATCAGGTGGCATTTGTAGCGGATTTTTTTTCTTAACTAAAAATTCATCGCTTTGTTCAGATCTCTTTTTACCTTCAAGAGCCTCTCTAAAGCCACCACAAAAAGTTAGTAATGGCACTAAAGCGATTAATAAGATTAGATTTAATTTAATTTTTTTCATCTTTTTTTTTATAGAATATAAATTCAGATAAAATAAGGCATATAATACCAATTGTAATAAAAATATCAGCTACATTAAAGATAAACCAATGATATCCAGCATAATTTAAATCTATAAAGTCTGGAACAGCTCTGTAATAAACCCGGTCAAATAAGTTTCCTAAAGACCCTCCTAATATTATCATTAAAAAAAATGATTTAATTTTTGACTCAATCAAAGCAAAATAAAATATTACCAAATTTATAATAACTATAATTGTAGTAAAGATATTATAGAAAATTTGATCTTCTGAAGAAAATAAACCAAATCCAATACCTGTATTCCATACCAAATAAATATTTAAAAATTGATTTATATAAAAATCAACTTGTCCTTCATTATTTAAAATATTTAGAATATAAATTTTTGATAGTCTATCTAAAGCAAAACAAACAAATAAAAATATAAAACCTATAAGAAGTTTGTTTAATTTTTCATTTCCCATTTGTATTTAAAAGTCCACAATTTGGTCTTTCACAAGCCGTTTCAAAAATTTTCCAACAAATAGGACATTTATTTCCTTGAGCTTTTTTTGCAACTACATCAATACTATTTTTTTGACTTTCATCTTTAATTACAGTTGCAGATGAGGTTATACAAATTTCAGCAAAATTTATATTTTTTGCTATATCATAAAATTCTTTATTTAACTTTATCTCAATCATTGCCTCTAAACTTGAGCCAATTGATTTTTCAGCTCTCATGTTCTCAATTGAAATATTTGCCACATCTCTAATTTTTTTTACATATTCCCAATCTGAGCTTATTTCTTTATTTTTCCAAGAATTTGGAACGGAAACAAAATTTTGTAAATGTATACTTTGTCTATCTTCTTCTTTTTTAACCAATTGATAAATTTCTTCGGTTGTAAATGATAATATTGGGGCAAACCATTTCAGGAGACATTGTAAAATAATATTTAAAAGAGTTATGCAGTTCTTTCTTTTTTCAGAATTCAAAGCCTCACAATATAAAGTGTCTTTCCTGATATCAAAATAAAAGGCTGAGAGCTCAACTGTACAAAAATTTAGTAATTCTTTATATAAGTTGTGAAAGTTATAAACTTTAAAATTATTTTTAAAATTCTCATTTATTATGTAAATTCTGTGAAGCATAAATTTTTCAAGTGATTCAAAGTTTTCAAACTTAACTTTTTCAAAATCAAGATTTTCATATTGATCTTGAATATTTCCTAAAAGATATCTAAAAGTGTTTCTAATTTTTCTATAAGACTCTGCGTGTTGATCTAAAATTGAATAATCTATTCTAAGATCCTCAGCATAATTTGAAGATGCAACCCAAATTCTTAATATATCAGCTCCATATTTTTTAAGTATATCTTGTGGAGCAATTACGTTACCTGTTGATTTTGACATTTTTAGACCTTTTCCATCTACGACAAAACCATGAGAAAGAATGCTTTCAAATGGTGCAACACCTCTTGTTCCGCATGACTCTAGTAATGAAGAATGAAACCATCCTCTATGTTGATCTGAACCCTCTAAATACATCGATGCAGGCCATTTAAGGTCATCTCTTTTTTCTAAGACAAAAGAATGAGTAGAACCGCTGTCAAACCAAACCTCAACTATATCTGATAATTTTTCATAATCTTCAGCTTTATACTTATCTCCAAGAAAGATCTGATAATCCTCATTAAACCAACAATCAGAACCTTCTTTTTCATAAATTTTTGCAATATTTTCAAATACTTCATCATCAACTAAAACATCACCTGTTTTTTTTGAAATAAAAATCGGTAGTGGCACACCCCAAACTCTCTGTCTTGATACACACCAATCTGGTCTAGTTTCAATCATTGATTTTATTCTTTCTTTTCCTTTGGAAGGATAAAAATCTGTATTATCGATAGCTTTTAAAGCTTTATTCCTTAACCCATGACTTTCCATGGAAATAAACCATTGTGGAGTTGCTCTGTGAACTAGTGGAGCTTTTGATCTCCAAGAATGAGGGTAAGAGTGGGTAAGTTTTCCGTTTGTTACTAAATTTTTTTGTTCATCTAATTTTTCAATAATTAAGTTATTGGCCTTAAAAATATGTAAACCTTCAAAAAGTTTAATTTCATTTGTATATTTTCCATCACCATCAACTGTTTCAATTGCTTTAATATTATTATTTAAACAAAGATTAAAATCATCAGGTCCATGACTTGGAGCACAGTGAACAATGCCTGTTCCTTGCTCAGTAGTAACAAAATTAGCCTCGAGCATTGGAATATCATAATCATATCCCATTTTAGAAAATGGATGACTGCAAACTGTTCCTTTTAAATCTTTTCCTAAAAATTCGTTTAAAACTTTAATATTTTCTATAGTTGTATCTTTTTTAAAAGGTTCTAGTAAATCCTTTGCAATTACTATTTTTCTGTCGACAAAATTTTTGTTATCATTTATCTCAAGCAAAAGATATTTTAGGCCAGCATTGTAAGCTAAAGCTTTATTTGCAGGAATAGTCCATGGAGTTGTGGTCCAAATTATTACATCAGCACCTTTAATAATATCTAAATTTGAAACTTTCACTTTGAAAGCTGCATAAATCGTATCTGAAACATGATCCATGTATTCAACTTCAGCATCAGCTAAAGCTGTTTTTTCAACAGTTGACCAAAGAACAGGCTTGTAACCTCTATAAAGACTTCCTTCTTTAAGAAATTTTCCAAGTTCTCTAACTATTTGAGCTTCAGCATCAAATGACATTGTTGAGTAGTAATTTTCCCAATCACCGATTACCCCTAGTCTTGTAAATTCTCCCTTATGAACATCTATCCATTTATTTGCAAATTCCCTACATTCTTTTCTGAATTCAATAATTGGAACGTCATTTTTATTTTTTTTATTCTTTTTGTATTGTTCCTCAATTTTCCACTCGATAGGCAAACCATGGCAATCCCATCCAGGAACATAAACTGAGTCCTTGCCATCCATTTGATGAAATTTTGTAATTATGTCTTTTAAAATTTTATTCAAAGCAGTACCCATGTGAATATTACCATTTGCATATGGAGGCCCATCATGGAGTACAAATTTTTCTTGCCCTTTACTTTTTTGTCTTAACAAATTGTACAGATCAATTTTCTTCCAAAATTCAATATAATTTGGCTCCTTGTTTGGCAAATTCGCCTTCATTGAGAATTTTGTTTTAGGTAAATTAATATGTTCCTTACTCATGTAATTTTAACTTTTAGCAACTTTAATATCTTTCTTTATCTGTTTTCTTAAAGCATCAATATTTTTAAATTTAGTTTCTCCTCTAATAAATTTTGTAAAATTAATAGTTAGATTTTTATTATAAAGATTTCCAGAAAATTTAAATAAATTTACCTCTAATAATAATTTTTTTTGATTAAAAGTAGGTCTATAACCAATATTTGCTATTCCTTTGATCCTTTTTCTGTTTTTTTCAATATAAACATCAACTGCATAAACACCTACCTTTGGTATTACATAATTTTTTATATTTATGTTACATGTAGGAAAGCCAATTTTTCTTCCCATCATTCTACCCTTTTCAACAACACCTTCTATTGACCAATATCTAGATAAAAGTTGATTTGCGATTTTTAAATTACCATTTTCAATTAATTTTCTTATTAATGTTGAAGAAATAATTTTATTTTTTTTATATAACGGTTTTGGATTAATTAATTTATAATTATATTTTTTTTGAAATCTTTTTAATAAATTAACATCTCCCTCTCTTCTATTGCCAAATCTAAAATTATTACTAACGAAGATATAATCTGCGTTTAACTTTTTACATAAAATATTTTTAATAAAATTATGACAAGATATTTTAGAGAATTTTTTATCAAATTTTTTATTTATTAAAAAATCTATGTTATAATCACTAAAATATTTGCTTTTTTGATTAAGGTTTGAAAGTCGATAATTGGTAATACTTTTATTAAAATACATTTTAGGTATTGGATCAAAAGTCACTACTCCAATTTTTGAATTATATTTTTTTTTATATTTTTTTGCTTCTTTGAATAATCTTTGATGGCCTAAATGTAACCCATCAAAATTACCAATTAATATCATAGCATTTTGATGTTTTCTTAAAATCTTGAAATTTTTGTAGATTTTAATTTTTTTCACCATTTCAATTTTGTTTGAGTGTAATTCACATTCACTCCATATTTTTTTTCTAATTTATCAATATTAAAATCACTTAATTCTTTTTTATGTACACCGCTCGTTATTAACAGATTGTCAAAATTTTGAATATTAGCTCCTTTTATATCTGTATTCATATTATCTCCGATACATAAGACATTTTTACCATTTATGTTAGCAGATAAATTATAAACTGGAGGATAAGGTTTTCCAAAATAAATTACTTTTCCACCAATTTCTTCAAATATTTTTGCAACTGATCCAGCGCAAAACTCCCTTGCGTCTCCTCTATCTACAATTAAATCTGGATTAGTGCACACAAATTTTTTATTTGAAAATTTTTGAAGTAAATCTTTATAATATTCAAGTTTTGTCTCATGATCTTCAAATAACCCTGTACAAATAAAATAATCAGCTTGATTAATATTACTAACTTTATTTTGTTCAAATCTTTTAAATAAGTCAAAATCTCTTGGTGGTCCAATGTGATAAAATTTTGAATTTATAAAATTTTCCATTAAATATTTTAACGAAGCTTCTCCTGAGGTGTATACATCTTCATAAAATTTTTTAAGTCCCATTTTTTTTAAAAAATCAATAACTGTAGAATTTGGTCTTGGAGCATTGGTAAGCAATACAAACTCTTTATTATTTTTTTTTAAATTTTCTAATACTTCAATAGAATCCTCAAAAATTTGTAATCCGTTATGGATCACTCCCCATATATCGATAAAAAATAATTCGTAACTGTTTATTTTAGATCTTAATCCATCTTTGTCTAAGTTTTGGGGCATACTTGAGGTATAGCTTAAAAATAAGCTTTATTCTTGGGTTTTTTAGACCATAATTTTTATTCAAGATCTTGAAAATTATTAAATATGTCTCTATATGACTGCTAATTTAAAGGAGAATTTGTATGAAGTTTAAACCGTTACATGACCGTGTTTTAATAGAAGTTTTAGATAGCAGCGAAAAAACTGCTGGTGGCATAATTATTCCAGATACAGCTCAAGAAAAACCTCAAGAAGGTAAAGTTGTTGCTGTCGGCGGAGGTGCAAAAACTGAAGATGGAAAACTAATACCTATGGACGTTAAAGTAGGAGATAAAGTTTTATTCGGTAAGTGGTCAGGAACAGAAGTTAAAATTGATGGTAAAGAGTACAGCATAATGAAAGAATCTGACATTATGGGTATTGCAACAGGTAAATAATTAATAAGGAGAGTTTAGAATGGCTAAAATAGTAAAATTTGATTCAGATGCTAGAGCATCAATGTTAAAGGGAGTTGATATACTTGCCAATACTGTAAAGGTTACTCTTGGACCAAAAGGAAGAAATGTTGTTATAGACAAATCTTATGGTGCCCCAAGAACAACTAAAGATGGTGTTTCAGTTGCAAAAGAAATTGATCTTGATGATAAATTTGAGAATATGGGTGCACAAATGGTTAAAGAAGTTGCTAGCAAAACAAACGATGAAGCTGGTGATGGAACAACAACTGCAACAATATTAGCTCAAGCAATTGTTAAAGAAGGTTGCAAGTATGTAACAGCAGGGATGAATCCAATGGATGTTAAAAGAGGGATTGATGCTGCTGTAGACCATGTAAAAAATAAATTAATTTCGTCAGCTAAAAAAGTAAAAGATAGTGATGAAATTGCACAAGTCGGAACAATTTCAGCAAACGGTGATAAAGAAATTGGTGCAATGATTTCAAAAGCTATGCAGAAGGTTGGTAATGAAGGAGTAATTACTGTTGAAGAAGCAAAAGGAATTGAAACAGAACTCGATGTAGTTGAAGGTATGCAGTTTGATAGAGGATATTTATCTCCATATTTTATTACTAATGGTGATAAAATGACTACAGAGTTAGAAAATCCACTAATTCTTCTTCACGAGAAAAAATTAACAAATCTTCAACCAATGGTTCCACTTTTAGAAGCAGTTGTTCAAGCAGGTAGACCATTAATGATTATCTCAGAAGATGTTGAGGGTGAAGCGCTCGCAACACTTGTTGTTAATAAACTGAGAGGTGGTCTAAAAGTTGTAGCTGTAAAAGCTCCAGGTTTTGGAGATAGAAGAAAAGCTATGTTGGAAGATATAGCAATTCTTACAGGTGGACAGGTTATCTCTGAGGATTTAGGAATTAAACTTGAAAATGTTAAACTTAATGATCTTGGATCTGCAAAACGTGTAAAAGTTGATAAGGAAAATAGTACAATTGTAAGTGGAGCAGGTAAGAAATCTGACATTGAAGCAAGATGTGCTCAAATCAAAGCTCAAGTCGAAGAAACAACATCAGACTATGATAGAGAAAAACTACAAGAGAGACTTGCTAAACTAGCAGGCGGTGTAGCTGTAATCAAAGTTGGTGGTGCTACAGAAGTTGAAGTTAAGGAAAGAAAAGATAGAGTTGAGGACGCATTAAACGCTACAAGAGCAGCAGTTGAAGAAGGTATTGTTGTTGGTGGTGGATGTGCATTGCTTTATGCTTCAAAAGAACTTGATAGTCTAAAAGTAAAAGGTGATGACCAAAAAGCGGGTGTAGAAATTGTCAAAAGCGCTTTACAAGCACCTATTAGACAAATTACAACAAATGCAGGTGTTGATGGATCAGTAGTTGTTGGTAAATTATTAGAAACCAACAAGCCTAGCAATGGTTACGATGCACAATCAGAGCAATATGTTGATATGTTTAAAGAAGGTATTATTGATCCAGTTAAAGTTGTAAGAACAGCGCTTCAAGATGCTGCTTCTATATCTGGATTGTTAGTAACAACTGAAGCCATGATAGCAGATAAACCAGATGAAAAAGACGCTGGTGCAGCTGGTATGCCTCCTGGAGGAATGGGTGGTATGGGCGGTATGGGTGGAATGGGAATGTAATCCCCATTGTTCTCAAACAAAAATTTAAAAAGGGCAGTTTTTACTGCCCTTTTTTTTTTCTTGTTTTAAAGGTTTTCTTTACATTGGTAAATTCCTATTTCGAACATTGAATTTAAATAGTGACTTAGATAAAGTTTCTTGTGAAAAAAATTATTTTTATAATACTAATTTCAACCTTTTCTTTAATATCTTCGGTTATTTCTGATGAATTAAACTGTGAATTTTTCAGTGGAGCATGGGAAGGAAATAAAAAAGGTGCAGGTTATAAAGGTGATCTTAAAATTGTTTTTGATGATAATTGCAACTACGATATATTTAAAGATGATGGAAAAATATTAACACCAGGTAAAATTAAGATAAAGAAAGGTACTAAAGTTACTTATAAAAATAAAGCAGGTTCAAGAGGTAAGGTTACACTAGAAGATGTAACTTTAACATGGAAAAATACATACACTGGCAATAATTACAAAATTATTGTAAAAAGAAATAATTGAAACTATGAAAATTTTAATCAAATCAATAATTTTATTACTCTTATTTTATGTTCCGACCTCAGCTAATGAATTTTCATTTAATTTTGAATGGGGAAACTTAAAAAGTTGTACATCTGGTAAACCAAATAAAGTTTCTAATCCAATCTTTGAACTAAAAAATGTTCCAGAGGGGACAAAAGAACTAAGATTTAAAATGAAAGATAAAGATGTTCCAGGATATAATCATGGTGGTGGAAAAATTAAGGATTACAATGGAAATCTAACTATTCAACCTGGTGCCTTTAAATATAAAAGCCCATGTCCTCCCGATGGTTCTCATACCTATGAGTGGACTATAACTGCAATAGGAGAGAAAAAGAAAAAACTTGGTAAAGCAAAAGCAACCAAAAAATATCCTTAATATCCTTTGAATTCAGAAAAAAATCATTTTAACAAATATCTTTTACTAATTTTTTTTACTGGAGCTGTAGTATTATCCTTAGAATTGTTAGCTTCAAGAATACTAACACCATTTTTTGGTGTAAGCCTTTACATCTGGACTTCTATATTATCAATAACTTTAATTTTTTTGGCAATTGGATATCAATTTGGTGGATGGCTAACATCAAAAATTAACGGCGAACTTTATGAAGATGTTTTTATTTTTATTCCTTTTTTAAGTTCATTTTTTATTTTAATTTCTTCAATTATTTATCCAATTTTATTTCCTCACTTAATTGGAATAAACTTGTTAGTTGGCAGCTTTATCGGAAGCTTAGTTTTATTGTCTGTCCCATTGGTATTAATGTCTGCGCTTAATCCTATTCTAATATCAATAATTAAATCAAAAAATGATGACAGTAGCGATTCTAAATCAGGCTATGTTTTTTTTATAAGTACATTGGGTTCAGTCTTTGGTGTAATTTTTACAGCACTTTTTATAATTCCGAATTTTACAAATTTTAATTCATTTATATTAAATGCTTTGTTTTTAATTAGTATAAATTTACTAATTTATTTTCTAATTGGTTATTCATTTTTTAGAAAATTAAAAAAAAAATTTATATTTTTAAATATTCTCTTATTTGGAATACTAATTTTGATTTTAGTTAATAAAGAGAATTATCTTTCATACTTTACCAAATCAACCGATTTGAACGATAACGAGTATTTAATACTTTATGAGAAACCATCTTTTTATGGAAATCTTAAGGTAATCGGTTACAAACCAAAAAACAGTGAGGCAGAAACCCATTATATTCTTTATCAAAATGGTTTTACACAAAATACTGTTGCAAAAAATGGAGACTCTTTAAATACTTATATTCATGTCTTAAACAATTTATCAATGAGTTCTGAAATAGGAAATGCCCTAGTTCTTGGATTTGGAGCGGGAGCACTACCAAATTATCTTGAAAGTAAAAAATACAATGTTGATGTAGTTGAAATAGATCCTTTAACTTTAGAAATAGCTAAAGAATATTTTAATTATAAAAAAAAAAAATCAAACATATTTTTTGAAGATGCCAGAACATTTGTAAAAAATTGTAAAAAAAAATATGATCTTGTTGTTATTGATTTATTTTTCGGAGATGGGGTACCTGAACATCTGACAACAAAAGAATTTTATAGAGATGTAAAAAAATGTATGGTTAAAGATGGTATATTGCTAAATAATACAGTTGTAGATCTTGATAAAGTAGAAACTCTTGATTTTGTGCTATCCACTTTTAGATCAGAATTTAAAAATATTTTTTATTTTTTTGACAAAGAACTTATAGAAAAAACAGGTGCAAACATTACTAATCTTTATGTTTTGTCTACAGATAAAAAAAAAATTAAAGATCTAAAAATTGATTATAGTCAAATCCCTCAAACTCTAAGAAAAAGAGTGTCTTCAACATTAAACAACATAAAAAAGTATGAGAATGAAGACTATTCAAGAAATGTTATAATTGATGAAATGAATAATTACTCTCATTTGTTTGCTAAAAGCATGTCTTCATTTAGAAAACTTATTAGTACTTCGATTCCCTCAAGAATTTTGATTAATTAGTAAGATATATATTTGTATAATTTCTATATTTGTTGAAAAATATAAATATTTAACTGTTTTCAAATCAGAAAATTAATATATAAGGACGCGCAAATGACAACATCTATACGTAACATCACTATAATTGCCCACGTTGATCATGGCAAAACTACTTTGATCGATAACTTGATGAAACAGAGTGGTTCTTTTAGAGAAAATGAAGTTGTTGATGAAAGACTAATGGACTCTGGCGAACTTGAAAAGGAAAGAGGTATTACAATTCTTGCCAAACCAGCTTCCATAAATTGGAAAGATTCTAGAATTAATATTATTGATACACCTGGACACAGAGATTTTGCTGCAGAAGTTGAAAGAGTTCTTAGTATGGCTGATGGTGCATTATTATTGATAGATTCAGCCGAAGGGGTAATGCCTCAAACTAAATTTGTATTAGCGAAAGCACTTAAACAAGGCCTTAAACCAATAGTAGTTATTAATAAATTAGACAAGGCCGACCAAAGAGCCGATGAAGTTTTAAATGAAACTTTCGATTTATTTGTCAGCTTAGATGCAAATGAAGAACAATTAGACTTTCCAGTTATTTATGCAAGTGGAAGATCTGGCTGGGCATCTAAAGAAATAGATGGCCCAAGAGAGAATTTAAATCCATTATTAGATTTAGTAATAGATCATGTTAAGCCAGCAGAATTTGACAAGACCAAACCTTTTGCAATGCTTTCGACTCTTTTATATGCAGACAGTTTTTTGGGTAGAAGTTTAGTTGGTAGAATCTCTCAAGGAACTGCAAAAGCAAATCAACAAATCAAGGCAATTAATCTTGATGGAGAAAAAGTTGATGCGGGAAGGTTGACTAAAATATTTAGATATGAGGGGACAAAAAAAGTACCAATAGAAGTTGGCGAAGCTGGAGATATTGTAGTTATCGCTGGATTAGAAAAAGCAAATGTTGCTGATACAATATGTGATACTGAGGTAGATATACCAATTCAAGCAACCCCGATTGATCCTCCAACGATGTCTATTAAGATTACAGTAAATAGTTCTCCATTAGCTGGAACTGAGGGTAAAAAACTTACAAGTACTCAAATTAGAGAGAGATTAGTTCAAGAAGCTCAAAATAATGTTGGGATTTCATTTTCAGAGAATGAAAACAAAGATTCATTTGAAATAAGCGGAAGAGGTGAATTGATGTTAGAAATATTATTAACACAAATGAGACGTGAAGGGTTTGAAATGACAGTCAGCCCTCCTAGAGTTTTATTTCAAAAAAATGAAAATGGTGAAAAATTAGAACCCATTGAAGAAATTACTATGGATCTTGACGAAGAGTTTTCTTCAAAAGTTATAGACTCCATGAATAAAAGAAAAGGAAAGTTAATAGATCTTAAAGATACTGGAAAAAATAAAAAACGATTAATCTTTCATGCACCAACTAGAGGTTTAATGGGATACACTAGTAGATTTCTTACTCTAACTAAAGGAACAGGAGTAATAAACAGAATATTCCATTCCTATGGAAAATTTGAGGGAGATATGGAAGGCAGAAGAAATGGTGCATTAATTTCTATGGAGCAAGGAAAAGCAGTAGCATTTGCAATTTATAATCTACAGGCAAGAGGAGAAATGTTTGTTACTCATAACGATCCGGTTTATTCAGGTATGATTGTAGGATTGTCACCTAAACCTGGTGATATGATTATAAATGTCATGAAAGGAAAAAAACTTACAAATATGAGGACACAAGGAACAGATGAAAATGTTGTTTTAACTCCCGTAAGAAAGATGTCTATTGCTGAACAATTGAGTATGTTAAATTCTGATGAAGCACTAGAAATTACACCAAATTCATGCAGATTGAGGAAAGCTGTGCTTGATCCTCACGAGAGAAAAAAGCTCTCTAAATTATCTGAAGCTTCTTAAAATTATTATTCAGATTTATTTTTGGTAAAAGGCAGCCACTTTTCAAACGCTGATTTACTAGGTCCGTCATATGGAATTGAGTAAGAGTTTGTTCTTGTCAATACTTCAATTCCTTTTGAGAAAACAAAAATAAAAACAATGACAAAAACAATTGTCATTATTTTAAATGGATCAAAATTTTTTGTCTTAAAAACACTCACAGCTTTTGCTTCAGCTCTATGAAATTGTTTAAACGTATAATAAACAGCAAATATTAAACCTATATGAGCAACATATGTCCCTGCCCAACCAAATGCAAAAGTGGCATAAGAAAATACGTATAAACTAAATACTGTTGTCCATATAAAACTCAAAACTAATAATATTTGTAGTCTCACAGTTTTGGGAAGGGCTCTTAAATCATTTTTACTATCGTCAAATAGTATATTCGCCGATTCTTTCATCCAATTTTTTATAGACATAATTTATACTTACAATTTTTATTCAATATTAACAATCGACTAATTGTCCACTAAAAACATTTACTTCGTAACTTTATCCACAATATAAATTCCTAAAGCTACTGCAGGACCTATACCAAATGCAAATATTATAGTGCCCAAACCAACAGTTCCTCCCAAATACCAACCAGATATAACAGCTGAAATTTCCAAAGTAGCTCGAATTAAAGCAATAGGAAGTTGAGTTTTTTTTGTTAGACCTGTCATCAATCCATCTCTTGGACCAGGACCTAAATTTGCAATTAAATATATCCCACTTCCTAGACCGACAAGCAAAACAGAAAATACAGCAAGAATATATTTTGAAAAAGTAGCTAAAGGAGGATCAAAAAGAAAAAGTGTCAAATCGATTATAGTTGCTATAATTAAAATATTTAGAATTGTACCAATTCCTGGTTTTTGTTTTAGTGGAAACCAAAACCCTAAAACAATAATACTTATTATGAATGTAGATAATCCGATCGAAATATTTAATATGTTTGATAACCCTTCTGCAAGAACAGACCATGGAGAATTACCAGTAGTAGAAACTAATAAAAGACCCTCCCCCAAACCAAATAAAGTTAATCCAAAACATAAGAGTATAAAAGTTGTAAATTTAGGTTTTAAATTTAAAGGTTTTTCTGAACTCCAGGATTTTGAGGGAATATTTTTAATGGTTAAAAACATAATTATTTAGACTATTTATCTTTTAAACATAGAAATTCTATATAAAGTTCTAACAAGTTAATTAAAATAATATGAAATAATGAGAAAATTCTTGGTAATTTTGTTGGTTTTATCTTCTCTTTTTTTGCAAGCACATACTGATCACTATAAAAATTATTCAAACATAAAAATGGAAATATTTAAAGATGATGAAAAAATTGGAGAAAGTATTTTCACATTTAAAAAAGAAGAAAATAAATTTATTGTTAAAAATAAGACTAATTTCAATGTAAAATTATTGGGTGTTACAGTGTTCTCCATAAATAGTAGAGGTACTGAAGAATATATTGGAGACCAATTAATTTCATTTAACTCAGAAACATTTCAAAACAATAAGAGAAAATATGTAAATTTAATTTTTGATGAAAAAAAAGAGAAGTTTATAATTGATGGTTCATCATATAAGGGTGAGGCGGATAAAGAAAATATAATCGGCCATTGGTGGAATCATAGAATTTTGCAAACTGAGACACAAATAAGTCCATTATCTGGAAGTGTAAAAAAACAAAACATAGAATTTTTAGGAAAAGAAAAAATTAAACTTTATAATAAAGAATATGATGTAGAACACTTTAGACTATTTTCTACTGACCCAAATCTACCTGATGATAAAAAATTAAATTTTGAAGTATGGTATGATAAGAAAAAAGCATTGATTATAAAAGTAGCTTATAAAAGAATGGGTTTATGGGAATATAGACTAAAAAAAATTCAATAATTATTTTCCCGCTACTGTCATTTGATTAATCAAAAGTGTAGGTGCATTTGTAGAGTACTTCATCTCTAGATCGTTTGCCAAAGTAATATTCTTAAACATTTCCTTAAAATTTCCAGCAATAGTTATTTCACTTACTGGGTAAGTTAATTCTCCATCCTCAACCATAAATCCTGACGCTCCAACTGAGTAATCTCCTGTAATAATATTACCTCCATGGCCTATAGTCTCTGTTATGTATAGAAATTTTTTTTCTGAATTTAGCAAATCTTTAAAACTTAAGGTACCGTTTTCAAAGTATAAGTTTGTTGTTCCTCCAGACCTACCATTAGATTTTAAATTTAACTTTTTACCATAATAAGTATCAATTAAATAATTTTTTAAAATGCCATTCTCAACTAGTTTCAGAGAATTTGTTTCAACACCCTCGCTATCAAAATTTTGAGAACCTAATCCTTTTTCAATTTTTGGATCATCGATGATATTAATTGAATTTGGAAAAACTTCAGAATTGATTTGATCTTTTAAAAAAGAAGTTCCTCTTGCAATAGCACTCGCACTTATTGCAGTTGCTAGTGTGCTTAATATTCCTTTGGAAATTCTTTTATCGAATATAACCCCGATTTTTTCACTCTTGATTTTTTTTGGGCCTAACTTTTTTATTGCTTTATCAGCAGCTATTTTTCCAATTTCTTCTGGTTTCATCATATCTTGCAAGAATCTAGTGCTACCAAACTCATAATCTCTTTCCATTGCACCGTTAATTTTTGATACAGCTACACATGAAGATGAAAAATTTGAGGTTTTGTATCCACTTAAAAAACCATTACTGTTTGCGAGTATAAAATTATTTTTATTTTCAGTAAAACCAGCTTCAGTATTAACTATTTTTTCGTCCGTTGATGCTGTTTCTTCAACTTTTTTTAAAAATTCGATCTTTTTATCATTTGGATAATGTGTTTCATCATAGAGATTAAGGTCTCTTATCTCTTTAGACATTAAATCTTTATCTGGTAAAGAATTATTTTCATCTGATGGAGTGATTTTTGTAGCGTCAATACAACGTTCTATTAATTTTTCTAAGTTTGATTTAGATAAATCTGATGAATTAATGCTTGATTTTTTTTTCTCTATATAAGTAGTTAAATTAACAGCAAAACTATCTGCTCTATTTGACTCGTCTAATTTTTTGTTTCTAAAACTAACATTTTCTGAGACAGAGTGAATTACTTTTACACCAACATCTGTGGCTCCTAGTTTTTTAGAGTTTTCAATACAATAAGACGCTATATCTTTTAAAAATTCCTGATCCTTTATCATTTATATTAAAGTTTTGTTCCACCAACGGTCATCTTATTTATAAGAATTGATGGCTGAGCTACTCCTACTGGAACACCTTGTCCAGCTTTCCCACATGTCCCTATACCTGGGTCTAATTTCATATCATTACCGACTAATGAAACTTCTTTTAAAATTGACGGTCCATCTCCAATTAATGTAGCACCTTTGATTGGTGATCCAATTTTACCATTATTGATTTCGTACGCTTCTGTGCAGTTAAATACAAATTTTCCTGAAGTTATGTCTACTTGTCCTCCCCCAAAACTTACAGCGAAAATACCTTTATTAACTGAGCTTATCATTTCATCTTGCGAATATTTACCTGACAACATCATTGTATTTCTCATTCTTGGTAAAACCACATGTTTATAACTTTCTCTTCTTCCACTACCTGTTGACTTAGTTCCCATCAAACGAGCGTTTAAACGGTCTTGCATATAGTTTTTTAAAATTCCATTTTCTATTAAAACTGTATTTTCAGTAGGCGTTCCTTCATCATCTATCGTTAAACTTCCTCTTCTTTGATGTAAGGTGCCGTCATCTACAATCGTAACTCCTTCACTAGCTACTTGCTGCCCCATTAAATTATGAAAAGCTGAAGTTTTTTTTCTATTAAAATCTCCCTCAAGACCATGTCCGATCGCTTCATGAATTAAAATTGCCGGCCATCCAGGACCTAAAACAACTTTCATTTCTCCTGCTGGAGCTGGTTTGCTTTCTAAATTCACATTTGCGATTCTAAAAGCTTCATCACAAACATCTTTCCAGCTTCCATCTTTTAGATAATCATCATAACTTTGTCTTCCTCCAACTCCATAAATACCTGTTTCTTTTTTTCCATCTTTTTCTAATACTACGGAAACGTTGAATCTGACTAATGGTCTATCATCTTTCAAAACTTGATTATCAGACCTAATAATTTCTATTGATTTATGTTCACCTAAAAAATTTGCAGTTACTTGATTTACAATTGACCCTTTTGATCTTAAATAGTTATTAACACTGTTCAGCAAATCTATCTTTGAGTCGAAGGTCTTGCTTTCAATAGGGTTAATGTTCTCATAATATTTGCTATTAGTTTTAGGAATTTCATGATTATAGGTTCCTTTTTTTGACTTTAACGTATCTTTTAAATTCTCGCTTGATTTTATTAATGATTGCTTTGAAATATCATTAGAATGAGAGTAGGCAACAACTTCTCCTGTTACAGCTCTGAAACCATATCCTTGATCAGAGTTATAAGTTGAGCTCTTTATTTTATTATCATCTAAAACAATAGACTCTGATTTATGATTTTCTAAATATAATTCTCCGTCGTCACAATTTTTTAAGGTTTCGGTAACAATTGCTTCAGCTTGTGATGTATCTATATCTGTATCTTTGAAGAAATTTGACATTTGAAGAATGTAGTAGTGATTATTAATATATCAACTGCTTATTTGGCACATTTGTAAAAATAAAATATTCAAATATAGTTTGATTATGAAGGTTTTTTTTAACAATTCATGCAAAATCTGCAGAGCAGAAATTAATATTTATAAAAAAGAAAAAATAGAAAATTTGAATTGGATAGATATTACTAAAAATAAAAATGCCGAATTAGAAACAAAAAAAACTGATAAAGAGCTACTAAGAAGACTTCATGTGGAACAAGATGGAAAAATCTATGTGGGTATTGATGCTTTTTTACTTATTTGGAAAAGTATTCCAAAATACAAGTTTCTTTATAAATTTTTTAAACTTCCAGTCATTTACCAATTATTTTATGTTGGATATGAAATTGTAGCGTTCTTTTTGTATTTAAAAAATAAACATCAACTAAACTAATGTTGAATAGCGTATAAAATCTGGGTTACAAAAGATAAAAATATAAAAAAAGAGAAAAATAAAATAAAATACATAACCGTAACTGCTCTATTTCTCTTTCTTCTTAAAATAACAAATTTTTTATCATCAAGAAAAGAAATATCTCTATCACCTGGTACTGGATAATCATAACTCCATCTCCATAAAGATGAACCAAATCTTTTATCTAGTTTATTGTAATAATTTACCCAAGCCAATGACCACATAAACATTAGAAATAAAAATGTTAAAGCTAAAAAAGTTGAGAACATAAATATATTAAATTATATTAAATTTTTTTTATATGTCTATCTGGGGAAGTTTAATTGGTGGGATGATCGGTTTTTCTTTAGGAGGACCGTTTGGGATGCTATTAGGTTCCTTAATTGGTGGAAAAGTATCAAGATCAAGATCATCATTTAAATCTTTTGCGCAACCTCAACAAGTTTTTGCATTAGCTCTTATAGTTTTATCAGCTAAACTGAGTAAAGCAGACGGTCAGGTTAGTAGAGAGGAATTAATAGCGGTAAAAGATAAACTCAAAATTCCAGAACATGAATTAGATCAAGTTGGAAAAATTTTTAATAAAGCTAAAGAAGAAAGCACTGGTTACGAACCATATGCAAAACAAATAGCTCAGATCTATCAAGGAAATATAAATGTGTTGGAAGAGGTCATTAATATATTATTTTATATTGCAGAAGCTGATGGAAATATAAGTGATCAAGAATTTAGTATGATACAACATGTTTCTCAACTATTTGGTCTTAGTGATGCCCAGTTCAATGGAATAGTTGAGGGTAGGAAATCGTCAGATAAACTCAATCCATATGTGGTATTAGAAAGCAAACCTGATGATAATCTTACAGATATTAGAAAAAGATATTTAAAATTGAGTAAAGAACATCATCCCGACTTACTTCTAAGCAAAGGAGTTCCTCAGGAAGTTATTGAAGAAAGCAAAAAGAAAATGAGAGCTATTAATTCAGCCTGGGATCAAATCCAAAAGCTAAAGAGTAATTAAAATTGCTCAGATTCTGTTGAGCCTTCCATCGCTGTTGTGGAGCTCTTTCCAGAACTTATTGTATTGGAAACTGCATCAAAATAAGAAGTACCAACTTCTCGTTGGTGTTTAACACTGGTATATCCATCTTTTTCTCTAGCAAATTCATTTTGTTGTATTCTAGAGTAAGCAGTCATACCTTCCTTTTTATATTTTTCTGCAAGCTCGAAAATAGCAATATTTTGAGTATGGAAACCTGCTAAAGTTATAAATTGAAATTTATACCCCATCATTCCAATTTTAGTTTGAAAAGTTGCAATCTCATCATCAGATAAATGTTTCTTCCAATTAAATGATGGAGAGCAATTATAAGCTAGCATCTTGCCAGGAAATTTTGCATGTATTGCATCAGCAAACTTTTTTGCTTCTTCTAAATTAGGTGTTGCAGTTTCACACCATATTAAATCCGCATAAGGTGCATAAGCTAACCCTCTTGAGATTGCTTGATCAATACCATCTTTTACATAATAAAAGCCTTCAGGTGATCTTTCTCCTGTTAAAAACGGTTTGTCATTTTCATCAAAATCGTTTGTTATTAGTTTCGCAGCGTTGGCATCTGTTCTTGCAAGAATAATGAGAGGAACGTCGGCAATATCAGCTGCCAATCTTGCTGCTTTTAGATTTCGGACCATGGTTCCAGTAGGAACAAGTACCTTACCACCCATATGTCCACATTTTTTTTCACTAGCTAGTTGGTCTTCAAAATGAACTCCGGCTGCGCCAGCTTTTATAAATTTTTTTGTTAGCTCAAATACATTTAACGGCCCACCAAATCCTGCTTCACCATCTGCAATAATTGGCAACATGTAATCAGTTCTTTCGCTGCTATTCATATCTCCATCTGCTATTTCCATATGCTGAATTTGATCAGCTCTAATTAAAGAATTATTCATAGACTCAACTAATTTAGGTGCGCTGTCGTAAGGATATAAAGATTGATCAGGATACATTTCACCAGCACTGTTTGCGTCTGCTGCAACTTGCCAACCACTTAAATAAATCGCTTTTAAACCTGCTTTTGCATGTTGAACGGCTTGGTTTCCCGACAAAGACCCAAGTGTATTTACATATGGCTCTGTATTTAACAATCTCCAGAGCTTTTGAGATTGCTGTTTACACATTGAATACTCAATTTTAATGGATCCTCTTAACCTTTCTACCTCTTCTGGCTTATAATCCCTTTGTATTCCTGCAAATCTTTTCAACTCGTACGAGATTTTCTCGGCTGACATTATTCCTCCTTTAAAACTAATTCTTTTTACTTTTCGTTATATTCTTCTGTAAACTCATTCATTCCACTTGATCCCCAATCGCAGTGGTCATCTCTTAAATAAACCCCTCTGCTTCTATGCTCTTGGTGCTCTTGGTGATTTGTAGTTTGAGAACTAGTTTCAATGTTTTTTATTGTATTTTTGTCCATGTAAACTTTATAATTTACAATATTTACAAAATCCACAAAAAATGTTAAAAGTCTAGTAAATATAATAAATTTTTTGTAAATAATAATTTACAAAGTTTACAAATAGTAAATGAGTCAAGTAGAGTTAAATATTGGTCCAAAAATAAAAGCTTTTAGAAGACAGCTAGGAATGCAGGCAAACAAACTGGCCTCACAACTTAACATTTCACCGAGTTATTTAGCTTTAATCGAGGGAGGTAAAAGAAAAATTGACGGGGAATTACTTTTAAAAATTTGTGAGCAGTTAAGCATCAACATTAGCGACCTAACAAATAAATCAGATATCAATATGGTCAACACAATTTCAGAATTGCTTGATGATCAACTTTTTGAAGATTTGGATATAGTTGGTCCAGAAGTTAAAGATTTAGCAAATAGTAATCCAAAAATTGGTAAAGCTCTAATAAGATTAGGAGACATTTTGAAAAAAAAAGATCATGAATTGGTTAACAAAATTGAAAAACTTTCAGGAAAAATTGTAGATAATAGAAAAAACTCATTTCCTGGAGAAGTAATTTCAGATTTTTTGCAAGAAAATAGAAATTTTTTTCCAAAGCTAGAAGAATTTGCAAATCAAATTTTTGAACAAATAAAACAAAATAATAGAACAAGATATATTGCTTTATGTGATTATTTAAAATCGGAGTATAAAATTGAAGTACAAGATATAATTCCTGAGGAAGGAAAACCATTCTCAAAAATTTATGATAACAAAAATAGAAAGTTGCTACTGTCTGATTATTTATCTTTAGAAACAAAGAAATTACATGCTGCAGCGCAAATTGCACAAGAGGGAGCCAGTGGTATAATAAATTCTTATCTTGATACTTTTAGTTATCCAAATGAAGAGTCGAAAAAATTAACAAAAGTTGCTTTATTAAATTATTGCGGTGCAGCAATTTTAATGCCCTACAAATTATTTCATTCTGAATGTAAAAAACTTAAATATGATTTAGAATTATTGCAAAATACTTTTGCGACTTCATTCGAACAAGTCACACATAGAGTAACATGTTTAAATGATCCAAAATTGCCTGGAGTTCCTTTTCATTTTTTGAGAGTTGATGTTGCTGGTAATATTTCAAAAAGATTTTCATTATCAGGTATTGAAATACCGCGTTATGGCGGTGCTTGTCCTCGATGGAATGTGTACTCAGCTTTTTCTAGACCTGGTGTTATACAGGCTGCAGTAAGTAAAATGACTAATGGTGAAAAATATGTATGTATAGCAAGAACTGTTGAAAAAGGTATAGGAAGATATGGACAAAAAAAAAGTATGTTATCTATTGGACTTGGATGTGAAGCCAAATATGCAAGAGATTTTGTTTATACGGAAAACTTAGATTTGAATGATAAAAAATCAGAAATACCTGTTGGGGTTTCATGTAGAACTTGTGATAGACTGGATTGTTCTCAAAGAGCTTTTCCACCATTACATAAAAAATTTGATGTTGACATTAATTCTAGAGGAGTATCTGTATATGTCAGTGATTAAAAAACATATAAGTTTTATAATTATATTTTTATTTGTAAGTATAAATAATGTGTATTCGGAAAATTTAAATATATTGTTTAAAGAATTGCTTAATGCAAAAAATTTACAACAAGCAGAAAAGCTAGAGGATAAAATTTGGAATAAATGGACAAGACACCCAAACAATGATTATCTGACGAGCAAGTTAGAGAACGGAACTTATTCCATGTACCATCAGCAGTATAGAATGGCATTAAAACTATTTACCGATGTGATTAATGAGGATCCAAAATGGGCGGAGGGTTGGAATAAGCGAGCTACATTGCTATTTATATTAGGTGATTATGAGAAATCGTTAGATGATATTGAGAAAGTTTTAGATCTAGAGCCAAGACATTTTGGAGCATTATCCGGGCGAGCGCAAATATACTTAAGTTTAAAGGAATATGAAAAAGCAGTTGATGACTTGAGAAAAGCAAAGTCAATTTATCCATTAATTAAAAGCGGAGAAAATATTAAGATAATAGAAAAAATTATCAAAGACCAACAAATTTAATTATTCTTAGATCTTTTTTTTGCAATCAGCTGTGTTAATGAATCTACCATTAAATCTGAGGCTCTAAAAATTTCACTTGGTTTAAATTCATGTGAAATATTTTTTTCTTCATTTGTTTTATCTTCAATGACTATACCTTCGTCTGGAGAATTATTTTTAATATAAATTAGTATTAACCACTCATCATCTATTGTCTCGTCCCATTTTATGAAAATCTCTCCAGTTTCAAATCTTCTATCTATACATCTCAAGATAGACATATGTTTAGTTATATATCTTTTATTAAGTTGAAAAACTAAACTATTCGCACTTCTGTAAAAGCTTTCAAGTGCAAACTCAATTTTTTGCCTAGCTAAAGTATACTCCCTTTCTCTTTGAAGTAATTTTGCTCTATCGTCTCCTTCTTGTGTTTCTACACCTAGCGCCTCGACTCGTTCTCTTATTTTCTGATCTCTTATTTGTTGGTATTTTAATTTTAGTTTTTCGATACGTTCTTGTAATCCTGAATAATCCTCTCTCTTTTCTCTTAAAGCTAATTTTTCTAATTGTTCTAATTCTTTTACCTCTCTTATTCTAAACTTTTCTATTTGTTTTTCTAATTTTAATTCTTGTAAAAATTTCTTTTGTCTCTCCGCCTGCTCTTTTCTTAGTATGGCCTGTTCTTTTCTTAAAAATAATTTTATATCTTTTGCTCTCTCTCTTTCTAATTTTTGTTCTTCTTTTAACTGGATTTCTTTTTCTTTTAAAGAAGCTTCTTCATCTGCTTTCTTTTGTTTCTCAATTTCGGTTTTTTCTTTTTCTGCCTGTTCTATTTTCTCTAGTTTAATTTGTCTTTTTTCCTCAGCTCTTATTTCTTTAAAACGAATTAATCTAGATTCTATACTTTGAAAAAATTTTTGTATTAATTTGTCAATCGCCAATAAATTAAAACTAAATTTAAACGAAAACTTATTTTTTAAATCTTCCTCAAGTCTGACTGTTCTTGAAATAATACCCTTTTCTGTACTTGTCTTTGATTTAACTTTATTTACTTTTTTTCTTTGATTTACTCTCTTTGTTATTTTTTTCCTTAATTTGGATCTTTTTTTTTTTAATTTTGATTTGATTTTTTTTTTTGATTTTTTAATTTTTGTTTTAAGACTTTTTTTTTTAGTTTTTTTTTTCTTTTTTTTCATTTAAGAAATACAGCTTTATCAGCTAATTTTTAATAAATATAGTCTCTAGTATTAGGAACAGATCTTATATCTTTTGTTAGCTGAAGTTGAAATACAACTTGATCTCCCCATTTAAAAGCCATTTCACAACTTGTAAGATAAAATTCCCACATTCTTAAAAATTTTTCATCAAACATTTCTAAAACTTCCTCTTTTTTTGATAAGAATCTTTCTTTCCAATTTCTTAAAGTATGGGCATAGTGCATCCTTAAAATTTCTATATCTGTAGCTATCAGTCCAGAATCCTCTATTGGCCTCGCTATTTCGCTTAAACTAGGGGTATATCCACCAGGAAATATATATTTTGTTATCCAAGGCTGTGGGTCTCTTGGTGGAAGATTTGATCCAATTGTATGTATCAAGGCTACTCCATCCCTTTTTAACATTTGAGATACTCTATTAAAATAGGTTTGATAGAATTTTTTTCCAACATGTTCAAACATTCCAACACTGACTATCCTATCAAATTTTTCATTCAATTGTCTGTAATCTATTAATTTAAATTCAACTTGGTTATCTAAATTTAATTCTTTAGCTTTTTCTTGACTATATTTTAATTGATTTTCTGAAAGCGTAATTCCGGTAACTGAAGCTTTTGTTTTTTTTGCAATATCAATTGCAAGTGTACCCCAACCTGAGCCAATATCTAAAACTTTTTGATTAGGTTGTATATGAAGTTTTTTAATTATATGATCGATTTTATTTTCTTGAGCAGTTTCCAAAGTATCGTTTTCATTTTTGAAGTATGCACATGAATATTGTCTTTTTTTATCAAGAAACAAATCGTATAATTTTTCTGAAATATCATAATGGTGTGCAACATTTTGTTTAGATTTAACAATTTTGTTAAAACTAGTTAAATATTTTAAAGTTCCCTTTATTTTATTTAACGTCTTTCCATAAATGTTAATATCTCCTCTTCCAATATTTTTAAAAGCTATATCAAGAAATTCAGTCAAGGTTCCATTTTTTAATCTTAAAGAGCCATTAGTATATGCTTCACCAAAATATAAATCAGGATGAAACAGTAGTTTTTGTTGTAAGCTTTTATCTAGTAATTGTAATTCTATTGGAGTTTCTTTCAAAGGTTTCCCTATTACATACCTATTAGAATTATAATCTATTAAAATAAAGCCATCTTCTTTGATTAAATCATTTAAAAAATTTATAAGTTTCATTATGCCGCTTTTAAGTGCTTAAAGTCAAAGTCAAGTTTTTGAAGTTCATCAAAAAATATTTTTTTTTCGTTTTCATTTAATAGCTTCAATGGTGGAATTAAATTCTGGTAATCCTGATCGATTTGTGCCATGAAAGTATGTAATCCAGAGATTAAATTAAATTTATCAAAAATACTTCTTACTAAACACAACTTTTCGTTTGAAGATTGATCTGATCCATTTTGAAATTTATCGTACACATCTCTTGCCAAAATTGAAGTAACATTAGTTGTTGCTGTAATTATTCCAGAGCAACCTAATTCAAGTCCTTTTAATAATTTTGACTCTGAACCTGGCATTACTGAAAAATTTTTTATTTTCAAATTTTCATACAGATTATAAGAACTATCTTTTACTCCAACTATTTGACTTGGAAATTTTTTTACTAGCTCTTCAACACAATCAATACTAAATTTATATCCTGAGAGTTTTTCGAAATTATATAAAATTATTTTACATTCATTAATTTCATCTATTATTCTTGAGTAAAAATTAATCACATCATGATCGCTATACTTATAATAGGCAGGGGGCATAATTAAAAATTTATCAAACCCATTTGATTTGGCTATTTTTATCAAATTAATATTGTCAACTAGCGAATTAAGACCAGTTCCAATTATAAATTTATCCCTATAATTACTTTTTGGTAACATATTGATTAATTGAATTTTTTCCGAAAGAGATATGAGTTGTGATTGTCCAGTGCTTCCAAAAAAAACTACTCCATGGCAACCTTTGTCGATTAGATTTTCAGCATATTTAATCGTTTTTTCACTATTTAACGCCAGATTTTTATCTAATACTGACAATGTAGCTGCATATATTCCATTAATCATAACTTAATTATATGACTATAATTATAGAATAGATTTAAGAAAAAAATAATAAAAAAATATATTCTAAATACTTATGAAAGTTTGTGTTTATCTTAGCTATATAGGTCTTGGAGCAAATTTGTTACATCTAAGTTATGTGCATCAGTTATCTGAAAAGTTTGGACCTATAACAGTTTTTACATTATGCAATAATTTGTCGGATGCATTAGAGGATGATCCTAAAATTAAAGAAGTCATAGTAATAGATAAAAAATATAATAAATTTAAAAATATATTTAGTTTTTCATCGGAATTAAAAAAATACAATTTTGATAAAATATTTATTTATTATCCAAGTCCTAGAATATTCATCGCGTGTAAGTTAGCTGGAATAAAAGATATTTATCACTATCCTTTATTTAAAAAGAAAAATCTTCATTTAATCAACGCAGCACAAAAGTTTACTGCGAGTGTATTAAACATAGAGAAATGTCAAACATATACAAAAATTCACATAAATGAAAATAAACTTAAAAGTGTCTCAAATTATTTTGATAAATCAAAATTTAACATTGTAATAGGAGCTGGATCTTCAGGTCCAACAACAAAATGGGGCACTGATAATTACTCAAATCTAATAAATGAGTTAAATAAACTAAATAAATTTAATTTTTTTATTTTGTGCGGTCCTAATGAAAAATTAATTGCTCAAGAAATAATGGATAAGGTTGAAGGAGATAATATTACAGATCTTAGTAACAAGAATATCTCAGAAGTAATACCTTTTATAGCTTCTGCAGATATGTATGTGGGGAATGATTCATTTGGTTCCCATATTTCATCACAATCTGGCAAACCAAGCCTTGTAATTTTATTGGACTCTCCAAAAGCATATACGGATTATACTCCTAATCATATTAGAATTATTCCTGATGGATATAATGTTAATAATATTACACATGGAAGTGAAATTGATCCAAATTTAATTAAGGTCGAACAAGTGTACAAATCAATACTAAGTTATACTTAAACAATCGATTTTAAGACTGTGTCTTTGGCTTGGTTCACTAAAGTAGCAATATTATTTAATTCTGGACTTCTGTCTGGATGAATTTTTTTCATAATTTTTTTATAAGAATTCATCACTTCATCTTTTGTATATTTTTTTTTGGGATCTAAATTTAAAATTCTATATGCTTCATCTAAACTCATATTCTGAGATGACATATTTTGATTAAATTGATTAAAATTAAATCTGCCAGAATTTTTTAAAACTCTAAAAAGTCCCCATAATCTAAATAGCTGAAATAAAGAAATGCCTGCTTTCGTTTTAATTAAAGGCAAAATAGCCAACATAAATGGTAAGGAAAATATATATCTTCCTGCATATGCCATTATTACCGCTAACAATATTGAAGAAATTATAATAAATGTTCTTACAAATTTTGATATTTTTTTTGTTGAGGTTTTGGCAAACCAATTGAGTAAAATATAAAGAATTATAAAGATTATTAGTATTGCAAAAAAAATATTCATAAATTAATAAAATTTAAATGAAAATACCACAGCTTAAAAAAAAACCAGAATTAAAATCTTGTCACAACGTAACTTGGGAAGACGATTATAGTTGGATACATCAGGAAAATATACTTGAAGTATTGAAAGATAGTTCAAAATTATTGCCAGAGGTGAGAAAATATCTTGAAGATGAAAATGATTATTTTAGTCATCAAATGTCAGATACAAAAGAAATTCAAAAAGTTTTATTCGATGAGATTAAAGGAAGAATTAAACTTGATGATGAGTCTCTTCCGTTTAAAGATGTAAGATATAGTTACTGGACAAAAACAACAACAAAAGGAAATTATTCTATAAAGTTAAGAAAAAAAATTGATTCTGATGAAATAGAAGAAATTTGGAATGGTGATTTAGAAAAAGAAAAGCTTAAAACAGAATATTTTGGGCTTGGAGACTTAGAAGTTAGCTATAATGATAAATTACTAGCTTATTCATTAGATTTAAAAGGATCTGAATATTACACCATACATATAAGAGATATTAAAAGTCGAGAGCAAGTTGGTGAAAAAATTGAAAATACAAGTGGTGGAATAACATTTAGCTTAGATGACAAATATATTTTTTACTCTAAGCTTGATGACAATCACAGACCAAGAGAAATTTACAGGCATGAAATTGGAGCTCCTACTAGTAAAGATATTCTTATATTTAAAGAAGAAAGTGAAGCATTTACTGTAGGAATAGGTCTTAGCTCTGACGAAAAGTATTTTTTTATTACGTCATCTGATCATAATACGTCCGAACAGTATTATTTTAAAGCAGATGAAATAATTCCAAAACCAAAACTAATTAATAAAAGAAAAAGAGGGATAATATATTCTGTTAATTCATGGAATGGTAATTTCTATATACATACAAATGAAAATGCAGAAGATTTTAAGATCGAAAAGACAAATGACTTAGAAAAAAAGGAGTGGGAAACATTTATACCTGCACGAGAAGAGGTTCTAATTGGAGGATTAATTTTTTTAAATGATTGGATTATAAGATCCGAAACTTCTAATGCATTATCAAAATTAATATTAAGAAATCCAAAAAATGATGAAGAAGAAGAAATATTTTTTTCAGATGAAAAAGTTATTGTTCCTGGTGTGTCGTTAACCCAAAGAGATAGGAGTACTGATACCGTTTATTTATCATATTCATCACCAAAAACTCCTGGAAGGACTTATCTATACAATCTTAAAACAAAGGAGAAAAAATTAGTTAAAGAACAAGAGATTCCTAGTGGCCATAATTCTGATGACTACATAGTTGAAAGATTAGAGTGTGCCTCTCATGACGGAAGAATGGTTCCTATAACTATAACAAGACATAAAAAAACTAAATTAGATGGATCTGCAAAATTATTATTATATGGGTATGGATCTTACGGTAGTTCTATGTCACCAGGTTTTTCTTCAACTAGAATAAGTTTAATAGAGCGAGATATTATATGGGTAACTTCTCATATTAGAGGCGGTATGGAAAAAGGAATGAAATGGTGGAAAGAAGGAAAGTTATTAAACAAGAAAAATACTTTTGAAGATTACATTGCTTCTGCAAAATTTTTAATTGAAAAAAAGTTTACGTCTAAAGGTAATATTATTGGAATGGGTGGATCTGCTGGAGGTCTTTTAATGGGAGCCGTTGTTAACCAAGCACCTGAATTATTTTTGGGTATTGTTATGGCTGTTCCTTTCGTTGACTCGTTGACTACGAACTTAGACCATTCGTTACCATTAACAGTCGGCGAATTTGATGAATTTGGAAATGCTAAAGATAAAAAAGAACACTTTGATTACATATTTTCATATGCACCTTATAACAATATTAAAAAGATGGATTACCCAAACATTTTGATAACAACAAGTCTAAGTGATAACAGGGTATTATTTGATGAGCCAGCAAAATTTACTGCAAAATTAAGGGATTACAAAACGGATAACAATTTACTTTTATTAAAAACAGAAATGAATGCAGGTCATGGAGGAAAATCTGGAAGAGATGGAGCAATTGAGGAGATTGCAGTTGACTACGCGTTCGCTTTGAAAATAGCTGGAAAATTAAACACTTGATCTTGAAATATCAAAATTAATTACCATATATACATTGTTAGTCGCCTAATGGGGCTAGCAATAAATAAACTTGCTTAATTAAAGGAGGATAATATGACAAGTAAGGATCTATCAATTTTCAACTCACTTCGGCCTTTCTCTATTGGTTTTGACGATATGTTTGACCAATTCGAAAGCATGTTGGGCAATGGTGGTTTAAGTATGCAATCAAACTACCCGCCTTACAACATAAGAAGAACTGGCAAAGATAACTACTCAATTGAAGTTGCTCTAGCTGGTTTTAGCAAAAAAGATGTTGAGGTAGAGTTTGAAGATAATCTATTAACTGTAAGAACTAAACAAGTTGATAGAAGTGAAAACAAAAACCAAGATGGAGAGATAATCCACAAAGGTATATCGCAAAGACAATTTGCGAGATCATTTACAATTGCAGATGATGTAAAAGTGAATGGTGCAGAGTTAAAAGATGGTCTTTTAACAATCGCATGTGAAAGGATTATCCCAGAACATAAAAAAAAGAAACTTATTGAAATTAAATAAGTACCTTGCTTGTGGGGCTAGTCCCCACAAGACTAAATACATCCACTAGAGCTAAATCCGATAATAACCCCTGATGCATTCACCTCAAATTTTCTTTCACAAGGAATTCCATATTTTTTTGTTTTGTAGATAAGCATTTCATTTCCAAGTTCATTGACAAAATCTTCTGAGGGTGAGCCTAATTCTAATCTCATCTCATTAACTTCTTTTCCAACGAATTGACCAAATTTTTCATTCTCTTTTTCAGCCACCTCATCAGATTTATTTTTAATTGTTTGGCAACCAGTTAAAAAAATTATTGTTAATGTGATAAACAGAGCAATAAATTTTTTTGATAAAGTATTATTTTTAAAAGCAACAATCATTAATACATACCTAAAGTTGAATTATGTTAACAATTTGTTCAAAACTTTCATTAAATTGTTTGAATTTAATACAAATTTGAAAAGATAGGAAATTTTAAAGATTATTGAGTTATTGATTTATTATATTAAAAAAATGCTATGGCAACAGACTTAAGAATATCAAATATATCAAAAATATATCCAGGATGTATAGCTAATGATAATGTATCTCTTCAATTTAAAAGTGGAAAAATATACGCACTATTAGGAGAGAACGGAGCTGGCAAATCTACATTGGTAAAAATTTTGTCTGGTGTAGTAAGCCCAGATAATGGTGAGGTTTTTTTAAATGAAAAAAATTTAAAATTAAGTTCTCCACTCGATGCCAAGAAAAATAAAATTGGAATGGTTTTTCAGCATTTCAATTTATTTGAAACTTTATCAGTATTTGAAAACTTAAGTATAGATGCAACTGAAGATAACAAAAGTTTAAGGGTAAGAATAAATGAAATATTAAAAAAATATAACTTTAGTATTGACCTTGACGTTCCTGTATTAAATTTATCAGCTGGACAGAAGCAAAAAGTTGAGATTATAAGATGTCTTTTAAGAAGCCCTAAAGTTCTAATAATGGACGAACCTACATCTGTTTTGACTGAGCAGGAAACAGAGGAATTATTTATATCTTTAAAAAAATTCTGTGATGAAGGAATATTAATTATTTACATAACTCATAAGTTAAAAGAAGTTTTGTCTTTATGTGATGAGGTTGCTGTAATGCGAAAAGGTAAAGTTGTATCGGTTAGCCAAACACAAAATGAAAGAGTTGAAACTCTCGCAAATAAGATGGTTGGTCAAAAACTAGCGAAAATTAAGAAAAAAATTAATATTTCCAAAAATAAAGATGAGATATTTAAAGTAAAACATTTAAATTTTTATAGCGATGATCCTTTTGAAACAAATTTGGTAAATCTAAATTTTTCTGTAAAGAAAGGAGAATGTTTAGGTATAGCGGGTATTTCTGGCAATGGTCAAAACGAACTCTTTCAAATTTTGAGTGGGGAAATAATTACACCAAATACATCAATCATTTTTCGAAATAAGGAAATTGCTAAATTAAATCCAAAGCAAAGACGAGAGTATTTAATGGCTTTTTCTCCTGAAGATAGAATATCTCAAGCGGCTGTACCTGAATTAAAAATATATGAAAATGTAGCTTTAAATAATTTTAAGTCGTCAAATTTTTTTGAAAAAGGTTTGGTAAATGAAAAAAAAATTAAAGAACATTCAAAGAAAATATTATCTGATTTCTCAGTAAATACAGACAATGTTGAATTAAAAAGTCAATTTCTATCGGGTGGAAATTTACAAAAACTTATTTTAGGGAGAGAGTTAATTACAGCTCCGGAATTATTAATTTGTTACAATCCAACATGGGGGCTCGATGTGGGTGCAATCAATTATATTCATGAAACACTTATAAAAATTAACGATCAAGAAAAATCAACGATTTTAATTTCTACAGATACGGAGGAGTTATTAAAACTCAGTGATAGAATTGCAGTTATTTACAAAGGCAAGCTTTCAAAAATAATGCCTTCAGAGGAAGTAACTCCAGAAAAATTAGGAGTTTTAATGGGAGGAGGTTCAGTTGATTAAAATTGAAAAAAGAAATGATGTACCAATGGCATTATATTTTTTTACTCCTTTTATTGCAATCATACTTACAATTTTAGGTGGTGGTATAATTTTTTATATTTTAGGTTTTAATCCAATAGAAGCACTTAAGTTTTACTTTATAACTCCAATTTCAAATTTATATGGATTAAGTGAATTGCTACTGAAAGCAACCCCTCTTTGCTTAATTGCTATTGGTTTATCATTTTGTTTTAAAAGTAATAATTGGAATATTGGTGCAGAAGGACAATTAACTTTTGGCGCGATTGTAGGAGGAGGAGTTGCTCTTTTATTTTATAATCAAGAAGGTTTTTATATACTGCCTTTAGTTATAATTGCTGGAGCAATCGGGGGAATGATCTTTGCACTTATCCCAGCAATCCTTAAAACATATTTTAATACAAACGAGATTTTAGTTAGTCTTATGTTGGTTTATGTATCAAAGCTACTCTTAGATTACTTAGTAGTTGGGCCATGGAGTAATCCTGAAGGTTTTAATTTTCCTGAAACAAGACAATTTAGTGACTCATCTAGAATGCCATTATTATTTGAGGGTTTGAGAATTCATGCTGGTATTTTTTTAGCTCTTGCAGCAGTTATGCTGAGTTGGTTTGTTCTTTATAAAACCTATTTAGGCTTTCAGATTAAAGTATCTGGTCTAAGTTTAAAAACTGCTAAGTATGCTGGGTTTAAAGGAAAAACCATGATTTTGGTTGTTTTTATGATTAGTGGTGCTTGCGCGGGATTAGCTGGAGTTGGTGAAATTACTGGACCTATTGGACAACTGCATAGAATGATATCCCCCGATTACGGTTTTACAGCAATTATTGTTGCTTTTTTAGGTCGTCTTAATCCTTTTGGCATAATTTTTGCATCTTTGGTTGTTGCATTAACATACCTCGGTGCTGAAACGGCTCAAATTTTTTTACAAATACCAAAATATACTGGCCAAGTCTTTCAGGGTATGATCTTATTTTTTTTGCTCGCATCTGATTATTTGCTTTTTTTCAAAGTTAAAATTTTAAGTTTAAAAAAAAATGAGTTTAGACATTAGTTTTATAGGAATTCTGATAGGATCAATAATGGCTTCATCAGTGCCATTAATACTTGCTGCTTCGGGTGAATTGATTACTGAAAGATCGGGCGTTTTAAATTTAGGTGTCGAAGGAATGATGATAATCGGAGCAATATCTGGTTTTGCTTTAATGGTAATAACAGACAACCTTTTTATAGCAGTCGTAGGCTCTATGTTATCAGGAGTTATAATTTCAATAATCTTTGGATTTTTAACGCAATCTCTTCTTACAAACCACGTTGCAACAGGTTTGGCATTAACTATTTTTGGCATTGGTTTATCCGCAATGTTAGGAAAAAATTTTGTTGGTATCCCTGGAAAAGAATTTCCAATTTTATTTTCAAGTTTAAGAGAAAGTATTCCGTTTTTTGGTCCAATACTATTTGGACACTCTATAGTTTTATATTTTGCTTTTGCTTTACCATTTTTAACTAATTATTTTTTGAAAAAAACTAAATTAGGTTTAGTTGTTAGAGCTGTTGGTGATTCGCCTGTTTCGGCATCTAATCAAGGTATAAATGTTATTCTAGTTAGATACTGTTGTATTCTTTATGGAGGAGCTATGTGTGGCTTAGCAGGTGCATATCTATCTTTAATATACACTCCACAGTGGATTGAAAATATGACAGCTGGAAGAGGATGGATAGCTTTGGCTTTGGTTGTATTTGCAACCTGGAGTCCTATAAAAGTTTTAATTGGTGCTTTAATTTTTGGCGGGATTACAATTCTACAATTACATATGCAAGCAATAGGGTTTAGAATACCAGTTCAATTTTTAAGTGCATTACCCTATCTGATGACAATAATAGTTTTAGTTGTAATCTCTCGTGACAGTAGAAAAATAAAACTTAATACCCCAACTTCCTTAGGAAGAATATTCTATAAGGAAAAGTAATGTTAGCTATTCGAAAATAATTATTTTTTTTTTTTTGAATTTTGATTAACTTAAAGCTTCACAAAAAAAATTTAAAGGGGAAATTCAAAATGTATAAAAACTTTTTTAGATATTTAATTTCTGCAATTTTTCTACTTGGGTTTAGTGTAAACTCAAATGCGGATTTTAAAGTTGGTTTTGTCTATGTTGGCCCAACTGGTGACCATGGATGGACATTTCAACATCACGAAGGTAGAAACGCTGTAGAGGCAGCTGGAATAAAAACAACATTTGTTGAAAGTGTTCCAGAAGGTGCTGATGCAGAAAGAGTAATAAGACAACTGGCTCAATCTGGCCACGACTTAATTTTTACAACTAGTTTTGGATATATGGATCCAACTAACAAAGTTGCAAAAGATTTTCCAAACGTAAAATTTGAACATGCAACAGGTTATAAAAGAGAGCACTCAAATGTTTCTACTTATTCTGCAAGATTTTACGAAGGAAGAACTCTTTTAGGCCATATTGCTGGAAAAATGACTAAAACCAACACGATTGGCTATATTGCATCTTTTCCAATTCCTGAAGTAATAAGAGGAATTAACGCAATGACTCTTGCTGCACAAAAGGTCAATCCAAATATTAAAACTAAAATTGTATGGGTGTTTACTTGGTACGATCCAGGTAAAGAAGCTGAAGCAGCGCAAGCTTTAATTGATCAAGGTGCAGATGTAATTATGCAACATACAGATAGTACAGCACCAGTTCAAACTGCAGAGAAAGCAGGTGTATGGTCATTTGGTCAAGCAAGTGACATGCAAAGATTTGCTCCTAAATCAATCTTGACTTCAATTATAGATGATTGGGCACCATATTATGTTGAAAGAGCAATTGCTGCAAGAGACGGTACATGGAAACAACAAGATACATGGCATGGATTAAATGAAGGTATGGTTGCTATGGGACCATATAATTCTGCAATGGGTGCTGACTTAGTTAAAGAAGTAGAGCAGCTTCAAAAAGATCTAGCATCTGGAAAAGTTCATTCGTTCACAGGTCCTATATATGACCAAAAAGGTAATATATTAGTTGCCGAAGGAAAAGTTGCTGATGATGGAATGTTAGCTGGAATGAGTGTTTATGTAAAAGGTGTTGAAGGAGATATTCCAAAATAATTTTTAAAAAAAAATTAAAAAGGCCAACTTATATAGTTGGCCTTTTTTTTATGAATGTTTTTTCTTTAAACCATTAATATCTATTTCATCATAATATTCTGAAGGTTGAACTATCCAAGGATCTCCATCTAGTAAAATTGGACAAAAATCTGGAGTAAAAGAAGAGGATTTTTTTTTCCAAAGACAAGCTGTTTTTATTTCTTGAATATGGTTTTTCACTGGAGCATAATTTTTTAACCATTTAATACTTTCATTTAATGTAAGTCCAGTATCGGATAAATCATCAACTAACAAAACATTTTTAAAGTCTTCATTTTTAGCTATTGAGCTTATGTCTCTTGCAAAAATAAGTTCGCCCTGTTTATTTTCTACAGTTTCTCCAGAATAACTTTGAATAACAACATAAGCAGTGGGCAATTTAAATATTCTTGATAGCATATCAATTATAGGCGCTGCACCCCTCATTATTCCGACTAAAACAGATGGTTTGTAATTTTTTTCAATTGTAAGAGCTAACTTTTCAACTGCTAATTTATAATCTTCATAATTGATTATTAATTTTTCTGCCATAAAATTTGGTAACATAAAAAAAAAAAATTAAAAAGGAGAATTATGAAAGGTTACTGGATTGCAACTTACAGTGAAATTAAAGACCCTGAAAGAATGAAAAAATATGCAGATAAAGCAAAGGAAGCTGTATTAAAACATTCTGGAAAAATTTTAGCTCGAAGTGCTAATAACATTGCACTTGAGGGTAGAGAAATGGTTAGAATAGCACTTGCAGAGTTCCCAGACGTGGAAACTGCTAAAAAATGCTACGATTCTGAAGAATATGTTGAGGCAAGAACATATCTTAAAGATAATGTAATTAGAGAACATATGATATTTGAAGGAATGGAATAACTTAGAAAAGGGGCAAATATGAAGGCATATTGGGTGAGTTTGTATACAGAGATTTCAGATCAAGATAACCTAAAAAAATATGGTGAAAATGCAATACCAGTTATAAAAAAATTTGGTGGTACTCCTGTAGTTAGAGGAGGCAAACTAAAATATTATAGTGGTGACAAAATATTAAGGACCGTCATTTGGGAATTTCCCAGTTATGACATGGCCATATCTTGTCATGACTCTGAAGATTATTTAAAAGCTTGGTCTTATGCAGAACAAACTACAAAAAGACATATGTTTATTGTGGAGGGTGCTAATACTGAATAGTATCGTCATCAATTGAACGCCACAAATACCAAGTGGCAACAGAGCAGTATGGAGAAAATCTTTTTTGAAGCTTTTTTACAAAAATTTCAGGTGGAAAATATTTTTTTTTATAATTGTTTGATATTGCTCTTAATAACCCAATATCCTGAACTGGCCAGATATTAGACCTATTATAAGTAAATAACAAAATCATCTCCGCTGACCATCTTCCAATTTGTCTTAAAGTTGATAGGTATACAATTGCTTCTTCATCACTCATTTTAGAAATTAATCTTGGATTAAAACTTTTATCTTTAAATTTTTGAGACATTTCCAAGATACCCCTTATTTTTTGACGACTAAGACCGCATTTTTTAAGTTGTGATGTTTTAAGCTTTGAAACAATTTTTGGATTAATTTTTTTTTTACATGCCAATTCAAATTTTTTGAAGACAGAGTCTGCAGCAGCAACACTTATTTGTTGTCCTATTATACTTTTGCATAAAGAATAAAAGACATCTTTTCTAGTAGTTAAATTATTATCTTTATATTTTTTAATCAATGATCTCATAATACTATCTTTTTTTGAAAGATATGTTCTAGCTTTTTTCCAATATGTCGGTGCCTTACTCATTTCTACTTACCGTTACTTGTTTATTTAAATATATTTCTCTTCGAAATATAATGATTGATGATATTATTACCAGTGAAGCACCCATCAATGTTTTAATTGTGGGAATTTCATCCCAAATAAAATATCCAAAAGATATTGCAAATATTAATCCTAAATATTTAAGAGGTGTAACCAGAGAAACCTCGGATAATTTATATGATTGACTTAATAATAAATTAGCTGTTCCTCCCAACAAGCCAATTGTACATAATAGTAAGAAATCATTGAAAGTTGGCATGATCCACCCAAATGGGATAGATAAAACTCCAACAATTGTTATTGCAAAAGAAAAAAAGAATGAGATCAACCAGACTGGTTCTGTGGATGAAAGTTTTCTAATTGTAATTGCAACGTAAGACATTCCAATACAAAAGATTATTGGAAATAAATAATAAATATTTAAGCTAGAAAATCCTGGTTGGGTAATTACTAAAACACCAATAAAACCAACAAATACTGCGGCCCATCTATATACTCCTACTTTCTCACTTAGTAAAAATATTGATAGCAAAGTTGTAAATATAGGTGCAGCAAATGAAATACTTGTCACTGTTGCAAGTGGTAGGTTTCTTAGCGCCAAAAATATTGCAGCTAAAGCTATCAGTCCTGAACAACATCTAATTAAATGTAATCCTGGTCTATTTGTTTTGTAAAAATCTCTAAATCTTGTCTTAGGAACTAAAAAAATTATTGGCAAAATACCAAATAGACCTCTAAAGAACATTACCTGTCCAATTGGATAATCTGATGACCACTTGACTATTACATCCATAAATGAGAAAGCACATATTGATAAAAACATGTAAAAAAAGCCTAATTGATTTTTGGAAAGCATGATAATAACTTTAGATTAATTAAAATTTTTAGCAATGGAAATAGCAACTTTAGCACTTGGATGTTTTTGGGGACCCGAAATAAAATTTAGTAAGTTAGATGGAGTAATGAATACAGAGGTTGGATATTGTGGAGGTAATACTGAGAAGACATCTTATAAAGAAGTATGTTATGGTGACACCAATCACGCAGAAGTAGTTAAAGTTGAATTTGACAATTCTAAAATTTCTTATGAGGAAATAATAAGAAACTTTTTTGACTTTCATGATCCAACTACTTTAAACCGGCAAGGTCCAGATGTAGGTACTCAGTATAGGAGTGAAATATTTGTTCATGATGAAAATCAAAATAAAATCGCTAACAAAGTATTGAAAGAAATTAATGAAAAATTTAAGGGTAAAATCGTTACCAAAATATCAAAATCAAAAAATTATAACAAAGCCGAAGATTATCATCAGAAATATTTGGAAAAAAGTTTCTAATGTCACTTATATCAACTGAGTGGCTAGTAAAAAATCTCTCAAATGTAAAAATTATTGATGGCTCTTGGCATATGCCTGCAACAAAAAGAAGTGGTAAAGAAGAATTTAATAAAGAGCATATACCAAATGCAATTTTTTTTGATATTGATGAAAATTGTAATAAATCAACCGACTTACCACATATGTTAACGGACATTAGTTCGTGGGAAAATATACTATCATCTATGGGCATATCTAACGAAGATGAAATTGTGATTTATGATAATTCTGATGTTTTAAGTGCTTGTAGAGTATGGTTTAATTTAATTTACTTTGGCCATGATAAAAAGAAAGTACATGTTTTAGATGGAGGTTTTAATAAATGGAAAAAAGAAAAAAGAACAACTTCTGCTAATAATATAATTATTCAAACAACTAGCTATAAAGCAAAAGAAAATAATGGAATGGTTAAGAGCAAAGATCAGGTTGACCAAAATATAATTAAAAAAAAATTTGATTTAGTTGATGCGAGAAGCAAAGATCGTTTTAATGGCACAACTCCAGACCCAAGAAAAAATGTAAGAAGTGGTTCAATACCTAATTCAATTTGCTTACCGTTTAAAACCCTTATCAATGACGATTTTACTTTTAAAAGTAAATCTGAAATTTCTTCTTATTTTAAAGATTTATCTTTAAATGACCCAGTAAATGTAGTGTTTTCGTGTGGTTCTGGGATCACAGCATGTGTTTTGGCACTTGCATATTCTCAAGTAAATAATAAGTATCTTCCAGTCATTTATGATGGTTCGTGGGCTGAATATGGTAAAATATAAAATATGAAAAGATCAACAAAAATTACAAGCATAATAATAATTTTCTTTTTAATTATAGCTACAGTGATTGTTGGTAGAACAATGATTGGAAATCATTTTAAGAAGAAATTTAGTAAAAGACCACCTCCAGGAATAATTGTTACTGCAGCTGAAAATAGAGTTTTTGAAAATTTAATAAGCACATACGGAACAGCAAGACCTTTTAAAACACAATCTTATAAAATTGAGAAGTATGAAATACTTAAACCTATCAACTTTAATCAAAAAGTAAAAAAAGGTGATGTAATTGCAGAACTTAAAAATAGAAAAATTACTGCTCAGTTTGATGGAACAATTGGAAAAAGAGAATTTTCAGAAGACATCGAAGTTTCAAAATCTTCAATCTTAGTTAATCTCGAAAATACCAGTATTATCTATTGTGATGTAGATATACCTGAAATGTTTGTACCATTTATTAAGGTTGGTTTACCTGTTGATATAAAATTTTCTGGATACAAAGATAAAACATATAAAGGTCAAGTTGACTCGTTAGCTAGTCGAATTAGTGAGGATACTAGATCATTACCAACAAGGATAAAAATGGACAATACATCTGGTGAAATTTTGCCTGGCTCATTTTTAGAAATTTCAATAAAATATGATACAAGAGAAAGCTTAAGTATCCCAGATACCAGCACAATAGTGGAAGGTGATAATATATTTATCTATAAAGTTGACGAAAAAAATAAAGTATTAAAAACAAATATTGATACCGGCGATAGATACCTGGGTTTTGTTGAAGTTTTAAATGGTCTAAAAGTTGGTGACAAAGTTGTTGCTGAGGGTACAAAAAAAGTCAGACCAAATTTAATAATAAGACCTATAAAAAAGGGTGCCAAAGTAGCTAATCAAAATAAATCTGGTTGGGGTGGAAAAAAGAAAAAAGATACTAAAGAAAACAAGAATGGTATGTTTGCGTGGTTACAAAAATTAAATATATTTAAAAAGTCTGACTCTGAAAAACAAGAAAATAAAAAATAATTAATACATGTATATAACTGAAGTTAGTATTAAAAGACCTGTCGTTGCATGGGTAATGTCAATGATACTAATTATTTTTGGAATTTTTGTGTTTTGGGAATTACCTGTTAGAGAATTACCAGATGGCATTCAGCCTCCTGTGGTACAGGTCCAAACCGATTATAAATCTGCTTCAGCTGAAATTGTTGATGAAGAGATAACACAAAAAATAGAAGATGTTATAGGAGGAGCGGAAGGAATTAAGAACATTGATTCTAGTTCGCTTAATGGAAGAAGTAGAATAAATATTTATTTTAATACAGATATAGATTTAGATGATGCAGCAAATGACATAAGAGAAAGAGTATCAAGAGTTGCGGACAATTTGCCAGATCAAGCAAACCCACCACAAATTTTGAAACAAGCAGCTGGTTTTACAACTACAATGTGGGTTGCGCTATCTTCACCAACTTGGAATGATTTAGATTTGGGTGATTATGCAGAAAGATATCTTATAGATGCATTTTCGAGTGTACCAAATGTTGGTAGAATTTTAGTCGGTGGATTAAGAGAGCTAAGTGTTAGAGTTTGGGTAGATCCAATCAAATTAGCAGCTAATAATCTTACTATTCAAGAAGTCGAGAGAGCATTAAGAAATGAAAATATTAATATTCCTGCTGGAACTTTAGAAGCTAGTAACAAAGATTTAACTCTTAATATTGATAAATCTTACTCTAACATTGAAACAATCAAGCAGCTTCCTCTTAAGAAAAATAAAGATAAAGTCACAACTCTTTCTGACATTGCAAATGTTGAGTTTGGGCCAGTTTCTGAGAAAACTTTATTTAAGGCTCAAAGAAAAAATGCGACTAATTTAAAAACAGTTGGGATTGGAATATATGCAAAAAGTGGGGCATCAACAGTAGAGCTTTCAAAACAAGTAAAACAAAAAATTAATATTTTAAATAATTCTCTTCCAGATGGACTAAAGCTGGAAATAGCATTTAATAGAGCAACTTATGTAGGGACTGCAATACAAGAAGTTTATAAAAGTTTAATCATTGCTTTTATTTTAGTTGTAGTAATAATTTACTTGTTCTTAGGAAACCTAAAAGCTGTAATAGTACCAGCCGTTGCATTGCCAGTTAGTTTAATAGGATCCTTTTTAGGTTTATATATTTTTGATCTTTCAATTAACATTTTTGTACTCTTAAGCTTTATTTTAGCGATAGGAATAATTACAGATGATTCTGTGATTATGACCGATGCAATTTATACAAGAATTGAAAAAGGAGAAACGCCACTTGTAGCTGCTTATAAAGGCTCAAGACAGATAACATTTGCGATAATAGCTACAACTTTAATCTTAGTTGCAGTTTTTTTACCTTTAATTTTTATTGAGGGTATAGCTGGTACCCTGTTTAAGGAAACTGCAATAGCCCTATCTTTCTCAATTGTTGTTTCTTCATTTGTGGCCCTAACCCTTTCACCAATGTTAGGAAGTAAGTTTTTAAATAAAAAAGAAAAAAATAATTTTTTCGTAAAGAAATTTAATAATGGATTTAAATCTTTCACAGAGTTTTATACTGATACCTTAAGATATTGGATTACTAAGCAGAAAACAATCTCGATATTTATAATTTTATTAATTGCAGCATCTGTTTATTTATTTAATTTCACAAAAAAAGAATTGATACCATTAGAAGATAGAGGAGCTTATTTAATTATAGGTTCCACAGACGAAGGAAGTTCATTCGAGTATACTCAGGAAAAAGCACAAATAATTGAGGGAAGAATATTAAAATTGTTACAAGCAGAGGATAGTCCTTACCAAAGATTAATTATGAGGGTCCCAGGATTTGGTAAATCTGCAACCTCTTATAACTCCTTTATTATAATTGCGCTATTAGATGAATGGAAAAATAGAGAAAAGAGCACACAAGTTGTTTTAAGAGAAGCTATTGGTCAAGTTGTTAGTGTGCCTGAGACTTTTGCGTTTCCTATATCACCTCAATCTATAAGAGTTTCTAGCTATAATAAACCAGTTCAAATGGTGATTTATGGGACAAGTTATGAAGAGTTAGAACAAATTCAAAGCCAAGTTTTAAGAGAGCTAAGAAGAAATAGAAATATGTTTAGAATTGAAAGTGATTACACAAAAAATAAACCTGAAGTAAAATTAATCACAAATAAAAATCGAGCAAATGATTTAGGAGTTTCAATAGAAAATATAGGCAGAACACTAGAAACATTATACGGTGGAAAGAGAGTTACAACGTACAATAAAGAAGGAAGAGAATACCCCATTATTCTTCAGCAGTATTTAGCAGATAGAAGAGATAAAGATGGCTTATCAAAGATTTTTGTAAGATCTGAAACTACAGGAAAATTAGTGTCTGTTGCAAGTCTGGTAGAATTTGAAGAGAAAGGAACTGCTGAATCATTACCTAGATATAATAGACAACGAGCAGTAACTATATCGGCAGCTTTATCTGAAGAATATACATTGTCTGAAGCTATAAAATATTTAGAAGACGTAATGTTGAGAGTTGCTCCTCAAAATCAAATAACTTGGAAAGGTAAGTCCGAAGAACTAAAGGAGACAAGTAACGAAATATTTCTTATTTTTGCTTTGGCATTAATAACTGCATATTTAGTAATGGCTGCTACTTTTAATTCGTTTGTTCATCCTTTTATTATTATATTGACTGTGCCTCTTGCAGTTTTTGGAGGTCTTGTATTCATTTTATTTCTGAATAGTTCGATAAATATATTTTCACAAATCGCCTTGATTATATTAATCGGTATATCCACTAAAAATAGTATTCTTATCGTTGACTATACTAACCAAATTCGAACAACAGGTGCAAAAATTGAGGAAGCATTGATGGAAGCTTGTAAATTAAGAATAAGACCAATCATAATGACTTCATTAAGCACCATGATTGCAATGTTACCTCTTATAGTAGGTAACATAGGTCCGGGCGCAGGTGAGGCATCTAGATTAGCAGTTGGATCAACAATCTTTGGTGGAATGATTATTTCTACATTCTTTACATTATATGTAACGCCAACTATGTATTTAACACTAGCAAAAAACACAAAGAGAATAGATGCAGTAGATCTAGAGCTAGAAAAGCAATTGATTAAAAAATAATATATTTTCTAGTAGTCAAAGATTTACTACATTTATTAAGCTGCTTCTTGAATTTATTTGAATAACCCTCTACTTTTTTTGCCAATACTATAACTTTCTGATTACTTTTATAATTTTTATAATTTCCCCAGCCTTCATGATAAGCAATATATTGTCTGAAAGCATCTTTTTTTGAAACTTTTAAAATTTTTTCTGTTTTATTTGTATACCAGCCGATAAAATCAACACTATCTTTAAATCTAGTTCTTAAAGCATATTTATTTCCAGTCTCATCTTTATATTGTTTCCAAGTACCTTTAATAGCTTGTGAGTATCCAAATGAACTAGAAGGTCTTTTATAAGGTATAACTTTAAATAATTTTTGACGCGCAGGCTTAGCAAGCCAGTCAAAATCAGATTCCATTTTTATTATTGCTAATTGTAGGTTGATTGGTGTTCCCCACTTTTTTTCAGTTTTTTTCGCATGTTTATACCAAAGATATCTCTCAGAAAATATTGAACAGCCATCTGTTGTATTTTGAGGTATAGATGAGCAAGCGGTTAAAAATAATAGACCAAAAAATAAAAAATACTTTCTAAAAAGAATCACAGTTTAATATAAATTATCTATTATTTTTTCTCCATATCCATGGATAGTCAAATTCCATACTCCATAAACCTAATTTATTGTTTTTTGCATAAATTTGATCTTTAGAATATTTTTTTTTTGAATATTTTGGGTAGTCAAAGGCTAATCCATTTCTTACCATGTAAGTTGAAACACTCTCATTATTGATAAAACACTCACCTAAATACCTACCAAAATAGTCTTTTTGGGGCTCGATTAGACATTTTAATTTTTTATTTATAATTTTTTCTGTAAGAAAATTTTTTGAAATTTTTCCACAATTAATTTTTTTTTTATTTTCTAAGCAAAACTGTTGCTTTCCTTTAAATTTAGTTTCTGGAGCATCTATTCCGGAAAAACGAATTTTTTTATTATCTAATAAAATTGTATCACCATCAATTATTTTAATGTTATCTGAAATTAGAACCGTTTCTGATAGTAAGTAATTTGTTGCTAAAAATGTAAATAAAAATAGAAAACTAACTAACTTCAGTAGTTGCTTTTTCATTACATTCTTGCATTTTTTTTCTAATTTGATCTTCGGATATATTTTTGTCTTTTAAATCTCCGTAAAGCTTTCTGTAAACATCTTCATCACCTGCCTCAGCAAAATCTGCTTTAATTACATCTTGAATATATTGATTTTTTTTTTCTTCATCATATCCCAGAATTTGTGAGGCCCACTCTCCTAAATATTTATTTTTTCTTGCATTAATTTTAAATTGTTTTTCCTCATCATGAGCAAATTTTTTTTCAAAACCTTTTTTTCTTTCATCGAATGAACTCATTGCAATCTACTTTTATAAATTATTTTAAAAACCAAAAATGATATAAATACACCTATTATATTACCAAACAAATCACTTAATTCAAATCCTCTTTCTGGAATAATTAAGTGCAGGATTTCTAAAACAATAGAAATACAAATAAGATAAATAAATATATTTTTTAATTTATGTTTAAAAGCAATTAATCCTAGAATTGATATAATAAAGAAAACATAAACGTGATTTGAAGATACTAAAAAATCTCTTGTTAATTGTGGTTGAATTTTACAATCACTATAAATAAAACATCCAAAAATACTACCAGGATATAAGTAAAAAATAAATAAAACTATATTAGACAGATAAAAAAACTGCTTTAAGTAATTCATAGTTAATCTATATTAAATTTTCACAAATGAGTCACTTAATACTTGTTAGACATGGCCAAAGCGAATGGAATTTAGAAAATAAATTTACAGGATGGGTCGATGTTGAACTCGCACCACAAGGTAAATTAGAAGCCTGTAAAGCAGGAGAGTTTATAAAAAAATTAAATTTAGAAATAAAACATTTTTACACATCTTATCAACTAAGATCGATTGATACTTTAAAACTTATTTTAAATACAATCAGAGTAAAACCAAATAATATAATTAAGGCCTGGCAATTGAATGAAAGGCACTACGGATCACTGACAGGATTAAACAAAGATGAAATGAAAAAAAAATTAGGAGAAGAAGAAGTTCATAAATTCAGAAGATCTTGGGATATTCCGCCAAAGCCATTAAACACAAATAGTCCATATCATCCAAAAAATATAGTTGTTTATAATGATATACCTCGTAACTTAATTCCAGATACAGAGTCCCTTAAAGATACTTATGATAGAGTTGTGCCCTATTTTATTGAAAACATAGAGAAAAATTTACATGATAATACCATTATATCTGCTCACGGTAATTCTATTAGATCGCTTTTAAAATATTTATTTAAAATTGATGACAATGAAATTTCCAAACTTGAAATACCTACCGGAAATCCTCTACTTTTGAAATTTGAAAAAAAAAATTTAAAAGAAGCTAAATACCTCGATCAAAGTAGATCTAGGAATTTAATTAAATTCTAACCTTTTTGCAGAAGTTTTTCGTAAATCTCTTTATCTGTCAAATGTAGAAATTCAATATTACTTTCGAAACCATGCAAATTTTCCTTTTCAATGTAGTTGTCCCAAATCTCATTCATCGAAAATATTTTTTTTGATAAATTTTTAAATATATTTTTATTTATAATTTGACATCCCGTATAAATATAATTTTTGTCATTATTTTTATTTAAATTATTACCAGCTAGAGAAAAATCGCCTTTAAATCTTTTATCAAAACTTAAATCTTTTTTTACAACCATTAAAATATTTTCTAAGTTATTTTTAAAATATATGTTTTCCATCTTCTTAATTTCATTTGCATATTCAGCATTCCAAATTGTATCAGGATTAAAAACTATAAAATCTGCTTCAACTGAATTATTTACTACATTTAAAAGACCGCCCCCTGTATCTAATATTTCTTTACCATCTTCTATAATTTGAATTTCTAAACCAAAATTATTTGAAAAAATGAAATCTTTTATTTTATCACTTAAATAGAAAGTATTAATTTTTAAGGATTTTATTTCTAATACTTTTATCAAGTTTATAGTATTTTCTAATAAGCTAATCTCATTAATTTTTAAGAGTGGTTTTGGTGTTTTCTCAGTTAATGGCATTAATCTTTTTCCAAATCCTGCACATAAAATTATTGCTGTTTTAATTTTCATATTTTTTTTATTCTTGAGTTTTTTTGTAAAAAATTTTTTAAATCATGGAAATTTGGGTTATTTTTAATACGATTATCGATTAATTTCCACGCATAAGGTATTAATTTTAGATATTTTCTTTTTTTATCTCTTATTGCAAGTCTTGTGAATATACCAATTATTTTTAGATTTCTTAAAACAGATAAAATTTCAAAATCATTAATAAATTGAGTCTCATTTTTATACTTAAATTTACTAAGAAATACTTTCAAAATATTTGACTTAAAACTATTTGAAGTTTTAATTCTTACATCATCTATAAGTGAGGCCAAATCATATGCTGGATTACCCAAGACAGCATCTTGACTATCTATTAAAGCGATTTTATTTTTATAAAACATCATGTTTGAGACGTGAAAATCTCTATGTACAAACACTTTGTGTTTAATTTTTAAATTTAAATACAAATTATCTATTATTTTTTTGAGATTTTTTTTTAAATGTCCTTTTTGAATAATTAATTTATTTGCTGCTAAGTACCAATCCAAAAAAAGGTATGACTCTTTAAGTATTTTAGCTTTTGAATAGTTTGATAAATTAAATTTTTTTTTAAGAAAATTTTGAGTTTTAAAATTTTTAATTTTTTGAATTTGATATAAAATTTTTAGTATTCTTTTGTATTCATTTAATTTAGCTTTCGAGGATTTAATTTTATCCAACATGTTTTTATTGCCGAAATCCTCAATTTCTATAAAATTTTTTTTATAATTTTGACTAATTAAACCTGGTGCTAATATTTTATTTTTAATCAATATTTTGTTAACTGCATCATAATTTAACAGGTTTGATCGCTTTTGAATTTTGCTATAAACTAATACTGAATTATTTGTTCTATAAAATTGTCTAAAAGATGCATCTCCTGATAGTTTTTTAAATTTTTTCAAATTCATTAAAATTAAAATCAATATTATTAGATATAATTAAGTACCTATTTTCAAGCTTTTCGTCATATTCAAATTTTAATGTAAAATTACTTTCTATATTTTGACCCAAGATTTCAGGCCATTCAATTAATCTAGCGTAATCTTCTGAGTTTTCATTAATTCCTAAGTTATTTAATTCTTTTTTATCTTTAATTCTATAAAGATCAAAATGTCTAACAATCAAAGAATTAATCTCATATTCATTTATAATATTAAAAGTTGGACTAGGTATTTCTGTTTTTTCTAAACCATTTTTTGTTTGAAGATAATTAATTAGATACCTAATAAATGTAGTCTTACCAACTCCAATGTTTCCATAAAAAAGCAAAGTTGTATTTTTGCTAACTTTACTTGCAATTTTTTCAGCAATTTTTTGTGTGATAATTTCTTTTGAAATATCTATTTTGCTACTTTTAGTAGCGATAGGCATCTGGTTTATAAGGTCCTTCTGGTGTTACACTTATATATTTTGCTTGATCATCTGATAATTTGGTTAATTTAGCTCCAACTTTTTCTAAATGAAGTCTGGCTACTTTCTCATCTAAATGTTTAGGTAAAACATATACTTTTTTCTCATATTTATCTGAGTTATTCCATAATTCTATCTGAGCTGTTACTTGATTTGTAAAAGAAGCACTCATTACAAAACTTGGGTGTCCTGTTGCACATCCAAGATTAACCAATCTACCTTCTGCTAATAAAATAATTCTTTTTCCATCCGGCAATGTAATTTCGTGAACTTGTGGTTTTATTTCATCCCATTTATAATTTTTAAGAGCATCTACTTGGATCTCATTATCAAAGTGACCAATATTGCATAGAATTGCTCTATCTTTCATTTCTCTCATATGGTCAGCTGTCACAATATCTTTATTTCCTGTTGCCGTAACAACAATGTCGGCTTCTTTTATCATCTCATCCATTAAAACTACTTCATAACCTTCCATTGCAGCTTGGAGAGCACAAATTGGGTCTGTTTCTGTAACCATAACTCTTGCACCGCTTTGACGAAGAGAAGCAGCGCTTCCCTTTCCAACATCTCCAAATCCAGCTACAATAGCTACCTTGCCTGACATCATGACGTCAGTAGCTCTTTTAATTCCATCAACTAAACTTTCTCTGCAACCATATAAATTGTCGAACTTAGATTTTGTTACTGAGTCATTAACATTTATTGCTGGGACAAGTAAATTGCCTTCACTTTCCATTTTTTTTAATGCTAAAACTCCTGTAGTTGTCTCTTCTGATAAACCTTTAACATCATTTAATAATTCTTTATAATCTTTGTGCATCAATGCTGTAAGATCGCCACCATCATCAAGTATCATATTTGGTTTCCAGCCATCTTTTCCTTCAATAGTTTGCTTTACACACCACCAATATTCTTCTTCTGTTTCGCCTTTCCAAGCAAATACAGGAATGCCAGCTTTTGCAATTGCTGCTGCCGCATGGTCTTGTGTCGAAAAAATATTACATGAAGACCATCTTACTTCGGCTCCTAACTCAACTAAAGTTTCTATTAAGACAGCTGTTTGTATTGTCATGTGTAAACAACCAACAATCCGAGCTCCATTTAAAGGTTTTTTACCCTTATACTCTTCTCTAAGAGCCATTAATCCTGGCATTTCAGTTTCAGCGAGTGAAATTTCTTTTCTTCCAAATTCTGCTTGGGATATATCTTTTACTTTAAAATCTTCCATAGAAAGAGGCTTTTAACAATTTTACTTAATATATCAACAAAGATTTATGCTTCTGGGAAAATTATTTCAATTCTTGCCCCTTTATCTTTATTATTAGATGCGTTGATTTCACCACCATGAATTTCAACTAAATTTTTGACAATATTTAATCCTAAACCCGAATGTTCTCCAAAGTTTCCAGGTCTATTACTATAAAATCTATTAAATATCTTATTTGTATCCTTTTCACTAAATCCAGATCCCTGATCAACGACAACTAATTTAATTTTATCATTTTTATCTTTTGATATTTCAACGGTAATTTCTTGATTATTTTCACTAAAAGAAATTGAGTTTTCTAATAAGTTTGCAATAATTTGTTCAATTCTATTTTCTATCCCTAAGATACTATAATTTTTAATTCCATTAGATTTCAATTTAACTCCAATCGATTTTTTTGTTTCATAGATACTGTTAAAATCGTCAACAACAGATTGAGCAATCTCTTTTAAATTTAATTTTTGCATTTTCTCAGAGGAAATTGCAGCCTCATCTCTTAGCATTTGAGAGTAATCAGTTATTAATCTTTCAATTCTCTCTACGTCATGTGATACTATATTAATTAATTTGTTTCTTTGAGATTTATCATTTGTTTCAGAAATTATCTCAGAGGCACTTTTTAGAGATGCTAAAGGATTTCTGATTTCATGCAAAAGATCTGTTGAATAATTTTCTGCTGTAGTAATTCTTTTGTTTAATTCATTAGTCATTTCATCAAGAGAATTTGACAATTTTCCCAATTCGTCATTTCTTTTTTTTATATTTCCAATATTGGTCTTTTCCTTACTTTTGTTTTTTATAATATTTGTATATTGAACCAAATTTTTAATTGGTTTTAAGAAGTATCTATTTAATACATATGAAAAAATTAAAATTACTAATGCGACAAGCAAAGCAGTTCTGATTATAAAATTTCTTCTTTCATCTATTGCAACCTTTATTTCATTGGCATTTTCAGTAATAGCTAAATAGCCTATTGTTTTATTTTCACTAACTACATTTTTAACAGTTACTAATAAAAATTGATCATAGTTTTCTTTAGAGTAAGTTAACGGTTTTCCATAATCTGATGAATATGAGTACTTTTTTAAATCTTCAAATATTTCTTTACTTTCAAAGCTTTTATTACTCTCTTCCAAATTCTTATTTTGAATACTTTGATTATTTAAATCACTCATTTCAATTATGTTTAGACTTCTTGAGAAAGCATTTGGATCTAAGTCTAATGTATCGGTATCTCCTAATAGATTAAATTCACTATCAAATATCTGTACTCGATCTATACTTTGAAATAAAAATTTAGTGGAAAAAAGAAACTCTCTAATATCTTCAGATGAGAAATTTATTTTTAAACGATCAATATTTTCTGTTGTATTATCAATAATTTTTATGTGCGAGGCAGTTTTATTTTTAATGAGCGTAGGTTTTACTGTGTTAAGGTAAAATAATGTTAATACACCTATCACTAAAAAAACAATAAAGTTGATAACTAAGAATTTTTTTAAAATAGATTGATTATTAGATTTTGAAGTAGCCATTATTTAACATTCCAACGATAACCACTACCATACCTGGTTTCTATCGCTGAAAAGTTATTATCTACTTTTTTAAACTTTTTTCTAATCCTTTTTACGTGACTATCTATTGTTCTATCTTCAATATCTGTGTCTTCTCTGTAAGCAACATCCATTAATTGAGATCTTTCTTTAATAATTCCAGGTCTTTTTGCTAATTCCTTTACAATTAAGAATTCTGTTGTTGTTAATTTATCTGGTAATTGCTTACCGTCCCATTCACACTCTAGCTGTGAAGGGTCAAGTTTTAATTTTCCATGTGAAATTATATTTCTATTATCCTCTAAATTATTATCTTTTTTTCTAAGTTGGACACGAATTCTTTCAATAAGAACTTTAGTTGAAAAGCCACCTGATTTTTTTACAAAATCATCAGCCCCTAGTTTTAGTCCTAAGAGCTCATCCACCTCTTCATCTTTTGAAGTTAAAAAGATAACGGGCATAGATGTTTTTTTTCTCAATTTTTTTAACAATTCTTCTCCATCCATTCTTGGCATTTTAATATCTATAACTGCAAGGTCAGGGGGATTTCTTGACAAACCTATTAAAGCACTTTCTCCATCCAAATAAGTTTGAATATTAAAACCCTCTTTCTCTAGAGCAATACTTAAACTAGTTAATATATTTCTATCGTCATCAACAAGGGCAATTGTTTGTTTCATGTTTAACTATAAAAATACTAAAATGTTTAAAATTGGGCAATTAAATGTTTATTAATGAAGCTCTCCCCAGTTGTCACCTATGTTTACATCTACTGATAATGGTATTGAAAATGAATGCAAATCACTATCTTTCACACTTGTCATAATATCTTTAATCTTTTTAGAAGCAGATTTAGTACCATTATCAATTACCTCAAAAATCAATTCATCGTGAATTTGAAGCAACATATTAAATTCATTTGTTTTTTTAGTATCAAGCTCATCGTTGATTCTAATCATAGCAAGTCGCATTATTTCTGATGCAGATCCTTGGATAGGTGCATTTATAGCTGCCCTTTCTTGAAAATTTCTAACATTAAAATTTTTGTCATTGATTCCTGGAATATGAGTTTTTCGACCAAAAATATTTCTTACATATCCACTTTTTCTACAGAATTTAATTGTGTTATTCATGTATTCTTTAATTTCTGGAAATTTAATAAAATATGAATTTAGAAATTCTTCGGCTTCATTGTTTGATACACCGATTTGTTTGGCCAAACCATATTGAGATATTCCGTAAATTATTCCAAAATTAATAGCTTTCGCTTTTCTCCTCATATCAGCATCAATTTTTTTTATGTCTTTACCGAAAACCTGGCTAGCAGTTAATGAGTGAATATCCTCGTTATTTTTGAAAGCTTTTTTAAGTTCCTTTACATCAGCTAGATCAGCCAAAATTCTCATTTCGATCTGATTATAGTCTGCTGATATAAGTTTTTTATTTTTTTCTGATATAAAGGCTTTACGAATATCTTTGCCCTCCTCAGTTTTAATAGGAATATTTTGTAAATTTGGATCACTAGATGCAAGTCTACCTGTTGTAGTTGCGGCTAACAGAAAAGATGTATGCACTCTTTTTGTATTGGGATTTAAATGCTCTGGCAAAGAATCTGAATATGTATTTTTCAATTTACTAGATTGCCTCCATTCTAAAACCAATTTAGGAAATTCATTCCCTTTGTAAGCTAAATCCTCTAGAACTGCTGCACCAGTTGCAAAACTCCCTTTTTTAGTCTTTTTTAGCGATGCAATTTTAAGGTCATTATACATTATTTCACCCAACTGTTTAGTCGATGCAATATTAAATTTTTTTTTTGAAATTTTAAAAATTTGTTTTTCTAAATCTTGAAGTTTTTTTTCAAACTTAACAGATAATTTTTTAAGAAAATTATTATCCAATTTTATGCCATTGATTTCCATTGATGCTAAAATTTTAATTAAAGGTTTTTCGAAAATTTCATAAATATTTAGTAATTTTTCTGATTTAAGCGATTTCAAAAATATTTTATATAAACGGAAAGTTATATCAGCATCTTCTGCCGCATAATCTTTTGCAATATTTAACTCTACTTGACTGAATTTAATTTCTTTTTTTCCAGATCCAACAAGATCTTTATATTTAATTGTTTTGTGACCAAGATGAATATCTGAAAGGGTATCCATATTATGTCTATTTTTCCCAGCATCTAAAACGTAAGACATCAACATTGTATCTTCCATGCTTTGAATATCTATATCCCTTTTACGAAATATTATGTAATCGAATTTAATATTTTGTCCAATTTTTTTTAAACTTTTATCCTCTAAATATGGTTTTAAAATTCTCAAAACATCTTTTTCATTTAGATTATTTTTATCAATATGACCTGTTGGAATGTAACAAGCTTTACCTATTTTGCTAGAAATTGAGATACCAACTAAATTTGCCTGATGTGGATCAAGAGAATCTGTTTCAGTATCAATAGAAAATTCACCAGCTTCTTCGGCTTCTTGCATCCAACCTTTTATTTCAGATAAATTTTTTATCAAAACATATTTATCTTTTGATATTTTAGATGTTTCTTTTTTGACTTCTATTTCATCAGTAAATTTGGATTGACCATACGTCGAAATTGCCGAACTCAATAACCTATTAAATTCCATTTCTCTCAAAAAATTGTATAACTTATCTACGTCTACTTTTTTTAGAACAAAGTCAGTTAATTTGTCTTTCACCGGAACATCATTTTTTAATGTGACCAGTTTTTTACTTACCAGAGCCTTATCTTTATTTTCTAAAAGTGTTTCTCTTCTTTTATTCTGTTTTATTTTATTTGCGTTTTTTAGAAGGTTTTCTAAATTTCCATATTCCTTAATTAATTCTGCTGCTGTTTTTACACCAATACCTGGAACGCCAGGTACATTGTCTGTACTATCCCCTGCTAGTGATTGAACATCAATTACTTTATCCGGACCAACCCCAAATTTATTGATTACATCGTCATTAGATATAAATTTATTCTTCATTGGATCGTATATACGAACCTTTTTTTTGAAAAGTTGCATTAAATCTTTGTCAGATGATACAATTGTAACCTTTGCACCTTCGTCTAATATTTGCTCTACATAGGTGGCTATCAAATCATCAGCCTCGTAATTTAACATTTCTATAGAAGGTAAATTGAATGCTAATACTGACTTTCTAATATAATCGAATTGTGGAATTAGATCATCAGGAGCATCAGACCTATTTCCTTTATAATCTGAATATATTTCGTTTCGAAAATTCTTTCTTGCAGAGTCAAAGATTACTGCAAAATGAGTTGGTTTTTCTAAATTTTCGCTAGATTTAGAGTCCTCTAATAATTTAAACAGCATGTTACAAAATCCACTTACTGCTCCTACTGGCAAACCGTCACTTTTCCGTGTTAATGGTGGCAATGCATAATAGGCTCTAAATATGTATCCTGACCCATCAACAAGATAGAAATGATCTGTTTTTTTAATTTTACCCATAATTTAATTTATAATAAAATGACGCATTATAGTAAGAATAAAACATCCTGTTAATAAATATTAGTGGATTAAACTTTATTAAAATAGTAATTTAAAGCTAATGGAATTAGTAAATTCAATTTCTAATAATAAAATAATTAAAATCTTAATATTTGCATTAATAGGTTCTATTTTATTAACAATATCTGCAAAAATTAAAATACCTTTTTATCCAGTTCCTATGACTATGCAAACATTTATAGTTTTGTTTTTAGGAATTTCCTTTGGATATAAAGTTGGAGTACTTTCGGTAGTTTTTTATTTGATAGAAGGAATTATGGGATTGCCGGTATTTTCTAACTCACCAGAGAAAGGAATAGGATTAGCTTATTTTGTTGGTCCCACAATGGGATATTTAATAGGTTTTATATTTGCATGTCTAATAGCAGGCATATTTACATACGATAAAAACCATATACTAAATTTTTTAAAAATTATAATTGCAACATCAGTAATATATATTTTGGGTATTTTGTGGCTTGGAAATTTAATCGGTTGGGATAAACCAATATTAGAATTTGGTGTTTACCCATTTCTTTATGCTGAATTATTTAAGATATTATTACTAACAGCTTTAGTTAATAAAATTATTAAACTTAGAAAATATATTTAGAATTACCTTGGAGATCTTTTTGATAGAATTCTTTGAAGTGTTCTTCGATGCATTTTAAGTCTTCTTGCAGTCTCAGATACATTTCTGTTACATAATTCGAAAACTCTGTGAATATGTTCCCATTTAACTCTATCAGCGGACATTGGATTTTCTGGTGGAGCAGCTTTTTTATTTGGATCAGCTAGAAGTGCTTTTTCTACGTCATCTGCATCTGCTGGTTTAGCTAGATAATCAATTGCACCCTCTTTAATGGCTGCAACTGCAGTTGGTATATTTCCATAACCAGTAAGCATCACTATTCTACTCTCTGAGTTATTTTTCTGGATTTCTTTTACAACTTCTAGTCCGTTTCCATCATTTAGTCTCAAATCAACAACTGCGAAAGCAGGTTTTTTTGATTTCACAGACTCTATTCCAATTTTTACACCCTCTGCTTGTGAAACAGAAAAGCCCTTTTTCTCCATTGCTCGAGCTAGTCTTTCTCTAAAAGGGTTGTCATCATCTACTATAAGTAGAGATTTATCCTCAAATTCTGTTATTTTTTTTAATACTTCTGCATCTGGCATGGGCCTTATATGGAAACATTCTAAATTATTTCAAGGGTACATTTTTACTTTACATTGGCTCATTTTCAGCATAAATGCTCGTTTTATATAAACTTGCATAGCAGTTATGCCGGTTTTTTTTGTTAAATTTTTTTTGGAGCTTTAAATGCAAAAATTTAAATCAGTTGATAAATTGGTAAATCAACTGAAACCAACAGAACCTGTTTATTGTATTAGAAGAGATTCTATAAACATAGCTTCTGAATTTTTTCAGAATAAATTTCCTGGTAAAATCCTATATGCAGTTAAAACTAACCCGCATCCATTAGTATTAAAAACTATCGTGGAAAGCGGAATTAATGATTTTGATATCGCTTCAATTAAAGAAGTTGAGGCAATTAGAAGTGTTAGCCCAGATGCAAAATGCTCCTACATGCATACTGTAAAAAGCAAGGAAAGTATAAGCGAGGCATATTTCAAATATAATATTAAGACTTTTTCAATAGATACAAAAGATGAATTAATAAAAATTCTTAATAGTACTGATCAAGCTAAAGATTTAGAGTTATTTGTAAGAGTTGCAGTTTCTAATGAACACGCAGAAATAGATTTATCTAAAAAATTTGGCGCACAAACTTCTGAAGCAATAGGGCTTTATAGATTAACAAAACAGTATGCAAAAAAAATAGGATTAAGTTTTCATGTGGGTTCGCAATGTATGCATCCAATATCATATTCAAAAGGGATTAATGAAATTAAATATATAATAAAAAAAACGAAAATAGTTCCAGATGTTATAAATATAGGTGGAGGATTTCCAACAATCTATCCTGACTTGGTTCCTCAATCATTAGACTCTTATTTTGAGGAAATAAAAAATTCATTAAATAAATTAAAATTAGAAAAAAAACCAGAAATTATATGTGAGCCAGGTCGAGCAATTGTTGCAGAAAGTGGTTCGACAATTGTGAGAGTAAACTTGAGAAAAAAACAAAAGCTATATATTAATGATGGAACATACGGAACTTTATTTGATGCTGGAGTGCCTAATATAGTTTATCCATCAAGGATAATTACAAGTGGAAGAATTATATCAAAAAAATTGACTTCATTTGATTTTTATGGACCAACATGTGATAGCATGGATTATATGAAGGGACCTTTCATTCTACCTAATAATATTAAAGAGGGTGATTACATTGAACTAGGTCAATTGGGAGCATACGGTTTGACATTTAGAACTCAATTTAATGGATATTATTCTGATAGTATTTATGAAGTTTGTGATGATCCAATTATGACGATGTATGACAAAGAAACAAATAAAGAGTTTCTTGTTGCATAATGTCAGATACAAAAAATCTTAATCATAACAGAAAAAAAGACTTTTTAAGTAAAGAGGTTGAACATATTGATATTACATCTTTTGACTCTAGAAAAATTATATCTTCTATGGAAAAAATGTCTTTTGTTTCAAGAGAAACTGCTAATGCATCCAAGATATATAATGAAATGCTTAAAGATAAAGATTGTACAATATTCTTAACTCTTGCAGGGTCTACTTCTGCCGCTGGATGTATGCATATTTATAGAGATATGGTTAAATACAACATGGTAGATGCAATTGTAGCAACTGGAGCATCTATAATAGATATGGATTTTTTTGAAGCGCTTGGATTTAAACATTACCAAGGATCACAATATCAAAATGATAATGAACTTAGAGACAATTATATAGATAGGATTTATGATACTTACATCGATGAAGAGGAGCTCCAGGTTTGTGATAAAACAATAGGAGAAATAGCAGACAAACTTGAGCCGAAGTCTTACACATCGAGAGAATTTATTAAAGAGATTGGCAAATATTTAAAAACTAATTCTAAAAAGAAAGGTTCTTTAATTGAAACAGCTTTTGATAACGATGTACCTATATTCTGTCCTGCATTTACAGACTCAAGTGCAGGTTTTGGATTAGTCATGCATCAAGAGAGAAATCCAAAAAATCATATTACAATAGACTCAATTAGAGAATTTAGAGAATTAACAGAGATTAAAATTAAATCTAAAGGGTCGGGATTATTTATGATTGGTGGAGGAGTTCCTAAAAACTTTATACAAGACACGGTAATTTGTGCTGAACTTTTGGGAAAAAATGTAGATATGCACAAATATGCAATACAAATTACTGTTGCTGACTCAAGAGATGGAGCTTGCAGTAGTTCAACATTAAAAGAAGCAAGTTCATGGGGCAAGGTTGATACTACCAAAGAACAAATGGTATTTGCTGAAGCTACCAGTGTTTTACCATTAATAGCAAGTGACGCCTATCATACTGGAGAGTGGAAAAATAGAGACAGAAAAAACTTTTCCAAAATATTTTGATTGATGATCAAAAAAGTAAAAATTGGAATTATTCAAAGTAAAATTTCAGATAATATTCAAAAAAATATAAATTCAGCTATTAAAAATATAAAAAAAGCAGCATCAAAAAAAGCTAAAATAATTTGTGTACCAGAGCTATTTTTATCAAAGTATTTTTGTCAAACAGAAAGTCATTCCAACTTTAAGCTAGCGGAAAAAATACCTAGCAGAACTACAAAAATATTTTGCGAATTAGCCAAAGATTTAAAAATAGTATTAATGATTTCATTATTTGAAAAAAAAACACATGGCTTCTATCATAATACTAGTATCGTTATTAGCGAGAAAGGTAAAATTTTATCGAAATATAGAAAAATGCATATACCAGATGATCCTGGTTATTATGAAAAATTTTATTTTACTCCTGGAGATTTAGGTTTTAAATCTGTTAAAACAAAATTTGGTAAAATTGGACCTTTAATTTGTTGGGATCAATGGTTCCCAGAAGCTGCAAGATTGACTGCACTTAAAGGTGCACAAATAATTTTTTACCCTACTGCTATTGGATGGCATCCTAAAGAGAAAAAAAAATTTGGAAAATCTCAACTAGACTCTTGGATAACAATGCAAAAATCTCACGCAATCGCAAATGGTACTTATGTGGTTGCTATAAATAGAGTTGGAACAGAAAAAAAAGGTAAGAAGAAAATAGAATTCTGGGGAAACTCAATGATCATAGATCCTAGTGGGCAAATAATTGGAAAACTTGGGAATAAAAAAGAAGAAATTTTAATTCGTGAAATAAATTATAAAAAAATTGATTCAGCCAGAGAGCATTGGCCTTTTTTAAGAGATAGAAGAATCGATTTTTATAAAGGCATACTAAAAAATCCTGCAGATGAATGAAAACTTTAATGGATTTAGAATGCCGGCTGAATGGGAGCATCAAATTTCAGTTTGGATTGCTTGGCCCTATAATAAAAATGATTGGCCTGGATTATATCAATTTATTCCTGAAGTAATTTTAAAGATTATAAAAAAAATTTCAAAAAATCAAAAAATTAACTTAATCGTTAGCAAAAATATAAAAAATATAAAAAAATTAATAAAACTTAATAAAATTAAAAATATCAACTTCCACTATATTAAAACTGATAGAATATGGTTAAGAGATTCTGGACCCATTTTTATAACAAATAAAGTTGAAAAAAAAAAAGTAATACTAAATTTTGGTTTTAACGGGTGGTCAAAGTATAAAAATTACAAAAATGACAATAAAATCAATAATTGTATTAGTAAAATTGCTAATTTTAAAAAGATTGATCCAATAATCAAAAAAAAAGGCAGAATTAGAAAAATAATCATGGAAGGAGGGGCATTTGATGTAAATGGCTCAGGTACAATTCTATTAACTGAAGAATGTTTGTTAAGCAAAATTCAAGAAAGAAATAAAAATTTTAAAAAAAAAGACTACGAAAAAATGTTTAATAAATACTTAAATATAAAAAACTTTATATGGCTTAAAAAAGGAATTGCAGGCGATGATACACATGGGCATGTTGATGACATATCAAGATTTGTTTCAAGAAATACGATTATGACTGCGGTTGAAAATAATAAAAAAGATATAAATTACAAAAACTTAAATAAGAATTTAAATATATTGAAAGAAAGTAAATGTGAGAAAGGAAAGAAATTCAAAATTATAAAAGTTCCTATGCCTTCACCAATTTATATTGAGAATACGAGAGTTCCTGCAAGTTATATGAATTTTTATATTTGTAATAAAAAAATAATTCTTCCAATATTCAGAGTGAAAGAAGACAATATTGCAATTAAAATTTTCAAAAATTACTTTAGAAATAGAAAAATCGAAACAGTTGACTGTAGCAAGTTGATATGGGGATTTGGTGCAATACATTGCATGACCCAACAAGAACCTAAAATTTAATTATGCTGCTTTTAGTGTACCGAGTAATAATCTAAAAGGTATCAACATTACAAGAGCAACAAATATTTTTACCGCAAGATCTCCTAACGATAAAGTTACCCAAGGAATTCCCGTTCCATAGAATGATATTGAGAAAAATAAAAAAGTATCAACTGTTGAACCTATTAAAGAAGATGTTAAAGGTGCTATAAACCACTTTTTTTGTCGTAATTGATCAAATATCTGAACATCTAAAAGTTGAGCAATTATAAAAGCTGTTCCTGAACCAATTGCTATTCTTATAGAAATAAGATCAGTAAAATTAGTTGAAAATATTAAAGTAAACAAAATTCCAATTGTGAAGCCTATATAGACAATTTTTCTAGCTACTAATTTTCCAAAGGATCTGTTGGCTAAATCTGTAATTAAAAATGCAATTGGATAACTAAAAGCACCGTAAGTTAAAATTTCCTCTAAACCATAATATTTTATAGGAAATTGAACTAAATAATTAGATGCTAGTACAACCAATCCCATTAAAAATGAGAGAGTGAGGAAAACTTTATTCATTATGCTGTTTTTGCAATTATTGATTTTTTAAGCTTTTTTAATCTTAACGATAAATCTCTTGATTTTGCAGATTTTAAGAAATTATCAAAGCTACCTTTTTTATCTACAGATCTAACACCTGCATTTGAAACTGTTAATCTCAGAGATTTTTTTAAAAGTTCACTTTTAAATTTTACTTTCTTCAAATTTGGAAGAAATCTTCTCTTTGTTTTATTGTTAGCGTGACTAACATTATGGCCTTTTAGAGGGATTTTACCGGTAAGTTCGCATTTTTTAGACATAAATTTTCAAGATGTATATGGTCTTAAAGAATACCAGTCAAGATTAATTTTTTGTTCCAATAGCTTCAGAAATATTTTTAAAACCTTCTCTTTTTACAATTTCGTCAAGATCTTTATTAATCTTTGAAGCAATAGTTGGTCCTTTATAAACCATGCCTGTATACAATTGCACAAGAGTTGCGCCGCTTACAATTTTTTTGAAAACGCCTTCGGCAGAGTCAACGCCTCCAACTCCAATTATTAAGATTTTTTTTCCAACTAATTTAAAAAATTTATTAATTAATTCATTAGAGATATTTTCAAGTGGTTTTCCAGACAAACCGCCTTTCTCTAATTTATTTATATTAGATATATTTTCTCTATTTCTATCTGTCGTATTTGAAACTATAACTATTTGAACATTATATTTTAAAAAAAGTTCTGAGATTTCATCAATACTTTTTTCATCAATATCAGGAGATACTTTGACTGATATTGGTACATTTGAATTTAAATTTTTCTTTTCTTCATTTATGCATTTTAAAAGATTATCTAACTCCTCATTTTTGTGAAAGTTTCTTAAATTTTCTGTGTTAGGAGAAGAAATATTAATTGTAATATAGTCTGCTAAATTATGAAATTTTCTGAAACAAATTAAATAATCTTCAACTCTGTTTTCAGTATCTTTATTAGGTCCTATATTAATACCAAGTAATCCATTAGGTGAATTATTTTCAATATTTTTTTTACTTTCTTCTGATCCAATATTGTTAAATCCAAGTCTATTAATTAAAGCCTCATCTTCTTCCAATCTGAACACTCTTGGTTTCGGATTTCCTATTTGTGGTTTAGGTGTAATTGTACCTACCTCAACAAAACCAAATCCTAGTTTATATAGAGGATTGTAAACTTCTGCATTCTTATCAAATCCAGCAGCAACACCTAGAGGAGAATTTAAGGTTTTGTTTAAAAATTTAGTTTGGATAGTAACTCTGGTTGTTTTATCTATAGCTGGCATCTGATTTAACTTTAAAGCCTTTATTGCTAGTGAGTGTGCAACTTCAGGGCTAAATTTAAATATAAAAGGTCTTATAAGATTAAACATTTTCAACCTTTTTTCTTATCAATTCTTTGGTTTCATTTACTCCAAAAAAACTAATGAAGAAGCCCATTCTGGGTCCATTTTTGTCACCAAATACAACCTCATAGATAAGCTTAAACCATTCTCTTAAATTTTCTTTATAACCATTTTCTTTTCCTACGGTAAAAATATTTGTCTGAATATCTTCAGGAGCCATTTTATCATTACAATTATCTAAAGACTTAATTAATGCTTTCAGTGCAACTTTCTCTTTTTCATTTGGAGTTTTGTAAATTTTTTTTGTTTTTATAACATCATTGAAATATTTTATTGCATATTCAACTAAATTATCAAAAATTGGATGATCATTTTCATTAATTTCTGACTTGTATTTTTTTACAAATTTCCAAAGTAATTGTTTGCTGTCCGCATTACTTGTTTCAACTAAATTTAAAAGCATTGAAAAAGTCATAATTGTATTTTCCTCTGGCATTGATCCATTATGTACATGCCAAACTGGATTCATTAACTTCTGTAAATCATTTTGAGTTTTTCCTTTTTCTATAAAATCTAAATATTCATCAACAGCTTTTGGAACAACTTCTCTATACAATTTTTTTGCTCTTTTTGGATTTTGATACATGTAAAGAGATAGACTTTGAGGAGATGCATAATTCAGCCATTCATCTATAGTTACTCCATTACCTTTTGATTTAGATATTTTTTCACCTTTTTCGTCCAAAAAAAGTTCATAAGCAAAACCAGATGGGTTAGATTTACCTAATGTTTTAATAATCTTAGTTGAAAGAATTGCACTCTCAATTAAATCCTTTCCATACATCTCAAAATCAACATCTAAAGCGTACCATCTCATTGCCCAATCAACTTTCCATTGTAATTTGCAGTTCCCGTCTAAAATACTTTTTTCCAATTTTGATCCATTATTATCAAATATGATTTTAGAAGATTTAGAATCAATTTCTAAAACAGGTATTTCAAGAACTTTTCCAGTTTCTGGGCATATTGGTAAAAAGGGGGAATAGGTTTTCTGTCTTTCTTTGCCTAAAGTTGGAAGAATTATTTCCATAATTTTTTCATAATTTTCTAGAACTAATTTTAGGGTGTCATTAAAATAACCAGACTTATAGAGTTTTGTAGAACTTTTAAATGAATATTTAAATTTAAAATTATCAAGAAATTGTTTCAACATATTATTATTATGTTCTCCAAAACTACTAAACTTTTCAAATGGATCAGGGACATCCGTTAAAGGTTTGTGAAGATTATTTTTTAGCTTTTCTTGATTTGGAACATTTTCAGGTACTTTTCTAAGACCATCCATATCATCAGAAAATGTAATAATTTCCTTTGGAATATCTGTTAAATGATCAAGAGCGTTGACAATCATTGTCGTCCTTGCAACTTCTCCAAATGTACCTATATGTGGTAGACCACTTGGACCATAACCAGTTTGTAAAACTATTTTATTTTTTTTTTCTATGTTCGATTTTCTCACTCTTAATAGCTTTTTAGCCTCAACAAATGGCCAGGCGTTTGTTTTGTCAAAATTTGTTTTGTCTATCACAACTACTTAAATATCCTTAATATTAGCCTTTTTAATAATTCATATAGAGTTGAAATTTATTTACCATAAAATAATGTCCATTCAAAATGTCCAATTATAAAACTGTCTTTTTTACATTAGGGGTTTTGCAAATTATTTTAGGTCTTTCAATGATTGTACCTATTTTGGTTCAACTAATATTTGATCAAATTGATGCAGGATTTATCGGATCAATGATTGTTACTATTGTTTTTGGATTTTTATTTTTCATTTCTAATTATGATCACGATAAAAAGATAAGTTTACCTCAAGCTTTTTTGCTCACAGCACTTTCGTGGTTAAGTATTGCTATATTTGGTTCTTTACCTTTAATTTTTTCTAGTACGGATTTGAGTTTTACAGATGCGTTTTTTGAGAGTATGTCTGGTATTACAACAACAGGATCTACAATTATCACGAATCTAAATGAAACATCTAAAGCGATATTACTTTGGAGAGGAATGTTACAGTGGTTTGGTGGTATTGGAATTATCGTAATGGCAATCACATTAATGCCTTTAATGAATATTGGGGGTATGCAACTTTTCAATATTTCATCTAATGATACATCTGAAAAAATTTTTCCTAAAACCAAAGAAGTTTCTTTGCGATTATTGACTATATATTCCTTATTAACTTTAACTTGTGCTTTTTTTTATTTTATATTTGGGATGAGTTTTTTTGATAGCATCGTACATGCTATGACAACAATAGCGACTGGAGGTTTTGCAAATTATAATGAATCTATAGGTTATTTTAACAGCTCGTTAATAGAAATTAATGCAATAATATTTATTATTCTTGGAAGTATACCTTTTATTAGTTACATCAAATACTTGGCTGGAGATAAGAAAATATTTTTCAAAGATACACAAATAAAAACTTTTATAATTTTGATTATTATTTCAATTCTTTTAATGTTTTTTTATTTATCTGTTATAAATAAAAGCTTAACTGAGATAAGTTTTTTATCTGTTAGCTTTAATATAATTTCTATTTTAACTGGGACAGGATATGCTACAGAAAATTTTAGTAATTGGGGTCAATTTCCATTAGTATACTTCATAATTTTAATGTTCATTGGAGGCTGTGCAGGCTCTACAACTTGCGGAATAAAGATTTTTAGAGTTCAAATTCTGTATCAATTCATATCAAACCAGCTGAAAAAAATAATTTACCCTCGAGGAATTTTCAAAATTAAATATCAAAATAATAATGTGGATGAAAAATTTATGGACTCAATTATTTCTTTTATATTTCTTTATATATTAATATTTTTTGTTGTGACTGCGCTTTTATCGCTTGATGGATTAAATTTTATTACCGCAATTTCAGCGGCTGCCACGTCAATTTCAAATGTTGGTCCAGGTTTAGGTGATATTATTGGTCCAAACGGAAGTTTTTCAAGCCTGTCTGATTTTTCTAAATGGGTTCTCAGTGCTGCAATGATACTTGGAAGGTTGGAATTATTTGCAATTCTAGTATTATTTATTCCATCTTTTTGGAGAAAATATTAATGTTTGAAAAAAAACAAACCTGGTCAGAATCTATTTTAGTTTACAAGGATATTCGAATGCTAAGAATATTACTTCTTGGTGCAATTAGTGGATTTCCTTGGGTTTTAATTGCCAGCAGTTTAAGCCTTTGGCTAAAAGAAGAAGGTTTAAGTAGATCTACTATTGGTTGGGCAGGTTTAATATTTGGAGTTTATGCCTTTAATTATTTATGGGCACCAATAATTGATAGAATACAAATTCCATTTTTAACAAAAAGATTAGGGCATCGACGAGGCTGGATTGTCCTTATGCAAATTATAATTTTATTTAGTTTAATTATTTGGAGTTTTATTAACCCTACAGAAAATTTGGCGTTACTAATTAGTGTTGGATTAGTTATAGCAATTGCTTCAGCTACACAAGATATTACAGTTGATGCGTTAAGAATCGAACAAATTAATGCTGATGAAGGAAAATCTATGGCAGCAGGTGCTGCTATGGCTGTAGTTGGATGGTGGACCGGATATAAGTTAGGTGGTGTTATAGCATTGTTTACTGCCGAATTTTTTCAAAACATTGGAATTGAAGATTACTGGCAAACTACTTTTTTAATTCTTGGCGTTGTAGTAATCCTGATGAATATAGGTTTAATGTTTATACATGAGCCTATAACAACAGATAGGCAAAACAAACAAAAAGAAACAGACGAAATAATACAATCAAAACTTGGATCAAATAATGTAATAACAAAATTTGTTGCTTATATTACTGGTACAATAGGAGGTCCAATAATTAGTTTCTTCAAAAAAAATGGTTTCTCAATTGCAGTTGGAATTCTTGGCTTTGTCTTTCTTTTTAAAATTGGAGAAGCCTTTCTTGGAAGAATGTCCATAGTTTTTTATAAAGAGGTTGGATTTTCAAAAGGTGAGATAGCCATATACTCTAAAACTCTAGGCTGGATAACGACAGTTGTATTTACATTATTAGGTGGAATATTTGCTATGAGAGCTGGCACAATAAAAACAATGTTTGTTGCAGGTGGATTTATGGCAGCAACAAATTTATTATTTGCTGCTCTCGCATGGTCAGGAAAATCTGAATGGTTGTTTGCTTTAGCGGTTATCGCTGATGACATATCCGCAGCATTTGCAACTGTTGCTTTTGTAGCCTTTATCTCTCTTTTAGTGGATAGGACGTATACAGCTACTCAGTATGCACTTTTAGCTTCAATTGGAACTGCAGGAAGAACGACACTTGCTTCTTCATCAGGTGCTTTAGTTGATTGGCTTAATGGAGACTGGGGAACCTTTTTTATAATTACCACTTTAATGGTCATCCCATCTTTAATTTGTTTATGGTTTATAAGGAATAAAATTAAAATTGGTGCAAAATAGTTTTTTTTTAAAAGAGCCAATTATCGATATATTGGAGGAACCAAGGAAGAACTCTAATATTAGCTCTCAAATTATCTACGGTGAGAGTTTTAAAATACTTAGTAAAAAAAATAATTATCTTAAAATAAAGACTTCATATGACAAATATTCAGGCTTTATAAAAAAAACTGATAGCTGCAAAAAATTCAATCCAACTCACAAAGTTGGAATTTTAAAAGCTAGAATTTATTTGGGTAATAGAAGAAAGAAATCAAATAAGTTTTTACCATTTACGAGCAAAATTGAAATTTTAAAAAGAAATCAAAATTTCATTATGTATAAAAAAGATAAATGGCTAAGATCAAAAGATATATTTCCAATTCAAAAAAAAAATATTGATTTTGCAAAAATATTTAAAAGTTTTCTAAACTGTAAATATAAATGGGGTGGAAAAACATTCAAAGGAATTGATTGTTCAGCTCTATTACAAATATTTTATAAATTTAATAATAATTTTTTTCCAAGAGATACGATTGATCAAATTAAATTAAAAAAAGGTGTGCGATCCAAAAAAAAATTTAAAAAAGGTGATATTATTTTTTGGAAAGGACATGTTGCTATATGCATTAACACAAATGATCTTATTCACGCTTATGGTCCAAAAAAAAAAGTTATCATAATGCCAATTAAAAAAACGATAAAACTAATTAAAGAAACCGCGAAATTAGATGTAAAGAAAGTAACA
>CACAZL010000003.1 GCA_902536925.1 uncultured Pelagibacteraceae bacterium
TTATTTTAAACTGATGGAAAAAGATAAATCAAAATATAAAAATTTCTTTAAATTTTATGAAAAGCAAATTTACTCAAATAACCAAATAAGTTTTATAAAAGCTTTGAAATTAGTTTTTTAACAGAAGATTTCTTTCAGTCTTAAGTTTATTATTTTCTTTAATCAATTGAATAATCATTTCTTTCATTATTCTATTTTCTTCAACTGCTCTACCGCTTATCTCAGCTAATCTCTCATTTTCTTTAGCTAGCTGTAATTGATCAAATAATTTTTCTAGCTCTGGATCAATAGGTAGACCCTCTATTTTTTTGCTAATATTATTTTGAATTACTTTCGTTAATGAAATACTTACTTGGCTGTCTTTAAGTCCATTTTGTTCATTAAACTCAAGATTAAAGTTTAAGCCAAAATTATCTTTATTTTTGCTGATATTTAAACCTGCTTTAACTGATAAATCATCATTCATATAATGGGCCATGTCTTTTCTTTCACCGTCTGCAACAATGTCAATTTTTTCACTCAAAGTTTGATTTAAAGATAGACCTGTATATGGCTTAAGAACGAAGCCATTTTCAAAAGATTTTGAATACTCAACATTAAATCCACCTGATAATACTTGATCTACCGCATCATCAACAGAAAGATCTCCATCTGTAAAAGATGTTAGGTAAGTTGGAAGTCTTCTTAGACCATATTTGCCATCCACTTCAATATTTAAACTTTGACTATCATCTATTTCTATATCCTTGGATGCTTTGTAATTTACACCAGCAAATTGACCTAGATTTTCTTTGGAAATTGTTTGTTGTGTTTCAGTTTCAAGATCTAAGTATTTATTTTGAGTTAACCCAAAAATTGAAACTACAGAAAATTTAAATTTCTCGTAATCGATTTCTTTTTTTAGACCAATAGCTAAATTTTCACTATCTAAAGCTTCTCCATTATTAAAATTTGCTTGTTGTCTTGAATAACTTAGGAAGGGTGTAAAGTTATCATTTTCAATTTTAAAGTCTCCCGTTACACCACTTGTTTCATTTTTATAAATATTATCTCTTTTTTTAACAGAATAATATCCACTAGATTTTTTTTCTTCCGAAACCGAACTGAAAATATCATTTAAATTTGATAAAAATATTTCAGATCTATATTTTTTATTATGGCTATCAATATCTAAATCTTCACCATAAACATATAAGAAACCATTTGTTTCTGAATTATCAGCATCTGGATCACTGTTGCTATCTAATATTTCATAGGTATCATTTCCACAAAGATTATTTGTGATTACCATATTTGTCTTGTTATGAATTTCTATTTTTTGATCTTTTGAAATACTGCAATCTAATGTCATGGTAGTATTGGTACTATTTAATTCAATTTCACCATTATAAGTACCTTCACCTTTTGTAACTATTTCTAATCCTGTGTTATTTGAATTTGCCATAACAATAGAATTGTCACCTCCTGAAATAGTTCCTGAATTATTAATTGTTAAGTCATCAAAGTTTTTATTGGCGTGATAATCTCCAATTTTAATTCCGTCTGCATCACCATTAATTGCGCTAATTGTTCCAAAATTATTTAGAACTACATTTTCACCAGCTTCTACAGATGTTGAATCATTACCAAATCCAATTCCAAAGTGACCTGTATCATTCTCACCTGTTGATGTTATCGTTCCATGATTATTTATGGTAAGGTTCTTTGTTCTACCAGCTCCAATAGCAGCTGTTGTTGATTTTATTGTTCCAGTATTGTCGATAGTTGTTCCACCAGTGTTTCTAGCTATTTGTATTGCCGGTCCAAACACCGAATCTATAGTTCCACTATTTGTAATTGTATGAGCATCGTCACTATCTCCTTGTCTATCAATAAGAACTGTACCTGTATTAGTACCTGTATTTGTTGAGCTGATTGTTCCTGAATTTATAAATGTAACTCCAGAGCACTCTCTACAATAAATAGTATTTCTATCTGAAGTTATTGTTCCACGATTATCTATTGTAATATTTGATCCATTTTCAGCTAGTATACCATATCTACCTGCACTCTCGATTGTTCCTCCCTCATAATTTATAATTTCACTATCTGTAAGATATTTTGCGATAATTGGGTTATTACCTGATGTAGATTTAATTGTTCCTCCATCATAGTTATAAATTTTAACACCTCGACTTCGTGGGTTTCCTCCTCCTCCAGTGCCTAACAAAATTGTTCCTTGTGTTGCACTAATCATACCGTGATTATGCAATATTAGCCCAACTGCAGTAGAGCCCGAGGATGATAAACTAGATTGACAATTATCGTTATTTCCAGCCTTATCACACCAACCAACATTTCGACCCTCAATCGCATTTCCTGCTTCAGCGCTAATTGTGGCACCCTCATTATTTGTGATTGTTATATTTTCTGCGTAATCTATATAAATTCCTTCATTATTGTCTGAGTTGATAGTTCCATTATTAGTTATTGTTGTATTTAAAGATGACTCAGCATGAATTGCTTTTTGTTTATTAGTTCCATCTTCTGTTTGGATTGTTCCATCATTTGTAATCTGAACTCCAGTTTCATCCTCTAGATCAACAGCCTTATGGTCATTGTAGGTAATAGAACCAGCAGAAGTGACATTTAAAATATCATCATCTGCACAAGCTAGTTGGTTAGTTGATGCGCTAGCAATAGTTGTTAAACATGGACCAGCATAACTTATGGAACTAGGTAAAAAGAATAAGATTATACTAAGTAAAATCTTTTTCATAAATGTCTATTGATTAATAGTTCTGTCTCCAAGAACTTCTGTAGGTAGTTGTTCCACCTGCTGCAGCTTCAATGCTAACTAAGTCTTTTATGTTTCCAGCAGATTGACCAGCAATGTTTGCAAACAGCTTACCAGCAAAAACTACAATTTTGGATAAAACACCTTGTCCAACGTATTTACATGCATCTTTTTTTCTCAAATTTTTAAGTTTAGATGAGAAATTTGTTCCACATTCATCATCAACTCCACAAATAAATGCATCACCTAAACTACATTTATTGACGGATGATGTTGGTTGATAAATTGGAAAATATACTAAGCCACTTGATACAGTTGGTTCAGCAGTAACTTTCTGAGATTTATCTAATTTTATATACCAACCGGTATCTGTTGAAGTTGGACATTTACTACCTGTTGTATCCTTTGTAGTATTTTTACATTTTGTTAAATCAGCAGCTTTTTTAGGAACCGCTACTTCTTTATATTCAGGATAGTCAGGGTCTCTAATACCTATCATTAAGTTATCAGTTCCATTACTTGTATTTCCTATTCTCTCGTAATCTCCAGTTCCAGCATACAACCATAGTGAATTAGTAGTTTGTCCAATTGTTGCATCCATAGAATGATACATATACCTTCCATTAGTTTGGTTTGAACCTGCTTTAAATAATGTTGTGCTATCATACATCTTAATAGCTTTACCTGTTCCATCGGTTTTTTTATTAGTTAAGTTAAACTTAGTAATTTTTCCTTCAAGATCACTGATATAGACAAGTGCACCTCTGTAATCAATTCCTCTAGCGGTATCTGCAGTTATTACAACAGGTGAACCTGGTGTTGAATTAACAATATCATTAGTCAGCATATCCTCAATATCTATTCTTTTTTCAAGTTTGCCTGGAAATGTTGTATCCTCAAGATTAACAATTGTTAAATTAGAACCAACACCTGAGTTTTGAACACCGTATCCTCCACCCATAATTGCAACATAAATATCATCTTCTAGGTTATTATCTCCAGAACCTTTATTTGGCATTCTTATAATTCTAGGAGATGACCAGGTTCCACCTAATTCACTATAATCGTATTCAGGTTGGCTTAATACTCCAGTTTGTGCTGAGCCAGGCTTAATATGTAAAGCCATACTCGAACTACTTAAGTTACAAGCTGAATTTGGATTACTTGCACATGGATCCGATCCATAAAATTTTAATGTTTTACCACTTAAATAAATCTCAGTCGCTGCCTTTGTTTGAGCTTGCCCACCACTACCAGGCGGCGCAGGAATTGAGATTGTAGAGGCCTTCACTGTAAAGTTAGTAAACGGTTTATCATCAATTAATATTGAAATATCAGCTTTACTTAAATTTGGAACATCAATTGTCCAAACACTGCTCTCCTGACATGCAGTTGATTGATCACTTTTACATGTAAAATCAGTAGAATTATTCGTTCTTACAGCATTAGACTCAAAGAAGCTTGCTAAGTCATAAATTTTTTTGATGTAATCATAACTTGAGATAGTCCCGTTATGATCCATTACATGGACTTGAGTTTGAATACCATCATTAAGCACTGAATATAAATGCATTGGTGCATCTCGATCTGTGATATCTAATACAGAAAATCCTGCACCACCTCTACCATATGGAACCATTAGTATTGTATGCCATTCTTTTTTAATATCATAAGGACCTTTATAAAACATATCATGAGCAGTAACAGATCCATCAACACCATAAATAGCATTTGATCCACCAACCCCACTTCTATTTAAATTTACGTTAACCATATTTGGCATTGATGATGCAATAAATGGTGGAACAAATGCCCAAATTTCTTTACCAGTTTTTCCATCAAATGCATGAAGCATACCGTCATTTGCACCAACATAAACTGTTTCTTTTCTTGAAGAATGTTTTTGTGCAAACGAAGAATAGTTTTTCAAAGATCTCCAATAAGACTCTTGATTTCTTCCAGCAAAAGCCGTTTCAGCTGATGGTTTTGAAACCACCACTAATTCTGAATGATAAATATCTCCAAGAGGGTTAGGTCTTGTTTCAGTTAAATTACAATCACCATCATAATCAAAATAATCTTGCCCTCTAACAAACTGAATCAGCCCTTTAATGTCATCTTCGTTATCATTTTGGACTGAAGCAACATTTTTACATCTTTGTGTATTAGTAGGGTTATCACTTTTACTATGATAATTTGGCACTTCATTATTTGTATGAGTAAACAATTTATCAATATCTTGGTAATTTGATGTTACCCAATTATTTAAACTACTATATCCAGAATTTGCAGATGTATTTGGAAGGTGGGTCCAAATTTTTCTGTCATCTGGACTTCTTTTTTCTAGCAATTCGGCTGCATCCCAATTCTTATTACCAACAACTCCATTAGAGTCTATGGCAGTACTTTTTAGTGTTCCTTTCCACTCTTTATTTTGTTCATAATCAAATTGTGCTTGATATAAAGATCCACCCTGTTCAATCGTTGCTGTAATTGCAGGTGCAGAGAAAGATAACTTCTGAGCAATAATTTGTGATATGGCAGCTTTTAATTGTGTCTTTAGAGATTGAGTGGTTCTTGCTACGATAACGCTATTAGTTCCACCCGATTGTGCCATCCTATTAAAGTTTCTTACACCACTATTTGATAGTCCCGTTCCATAAGCTACAGTAAAAGTCTTTATCTTATGTGAATTTAATAATTTTGAAACTCTTCTAGCGGCACCGTTGTGATTATACCAATCTCCATCACCTATAACTAAAACATAACTATTCTGACAAGTTAAGTTTTTATCTATCGGAGACAAAGTACTGTGCAAATAATATTCTTCAGCTTGTTTTGCCCAGTTATCAGCATTAGTTCCACCACCAGGCTGAACTGATTTTATGATCGAATTGATTTTTGCCGCCCCTTGTTTATGAGCTCTTACCTTTATACAGGCTCTACTAGTACAAGGAGTGGCTCTTCCATTAGTTATATCGCCAGTCCATGATCTAAAACCAGAACCATAATTATCCCACGACCAGTAACCAAATCCAAAATTTACTCCTGCTGTTAAGGAACTGTCCGTAACGATTGCTTGAATGGCTTCATGGGCACCCGTCATTCTTGTTCCAGCAGAGCCTCCAAATTCTTTATCAAAATTTAAATCCAGGTCAAATGCTTGAACACTTTGTTTATGATAATTGGCACTTAGCACTCTGTTGTTAACTTTATCTACGGTTATACCCCATGCATAATACATTCTAACATTTCCAGTCTTTGATGCACCTCTTCCATACCTACCAACGTTTTTAATTGAGCTATAACCATTTCTTGATGAGTTTAATGTAACTTTAGCAACTCTATGATTTGTCCAATCATTACCATATAATATAAATTCATTTGATGGATGATGATCCATTCCATATGAGTAGTACCAATTGGATACAAAAATTCTGCTAGACCAATTTGTATTTATGCACCCGTTACTTCCAATGGTGTATCTGTAAAGGTAACGATAATATTGCGCATAAAAATGTTCTCTTTTATAATCTGGGGTCTGTCCATAATAACGACCGAAACGGTATAAATGACCAGAATAAGAGCAGTTTACTTTTGAAGGAGTTGCTCCAGATATATTGTACGTCAACATACCCCCATTTCCGGCAAGATACAAAAAATTTTGAGCAATCGAAATTTGTCTTGGATTTCGTAAACTTACGTTCCAATCACAGTTGCCGTTTGAAAGATCAATCCTAAAAAATCTATGTTGATAATAAGAGGCAACATATAATTTATTATTATGCACTTTCATATTCATAGGATAATAAGATCTGCAATTACCTGATCCTTTATAAATTCCATTACTTGCAAAGCTGGTATCACTTTTCGTTGTTGAATAAGTAAATTTTTTTATTCCACGTGTCCAATATTGACCGACATAAACATCCCCACTACTATCTGTTGCAACACTGTAAGGATAAGAAAACCCATCTCCACTGATCGTTCTAACACTCATACTTCCAGACTTATCTAAAAGGATTAATACATTAGCTGGAACATCCGATATTCCAGAACCAGGCGGTAAATTTTTTGCAAAACCATTATTTGAAAAAAAAGATAAAATTAAAATGATTTTTAAAATTAAAAGTTTTAATTTCATAATTATTGTTGTTGTTCCATTTTCTCTAACTCAACTTCAAGATCATAGTAAAATTTACCTAATTTTTCATCATACTCTACAGTTGTTATCATTAACTCTTCTTCAAAAAGTTCTTCTTCACCAAGCATTCTTTTATATACAATGACATCATTATTACTTTTCTCCCAAATTTTGAAACTATCAAAAATTTGTGGATTTTGTCCTGTATCGAAATCACCATAAACTTTTTTAACATATCTCATTAATGTTAATTTATTATTCTCAGTGTTTTTACCATCATTCATAACAATCATTCTAATAGCTGCTAATTTTGCAGCATCTTCTGTTTCGCCTAGAAATACATATTCTACTGCAATATCATCATTTAAATTATCATTTGGACATAACTCTGGTGACTGAACTGGCATATAAAATTGACCTTTAAAACCTGGTAACGGTGGACCAAATTTATCAAAAATTTTTTTACCACTATCTCCAATATCAATTAAAAAATCACAAGCAGCTTGGACAGGTGAACTAAAAGTTAAAAAAACTATAATAAATTTGATTAAATTTTTCATAAAGATTTAGAAATATTATTATAACTCTTTATATTTGTCCTCATTTTATTTAGGTAATACAATCACACTTTCTAATGCAACTACCATTCTTTCATTGCCTTTCTTCAAACCACAGCCATAAATTCGATAAGCCATTCCATCATTTCCTTTATCAGTTGAGCCTTTTTTGACACTAGAGCCAGTACCTCTAAAAGGTGCGGCACCAATTCTTATGACAAAAAATTCATAAAAGTAATTGTAAAGTTTTTCCGCTTCTTTTTTTTCTTCATTAGTTGCTGTTCTAAAACTATCACGGACCAATTTTCCAAAATTCCAACTTTGTGCGGCTACAACATCATAGAAATTTCCACTTAATCTAACTTTATCTAAGTCTCTAAAGCTATTAGCGCAGAAATTTTCTGTGTTATAGTAAAGAGAACTATTACTTGAATTATAATTAATCCTGTAATTAGCCATATTACCATTCCATTGAGTGTTATTGGCTGGTAAATTTCTCTTTGTTGTATCTCTAGTATGACTTTGAGTACTCCAAGGTCCTAAAAATTGATTGAGCACATATTTTTCACCTTCGATTAAAGCTGTTTCAGCAATATAGAAAGTTTGCTGATACTCATCACTCTTATTATTACTTTGATGGTCACCTGCTGATATTACAATTAATGCACCTCCCATTAATGACATTGCAAGCATTAAGACTAACGATAATACTAGTGCAAAACCTTGTTCATTTTTTCTCATTATTCCATTCCTAAATTTCTTGCATGAGCAGTTACAATAATTGTATCTCTCAAATACTTGTCAGTTTTCTTTTTATTTCTAGTTGAGTCTTTTAATGCAAATACATCTCTAATTTTAGAATTTCTAAAAAAATTTTTTGTTGACCTAACAGTTAATGCGATATCAACAGTTTTAATTTTATAGATTAAATCTTTGTTTACATTTGTTGCAGAAGGTGGAGGATTGATTAACATTCCTTTTTCATCTACAGGATTAAAAATCATATCATCAACGTAGTCTACAACCAGTTGATCATCGTATGTTTTATCATCGTTATCTGTTGTGGGGTCATCCCATCTACCCGATGTATTATTCCATTTAACTTTTTTTTTATAAACAGCAAAAGCATCAATTGGAGGGTATCCACCACCACCTAATTGAGGCAAAGTTTTATCAGGTATAGTAGATTTTTTGCATTTATACGTTATTTTATATCTCTCATATATATATTCAGGTGTTCTACCTTGTTTATAATTCACATCTCCATAAACAATATCGATTTTATCACACTCTGAAAAATTTACATATTTAGTGATAAGTATTGGAATATGCTCATTTGATGTTTTGATATTATCATTGAAATAGATAAATCCAGCATTTCTAATATCTCTCATAATCATTCCAACAACATCTCTTCCAGCTGTTGAAATTTTTGCTCGATCGGTAACTTGAGAGTAAGTATTATTAACAACTGTGTAAGAGGTGAACATAGCTCCCATCATCACAACAGAAATTAAAATTCCAATTAGAATTTCTATTAAAGTTACACCAGCGATATTGCTTAATTTTTTTCTCATTAATTAAATTGAAAATATAAATATTTTTTCTTTTTGCCGTCGTTTAGATTGACTTCCATTTTTCCTAGATACCATTTTTCATAAACACCATTACCTTTGTAATTTGTAGTATTGTTATATTTGCAGTTATTTGCTGCAGCATTGTTATTACAGATTTCGTAAATTTTGAGAATTTTATTATCCTTATTTCCCTTACATTTTAGTCTTTCTTTGGAAAATCTTTTATCCCATTTTTGAAACTTGTTTTGGACTGCATTATTAAAATTAGATGAAGATGAGCCTCTATTAGAACAGTTTGCCATACTCCATGAATTATTAACTAAATAATCTTTAAATTTAACGTCTGTGGTGGGGGAGTTAGAGTCTCTCTCAGATATTAAGTCTTCCGCCACCATTGATACTAAATAGTTTGCCTTTGTTCTTTCCCCAGAAACATCAATTGATTGAACTGAATAATTAACCATCTGAAAAACCGCAACAAATCCAATACCTATAATTGCCGTTGAAACCAAAGCTTCAAGCAAGGTCATTCCTTTTTCCGAGAGTTTAGTTTTGCCTAGTCCAATCACTTCCGCTCCATTTAAATTTACTTATATTACCAAATCTAGTCCATTCAACCAAGTAAGCAGGTTTTTCCAACCCACCTCCTTGATCTAAAGGACATTTACCACCATTACTTGCGTTTGATGTTGTACAAAGTATCAAATATTGATTTGTAGATCTATTTTCGACTGTAACATTTAGATTATTTTTTAAAGTCCCATGTGCTTTAAAATAACTTCCATCTTTAGAAAAACAAACAGCACCATCCTTACTAATATGTGTTGATATGTTTTTTGTAGTTTCGTCAACTTTGTTATTATCCCAGTAACTGCCACTAGAAGTATTACATTCAATGGTTTGTGCATTATTAAGTTTTATAGATAATGATGTTGCATCCATTCCTTTTGCAATAAATTTTGTTGATATAGTTCCGTTGGGTGTTACTCTAAATTGCACGAAGGGATAATTTCCTCTTTGAGATAATGTATTTACTGATGAAAGCATAGTTGCCGCTTTTTCCATTGCAGCTCTTAATTCCCTATCTTGTCGCCAATTTGAAAAATTTGGATAAGCAACAGCAGAAATAATTGCTACTATTGTAATAACAACTAGTAACTCTAAAATTGTAAATCCTTTAATGTTCTGATCTTGCTGCACCTGGGTCTATTTTCCCTGATTTAGCTAATTCTTCAAGAGATTTTTCCATGGTAATCATTCCATCTCTAACTGCTGTCTGCATTATACTCGGAATTTGGTGAATTTTTGCTTCTCTAATCAAGTTTTGTATAGGTGCGGTACATTTCATTATTTCAAATGCACCAACTCTTCCTGCGCCATCTCTAGTCTTTAACAATCTTTGGGTCACAACCATTTTAAGAGAAGTTGAGATTTGAGCTCGAATTTGTTCTTGTTGTTCAGGAGGGAACACATCTATAATTCTGTTAATTGTACTTGGCGCACCACTTGTATGTAAAGTTCCAAATACTAAGTGACCAGTTTCTGCAGCTGTTAATGCAAGACTTATTGTTTCAAGATCTCTCATTTCACCAACAAGGATTACATCAGGGTCTTCTCTTAAAGCTGCTTTTAATGCAGCTGCAAAAGTTTCTGTTTGTTTTCCTACCTCTCTATGAGAGACAATGCTTTTATTATCTTTGTGAATAAACTCTACTGGATCTTCTACTGTGATTATATTTGAAGTTCTTGTTTTATTAATTTCATTTACAATCGCTGCAAGTGTTGTTGATTTACCAGAACCAGTTGGACCTGTTACTAAAACTAAACCTTTATGAAAATCAACAATGTCATAAAGAGCTTGTGGTAAGTTGAATTGTTCCATATCAGGAATTTTACTTTCAACTCTTCTACAAACACATGCAGGCCCATTAATCGTTTTATAAAAATTTGCTCTAAATCTTAATCCACTTAGGGTAACAGATGTATCAAGTTCGTGTGTTTTATCAAATTTATTTAATTCATGTTCATTACAATTCATTGAAAGCATATCTTTTAGATCTTGAGCTGTAACCATGACTTCCTGGACTTTTATTATTTCTCCAGTTTGTCTATATGCAAGCGGAGATCCTGCCCTGATATGAAAATCAGAGATTTTTTTATTATCTTTGGCTAGTTGTTCTAACTTTTCAAACATACAACCCTTTGTACTATAAAATTGACTTGTTTTACCAATTAATTTTTGTAAAAAACCCAATTTGAATATCAGGTGTTTTTATTCTAGTAAAAGTTGAGTATAAAGTTAAAATTCGTTTATAAAATTTATGAAAAACCCTTTTGCAAATTTATTTAAAAAGAAAAAAAAAGATGATGCAAACGCGCCTCCGGTACCACAAGGAGGGGAAAGTAAAAAAAAAGAGGGATTTTTTGGTAAGCTTCTTAAAAATAGATTAGGCAAACAATCAATTAAAGGTGAGGAAATTTTAGGAGTTGAGCTTACTTCATCCGAGATTAGATTATCGCAAGTTTCGAGTAACAAAGCCAATCAATGGGTTTTAGATAAATTCTATGTTCATAAATTTGAGGGTATTCCAGATAATGGAACTGTACTTGAAAACCCTGATAAAGTTGCTGAAGAATTAAAATTAGCTTTACAAAAATCTAAAATTAATACGACTAACGCTGCAATAGCAATTCCAGTAACAAGCGCAATTATAAGAGTTGTAACTGCACCTTTAATGACTGATGAAGAATTAAAAAAAGCGATTGACACAGACTCACTTTGGGAAAACTTAGTTCAATTAACTGATAATTTAAATGACTACTCTATATTCCATCAAGTAATAAATAGAGACAAAACTGGAAACACAATGGATATTCTTTTTGTGGCATCAAAATTATCAGACATCAACAACTATACAGATATTATAAAAAAAGGTGGATTAAACGCCGTTATTATAGATGTTAAATGTTTTGCATTAAAATCTGCTGTTGACCAAATTAATCAAATTGCAGGTTCAATTGAAGACACAAATTTAACTGCTGTTCTAGAATTTGGTTTAGATGAAAACTATGTAATGATACTTTACGAAAACAATCCAATAATAACAGATATTTTTATTAGATCCCAAGATAGAAAAACACTTCAAGAAAGTAGTAATCAAGAAGAAATGGATGCACTTGTTAGAAGATATATGACGCAAGTCAAACAAGCAGTTCAAGACTTCGAGCAAAAATATGAGAAAAGAATTAGAAATTTAAAAGTTACATCAAATTTAACAAATGTTGAAGATTACCTTGGTAGCTTTAGAAAAAACATGGTCAACACAGGGTACAATTTATTTGATCCTTTTGATGGAATAAAAATTCCAGCGCAACTAGAAAATGAAATTAAAATGGATAATCGATCATACTTTTCAACAGTGATGGGACTTGCATTTAGAAAATTGGACGTATTTGGTTACTATAAATTTGTGACTGCTGTTAAAAATATTAACCTTTTACCTAATAGAGAAAATATGATTGCTCAGAAGAAAGCAAAAGCTTTTTCAAATTTTGCATTTAAGGGAGTAGTGGGAATAGTTTCAATTATTTATATAGTATTATTTGGTTTATCGTTCTGGCAAATAACCGATCTAAATAAAAAAATTCAAGGTTATGATGAAGTTTTACAAACTCATGAACTTAAAACTTTAGAGAAAAATAAATATGCTAAAGAAATTGGCTTTATGCTTAAGTCACTTCAATTAAGTAAATCAATTAAGTCTAATAAAACAGTAAGCTTCAGAGTATTAGCTCAGATAGCTTCTTCAGTTCCTAAAAGAGTTAAATTTAGTAAAATAGAGTATAATGGTACAGATTTAGTTGTTATCGAAGGTACAGCATTTAGTGATCAAGATATTTTAAAATTAATTAGCAATTTGAATAATAAAAAATTAATCTCACAAGCCTCATTAGCAAGTATGACCCTACCCCAAGGCCAGCAGCAGGGATCTCAAACTATGAAGGGTTTTAAAGTAGCCTGTGTATTGGAGCAAGTATAATGGATTTAAAAAATATAACCATGGATGATCTAAAGCAAAAGTTAGCTGCTGTAGATAAAAAAACTTTAATCAAATTTGGATCCGGCTTTGGGGCAATAATTTTGTTTTTAATAATTTACTATGTAATTTTAAATCCGATGGTTAAAGAGAGAAAAGCCAAATATAATGATAAACTATTAAAGCAAAACGAAATCTCACAATTTGATAATGAAATAATTACTTTCAAATCAAGAATTAAAAAAATGAAACCGGATTTTGATAAAACTTCAACTTTATTTCATTCAAAAGCCGAGGTCGAAGATCTTTATGAAAGTTTGAGTAAATATGCTGCTGTCAATGGATTGGTAATATCAAAAATTGAAAAGAAAAAACCAAAGCCTGTATTTAAACAAGGAGTTACTCAACAAGCTGAAAATAATATTACAGTGGATATGGTTTCTTATTATCAAATACCTGTCGATTATGAAATCAAAGGGAATTTCTTAGGTTACATAAAGTTTAAAAGAGCGGTTTCTAGACAAAATAAAATGTTAAATTTTGACAAAGAGACTATAAGTATAGTACAAAATGATTCAACTGGAGCGATAATGGCTCAAGGAGAATTAACAATAGTAGGATTACCAGATGAATTTTTTTAAAATCTTATTAATTATAATATTTTCTTTAGTGGCAAGCGTTGCGCTTGCAGATAGTCATGATCAGAAACAAGAAGTTCTAGATGCAGCGAAAGAAATAGTTAAAGAGATGGAGGAAGATGAAGAAGTTCCATTAAATGATCCTTTTGCAGGAAATGAAGGAACCTCATCTTCAGCGAATATACCGCAAGAAGAGCAAGATAATGAAATGAGTTTATATAATTTTAAATTAGCTGGGCTTATATCTGGAAAAGATCATAGTTACATTTCCTTAGTTAATTCAGGTGGAGAAGTTTTAACAATGACATTAGGGCAATACCTTGGGGAAATACAATTAATAGATTTGAGATTAACAGAAGCAATATTTAAAAAAGATGATGGCAAATTCATGATAATTGATTTTAATAATCAGGTGCGGGAGTCAGATGACTATTAAAAAAATATTAACATATTTCGGATTATTATTTTTATTAGTTGTTTTAAATGCTTGTCAAAACTTAAAAAAATACGACAAGCCATTCAAACACAATACACCTCTTATTAAAGACAAAGATATTGTAAGTAGCGGACAATCAGAAATCGCAAAAACTTTAGAAATGGGACCCAAACCTATTGAAGGTGATGCAAAAAAACTTGGAAAAAGAAAAAAAATATCATCAGAGTCACAAAGAAATTACTTAATAATACCTGATGATTATCCATTATTAAAACAAAGAGTAACCCTTAAGTTCAAAAACTTAGATTATAAAGAAACAATGAAATTAATGGGTAAAATTGGAGAGATAAATGTCTTAGTTGGAGACGAAGTTGCGGGAGCAATATCTGCAGAATTAATAGATGTCCCTTGGGATAAAGCTTTTCAAGCACTTTTAGATATGAAAAATTATGCATCAGATGTTGATGTTGCTAGTAACTTGATAAGAATTCACTCTCCTGAAACACTAACAGCACAAGAGACTTACAAGTCCGAAAGAGCGCAAGCTGTCAAAAAGAAGGTAGAATTAGAAGATAGTGTTGAGCCAATATATTCTGAGATTTTTAGACTTTATTATATAACACCAGCACAAGCTAAACAGACAATTGATGAATTATTTACTTCTACTTCTGGAGATAGTTCTTTTACACCAATCCAAATAACAGAGGAAGCAACAACAAGGTCAATAATTGTTAGGGGAAAAGAAAAAGACTTAGATGTAGTTGATAAGGTAATAAAAGAAATTGATATACGAACTAAACAAGTTTTAATTGAAGCTTTTATTGTTGAGGCTAATTCAGATTTTGAAAAGGCACTTGGAAATAGGCTTGGAGCATATTATGCAAGAGGAGGAAGAACTATTGGAGGTCTGGCAGGTGGTAGTTCTGGTACATCTATTGAAGAGCCTGGGACAGCTGGAAATTTAGGCACAGCTTCAGACAGCCTAGGAAATTTCGCAATCACAAATCCTACTAGCGGAATAGGTGTTATAAAAAAAACAGGGTCAGGAATTTTAAAAGCAGAAATAACCGCGCTTGAGAGAATGGGTTTTGGTAAAACAATATCAAATCCAAAAGTTTTTACACTAGATAATCAAGTAGCAACCGTTACTCAAGGTGAGGAAATACCTTATGAAGCTCCAGGAGAAGGAGGTGGAGCCCAAATTTCATTTAAGGAAGCAGCTTTAAAATTAGAGGTAACTCCAAGTATCATTGGAGATGGAAATGTTTTGTTAAGTATTCAAGTGAACAATGATACTCCAAATAGGTCAGTACCAGGAGATACACCAGCAGTAAATAAAATGGAAATTGTTACAAAATTATTAGTGGCAGATGGTGATATAGTAGTAATTGGTGGAATTAAAAAGAACGTTTTATCAAAATCTAAAGATCAAGTTCCAGCTATTGGCAATATGCCAGTCATAGGTAATCTCTTTAAAGGGACTGAAAATTCTGATAATCTAGATGAATTATTAGTGTTTATAGCACCAAGAATTTTATAATGATAAATATTAGTAGAGAGTCTGAGATTAATTTAATTAATATTCTTATTGATCAGGATATTATTTCAGGGAAAGATTTAGTTGAGATTAAAAAAATATCTGGCGAAGGAGAAAAATCTCAGTTGGATGCAGTATTTGAGTTAAATCTAACTGATGAAGAAAAAATTTTAGATCTTTTAGTAAAAGATCAATCATTAGATGTGGTTGATTTGTCGACAGTTGCTGTAACTGATGAATTGAAAGCTGTTCTTCCATCTAATTATATTAATATGAACTTTATAGCTCCTTTCAAAATTGAGGGAAAAGTATTGCACATAGCAATATCTGATATTTCAAAACTAAGTTTAATGAGAAATTTGAGAACAATTACAAAAATGGATATAGAACTGCACGCAGCAAAAGTTTCTGATATCTCAAACTTCGTAGATAAATTGCTTGCAGATGGAGAAAGAACTATTTCTGATATTAGACAAACTAATGCTGAGAAGACAAAAACATTTGATTATGATGTAGATGATCAAGCAGAAGTTTTAGAAAAACCACCAGAAGAAGATATTGAGGCTATAGAAAATGAATCAGAAGTTATTAAATTTAGTACAGCTGTTGTTGCAGAGGCAATTAAATCAGGAGTTTCAGATATTCATATTGAACCTTATCGATTTACATCAAGAGTTAGATACAGATTAGATGGAATTTTACAAGAACAAGAGCATTTTAAAAAGTTTCTTCATTCAAACTATGGAGCAGTAGTTACTAGATTTAAAATTATGGGAAAATTGGATATTGCTGAGAGAAGACTTCCTCAAGATGGAGCAATTCCATTTAAAATTGATGGAAAAGTAGTTGACCTTCGTCTTTCGATTTTACCAACTGCAACAAATGAAAGAATAGTAATGAGGGTTTTAAATAAAGACGCAGGAGACATCAGTTTAGAACAGCTTAATTTTGAGGAAAATGATTTAAAAAATTTAAGAAAAGCAATCCACGGAACGCAAGGCCTAGTACTTGTAACTGGTCCTACCGGATCAGGAAAAACAACAACTCTTTATAGTATTTTAAAAGAAGTTTCTAAACCTCACCTAAATATTTTAACAGCGGAAGATCCTGTCGAATATGAATTGGATGGTGTTGGACAAGTTCAAATTAAAGATGATATTGGTTTTAATTTTTCTACAGCACTAAGATCTTTTTTAAGACAAGACCCAGAAATAATCCTAGTTGGAGAGATGAGGGATAAAGAAACAGTTGATATTGGATTAAAGGCTGCATTAACAGGTCACTTAGTATTCAGTACTCTTCATACAAATGATGCACCAAGTACAATCACAAGATTACAAAATATGGGAACGCCTGATTATTTGATTAGTGCAGCTGTCTCACTAGTTTTAGCGCAAAGATTAGCAAGAAAAACTTGTGCAGAATGTAGAGTGCCTGATGAAGATATAACTCCAAAAGCTCTTGCTGATTTAGGATTTACAGTAGAACAAGCTTCAAGAGCAAAAGTTCAAAAAGGCAGCGGTTGTCCCAAATGTAAAGATACTGGTTATAAAGGCAGAATGGGTATTTATGAAATTTTAAATGTTACAAAACCTATCAAAGAAGCGATTCTGAGAAAAGCAACTACACCTGAGCTTAAAGAAATTGCTTCAAATGAGGGTTTTAGGACAATGCAGGATATGGGAAGAGAGTTAATTCTTACAGGTGATCTGAATTTTAGAGAGTATGATAGAGTTCTCTCTATGGAGTAATAAATGTCAGCCGAAACTTTTTCTTACAAAGGGATATCTGCAGGCAAATATATTGAAGGTGAAATAGAGGCTATAAATCAAGAAGAAGCTTCTTTTAAACTTAAAGAGCAAAAAATAATCATCACCAACTTAACCAAACTTAAAAAGAAAAAAGCTGAAAAAGAAAAAGGCAAAAAAAGTGGCTTTTCTTTTGGTAAGAAAAAAGTCACGCCTGCGGATGTAATGCTTTTCTCCAAGCAATTTGCAACAATGGTAAAGGCAGGTTTGCCAATTTTAAATGTTTTAACGATGCTTAGAGACCAAATAGAACATCCAACTATGAAAGAAATAATAGAGGATGTAAGAAAAAGTCTTGAAGGTGGTATAACTCTTTCTAAATGTTTTGAGAAGTACCCTAAAATATTTGATAATATTTATATAAACTTGATTAAAGCTGGAGAGGCCAGCGGTAAACTTGATGATTTCCTTTTAAAATTGGTAGATTCATTAGAAAAAAGAGAAAAAGTTAAAAAGAAAATTAAAAGTGCATTAACCTACCCAGTGGTGATGTTTACGGTTGCGATAACTGTAATGGTGTTTATGTTAATTAAAGTTGTTCCCGTATTTGCTGAAATGTATGAGGGAATGGGCGTTGCATTACCTACACCAACAGCTGTCATTATGAATGCAAGTAATTTTATGAGAGGCGCCGGTGGATTGACACTCGGAATAGTATCAATAATAGGTTTTGTGATATTTAAATATACAACAACTAAAATTCCTGCAATTAGATACAAATGGCACCAACGTGTTTTAAAGATGCCAGTTTTTGGTGATATGATTTTAAAATCATTGATTGCTAGAATTGCATTAATAATGGGTAATCTTAGTGCAGCAGGAGTAAACCTTTTAGAAAGTATAGAAATCGCAAAACAAGTAAGTAATAATGATGTTGTAACTCAAGCTTTAGAAAATGTAAAAAAAGGAGTTTTCTCTGGGGACACACTTACAAAATTATTTTTAAAAGAACCAGTTTTTCCACCTACTTTTAGTCAGCTCATTTCTGTTGGTGAGCAAACAGGAAATTTAGATGAAATGTTTACATCTGTATCTTCTTACTATGAAGAAGAATTTGATACAGCGGTTGATAATATGTCTAGTTTAATTGAACCAATCATGATTGTATTTATGGGAACAATGATCGGTGGATTAATGATTGCCATGTATTCACCAATCTTTAATGTTGGTGCGATTATTGGCGGTTAAGCGTTTAAATTTTTAGTTAAGACTAGATGATTAATCCAAGGCTTCTCACCTTCTTTAAAAACAACAGCGTCCATTATTTGTTGAATAAAAAAAGTTCCTAATCCGCCTGGTTTAATATCATCAATTTTTCTGTGTCTTACATTTTTTTCTTCAACTGGCCTTCCTTTATCAAAAAAACCAATTTCTAGCTGACCTTTTTCAAGTGAAATTTTAATTTCCATTTTGTCATCAGTATCTTCACCTTGATAAGCATGCTTAACAATATTTTGTGCTGCTTCTGCTATAGCTAGTACTAATTCATCTTTTAAATCTTGATTTATATTTACTTTTTCAAACACTTCTCTTGAGAATGATCTAACTTCTTTTAAACTTGATGAACTTACTACGAAATCTCTTTGTTCAGTTATAGATTTTATTGCAACATTCATTTATCAGTCCAAATTTAAAATTTGTTCAAGTTTTGCCATCATAATTACTTTTAAAACTGATTTGCTGATTTCTTTTAATATTACTTTTGTTCCAAGTTCAGTCGCTTTTTGGTGACTTTCAATCAAAACTGATATTCCTGAAGAATCCATGTATTGAACTTCTTTAAGATTTAAATGAACTTCCTTTTTTGCTTCAATTAAAGGCATAATAATTTCTTTTGCCTTTTCAGTGACATCCATATCTATTTCACCATCAAGATGAACAGTTGATATGTTACCTTCCTCAGTAACTTTATATGACATAATTCTTAATATTTATTAGATTTCCTTGCTAAATCAACAAAAATGACCCATTTTGAATACTATTCAAGTATAGATATTGCCTTTTAAAAGATATAATTTATATGTATACACATATTTTTATTAATTATAGGATCATGACTTATGAAAAAAAATAATAAAGGATTTACACTTATAGAATTATTGGTCGTAGTAGCAATTATTGGAATTCTTGCTGCAGTTGGTGTTGTTGCATACTCTGGCTACACTTCAGGAGCTAAAAAACAGGCAGCAAAATCTACACATGCAAACGTAGTTAAATATATTTCTGCTGAATTACAAAAATGTAATTTAGGTGAGACATCTGCAATGGGCGGTAAATTAAATTGTGCTGGAAAGACAGCTGGCTCAGTTATTACTGCAGCTACAGCAGCTGACGGACCCTTCGCAGATTTTAAAAATCCGTACCTAACTTCTGCTGCGGCAGTAAGGGATAGTCAAACAACTACTGTTGGTGGATATGTAAATTTACATGACACTAGTAATACTTCATTAGATGTTAAGACTTGCTTCACAGTAGATGCTGATTGTAGCACCTCAGGTAACGTTTTAGAAAAAACAATTACTATTGAGTAATTTTTAATTTAACTAGAATTTTATGACCTCCAAAAGCTCTGGGTTTACCCTAATCGAGCTTTTGGTGGTTGTTGCAATTCTTGGAATTATAGCTGCTATTGGTATTGTGAGTTATAATGGATATGTAAGCTCGGCCAAAAAAAGATCTGCTGAAAATGTTATGCAACAAATATCTTTAGGCCAAACTGAATATTATTCAGACAATGGTATTTATTACAGAAACAGCACAAGTACTTCATGCAATCCAACGAGCACCACATCAAGTGCTATAGAAACTAATCTATTAGGTGGTACTGATAGTATAACCAGTGAAATGGGATATGAATTATGTGTTGCAAATGATGCAACAAATTACAAAGTTGTTGCAAAAGAAAATGGTGGAAATTGTGAAATCACCATGACAGCATTAGGCACTTTTGTAAGAACTAATTGCTAAATATCTTATGAACTATCAAGAAATTTTAGATAAATTAAAAGTAGTTTTCTCTGGTGGTTTACCAAAAAACATTAAAATTTATTTAACTATAAGTTTAGCCTGGATAATACTGATTGGATATTTAACTTGGTGGAATGGATTAAAAAGCCCAATGTTAATAAAAAGCTTTAGATGGGATGAATGGTTTTGGTTTGGTATAGTCCCAGCTGTATCACCCTACATTTTCTATTATATTTGGAAAAAAAAAGAGTAATAACCTATTTTGAGCATCAATTATCTATGATGTATACTTTTTTATAATAACTTAGAGGAAAAGATGGAGAGTGTTGATCTGGAGTCAGTAAAATCATTTGTTGATACCCTTTGGGTTATAGATTGTGCAATTCTTGTTTTCATTATGCAAGCAGGTTTTATGTGTATGGAAACAGGTCTTTCAAGGCACAAAAATAGCATTAATGTTGCTCTTAAAAATGCTGCTGACTTTGGTCTTGCAGTTGTAATTTTTTGGCTATTTGGTTTCGGCTTGATGTTTGGAAAAAGTTTTAATGGTTATTTTGGAACTGATTTGTTCTTTTTTAAAACTGACCAAGCTGAATATATGACTTACTTTGTCTTTCAAGCAATGTTTGTTGCAACAGCAGCAACAATAGTATCAGGTGCTGTTGCTGAAAGAATGAAATTTAATGGCTACTTAATTATTACTATTATAGCTACAGGAATTATATATCCAATTGTTGGTCATTGGGCATGGTCTTCTAGTTATTTAAATAATATTGACGCCACAAGACAGTTATTAGCTGTTACAGGACAAGTTAAAACCACAGGGTGGTTAACAGATATTGGTTTTGTAGATTTTGCAGGAAGTACAATAGTTCACTCAGTTGGTGGCTGGATTGCTTTATCGGCTGTTTTAATTTTAGGTCCAAGAATAGGAAAATATTCAGATGCAAACAAAGGAAAATTCACAGGCTCAAGTTTCCCTTTGGCAGTTTTGGGTACTTTAATTCTGTGGTTTGGATGGTTTGGCTTTAATGGTGGAAGTAATGGTGCTATGGATGAAGCAGTTCCTCTTATTTTAATAAATACATTTCTTGCTGCCTCTTTTGGATTACTAACAGGTCTTGGAATTTCATTTGCATTATTTAAAAAACCAGATCCTTATTATGTAATTCTTGGACCACTCGCAGGGTTAGTTGCAATCACAGCAGGATGTAATTCGATGACATCAGTAACATCAATCTTTGTTGGAATTATAGGTGCGGTAGTTGCAATTTTTGTAAATGAATTTTTAAATAAATTTGAAATAGATGATGTTGTTGGAGCAGTACCTGTTCATTTAGCGGCAGGAGTTTGGGGAACTATAGCAGTTGGATTATTTAGCGATCTTGAAATACTTGGAACAGGATTGACTAGACTAGAGCAAATCAAAGCACAATTTATTGGAATTGTTTCAATCGGTGTTTTTTCATTTTTTGGTTCTTATATTTTATTGAAAATTTTAAATTATATTTATCCGTTAAGGGTAAGTCCGTTACATGAAGAGCTAGGTCTAAATATTGCAGAACACAATGCAACTTCTGTAGAGCATGATTTAATTACTATTCTAGAAAAACAATCTGAGTCTGGTGACTTAACTATTAGAGGACCTCAAGATCCATTTACTGCAGGTGGTGTAATTGGACTTTATTATAATAGATTAATGAGTAAACTAGAAACTAGTGAAGCTGAAAAGAAAGTATGGAGAGACAGAATATCAAATGAAGTAAAACTTGCGGTTAAAGTTCAAGAAAACTTTTTACCAAAAAGAAATTTAGAAAATTACCCTGTACATGGAATTAATATTGCTGCCAGAGAAGTTTCTGGAGATTTCTTCAGTTTCTATCCTCATAATGATAGCGTTTACTTTATTATCGCAGATGTTGCGGGCAAAGGAATTCATGCTGGGATGGTCATGGCAAAAGCATCAACTTTATTTGAAATTATGTCTAGAGATCAAGTAGATCCGGATGAAATGATGTTTCATATGAATAATGATCTGTTTTTAACTAAAACAGGAGGAATGTTTGTTACTAGTATATTGGGAGAATATAATATGAGGACTGATGAATTAAGGTGGGTAAATGGAGGTCATCAACCAGCATTAATTAGATCATCATCTGGAAATTACGAACAGTTTGAGAGCAATTCACCACCTATGGGTGTGATACTTCAAAAAGATAAATCAGTCTATAAAACGCACAAAGTTAAGTTAGAAAATAACAGGTTTTATGCGTTCACTGATGGTCTATCTGAAAGCTTAAATAGCTCAGGTGAAGAAATAGGAATAGATGGATCATTAAAAATAATAGAAAAAAATTTTAATACAGATTCTAGCAAACAATTATCAGATATATCAAATAGTGTAATTGATACTGCTGGGGACAACAAGCTAAGTGACGACTTAACCTTAATATCTATAGGCAAATAACAATCTAAGTAAAATAAACCCGCGATCAAATATCATATATATTATGCATTTCTTAGAAAATATATTTCTTAGGTGCACGAAAAAAATCAAAAAATAGGAATTATTGGTGCAGGCATTCAAGGTGTTTGCAACGCTTTATTTTTGCAAAAAAAAGGTTTTCAGGTAACACTTTTTGACAGAGAAGAGCCTGGTAGTGCAGCATCATATGGAAATGCTGGTCACTTTTCTCCTTATGCGTCCGTTCCTTTAAACAGACCAGATGTCATAGCAGACGTTCCTTCAATGTTAATTAGTTCAAGAGGACCTTTAGCTTTAAAATGGAACTATGTACCGAAAATGATTCCTTGGTTTGCAAGATTTATTTTAAATTGCAGGGAAGAAAAAATGATGCACACAGCTAAAAATATGCATCAAATTTTAGATCAATCATTACCAGCTTTTGATGAATTATTTGATGAAATTAATCTCGATGGGTTAGTTGAAAATAATGGAATTCTTTATGTTTGGACTGATCAAAATATGAAGAGTAGAGAACTAGAAATTAGAATTAGAGATCAATTGGGAGTAAAACAACAGTTAGTTAATAAAAAAGAAATTCATGATTTAGAGCCAAACTTAAAACCATTTTATCACGGTGGGGTATTTTATGATTATGCAAGGCATGCAAGGAATCCGAGAAAAATTTTAATTAAATTATTTGAGAACTTTGTGAACAAAGGTGGAAAGTTTTTAAAATTAAATATTCAAGATATAGATTTTGATGAGGAAAAGCCTGTTTTAAGAACTGAATCGCAAAGATTTATTTTTGATAAACTTGTTATTGCATGTGGAGCATTTTCAAAAAGATTAACAGATAAGTTACATGAAAATATTCCTTTAGATACCGAAAGAGGTTATCACGTTCATTTTAAAGACTTTGATCATTTAATTTCAAGACCCATTGTTTATGCAAATAGAGGTTTTGGAATGACACCAATGGAACAGGGGTTACGTGTTGTTGGAACTGTAGAATTTGGAGGTTTGGAAAATTCTCCATCTAAATCAAGAATTAAAAACTTAATATTAAATGCAAAAGATATGTTGGATGGATTACCAGAGCATAAAGATGAATGGCTTGGTTTTAGGCCCACATTGCCAGATTTTCTTCCAGTTCTAGGGCCTTCAAAAAACTATAAAAATGTTTTTTATTCTTTTGGTCATCATCACTTAGGCTGGACACTTGGTGCAATATCAGGAAAAATTATATCTAAAATGATCTCAGGTGAGAATACTAACTTAGATTTGCAACCATACAGTTCAATAAGGTTTAGTTAAAAGTAATCTTTTATAGTACTCTATTTAATGCTTGAAAATAAAAGTAATATCATAATTGCATCTATTTTGCTTTTTTTAGCAGCCTTGTTTTGGTCAGGAAATTTTATTGTTGGAAAGATAGCAGGTTTAAATGAAATACCTCCAATATCATTAAATATATTAAGGTGGTCACTGGCATTTCTAATTTTACTACCTTTCACTTACAAAGAGATGCTTGAAAAAAAAGAATTAATTTTTAAAAACATTTATCTTTTATGTTTTCTAGGGATAACAGCAGTCAGTATTTTTAATTCAGCTCTTTTTTATTCTTTAAAAACAACACAAGTAATTACGGGTGTACTTATGATCTCAACTGTTCCAGTTATGATTATTTTATTTTCTATTATTTTAAAAATAGAAAAAACAAATACCTTTCAAGTTTTGGGAGTTATATTTTCTTTACTAGGTGTATTATTTATAATTTCAAAAGCAGATTTTGAAGTCTTTAAAAATTTAGCTTTTGAAAAAGGAGATTTATTTGCATTATTTGCAATGATATCCTGGTCACTTTATTCTGCTCTTTTAAAGAAAAAAAATTATGGATTATCTCCGATAACTTTACTTCAAGTTGTTATTGGTCTTGGTGTAATATTTCTTATACCAATGTATGCAATTGATTATATTTACATTGGTAATCGAATTACAATTAATACAAATTTCATCCTCGTTTTATCTTATGTTGTTCTGTTGCCTGGCATCATTTCTTTCTTTTTCTGGATAAAAGGTGTTGCTTTAATAGGTGCTAATAGAGCAGGAATTTATTTACATTTAATGCCAATTCTTGCAGCAATTCTTGCAATGATAATATTTGATGAAGTATTGCTATTTTATCATTATATCGGTGGAATATTTATTATTTCAGGGATATTACTTTCAAACAAAAAAAATGCTTAAAGTAGCTATACTCGACGATTATCAAAACATTGCAAAAGATTTTATTGATTTTAAAAAATTATCTTCAAAATATGAATTTCAAATTTTTAATCAGCCTTTTGAAAACGAGGATGATGCAATAGAACAACTAAAAGAATTTGAAGTGCTTTTTATAATGAGAGAAAGAACAAAAATAACTAAAAATTTTATAGAACAATTAAAGAAATTAAAATTAATTGTTACAAGCGGGATGAGAAATAAATCAATAGATTTAGAAACTGCTAAAAAAAATAAAGTTGTAGTGACTGGCACTGAAATCAATAGTAACCCAACGCCAGAGTTAACTTGGGCATTAATTCTGGGACTTGCAAGAAATTTTAAAACAGAGATAGATAATATGTATCAAGGTTACTGGCAGTCAACTATTGGAGTGGAGCTTAAAGGCAAGATACTAGGTTTACTTGGATTGGGTAGGGTAGGCTCACAAGTTGCTAAAATTGGTAAAGCTTTTGGTATGCAAATTATGGCTTGGAGTGAAAATTTAAACTTAGACAAATGTAAAGAGCTAGATGTTTTACCGTGTAGCAAGGATGATTTAATTCAAAATTCTGACTTTTTATCTATTCATGTTCAAGGAGGAGATAGATATAGAGATTGTATTACTATTAAAGAATTTGAGAAAATGAAAAAAACTTGTTATTTAATAAATACTTCAAGAGGTGAAATAGTTAATGAAGATGATCTCATTATAGCATTATCCACAAATATTATAGCTGGCGCAGGTTTGGATGTTTATGAAAAAGAACCTCTACCAGAAAGTCATAAACTTAGATTTGTACAAAATGCTCTTTTACTACCTCATATTGGGTATGTCACTGCTGAAAATTATGTAACTTTCTATAATCAAATGATCGAAAATCTTGATAGTTTTTCATCAGGAAAACCGAAAAGGGTCATTGAGTAAATTAAATTAAGACAATTTTTACAGATATAAATTTTAATTTTTTGTGTATAATTATCCTGATGAGCAAAGAATTTAAAGCTAATCAAAATCAAAAAGTAGATAATCAAGAATTAAACGATTGGTTAGACTCTCTTGATGCAGTTGTAGAAAACCATGGTAGAGAGGGTGCTAAAGTTATTTTAGAAAAACTTGAGAAAAGAGCAAAAGACTTAAGAGTTTTATATTCACCTGTTCCTTATTCACCTTATAGAAATACCATATCTCAATATGATCAAGGGATTTATCCTGGAGACTTAGCAATTGAAGAAAAAATAACAGCTATTTTAAGATGGAATGCTTTAACCATGGTTATGAAAGCAAATAAAAATTATGGTGGGCTAGGAGGACATATAGCAAGTTATGCATCTTTTGCTGAGGTATTTGAAACAGGATTTAATCATTTTTTTAAAGGTGGTGATGAAGCAGATTTAATATTCTATCAATCGCAGTGTACAACTGGGATATATGCAAGATCTTTTTTAGAGGGAAGATTAACTAAAAATCATTTGGAACATTATAGACAAGAATTAAACGAGCAAGGACTGTCTTCATACTGCCATCCATATTTGATGAGAGATTACTGGACATTTACCACATCGTCCATGGGAATAGGTTTAGTTAATGCAATTTATCAAGCTCGTTTCATGAAATATTTAGAAAATAGAAATTTATTAAAAACTAATAAAAGAGTATGGGGTTTATTTGGAGATGGTGAAATGGATGAACCTGAAAGTTTGGCTGGATTGTCTATCGCTTCAAGAGAAAAATTAGATAATTTAACTTTTATTATAAATTGTAATCTTCAAAGATTAGATGGACCTGTAAGAGGCAATGGACAAATAATTCAAGAACTTGAGACAATTTTTAAAGCTAATGGATGGAATGTAATTAAAGTTCTATGGGGATCTGAATGGGATAAAATTTTTCAACAAGATAAAGATCATTTGTTGTTAAAGCGTTTTGCTAAAACCGTAGATGGAAAATACCAAACATTAGGTGCAAGAGATGGAGAGTATAACCTTAAAAACTTTTTTGCGGAGGATCCAGAAGTTTTAAAATTGGTTTCTTCACTCAGTAAAGATGAAATTGATAAACTTAAAAGAGGAGGCCATGATTTTAAAAAACTTTATGCTGCCTTTAATGCTGCTGTTAAAACTAAAGGTAAACCTACAGTTATTTTAGCTAAAACAAAAAAAGGGTATGGAATGGGTAAAGCGGGCGAGTCAAAAATGACTAACCACCAGCAAAAAGAACTAAATTTTGATGCATTAAAAGAGTTTAGAGATCGTTTTCAATTAGATATTCCAGATAATAAATTAGAAAATATGGAGTTTTATAAACCAGATGAAAATTCAGAGGAAATAAAATACTTAAAGAAAAGAAGGGAAGCTTTAGGAGGATCTTTACCCAAAAGAAGCTTTAAAGAAGTTGAATTAGTTACTCCAAAAATTGAAAAACATTCAAACTTTTTATTCGAAGAAAGTGATAGAGAATATTCAACAACGACTGGACTTGTTAGATCTTTAGGAAATATAATGAGAGATAAAGAGTTTGGAAAAAGGGTCGTACCAATAGTTGCTGATGAAGCAAGAACTTTTGGAATGGCTAATTTATTTTCACAAATTGGAATATATTCACCAGAAGGTCAGTTATATGAACCCGAAGATGCGACTTCCATTTTGAAATATCAAGAATCAAAAACAGGACAATTATTAGAGGAAGGAATTAATGAAGCCGGAGCTATATCTTCTTGGCTTGCAGCAGCTACATCTTATAGCAATCATAATTTCCCAATGATGCCATTTTATATTTTTTATTCAATGTTTGGTTTTCAAAGAATCGGAGATTTGATTTGGGCGGCAGCTGATCAAATGCCTAGAGGATTTTTAATTGGTGCTACAGCTGGACGAACTACTTTGGCTGGAGAAGGATTACAACATCAAGATGGACAAAGTCATATAATTGCCTCAACATTTCCAAATTTAAAATCCTACGATCCTTGTTTTGCAAGTGAGCTAGCAATTATTTTTGATGAAGGAATGAAAAGAATGATGACAGAATGTAAAGATGAATTTTATTACATTACTGTAAATAACGAAAAATACTCACATCCTAAAATTGAAACAAAAAATAAAAATGGAATAATAAAAGGTGGCTACCTTTTCAAAGATCAATCAAACACAAAAATAAACATAAATTTATTAGGATCTGGACCAATCTTCAGAGAATGTATTGAAGCTTCTAAAATACTTAAAGATGAATATGGAATTGGTTCAAGATTATACAGCATAACAAGTTATTCAGAGTTAGAAAAAAATGCTAAATCAGTTTTAAGACAAAACACATTGTCTCCTGCAAATAAAAAACAAAATTATTTGCAGCAGCTAATTTCTAATGACGACCCTATAATTGCTACTTCAGATTATGTAAGAGCATACTCACAATTAATCTCTAGCCACATTAATAATAAGTTTTTAGCAATGGGGACAGATGGTTTTGGAAGAAGTGATACTCGAAAAAATCTAAGAGACTTTTTTGAGGTAGATAGCAAACATATAGTCGTCAGTTCTTTGTATACACTTTATGAAGATAAGAAAGTCCCATTACAAACATTAGAAAAAGCGATTAGTAAATATAATCTAAACAATAACAAAAATAATCCTTGGGAAATATAATCCCTACCAATTTTTTATGGAATTACCTGTCGTCAATCATAAAGATTATGAAGCTCAATTAAATGATGACAATAAATTTCCTATAAAAAAATTTGGAGAACTAGCTAAAGCGTTGATTAAAAATAAAATAGTTAAAAATTTCTATATTCCAGAGCCATGCTCAGTAGAAACTTTAAAAGAGGCACATACAGAGGACTATATAAATAAAATAAAAAATAAAACTTTAGATAAAAACGAGATTAGAAAAATTGGTTTTCCTTTAGTTGACAGCGTAGTTAGAAGGTCTTTTATAGCAACTGGAGGCACAGTGCTTGCTACAAAGCTAGCTTTAAATTATGGCATAGCGTGTAATACCGCAGGAGGCAGTCATCATGCAACATCTAATGAAGGAGCTGGCTTTTGTGTTTTCAATGATGTTGCAGTTGCAGCTAAATATTTGACCACAAGGGGACTGGCAAACAGAATTTTAATCATTGATTTAGATGTTCATCAGGGTAATGGCAATTCTGAAATATTTAAAAATGATAATCAAGTCTTTACATTCAGCATGCATTCGAAAGTTAATTATCCAGCAAAAAAATCAGTAAGTGATCTTGATATTGAATTAGAGGAAAATTTAGAGGATAGAGAATATATTGATATTTTAAAAAATAATCTAAAATATTTGAATGAGGAGGAGTTTGATTTTGTTTTCTATATCGCTGGAGTTGATATTCACTATAATGACAGGTTGGGTAAACTAAAAATTTCTGATAATGGTATATTTGAAAGAGATGAATTAGTTATTGATAATTTTTTCTCAAATAAAATTCCTATATGTGGGGTATTAGGAGGTGGATACAACGAAGATTTTAACAAACTAGTAGAATTGCACTCCAGTTTACACAAAACCTGTGCTAAATTTTTATGATGAAAAAAAACTCAAATTTAACATTAGAACAAGAAAATATTTTATTTAAAGAGGCAACAGAACCACCAGGTTCAAGCGAATTAAATATTGAAAAAAGACAAGGATCTTATCACTGTGTAAACTGCGATATAAAACTTTTTGACTCTTTAACAAAATATGAAAGTGGTTCAGGTTGGCCTTCTTTTTACGAATCTTTACCTGATGTTTTTGAGACAAAAACTGATCATCACATTGGTTATGCTAGAACAGAATATCATTGTAAAAATTGTGGTGGTCATCACGGTCACATCTTTGATGATGGACCTCAACCTACAGGAAAAAGATACTGTAATAATGGAATTTGTTTAGTGTTTAAACCAAATAAATAAATTTCTCTAAATTTACATCTCTAAATTAATAGTATAATAATATCATATGAAAAAGTTATTTATTTTATTTTTATTAACCTGTTTTTCAATCACAACTGCAAGTGCAAATGCTATCTCTGATTATTTTTCAAATTTAATGCCTGGCGATGGAGATACCGAACTTAGCATAGATCTTAGAGAAAATCATTCTGCCGATTATAGTTTATTGCTTGTAAGAGAGTTAGATGGAGAAACCACCCAAAATACATTTACTCAACTTTCTCTATTTAATACAGAGAAGAATTCTAAAGGTAGAAATGTTTTGAATTTTGGATTAGGAAAAAGGTTTTTAAGCGATGATAAATTTTCACTTACAGGATTAAATGCTTTTTTAGATTATGATGATGAGGGAAATTTAAGATCCAGCATAGGGTTAGAAATTAGAAATGCAGTACTAGACTTTTCATTCAATAACTATTTTGGTTTAGATGATGCCGATGGTGAAAAGGTTTTAGATGGATATGATTTAAGATTAGCTTCTCAAATACCTCATGTTCATTGGGCTGATATATTTATAAATTCATATTCATGGGATGGAGTTAAAAGAGATGATGTCGAAGGGTTAATGTATGGTACTGAAATGTTATTATCACCTAATATAAACCTAGAAATTGCTTTTGATGATAAAGATAAAGCCGGATTAGATGATGAATATTATGCAAAAATTATGTTTGTTCATCCACCAAGAAATAGTGTATCCATTTCAGATGGAATTAGTAGTGATATGTGGAGAGCTCAAAAAGATATGTCTGACGAAATGTTAACAAAAGTAAAAAGAAATAATAAAATTATGGTAGAATTCAATGGATCTGCCAGTATCGTGAGGGCAGATTAATATGATAATATTCAGATTGATATTTGCAACAATTTTACTTTTTTCATTAACAACAAATGTTTACGCAGCACTAGGAAAAGCTGCAGTATATAAAGTTACAATGAAAAAGGTTGCATTATGTACTGGAAAAGGTTCAGGCACTACTTGTTTAGGAGAAGTTGTTATTGGAACTGGTAGTAAAGAAGTTGACGTTGCTTCCGTAGATGCCGGTGCAGTTGCTGGTTCATTTGGAAATCCTGCATTGCTTCCATTAGGAACAACATTCACTCATATGCAAGTTACAATAGATAGAAAATTCACAATCAAAACATCTGATACTGCAGGTGAAATGTTAAAGACTAATAACGGAGATGTTTGCAGAACAGTTGCAAATGCAGATGCGCAATATGGAACTACTGAAGCTGCTAGAAAGTATACTCACAAAAGAGCTGTTGATGAAGGAACAGGTTCAGCATCCGCTGAGACAAGAGTTTATTTAATGAATCATGGTACAAATAATGTAACAACTTGTGCGGCAACCGATTGTTCTTCAACTGGAACTACAACTTCAGGAAGTAGTTGTACATATTGTGAAGCAATGAAAACAGATTTAGACTCAAATGATACTGAACACGTTTTAATTTATGCACTCACAAAACCATATACAGTTACTACAAAATCTCCAAAAGTAACTATGAAATTTGGAACTGCCGAAGCACTATCTGCAAGTGATGTGACTGGAACAGTATGTAATATTTGGGCTGAGGAACCAGTTTTTACTGCAACAATTGAATAATTAATTTTATTTCTTAATTATTTTAAAGAAGAAAAAAGGTTTCCTGATACTTCTAAAGCTCTAAGTTCTTGATAACCGCCAATATGTTCCTCATTAAAAAATATTTGAGGAATTGTTCTTTTGCCATTTGCTTTTTTTATCATTTCATCTCTTATCCCAGGACCTGTTGAAACATCAATTTCTGTAAAATCTAAATTATTTCTAGATAACAATCTTTTTGCAGCGTCGCAAAAATTACACATGGGTCCTGAATAAACAGTGATGCTTTTCATACGTTATATATAGATAATGATTGAGAAATTACTAGAGCAGGTAATCATTTTTATTAATTTTTGATTTAATTAATTTTCGAGAATATTCAAATTTTTTTCTATGTTTTATGCTTTGGGAACTTGCTCTTTTTCTCCAAAGTCTAAAGGAAGAAGGTTTCAATGATCTTCTCATTATTTTAATAACTTCAGCTTCAGTCTTTCCAGTTTTTTTTTCAATTTCTTCAAAAGTAATCCGATCTGCCCAGGCTGCCCATATGACCCAATCTGGACTCTCCAAGGGAGGCTCTGGATTTTTAACTCTGGTAGTAGGTCTGTGACTTTTTTTCATCAAAATTCAATAAATTACTAAAATTATTTTAATGCAAATACTTAAGGCTATGATATTATCATTTTTAGATAGTCCTATCTAGCCATCTTTAGCTCCCGGTTTTTTAGGGCTATCCTAAAAATGCTTCCCTTAGATTTTATCCTTTTTTTACAGATTATCATTTTTATGTTTATAACTCCAGGCACACCTAGAATTGTAATTATTTCATACTCAATGAACTATGGCGTTCAAAAGTGTGTTTGGACTGCATTAGGAGATGTAACTGCGAACATTATTCAGGCAACCTTAGTAATTTTTGTTATTGGATCTTTTTTGTCAGATAATCCGACAATACTTAATACTTTAAAGTGGTTAGGTATCACTTATTTAATATATCTTGCATATGATATTTATAAATCTAGACCTAAAGATATAAATACAAAAGATATTTCAGATAAAAGCTTTTTTTCTTTTTATAAAGATGGTTTTTTAGTTGCAGGGACAAGTCCTAAAGCTTGGATGTTCTTTCCGTTTATATTTCCACAATTTATTGATTTTAATTCTAATTACATTGTTCAGTTTATTATTTTAATTACAATATATGTTGTATTAGATTTTCTATCTTTAATTGGTTATGCTATCTTAGCTAACAAGTTAATTATTTGGATTAAGGCAAATCCAAAAATTATAAATACAATTTCAGCTTGTGTAATTATTTTTATTGCAATAATTATTGCATTTACCCAACAATACTAGGTTATATTGCGCTACTACTCACACTTGCAATTAAATAAATTTTGTTATTAATTTAAAACTTAATAATTAATTAATTAAAGGGGAATAAATGAAAATAAAAAACATTTTAATTACATTTGTTTCTGCAATAGCAATATTATTTTCAACTTCAGTTGTATCATTTGCGAAAGTAGTTGGAGATAAAATTATTTTAGGTGCTGCAATTTCTTTAACTGGAAAATATTCATCTAATGGTGTTCATACTCAAAACGGCTATAACATGGCTGTTGACAGAATTAACAGCATGGGTGGAGTAAAAGTTGGGGGAAAAACTTATAAGTTTGATATTATTTATTATGATGATGAGTCAAACCCAAAAAGAGCAGCTCAGCTTGCAGAAAGATTAATCTCACAAGATAAAGTAGAGTTCATGCTTGGGCCATATAGTTCAGGTTTGACAAAAGCGATTGCACCAGTAACAGAAAAATATGGTGTACCAATGGTTGAGGCTAACGGTGCTTCTAGATCTTTGTTTACAAAAGGTTACAAATATCTATTTGCAGTATTAGCACCAGCAAACTTATATCTTGATGTAGCAATAAGAACAGCCGTTGAATTAAATGGTGGTAAAGGTGTAAGAATTGCGCAAGCTTTTGAGCAAGATGCATTCTCGCAAGACGTAAGATTAGGTATTTTAGATGCTGCTAAAGAAACTGGATCTGAAATTATAATCGACGATAAACTTCCTAAAGAGCTTAATGATATGGCTGCTACATTAGTTAAAGTAAAACAAATGAAGCCAGATGTATTAGTTGTTTCAGGTCATACAAAAGGAGCTTTAACAGCAATAAGACAAATTTCAGAAATGAAAGTTGATGTTCCGATGTTGGCAATGACACACTGTGATGCTGCAAAATTATCTAAGCAACATGGTAAAAATTCTCAATATGCATTATGTGCTTCTCAATGGCATAAAACATTAACTTACAAAGATGATTTCTTTAAAGATGGTATGACATATGCAGCAGATTTTGAAAAAGAATTTGGCTATGATCCACCATATCAATCTGCAGAGTCTTCAGCTGCATTGTTAGTATTTAAAGATGCTTTTGAAAGAGCAAATACTTTTGATCAGAAAAAAGTAAGAGATGCTCTTGCTGCAACTAACATGCAAACATTCTATGGAAATATTAAATTTGCACCTGGTGGTCAAAATGTTGACAAACCAATGGTACTTTTCCAAGTAATGTGTGATGATGCTGGTAAGTGTGAAAATAAAGTTGTTGCTCCATTAAAATGGGCTTCAGCTGAGTTAATACACCCAGTACCAAAGTGGTCTGAAAGATAAAAAAAAATAATTAAGCCCCCTAGAAATAGGGGGCTTTTTTTATAGAAATCAAAATTAAATTATGGACTTTTTAGTATTCCAATATCCCATGATAACCATTCAAGCATGTCTTGATGGTCTTTTACTTGGAATATTATTTGCGTTAATTGCTTATGGAATGGCACTCCAATGGGGTGTTATGAATATAATTAACATTGCACAGGGAGACCTTGTTATTTTAGGAGGATACATTGCATACTTTATGTATCTCTTCGGTATTCATCCAGCCTGGGGAGTAATTGTTTCTCCTATTATTATGTATTTTGTTGGAATTGCAATTTATAAATTAGTTATAAATAAAGTTGTAGACAGAGATCTCTTTATTTCAATATTAGCAACATTTGGAATTAGTATTCTTTTCATGCAATTAATGAACTTCGCATTTGGAGCAGACGTTGTTTTAGCTAATTCTGGTTATGGAACTACAATGCTATTTGATAATAATGTTGTTTTACCAAACTCTAAAATATTTTCTGCTTTTATAAGTATTGTCTTTGCAATTTGTTTAGTAGTTTATATGAAAAGATCAAAATTAGGTCGTGCTATTAGAGCAACAGCTCAAAATGCAAGAGCAGCAAAGATTTTAGGTGTTGATACAGAAAAAGTTTATGCAGCAACATTTGGAATAAATGCTGCATTATGTGGTGTAGCAGGAGCTTTAATTTCAATAACTTTTACAATTCATCCTTATATGGGATTACCATACACTATAAGATCATTTATGATTGTAATTGTTGCAGGATTAGGAAATTTACCTGGAGTAGCTATGTCAGGTATGGGATTAGGAATATTTGAAGAATTTGCAGATTACATTCTTGGTACTGAATTTAGAATTGGTTCAGTATTTTTATTATTAGTTTTAATTTTAGTTTACAGAAGATTTAAACTTTCAAGAAAGAGAGAGTATTTAAAGTGAGAAAAGCTAAAATTAAAGACGATAATGGCAAACTTATAGAAATAGATATTGAAAAATTTAAAAAACATTTAGATGAATATCATTCAACAGGATCTAGTCTTCATGAAGAAAATGGACATTATTTTACAGTTGATAAAGATTTTAGAGATAAAATAGAGAGTTTATATGAACAAAAATAGTTGGATTTTGTATATAGGAATTTTGGTATTTGGTTTAGTTGCACCTTTTATTTTTCCAGCTTTTAAAGTTCAATTATCAATACTATGTGTATTAATTGTCCTTGCAACTACTTGGAATATCCAAGGTGGCGAAATGGGATACAACACATTTGGAAATATTCTTTTTTATGGCTTAGGAATGTATCTTTGTGCATCTGTTCAAGTTGGTATGTTTTTCCCGTTGGCTGAGTGGACTGAAAGCGGTGGCGAAAAAACTTTCGTTCATACACCTTCACAATTTTTTCAAGGCATGGCAGCTGGACTTGTAGTTGCTGCGGTAGTCCCCACAATAGTTGCAGGATTAATTGGTTACGCAATTTTAGGTTTGAGAGGTCACTATTTTGCTATTTGTACTCTAGGTTTAGGAGTTGCAGCAGGAGAAATTTCTGGAGGTATTGAAATTATTGGAGCTGGACAGGGTTTTACCACTCCTCCTTTTCCGAACATCGGAGGTCTTGAGGCAAGAGGTGAATTTTTTTATTTTCTTAGTTTTGGAGCACTCGTTTTAACTTTCATTGCTGTAAGAGCAATTTATACAACAAGGTTTAGATTAATTCTGAATGCAATCAGAGATAATGAAGACAAAGCTGAAGCGATGGGGATCGAGACTATGAAATACAAAATAACTGGATGGATGATTTCAGCTTTCTTTTGTGGTCTTGCTGGTGGAATAATGGGAGGTCTAGTTGGTTATATCGACTCAACAGACGTTGCATTTGATGGAAGAGAAATGGGAGTATTCATGGTTTTGATGGCAATCCTTGGAGGTAAGGGAACTTTATGGGGCCCAATTATTGGTGCAACTTTATTTCACTTTTTTAAAGAAGGTTTTTGGACATTCTTCCTTGGTTGGCAGTATGTTGCATTAGGAGTTTTAATAGTAGTTATAGTAATTTATTTCCCAGAAGGATTAATGGGATGGTTAAGAGAAAAATATCCAGAAAGATTTGGTGAAGTTGTAGATGAAGCTGATCGAAAAGCACAAGTAGAATTAAAATGAGTATTCTAGAAGTAAACAATGTAAGTAAATCATTTGGTGGCGTTAAAGCGAATGTAGATATTTCAATGTCGGTTGAAAAAGGAAAGATAGTTGGTCTTATTGGGCCTAATGGATCTGGAAAAACTACATTGTTTAATTCGATAGTTGGTACTTATCCAATAGACAAAGGTTCAATTAAGTTTAATGGAAAAGAAGTTTCAGAATTACCTGTTCCAGTAATTGCAAAACTTGGATTATTAAGAACATTTCAGCAAACTAGAATTTATGGAAAATTAAACTGTGTAGATAACATGCTTATAAGTCACAAAGGTAGTGATGAGAGTTTGTTTAAAATATTCTCAAAAATCCCTAAAGAGCTTACAGAAAAAGCAGAAAACTTACTTAATTTTGTTGGATTGTATCAAAAAAGAAAACTAAGAGCAGGAGACTTATCTTTTGGTCAGCAAAAGTTATTAGAACTTGCAATGGCATTGATGAATGAACCAGAAATGTTGCTATTAGATGAGCCAACAGCAGGAATAAATCCTACTTTAATTAATGGAATTATTGATAGATTGATCAAAGTTAATCAAGATTTTGGGATTACATTGCTTGTTATTGAACACAATATGAGAGTAATAATGCAATTAGCTGAAGATATATTTTGCCTTGCTCATGGCAAAATGCTTGCAAATGGCACTCCAGATGAAATTAAAAATGACAAAAGAGTAGTAGATGCGTATTTGGGGGCTCAATAATGTCTAATCAATATGAAGTTTTAGGTAAAGCACCTGGTGCAGAAGACCTAAAAAACTTATCTTCTGAAGATACTCATTTAACAATAAAAAATTTGAATGCTGGATATGGTAAAATGGAAATTTTACATAATTTTGATTTATTTGTAAGCAAAGCACAATCATTATGTTTAATTGGTCCTAATGGAGCAGGTAAATCAACAATACTTCACTCAATATATGGATTTACAAATATTTTTTCTGGTAAAATTGAAATTGATGGAAAAGAAATAACAAATTTAACTCCAGCTGAAAAATTAAAGTCAGTTGGTATAGCTTATATTCTACAAGATAATTCAGTTTTTCCAGATATGACTGTTGAGGAAAATTTGTTAATGGGAGGTTTTATCAAAGATAAAACCGAAGAGTCATATCAAGAAGCAGAAAAGATTTTAGATAAATACGAAAGATTAAGGAATAGAAGAAATCAACCGGCAAAAGTATTATCAGGTGGAGAAAGAAGATTATTAGAAATATCAAGAGCCTTAGTAATGAAACCTTCTGTTCTATTAGTTGATGAACCTTCTATTGGATTGGAACCAAGATATATTGATATGGTATTTGAAATTTTGGGAGACTTACAAAAAAATGAAAAGAAAACAATTATTCTAGTTGAGCAAAATGCCAAAAAAGGTTTAGAGTTTTCTGATATTGGATATGTATTAGTATCTGGCCAAACTGCTATAGCTGGAAGAGGTGATGATTTACTTAAAAATGATGATGTTGGACGTCTATTCCTAGGCGGATGATTAATTCAAAATATTTTTTTAAAGGAATTCTTTGTGCAAAAGAATTCGATAGCCCTGCAATTGCTCTTGGTTTAAGTTTTTTAGCAATTGGAGCTTTATTGAAAAATTTAGGTTTTACAATTCAAGAAAGTATTTTTTCTACCTTTTTAACTTATGCATTACCTGGCTCACTTGTGATGGCAGAGTCGATTTTGATAGGAGTTTCTTTACTTAATTTATTTTTTGCTGTTTGGTTGGTGAACGCAAGGTTGTATCCGATGACTGTATCTTTAATGCCATTATTAAAGCATCAAAGCCAACCAAGGTGGAAGTATTATCTTTCATGTCATTTTGTTGCGGTATCTTCGTGGTTAATCCTTAAAAATAATTATAAAGAAATTGAAAAGAAATATAGAGTCGACTTTTGGATTGGAATTGGAACTGCAACTTGGTTGATAGCAATTTTTTCAACGATCTTAGGTTATTACTCTGCTGATTTCTTAAATAGAGAAATGATGATTGGACTAGCTATAATCAATCCAATTTATTTTACTTGTACAATGATAGGGGTGATGGAGTCTATACAATTAAATGTTTCAATAATTTTAGGAGCTATCTTAGGACCTTTATTTTATTTTATTAGCCCTGATTGGTGTGTTTTGATCGGTGGGTTTATAGCTGGAACTGTTGCTTTTGTAATAGGAGAGAAAAATGTCAGCTAATATTGTTTTAATAATAGTTATTACGTCCTTAGCTACTTATATTTCAAGATTTTTAGGAGCTTTTACATCTGAAATAATAGATGAAAATACTAAAATATATAGGTGGTTTAATTATTTAGCCTATTCGACATTGGCTGCTCTAATTTCTAGAATGATAATATTTCCAGCTGGTGCACTTTCTGACAGTAATTATTTGTCTAGATTTATTGTTGTATTTTTAGCAATAATAATTTTTAGATTAACTAGAAATAATTTAGTTTACCCAACTTTATTCTCTGCTATCATCATGTTTTTATTAAGTAGCTTTACGATATAAATGAAAAAAATTATTTTACTATTATTCTTAATTTTAATACCAAGTATATCACAAGCAGCATGTGATGATCCTTTAACCGATGGTGTTGATTATACTAACTGTAGATTTTCAGATGGACAAGATTTACAAGGCAGCTATCTGCCCAACTCAAATTTATCATTTGCAAGTTTTATACAAGTAAATTTTGATAAAAGTATTATGATGACATCAAATTTGTCATTTGGAACTTTTCCAGAGTCAACATTTGTAAGAGCTAACTTATATGAGTCAACTCTAGTTGGTGGTAATTTTGAAAAAGCTAATTTTACAGGAGCCAATATGACAAGAGTTGATTTTATGGGCTCAACATTGATTGAAGCTAATTTTCAAAATGCAAATTTAATGGAAGCTAATTTTACTTCATCGAATATGACAAATGCTAACTTTGATGGTGCAAATTTAATTGGAGCAACATGGACTAATGGTGAAACATGTGGACCAAATTCAATTGGTGTTTGTAATAAATAACTACAATGCATAGCTTAGATACTATTCAAGGGTTTGATATTTCATTCAGTGATTATTCCGAAAGAATAATAAATATAAAAATTGAAGATGAAATTATTGATAAATTAATGTTTCCATTCAAAAAATTTGATATTACGGCACTTGAATATAAACCTTTTACTAGATTTACAATTGCAAAATCTTTAGATGACTCTACTGGGGAAAGGCTAGGAAAATTTATAAACTCTATCTTAAGAGATAGAGATACAGGTTGTTTTATTATAGGGCCTAAAAATAAATCCAAAAAAATTGATAATAATTTTCTTATTAAACTATCAACAGCGGTAACACACTTGCTTGGTAATCCAAATTTTGATTCAATGGCTGGTAAATATTATGCACGATTTCATGTTAAACACGAGGACAATAGTGATTCATATCTTAGAAAAGCATATACCAATATGGATCTTCATACCGATGGTACATATGTTAAAGAAAAAACTGATTGGTTATTAATGTTAAAAATGGAGGAAGAAAATGTAGAAGGTGGAGAAACTGCAATGTTACACCTTGATGATTGGGAACATTTAGATAGCTTAACTAATGATAAAGTTGGAAAACAAAACTTTATATGGGGTTCTCCAAAAAGTAAAAATGTTGATTATAAGGTTGAACATCCTGTTTTTTCAGAAGACGAGAATGGAAAACCACAAATTTCATACATAGACCAATTTCCTGAGCCCAAAAATATGGAACAAGGATTATTTTTACAAAAATTATCAGACTCTTTAGAGGGAAGCCAAAAAAAGATTGTCATGCCTTTACCAGTAGGTTTTTCAGTAGTTGCAAATAACTATTTCTGGCTTCATGGTAGAAAACCATTTGTAGAAAATAAAAAATTATCAAGAGAATTACTAAGAATTAGAGGTTCTTTTTTTACTAATTAATTAATTTTAGTGATAATAATCACTTAGTTTATCATGAAAATCGGATTTATTGGTACAGGACATATTTCAAAATCAGTAATCAATGGAATACTGGGGTCAAGATTAAAAATTAATAAAATAATTATTTCAAAGAGAAATTCAAAAATTTCAAGTGAACTTAAAAGAAAAAGTAAAAAGATAAAAATATCTACTGATAATCAGGATATTATAAATCAATCAAATTGGGTTTTTTTAGCCGTAACACCAACGATTGGAAAAATTATTCTTCCAAAACTAAAATTTAAAAAAGGTCAAACGATAGTAAGTTTTATATCAACTATAAAAATGGCTGAATTAAAAAAATATATTAAAGTTAAAACTAAGATTATTAGAGCAATTCCATTACCTCCAATTTCCATAAGAAAAGGACCGGTGCCAATTTTTCCACCAGATAAACAAGTTAGAAATTTTTTTAATAAGCTTGGCACATCTATTGAAATAAAAAATGAAAACCTATCACTAAATTTTTGGTCAACTTCATCAATGATGGCGCCATTTTATGAATTACTACAAACTCTGAGTGAATGGTTAGTAAAAAAGGGAATTAATAGAAGTGACTCTCAAAAGTATATTACTTCTTTATTTATTGCTTTATCTGAGGATGCAAAAATTAATTCAAATAAAGATTTAAAAATACTTGTTAAAAATTCACAAACCCCAAAAGGTTTAAATGAACAAGCTGTTAAAGAATTAAGAAAACTTGGGTTTTACAAATTACTAAATAAAACAGCAAACAGTGTTTTAAATAGAATAAAAATAAGTAAGTAAAATGTCTGACAATATCCTACAGGTAAATAATCTTACAAAGTTATTTGGAGGACTCGCCGCAGTATCAAATTGCTCATTAAATATTAGATCAGGCTCAATCACTGGAATAATTGGACCAAACGGTTCAGGAAAAACAACATTATTTAATTTAATAGCTGGAAATTTAAAATCTAATGACGGAGAGGTAATATTTAATGATGAAAATATTACTGATGTACCATCGCATGAGTTGTTTGGCAGAGGATTATTGAGGACATTTCAAATTGCACATGAATTTTCAAACTTAACAGTATTAGAAAACTTAATGATGGTGCCTTCAAATCAAAGTGGAGAAAATTTATTAAATGCACTTATTAAGCCTGGACTAGTTAAAAAAGAGGAAAAAGTTATTAGAGAAAAAGCCTATGAGGTTGTAGATTTTCTTAATTTAACACATTTAGCTAATGAAAGAGCTGGAAACCTTTCGGGTGGACAAAAAAAATTATTAGAATTAGGACGAACCATGATGGTTGATGCAAAATTAGTTTTACTTGATGAAGTGGGAGCTGGAGTTAATCGAACACTTTTAAAAGATTTAGGAACTGCAATATTAAAATTGAATAAAGAAAAAAATTATACTTTTTGTATGATAGAGCATGATATGGATTTTATAAGCAGAATGTGTGATCCGGTAATAGTAATGGCAGATGGTTCAGTTTTATTTGAAGGTACATCTGAAGAAGTGAAAAAAAACGAAAAAGTAATTGAGAGTTATTTAGGAAAGTCAAACTTAACAAATAAAGAAAATTAATGGCATACTTTGAAGGAGTAAAAATGACTGCAGGTTATGGGGATGGCCCTGATATTATTAGTTCATGTTCCATAACTGCCAATAGGGGAGAGATAGTTGCTATTCTAGGTCCAAATGGAGCTGGTAAATCAACAGCTATGAAAGCAATGCTCGGATTATTAAAATTAAAATCAGGATCTGTAACTTTGGATAGTGAAGATATTTCAAATATTAATCCTCAAGATAGAGTAAAAAAGGGAATTTCATTTGTTCCACAAACAAGAAATGTATTTGCAGAATTAACTGTTAGAGAAAATTTAGAGATTGGTGGCTTTTTGACAGAAGGTAGTTTAGAAAACAAAATTGAGAGTATTTATAGTTTATTTCCAATCTTAAGTGAAAAAAAATCCCAAGTCGTTGGACAATTATCTGGTGGACAACGTCAGCAAGTGGCGCTTGGAAGAGCTTTAATGAGTGATCCATCAGTTCTTATGTTAGATGAGCCCACAGCTGGAGTTTCTCCAATTGTAATGGATGAATTGTTTGAACATATAATCAAAGTTAAAAAAACAAATGTTGCCGTTATTATGGTTGAGCAAAACGCAAAGCAAGCATTAAGTATTTCAGATCGAGGCTATGTATTGGTAACTGGTCAAAATAAATTTGAGGGGTCCGGTAACGATTTACTTGAGGATCCCGAGGTTCGTAGATCATTTTTGGGAGCATAATGGATTTCTTAAATGCAATAATTGTACTTCTTAATTTTACGGTAATACCGGCGTTAGCATATGGTTCACAATTAGCTTTAGGCGCTATTTTTGTTACTTTAATTTATGCAGTTTTAAGATTCGCTAATTTTGCAACTGGAGACATGATGTCATTTGGAACAATGTTCGCAGTTATTCTTACATATTATTTTCAATCTTTAGGTATTGGATTAGGTGTTTTACCAACAGCACTTTTAACAATTCCTTTTGCAATCTTAATGATGATTTTATACATGTTAATCATAGACAAATTTGTTTTCAGTTATTATAGGATAAAAAAAAGTCCTCCAGTTCAGTTTGCAATGGTTAGTGTAGGGGTAATGTTTGTCACTCAAGCCTTAATTAGAATAATCATTGGACCATCTGATAGAATATTTTTAGATGGTGAAAAATTTATACTTAAAGCAACAGAATTTAAAGAAATGACAGGTCTTGCTGAAGGTATAACTTTAAAATCAACACAAGCAATAACAATCATTGTAACGTTAATTGTTGTTTCAATAATGTTTTGGTTTTTAAATAGAACAAAAACAGGCACAAGTATGAGAGCTTATTCAGACAATGAAGATTTAGCATTATTGTCTGGTATAGATCCTAAAAGAGTTGTTTTGATAACTTGGGTGATTGCAGGAATTTTGGCTACTATTGGTGGAGTATTATATGGTTTAGATAAAAGTTATAGACCTTTCGTTTATTTTAATAATATGCTTCCAATATTTGCAGCGGCAATTGTTGGAGGAATAGGAAATCCGTTTGGAGCTTTCTTAGGTGGATATGTCATAGCTTTTGCAGAAATATTTGTAACTTATGCTTACAAAAGATTTATTTCATATCTATTACCCGAACATCTCGAACCAGATACTTTACTTCAATTATTATCTACAGATTATAAATTTGCTGTTTCATTCTCAATTTTAGTAATTGTTTTGTTAATAAGGCCGTCAGGTATCTTTAAAGGAAAAGTTATATGAAGAATTATAAAAATGTCATAGCCGCATATTCTATCATGTTATTTTTAATAATTATGGTAGGGATATTTCAATCCTGGTCTATAGCATTAACTATTTTAAATTATTGTTTAATTTCTGCAGTTATGACAATTGGAGCAAATATACAATGGGGTTATGCTGGATTAATTAATTTTGGGATAATGGGATATACAGCATTAGGAGGATTAGCTGTAGTCTTAGTTTCGGTTGAACCAGTCAAAAAAGCTTGGCAAGTTGGAGGCTTAAATATTTTAGCTTGTATATGGATAATTATTGCAATTATCTTTGTAGTTAAATTTATACTAAATAGATTTGATAAGTCTAAATTAAGAAATTACTCAGTAGTTTCTGTAATTCTAGGTGGAATAATTCTGTTAAGAATAACTGCGGCACCAGGCATTGAAGCCATCGAGGCAATAGATCCAGCAAAGACAGGTTTTTTAGGAGGAATGGGATTACCAGTTTTATTATCTTGGATATTTGGAGCATTACTAGCAGGAGGACTTGCTTTTATAATTGGAAAAATTGCCCTTGGTCTCCGAGCTGACTATTTAGCAATTGCAACATTATTAATTGCAGAAATTATAGTTTCAATAATTAAGCATGAGGAGTGGCTTGCAAGAGGAGTTAAAAATGTTACAGGTTTAAAAAGACCAGCGCCATACGAGATTGATCTGCAAGCCTCAGAATGGTTTGTTAATTTAGTTGCAAAATTTCATTCAACAAAATTAAATTTAATAAATTCAGCCTCTGAAAAGCAAGAGGCTTTAACTCAAATGGTAATTGAAGCCTCATCTATCTACGTAAAACTTTGCTTTTCTGGTTTATTTTTTACGGTTGTTATTATTTTATTAATACTGACACAGAAGGCTCTATATTCCCCTTGGGGTAGAAAAATGAGAGCTATAAGAGATAATGAGGTTGCAGCAAGTGCAATGGGTAAAAACGTTGTTAAAGAGCATCTACTTATTTTTATTTTAGGATCTGCAATTGTTGGTTTGGCTGGAGCTATGATGGTTACAAATGATGGATTATTTACACCAACTAGCTATAGGCCAATGAGATACACTTTTGTAATATGGGTAATGGTAATTGTTGGAGGAACAGGCAACAACTTTGGGGCAATTTTAGGAGGATTTGTAGTTTGGTTTTTATGGGTTGAAGCTGCTCCTATAGCATTATTTTTAATAAATTTATTTACAGCACATCTGCCAGAAACTAATTCAGTTAAAGTTCATTTAATCGAAAGTGCACCATATTTCAGATTTTTAGTTATAGGAATTGGCTTATTACTAATTATGAGGTTTAGACCCCAAGGAATTATACCTGAAAAAATAGTTAAACAATAATGTATTATATATTGCTTGGTATTTTTATTGGTCTAGTCTTGTATTTAGGAGATAAATATTTATTTTAAGGCAAAAACCCCAACAATATTTTTGTTGGGGTTTTTTTTTAATTATCTTTGCTTTACATCCACAAACTTCCCACCTTTTACTTCAAACTCAAGGAATGATCCGTTTGCTTCACCAACGTCAGTAAGTTCTACGTCAGTAGCTCCTTCATAATTTACTGCTTTACCTTTAGCTAATAAATCAAGTGCTTTTTTTAATTCACCTGGATAAATTTTTGTTCCAGGAGCATTTGCAACTGACATCACATTTTTTTGAACCGTAGCTCTATCAGCTTTTCCACCTGCCTGCATTGATAACACTATTAGGGCTGCAGCGTCATAGGACTGACCTGTAAAAGGTCCAGCAGAGTCTATACCTGCATTTTTAGCGTAATCTGTAAAAATATTTGCACCTTTGCTCATTGATCCAGGTCTAGAACCAAATGATTTATTTAAATCTTTCCCAAATCTTTTTGTCAGAGATTCACCATACATTCCATCAGACAAAACAAATTTATCAAATGCGCCAGAGTCCAAAGAACCTTGAATTATACTTCCACCTGCTTGATCAAGATATCCTAGAACAGCCAATGCCTCTCCACCTGCAGCAGCTAGTGTAGCAACTTCAGCACCGTAATCTGCCTTACCTTCTTCGTGAGCAGTTACAGCTGTTACTTTAATGCCAAGTGATTTTACAAAAGACTCGTAAACATCTGCTAATCCTTTTCCATAATCATTATTTGTATAAGTTATAGCAACGCTCTTAACTTTTCTATCCTTTGTGATTTTTGCTAAGATTTCACCTCCTCTGGCATCAGACGGAGCTGTTCTAAAGAAATACCCATTATCATTTATTGATGTTAATGCTGGGGACGTTGCGGATGGAGATATCATTACTACTCCATTAGGAATCGCAGCGTTATCAGCTATTGCAGTTGTTACACCTGAACAATCTGCACCCATTATTGCAACTACACCACCATCAATTAAACCTTGAGCAGCAGTTGTTCCAGCAGCAGAGTCAGCACAAGTTGAGTCTCCTCTCATTGCCTTAATATATTTTCCACCTAGTAATGAGCCTGAATCTGAAGCTTCTTTAAAAGCAAGTTCTGCAGAAGCAGCCATTGCAGGTGTTAGGGTTTCAATTGGACCAGTAAATCCTAAAATAATACCCATTTTAATTCCATGCCCATCTGAAAAAGCTTTTGAAGTAAAGCTTAAGATAAACACGAATATACCTATTAGTAATTTTTTCATATTTTCCCTTTAATTGTTAACAATTTATATAATCAAAATTAAATCCTATTAAATTATTATTTCAATGAGAAAATTATCTCAATTTTCAAACAAATACTTATAATTTTAGCAATTATCTATTAGGAGTATCTGTCGCAATCATTTGACCTCTGACTTTTTCTCTAAAGTAAATATACACTCCTGCAGAAATAATAATAGCTGCCCCAAGAAACGTTCTTGGTTCAGGTATTGTTTCAAATAATATATATCCCGCAATCATCGCGAAAATTATATAAGAGTATTCAAACAAAGATACAATTGAAGGTGAAGCTATACTATAAGCTGAAAAGACACAAAAGAAAGATATAGAAGCAACAACTCCCATTACAAAGACATATGGCCATGAAGCTGAAGGGTTAGTAAACCATTCTCTAACAATAAATTGTAAAGTAGGATCAGAAAAATTATTAAATTTTCCATCTCCACTAATAAGATATATAATTAAACTTACAATAACCGCAAAAATATAAAGCAAAGTCATTTGAGTATAAATATTATCTTTATCAGAAGTATATTTTGTAATTGTCATCGAGCAAGCATAACAAAGTGCACATCCAACAGGTGCTAATTTGAAAAAATTAAATTCCTCAAGTGTTGGATTAAGTACAATTAATACTCCTATAAAACCCACAACAATTGCACTCCATCTTCGAATTCCAATTTGTTCTTTTAAGAAAAATTTAGCAAACATAGACATAAAGAAAGGACATGAGAAAAACAAAGCACTAACCATTGCTAAAGTCATAAAGGTTAAAGAAATATAAAAAAAAGCAAATCCAAAAAAGAAACAAACAACCCTTACTAAAGTTAAAAAAGGATAATGAGTTTTAAGAGTAAATTTTTTTTTTGTTATTAAAAAAAAAGATATGAGAATAGTCGCTTGTATTAAAGTTCTTCCCAAATATAACTCAAATAATGCAATATCTTCAAAAATAAATTTAATTAATGAATCTTGAATGGAAAAAAAGGCCATTCCAGTCATAATAAACAAAATACCTTTTGTATTATCGTTTGTTTGCATATCGCACCTATATCAAAAAAACTTTAACCTTCATAATTAATAAGATACTCTAAAAAGTATTTATGGAAGATTTTAAACCAATTTCTGGTAGCTGTATTTGTGGAGAAATTAAATATACTATTAAATCTAAGCCTTTATTTACACATGCTTGTCACTGTAAAGATTGTAAGAAAATAACTGGATCATCTTTCGTTCTTAATACTAGTATTTTTGAAAGTTCATTAGATATTAAAGGTGAGCTTTTAGAAAAGAAGTTAATTGCAGGCAGTGGAAAAAGCTGCAAGGTTTACTTTTGCAAAAAGTGTGGTGTTTACATTTATTCTGACTATGAATTCGCTGTTAAAAGGATAAGTATCAGAACAAATACTTTATCTAATCCAGAGCTTTTTCCACCTCAAGCACACATATTTGTTAAAAGTAAAGATCCATGGATAAATATTGTAAACAAAGATATTTGCTATGACGAAATGTATGATCCTAAAATTGCTTGGCCTAAAGAAAGTTTAGATAGATATAAAGAATATCTCGAGTCTAATTAAGGATAAAGTCAGCTGCTCTTTCACCTATCATTAAAGTTGGTGCATTTAAATTACCACTTGTAATCTCTGGCATAACTGAAGCATCTGCAACTCTTAAATTTTCTAAACCGTGAACTTTCAATTTTTCGTCAACTACCGCCATTTTGTCCACACCCATTTTTAATGTGCAGGATGGATGATAAGCTGTTTCGGCTTTTGATCTAATATACTCTGTAATTTGCTCATCATCAGTTGCACTTTCACCTGGACCAATCTCTTTTCCAGCATAAGGCTTCATCGAGTCTTGACCTAAAATCTTTCTAGCTACTCGAACACATTTAATTGTTTCTTTTAAATCATATTCATCTTCTAAATAATTAAATTGAATTTTTGGGTAATCGTATGGATTTGAACTATTTAATTTAATATGTCCTCTACTCTTAGGTTGATTCAAGCTTGCGTGTAATTGATAACCATGTCTGTCAGGGTCAACTAATCCATGATCGATTACAAATGCTGGAAAAAAATGAAATTGAATATTCGGATAGCTTTCGTCTTCTGAAGATTTGCAAAAACCACCTGCTTCTAAATATGAAGTAGAACATGGGCCACTTTTTGAAAGAAACCATTGAATACCAATTTTAAGCATATTTATTTTGTTAACATAAGAAAAGAGCGTATCTTTAGTTTTGCATTCTTGCTGAATGTAGGTTTCTAAGTGATCTTGTAAATTTTGACCCACTCCTTCTAAAGAGTGGATAACATTAATACCTTTATCTTTTAAATCTTTTTCAGGTCCAACACCTGATAACATCAATAGTTGTGGTGAATTGATTGAACCTCCACTCAACACAACTTCTTTATTTGCATAAACTTTTGTGACTTTATTTTTTATATTTACCTCTATTCCCACTGCTTTCTTTCCTTCAAAAATAATTCTTTCAGCAAACGAATTTGTAAAGACTTTTAAATTTCCTCTTTTTTTTGCTGGTTCTAGATAATATTTAGAAGCGCTAGCTCTTTGTCCTTTATGAATTGTAATATCATACATTCCAAACCCCTCTTGATCTTCTCCGTTCATGTCATCATTTTTTTTATATCCTGCTTCCACAGAAGCATTAATAAAAGCACTAAACAATGGATTTTTATTTTTGGATTGATTTACTGGTAAAATTCCTTCTCCACCTCTGAATTCATTCTCTCCTTCAGACCATGTCTCAATTTTTTTAAAAAATGGTAAAACATTTTCATAAGACCATGATTTTAGACCAAATGAAGCCCATCTTTCATAATCATTTTTGTTTCCTCGAACATAAACCATCCCATTATGTGCAGAACAACCACCTATCATTTTTCCTCTTGGGCAAAATAATCTCCTATTATTTAAATTAGGTTCTGGTTCCGAATAATATTTATAATTATATTTTGGATCGTGCATTGCATATAGAATTGCTAAAGGCATATTAACTTTCCAAATATCACTAGATCCACCTGCTTCAAATAAAGCAACATTAAACTTACCATTTTCACTTAATCTATTTGCAAGAACACAACCTGCTGTACCAGCACCGATTATTATATAATCAAAATTCATTTTAATTTTAATTTTATTAAATCTTTATATTGATTGATATTTTTCATTTTAATTCCAACTTCTTTTGATGCTTCATCAAATTTTCTGAGAAGTATGGAACTTTTGAAATAATCTTTGTTTTCAAAATCTTCACACTCTTTATCATTTAAAACCCCCCCTTGAAGTTTTAGACTAATCTTCGATGCTTTAGACAATTTGTTATAATACCTTTTGTCTCTTGCTAAATATCGCTTGGCTAAAACATGATATTTGATTGGGTTTACAACTTTATTGCTAAAATGTTTTTTTAGAAATTTGTATCCAATTATCTCATGTTCACCATCTTTATTATTTTCTACTAATTTGTCTGGATCATCTATAACAAAATGTCCATAATCATGAAGTAAGCAAGAACATATTAGATCATCGTCACATTTAGCCTTTTCTGCAAGCATTGCAGATTGAATCATGTGATCTGCTATCGTTATATTTTCACCTATATATAAAGATTTATTATTTTCAAAATTATAAATAATTTCTTCTACAATTTGCATTTATTTTTTTAATTTACCTGTAAGTACAAGATTATTAGTTTTAAAATTATTTTTATTCTCATTAATAAAATCTTCCATAATTTTTATTTTATCTTCTTCGAATTCTGTAACTTTTCGTTTATCTAGATCAATATAAAGAGAGATACTTTCTGTTGTTGCAGCAAGTTTTTTTGTTTTTTTTTCAATCATTTCACATTTTAAATGTAATCTTTTTTTATCATGATCAAAAAAAGTGCAATAAACATCTACTTCTTCATTTTCTTTAACTTCGTTGTTATAAGTTGTTCTTGTTTCAACCACCATAGTGCTTCTTTTATTAATTTGTGCTTTAGCTCCACCCATTTCAAATTTATTAAGCATCGTCTCCCAAGCTTCATCAAAAATTAAAACATAATAAGCCATGTTCATATGCTCATTATAATCTGTCCAATCTTTAATTATTTTTCTCGAAGCCAAATGGAATGACATTTTATCAGCTTTTATTTATTTTATTTGCTACTAACAATTTTCTTTGCATCTCTCGTAAAACTGGTCTTTCTATTAATTTGCCATCAATTACAACCAAACCTGTATTAGCTTTTTTAAATTGATCCATAATTCTTTTAGCTTTACTTATTTCTTCTTCTGATGGAGTAAAAATTTCATTTAAAATACTTATTTGTTTTGGATGAATAGATCCTTTTCCAGTAAAACCTAAGTTTTTAACAAACTGCGCTTCTTTTTTCATCCCTTCCATATTTTCAAGATTTAAATATGGAACATCAATAACATCAACTCCTTTACTTGCACCAGCATGAACTAATCTTGATCTTGCATAAACTAAATTCTCTAATTTGTTTTCCACTCTCAATTCTGCTGCCATATCTTCTCCTCCGAAATAAAGAGCAACTATTCTATCGCTAGAATGTGCAATATCATAAATACTTTCAAGAGCTTGATTAGTTTCCATTATAACATGAAGATCAGTATCTAAACCGCAATCAGTAAGCATGTCATCAATAAATGTAATTTCGTCAGGCGTTTTAACCTTAGGTAACATGATAGCTTTAACTTTTAGTTTATTTGAAGCAATAGCTTCTAAGTCTAGAAGTCCATGTTTGGTTCTTTGACAATTTAATCTAACAACTAATTCAACATCATTTTTTACTTCTAGTGACTTTAATGCATCAATAGTATTTTTTCTTGCTTCATCTTTATCTTTCATGGCTATTCCATCTTCTAATTCAATACAAACCATATCAGCACCTGAAGCTAAGGCTTTTGGAAACATTTCTGGTTGAAGACCTGGGGTAAATATAAAACTACGTCTTACTCTTAGTTTATTTAAGTCCATTTAATTTTATTTCCTATAATTATTAATGATATGATATTATATTTTTCTATAAATAAAAATGAACAATAAAGTCTTCATCTCATGCGCAGTTACAGGATCTGGTGATACAGCAAGCAAACATCCTGATTTGCCCAAAACTCCAGAGCAAATTGCAAAAGCAGCAATAGAGTCAGCGAAAGCTGGTGCTGCTATTGCTCATATTCATGTTAGAGAAGAAGATGGAACCCCAAGTAGAAGACTTGAGCTTTATAAAGAAGTAGTTGATAGAGTAAGATCATCTGAAACTGATGTAGTTCTTAATCTTACAACAGGAATGGGTGGTGATTTAGATATAGGCCAAGGCAAGAACCCTTTAGAATTTGGTCCAATGACAGACATGGCAAATGTAATGGAGAGAATAGCCAATGCTGAACAATTTCTTCCAGAAATATGTACACTTGATTGTGGTACATTAAATTTTGGAGACAGTTCTGTTATTACAGTTAATACACCTAACGATTTAAGAAAAGCTGCTAAAAAGCTTCAGGAAATAAAAGTTAAACCTGAAATAGAAGCTTTTGATCTAGGAAATATGTGGTTTGGAGCTCAGTTATATAAAGAAGGATTGTTAAGTGATCCACCTCTTTTTCAAATGTGTTTAGGAATACCGTGGGGAGCACCCGCAACACCATTAGCTATGCAAGCAATGAAAGATATAATGCCCAAAGAAGGCATATGGTCAGGTTTTGCAATATCTAAAAATGAAATGCCATATGTTGCACAAACTGTAGTAATGGGAGGTAACCCAAGAGTTGGATTAGAGGATAATTTATATTTATCTAAAGGTAAATTAGCAACAAATCCTCAATTAGTTGAGAAAGCTATAAGAATAGTTACAGATCTTGGTGTAGAGATTATGTCACCTTCAGAAACAAGAGAAAAATTAAAACTTGTAAAACACAAGTAATGTCAAAAATTAAAACTGTGGGAATTGTTGGAACCGGTGTCATAGGGACTGGATGGATAATAAGAAATTTAGCACACAATAAAATCGTTCATGCATATGATCAAAACAAAAATCTTAAAAGCTATGTTTTAAAAGAGATAAAAAGAACTTCAAAAAGTATAAAAAAACTTTTTGGAAAAAAGATTTTAATTAAAAATTTAAAATTTTTTAATTCACTTGAAAAAGCTCTTGTAAATGTCGATTTTGTTCAAGAAAGTGTATTAGAAAATTATACAGTTAAAACCGATTTGATACACAAAATCTCAAAATATGTAAAATCGGATATAATTATTTCCTCAAGCTCCTCAGGACTTTTACCCACTAAAATTTTTTCTAAGAGTAAAAATCCACAAAGAGGCATAATTGGGCATCCATTTAACCCAGCATATTTGTTGCCAGCAGTTGAAATAGTTCCTGGAAAAAAAACTACAAAAAAGTTTCTTTTAGACGCAAACAAATATTACAAATCAATCTCAATGAAACCAATTATGCTTAAAAAAGAACTACCAGGTTATTTATCAGATAGACTTCAAGAAGCACTGTGGAGAGAAGGTTTGCATATAATTAACGAAAATTATGCAACAACTCAGGAATTAGATCGTGCAATAGAAGATGGACCAGGTCTTAGATACTCAATAATGGGCACCTTTTTAACCTTTCATCTCGCGGGAGGCAATGAAGGAATGAAACATATGTTAAAGCAATTTGGTCCAGCTTTAAAATTACCTTGGACAAAATTAAAAGCTCCAAAATTAACAAATAAATTATCTAATAAACTTATATCAGGCACAAAAAAACAAGCTAAGGGTAAATCAATTAATATGCTTTCAAATATTAGGGACCAATATTTAGTTGATGTCTTAAAAATTAGAAAAAAATACGAGAATAAAATTAGAAATTGATGAAAGAAAAAATTTTTATAAATAAAACAGGCGGATGCATCTGTGGAGATATAACTTTTAACGTTAAGCTTGATGAAGTCCCTTTAGTTTTTAATTGTCATTGCATTGATTGTAGAAAAAAAATAGGGGGAATGATGACAATAATACTGCTTAGAGACGGAGCAATAGATATAGATAAATCAAAATTGAAAATTTATGAACACAAAGGAGGTAGTGGTAATAAAATAAAAAAACATTTTTGTGAAAAGTGCGCAGCACCAATTTTAACTTATGTGGAAAAATACAAGAAATACTATTTATATGCAGGTTTACTGGATGATATCAGTTTTTTTAAAAAAAGCAGAAAATATACATTTTAAAGAGTCTCATTTTCCATTTATGGAAATAAATGAAAAAAATATAAAAGTTTAATTGTTAGTGCATTCTCAAAGTATTGCCATCTACGGCGATTACTTGCCCAGATATTCTTGGAGCATCATTAGAAATTAAAAAGCTACAAATTTTTCCAATGTCGTCTTCGTATACCCAAGTATTCATTGATGTCATTGAAACAAATTCTTTTTCTATTAATTTTTTTGAAACATTTAAAAATTTAGATTTATCTCTTATGACTCTTCCCATTCTATCTCCTTTAATTGTTCCTGGACAAATAGCATTTACTCTAATTTTAAATTTTCCTAGTTCCATTGCCAATGTTTTAGTTATACCAACAACTGCCCACTTACTTGCACAGTAAGGAGATCTTAATGGAAATCCAAATATACCTGCGGTTGATGATAAATTTATTATTGCTCCGCCTTTATTTTTTTTAAGCATTGGAATTGAATACTTTGAAAAATAAAAATGGCTTATAACATTTACCTTTAAAGTATTCTCCCAATCTTTACTTTTTAATTTTTCAAGTGTTCCAGTTGGCCCGGCAATTCCAACATTATTAATAAGAGCATCAATTTTTTTTGTTTTTTTTAATACTTTGGTAAAAAAATTCTTTACCTGGTTCTCGTCTGAGGCATCACATTGAAAAACAAATAATTTTTTATTATTTAGTTTATGCTTTTTGCATTTGTTAAGAAAAGTGGCATTGATATCACAAAGATATACTGTTGCACCTTTCTCTAAAAATATTTTTGCTGAACTCCAGCCTATCCCTGAACCTCCAGCAGATATAACTATTCTTTTGTTTTTTAAATCTATACTCATAATTTTAAGATTTACTCAAAGAGTGTTGTAGCTCTTTATTAGTGATATATCCTTTTACATTTCCTTGTTTATCAACCACCTCGCAATTGGCATTATTACAAACAACTTGTGGCAAAAACTCCTCAATAAACTGGTCTTCATGTATTTTAATAAGATTATTTTTTTCTTCATTAGTTGTTTCATTTATTGATTTCATTATAATTTTAGCTTTAATCACTTTTGCTCTATTTACATCCTTGACAAAAGCTTCAACATAATCGTCAGCTGGATTCATAATAATATCTACAGGGGTTCCAACTTGAACAAGCTTTCCAGCATTAAGAATTCCAATGTGATCACCAAGCTTTAATGACTCATCTAAGTCATGAGTAATAAATACAATAGTTTTTTTTAGTTCCGATTGAAGAGCTAGTAACTGTTTTTGCATATCACTTCTAATTAAAGGATCTAAAGCAGAAAAAGCTTCATCCATTAACATTATATCTGTATCAGTTGCCAATGCTCTTGCAAGTCCAACTCGTTGTTGCATACCTCCAGATAATTGATTTGGAAATTGATTTTCAAAACCTGTTAATCCAACAGATTCAATTTTTTCCATAGAAACATTGTTTCTCTTTTCAAGTTCTACACCTTGCATTTCAAGTCCATATCCAACATTTTGTAATACTGTTTTGTGAGGAAACAAACCGAACCTTTGAAAAACCATACTCATTTTATGTCGTCTAAAATCAATTAGCTCTTCTTTTTTAAGGCTCATTACATTAGTTCCTTCAATTAGGATTTCTCCATCAGTTGGGTCTATTAATCTATTTAAATGTCTTATGAGAGTTGATTTACCTGATCCCGATAAACCCATACAAACAAATGTTTCACCCTCATTAATTTTTAGAGTTACATTGTCTAGTCCAACTGTATGACCTGTTTTTTCTAAAATTTCTTCTTTACTTGAACCATCTTTAACCATCTGCAAAACACTGGATGGTTTTGAACCAAATATTTTAAATACATTATTTATTTCAATTTTAGACATTCAAACAATCTTATTTGTTATCTTAACAAATTACTTAACGCTAATAAATCTCTCAAAAAATATTAAGTCAACTATTAATTGAATTGAAATGTGAATTATTTTATATAATCATTAATTATGCATTCAATTTCAAAAATTTCAAAAAATGGGTCTTATCTTCAAGTAATTTGGGATGATGGGAAAGAAAGTAAATTTAATTATATGTGGCTTAGGGATAATTGCCCAACAGCACATGATAAAGATTCTAGGCATCGAATGTTTAATATTTTAGATGTATCAGAAAATATAAACCCAAAAAAATATAATCTTAATAATGATGGTAAATTAGAAATAGAGTGGAGTGAGGGAAATCATGTAAGTCATTATGATATTAATTGGCTTAGAGAAAATTGTTACACAATAAAAAATAATGAAGAATACAAATCACCTTATCAATTGTGGGATGGCAAATTAGAAAAAAATATTGATAGTATATATATAGATCATAATGAAATAATATCTTCTGAAGAGGGATTAATTAAATGGTTAGAGCTTCTTCACTATAAAGGAATAGCTATAGTTTATAATGCTCCAGTAGAAAAAAATTCTGCATTTCCTGTTTTAAATAGAATTAGTCACACAAGAGAGACATTTTTTAAAACACCTTTTGAAGTTATAAATATACCAAAACCAAATAACTCAGCTTATACAGCTCATGCACTTCAAAATCATATGGATTTACCATGGTTTGAGAATCCTCCTGGGTATCAATTTTTACATTGTTTAGTTAATTCAGCAAAAGGGGGCGACTCATCAGCAGTAGATGCATTTGCAGTAGCAGAATATTTAAAGAAAAATGATAAAGATACTTTTGATACGCTAACAAAAATTCCTTTAAAGTTTAGAGACAAAGATTACACACAAGAAGCTCATAGAAGTTTTTATGGTACTGCAATAAGTCTAACAAAAGATGGCGATTATAATGATGTTAGATTTAGCACTGCAACAATGGATGCTTTAGATTGTCACCCGGATCAAATGGATAAAGTTTATAAATCACATCATAAATTTGGAAAACTTTTACACGATGACAAATTTCAAATAAAATTTAGACTAAAACCTGGAGATATATATACATTCAATAATAGAAGAGTGCTTCATGGAAGAACTGAATTTGATCCAAATTCTGGACACAGACACCTGCAAGGTTATTACATGGATAGAGATGAAATTGTGGGTAGATTAAATTATCTTAAGAAATAAAAAAAGGGCTTTGAAAATATCAAAGCCCTTTTATCTAATTTATTTTAAAGTTATTATGGAAGCCAACTTTTCCATTTATCTGGATTATTGTCTAACCACTCATTAACAACTTCTTTAACATCTCTTCCATTTTGATCAACTTCAACTAACATTTTAGCTTGGTCGATATTTTGTAAAGACATTTTTTCAAAGAACTTCTTAGCATCAGCATGTTCAGCGCTAGCAAAAGTAGCTGGGTTTCCATAGTTCATAGTGTAATCTTTAGCCCAACCAGTTGCTGGCCATGCAGCAGTTCCACAATCTTTCCAGTTATTTGCTTCAGTGAAGCTGTCACAAACTTTGTGATCTGGAAGTTTTACACCAACCATATCATAAGCACCAAAAAACCAATGTGGCGACCATAGATAAAGTAGGAATGGTTCTTTTCGCATGTAAGCAGCTTTTGCTTCTGCGATAGCAGCTGCTTCTGTTCCAAGTTCATCAGCTTGGAAGTCTATTCCTAAAAGATCAAGTCTTTTTTGGTCATGACAGTTCCAACCTGCAACTGGACATCCAATAAGTCTACCTCTATTACCACTTTCAATTGTTGCAAATTTTGCTTTGTGTTTATTTAAGTCTTTCCAAGTTTTAATACCTAGTTCTTCAGCAGCGTATCTTGGTATCCAGTAGTCTGACATACCGATTATTCCTGCTGTTCCAAGTAAGTCTACACTTCCATCACCACTGTATGTACCAACGACTTTACCCTCGTATATTAAGTCCTCATTTAACATAACAGTGTCAGCTTCTGCGTAACTTGGCCAACTTTCGCAAGCGAAGTCTAGCTCACCTGCAGCGATTGCTTCCCATAAACCAGTTCCTGAAGGAAATACAGTTTGTTTAATTTTGTATCCCATTTCTCTTTCAAGAATTGCTACGGCAACTTCGCAAGTAATTATCCCACCAGTCCAATCTGCTATAGCTGCATGAAGTCTTTTGGCTGCATTGGCTTGACCAAAGCTTCCAATTAACAGAGCTACAGAAAGAATTAGTGCTGATATCTTTTTTGATAACTTCATTTATTTCCTCTCTTTTTAATTAATTAAAAATGCATTTTAGATCAAAATGTATAAGTATGTAAACCACACAAATAGTACTATTTGTCTTAATTTATTAAGCCTAAAGCTTCTCTTTGTTTCTTAGTCCACGCAAGTGTAATTCTATCAATAATAATAGCTAACAATACAATTCCAATACCAGCTGCCAATCCTCTTCCAGTGTCGGATCTCGCAAGACCATTAAATACCTCTAAACCCAAGCCCTTACCACCAATAAGCGGTGTAACTATTTGCATAGCAAAAGCCATAATTACAGTCTGATTAAATCCAATAACTAAACTTGGAATAGCTAATGGGAATTTAACTTTATTTAATGTTTGAATAAGTGTTCCACCAAATGATCTCGATACTTCTGAGTAAGTACCAGAAACCTGTGTTAAACCTAGTGATGTTAATCGAATTATTGGTGGAATTGAATATATTACTGTAGCAATGACAGCTGACACTGTTCCGCCACCAAAAAACATTAAAACAGGAATTAAATAACAAAAATAAGGAAGTGTTTGCATTGCATCCAACACTACGTTCTGAATATTTCTAAATCTTTCATTGTAAGATGCAATTATTCCAAGAGGAACTCCTATAACAAAACACAGCACAACAGAAACAAGCACTGAAGATAAAGTTATCATTGATTGAGTCCATATTCCACATGCACCAATAAATAGAAGAAGAACTGCAGTAATTATTGCAAATCTTATTCCAACAGTTACATATCCTAAAGCTGAAAATACTGCTAATGTATACCACCAAGGTATTTGAGTTAGAAAAACATCTAAAGGTCTTAACAAATTTAAATAAACAAAAGCTCTTAAACCTTTTGCAAAAGAAATAAATCCAGGATTTACAGTCAGGCTTTCCACTGCGTTACTAATTGGTTGTCGTATTGATAATTTCCATTCCTTTGGAAATGTTCCTATTTCTAAAAAGTAATTATCTATAAATGCAATTAGAAATAAAACTAGAAAATATGGAATAACATAATATCTTTTGCTAATGAATTCACCGATGTTTTCTCCCGTAGATTTATTAAAAATTGAAACTAAGACTCTAAATACTGTTGCTATAGCAGATGTAACTATTTGACATATGATTTTTAAAATCTTATTTCCAAAACTTAATGGAGTTTCTAAAATTTTTGCGATTTGATATTTTTCCCAACTTTGAGGAAGTAAATAAAATCTTTGAACATCTGAAGGAAGTCTTTCTTTATCTTTACTAAACGCTAAACTAAATCTATCAAACATTATCGCCATGAATAAAATACATAGCCCACCTTCCATTGCCCAGCCAACATCCAATCTTCTTATTGCTTGCCAAACTTGACCACCAATACCTTCAGCACCTATAAAACATGCAAGAACAACTAATGCCAATGCCATCATTATTACTTGGTTAATACCCATCATTATACTTGGTAAAGATAATGGAATTTTAATTTTAAATAACAACTGAAGTTTACTTGAACCAAAGGAAGTGGCAGACTCTATAGTTTGAGCTGGCACTTGTCTTATGCCAGTATTCGTCAATCTTATTATTGGAGGCATCGCATATATCATGGTAGCCAATATCGCTGGCGCACCTCCTATCCCAAAAAAAAATAATGCTGGGAACAAATATACAAATGCTGGCATGACTTGCATAGTATCTAAGACTGGCTTCATGAAATTTTCAAATCTATTACTTTGTGAACACAAGACACCCAGTATAAACCCAAAAAATACACATAATAAAACTGATAAACCCATCAATGCTACTGTTTGCAAGGATGGTTCCCACATTCCTGTTGCTCCCCAAAAATAAACTACAAAAGATGAGTAAATTCCCAATCGCAAACCACCTGCAATTATGCAGGGTATTACAATTATTGCTGCAATTAAAATCCAAGGAGATTCAAGCAAAAAGTCTTCTAAAAAATAATAAGTTTCTTTTATATAGCTTGCTATAATTTTAGTGACCCATCTATAATTTTTTTTTAAATAATCTTCTCCGTCATTCACCCAAGCTGTAAATGTAAATTTATCAGTGACTTCTTTAGGAAATTTTGAAGGCCCTTCACTTTGAGTAGATAGCCAAAGTGCTACCAAAAAAACAACTCCAATAATTACATAAGTTATTATGTTTTTTGATTGATTTGATTTATCTATTAAATCAGTTCTAGTAGCCATGTTCGCAAGTTAAAATAAATAATTTTACATTTAAAGTAAAATATTGTCTATTTTTAGGGTAATATTATTTATTAAAAATGGCTGTAGAACAAAAAATTACTTGTACAAATATATGGAAATTATTTGGACCAGACGAAAAAAGAATTATTAAAAACCTTGATAAAAATTTAAGTATTAAGGAAGTTCAAGAAAAGACCGGACATGTTGTTGCTGTTAAAGATGTCAGTTTCTCAATTCAAAAAGGTGAAACATTTGTAGTAATGGGATTATCTGGTAGTGGAAAATCAACATTAGTGAGATGTATTTCGAGATTGATTGAACCAACAGCTGGCATTGTGAAAATGGATGATGTTGAAGTTACAAAAATGAGCGCAAGTGAATTATTAGAATTAAGAAGAAATAAAATGAGCATGGTTTTCCAACATTTTGGTTTATTTCCTCATAGAACAGTCTTAGAAAATATTGGTTATGGATTAGAAGTAAGGGGAACAAAAAAAGATATAAGAACAGAAAAGTCAATGGAAGTTTTAAAAATGGTTGGCTTAGATGGTTGGCATAATAATTATCCAAGAGAATTATCTGGAGGTATGCAGCAAAGGGTAGGACTTGCAAGAGCGTTAGCTGTGGACCCTGAAATATTAATCTTTGATGAACCTTTTTCAGCTTTGGATCCTTTGATTAGAAGAGAAATGCAAGATGAGCTTTTAAAGATCCAAGAAAAGCTTCAAAAAACTATGGTATTTATAACTCACGACTTTTTAGAGGCAATTAAAATGGGAGACCACATTGCAATTATGAAAGATGGAGAAGTTTCACAAGTTGGCACACCTGAAGAAATTGTATCTAATCCAAAAGATCAATATGTTAAAGATTTTTGTGAAGATGTTCCTAAATATAAAGTATTGAGTGCAGGCAAAGTCATGAGAACAGAATGCTGCAATGAAACAAAAAATTTATTTGAGAATGGAAAAGACAATATTTTAGATAATTCTAAAATTGAAAATTTAATAGATAGGCTTATTGATAATGATAAAACTTATCCAGTAGTTTGTAACGAAAGTGGAAAGCTATTAGGTGAAATAGATAGAGTAATAGTCATGAAATCTATGAGATCAAATCAATAAATTTGCTTATTACCTTCTATCGATTTATTCTTAATATTATCTCTCCATATAATAATCATACCAGCAAAAATAATTACTATTACTCCAGGAAATAACTGGCTCCATGGAGCTTCATTAAAGAAAATCCAACCAAGAATAAAAGATGACGGTATACCAAGATACTCAAATGAAGCTATTTTACTTGCTGAAATTAAACGATAAGAATAAATAAACAATATTGCTGCTGTACCACCCAAAACTCCAGTCATTGTCATCAAAATAAAATCTTTAAAATTTTTAATTTCAACATGTCCTGTAGTTACAAAAAATAATATTAAACCACCAATGACATTAAATATTAAAGTATATAACTGAATTTTAGCAGTTGAATGATTACCTTGAATGAATTTTAAAATTATGACAGTGAAAGCCCATGCTATAGCGGTAAGAATTGGAAAAATTGAGTACAAACTAAAAATTTCACTTGTTGGTTTCATTATCATAACTACACCAACAAAACCAATTATAACTGCTGACCATCTATAAATACCAATTTTTTCACTCAATAAAATTATTGATAGTATTACTATGAAGAAAGGCGACGAGAAGGTTAACGTCATAGCTGTTGCAAATTCCAGATTTACTACTGAGATGAAAATGAACACATTCATAGAAAGAAAACATATTCCTCTCAAGCAACTCAATATCAAAAACTTATTTCCTATGTTTTTAAATATTGTTGAAAATTCATTTGTGAATAAGATCAATAATAGCAAAGGTATAATTGCTGCTACATTTCTAAATAAAGTTAATTGAATTATTGAGTATTCATCACCTAAAAATTTAATAATAACCATGTAAAGATCTATACACAAAATTGCCAAGAGCATTGTAGCAATAGCTAAATATGTTTTTTTTAGATCTGTTTTTTCGGATGAAATTTTCATTTAATAATATTGAAATTAGTATAAGTTTTTAAAATATTATGCAAAATTTTAAGCTTAATGAAGAATTTTTATTAAATAATCAGGATTGGACATTCCCGACTTTTACAGCTTATGGTCCAGGAAGATTTAAAGAAATTGGAAATTTTTGTAAAAAATTTAAAATTTATAATGCATTAATTGTTACTGATAGTGGTAGTGTAAATTTACCATTTATAAGTGATTTACAAAATTTACTTAATGACTCAAAAATCAAATCAGATATTTATTCAAATATATCGCCAAACCCCAGAGATGATGAAATAGATTCTGGATGTAAAAAATTTCGTGAAGGCAATCATGATGCAATAATTGCAATAGGCGGTGGAAGTGCAATGGATGGAGGCAAAGCAATTTCTCTTACAGTTAATAGCGGAGTACCGTTATGGGATTTTGAATTTGAAAAAGAGCCACCAAAATTAACTATGGAAAATCCTTTTCCAAAAATAATTACTATTCCAACTACAGCAGGAACTGGTGCTGAAACAGAAGTTACAGCTATGGTTACTCATCTTGAAAAAGGAATGAAGTTTTGTTTATGGCATCCAGATGCCCGACCATGTTTAGCTTTAGTAGATCCAGAGCTAACTTTAAAATTACCAGCAAATCTTACTGCTTGGACAGGTATAGATGCAATGATACATGCAATTGAAGGTTATAGTGTTCCTATGTTTCATCCACTTTGTGATGGTTCTGCATTAGAAAGTTTAAATTTAATTTCAAAATCACTTTATTCAGCTGTGGAAGAACCCGATAATCTTTTAGCTAGAGGAGGAATGATCATAGGATCTTATTTGGGCGGAATAGCTTTCTTAAAAGGCCTAGGTTTAGTTCATGCAATTTCGCACATGGTTGGTGCTGAATATAATACTCATCATGGATTGACTAATGCAATTATACTTCCTGCAGTCATGAAATATAATTTACCTGGATTAGAAGAAAAAGTAAAAAGAATGTCAGAGGCCATGCAATTTGAAAACCATTCAATTGAAAGTTTTCAAGACAACTTAAATATAATTCTAGATAGATTAAAAATCCCTAAAGGATTAAATGAATTAGGAGTGCCAGAAGATTGCCAAGAGAGAATAGCAAAGAAATCAATGTTAGACCAAGCTTATGGACAAAATCCTAAAAAGGCATCATTAGACGAGGTCAAGACTTTAGTTTTAGAGAGTATTAGACAAGCAAGATAGGTTTAATTAAGTGCTTGAGAATTTTTCTGTCCATCAAATAATTTCAAAAATTAAAGATAGGGAAATTAAAATTGCAGAGGTAATAAATTTCTATTTAGATAGAATAAAAAAATTCAACCCAAAATTAAATGCTATTATTTCACATATAGATGAAACAAAAATTACTGAAGAAGCAAAATTAAAAGATGAAAATTTTAATAGTGATAATGACAAAGATGATATTTATGGACTTCCAATTGCTGTTAAAGAATTATTTGATATTAAAAATGAGGTAACTTGTTATGGATATAAAGAGTTATTAAAAAATATCCCAAAACAGGACTCTTTATTAGTAGATAATTATAGAAAAAACACAATTTTAATTGGTAAAACAAATCTCTCTGAATTTGCTGTTGGTTGTCATACTACTAACAGAGTTTATGGAGCAACTTCAAATGTTTATGATCATAGTAAGTCAGCGGGAGGGTCTTCTGGTGGTGCAGCAGCAGCTGTTGCAGCAAATTTAATTCCTTTTGCAGATGGCACAGATATGATGGGATCTTGTAGAAACCCAGCAGCATTTGCAAATATTTATGGATTAAGACCAACACCTGGTGCGATTGCAGAAGATAGATTTGAAATTAAAAATTTAAAAGATTTTCCTTTAATATCTACAATTGGATGTTTTGCTAGGACTCCCAATGACATGGAATTTTTATTTAAATATATAAAAGGGAAGAATGTAAAGGATAAATTATCTTTCGATCTTGAAGTTATAAATATTAAAAAACTTTCAGATTTAAAAATTGGATGGTGCATTGATCTAAACGAACAATATAAGTATGAAGATGGAATCATCGACTTATGTGAAAATATTTTAAAAAAATTACAGTCAAATAATTTAAATATTGAAGATTTAAAAACTGAAATTAATTCAGAAGAGTTGTGGTATTCTTGGATAATATTAAGAGCCAAATTTTTGTATGAAAACTTTTTGTTATATAATTTAAAAAATTTAAATGAATTACCTTCCCAAGCATATTGGGAATATGAAAAAGGGAAAAGCATCAAAACAAACGATGTTTTAAAAGCAATAGAAATAAGAAATAAATATATGGATAAAATACAAAACCTATTTAAACATTACGATTTTTTAGCATTACCATCGGCTCAACTATTTCCTTTTGAAAAGAACCTAAACAATCCAGAATTTATCAATAACAATAAAATTGACACTTATCATAGATATATGGAAGTCTATACATTATCAAGTTTGCTTGGTTTGCCAACTATATCTATTCCAGTTGGTTTTAATAATAAAGGGCTACCAATGGGAATGCAGATTATAGCAAATGTTAAAGAAGATAATAAACTAATTAACTTTGCCAAATCTTATGAAGAAATTTTTAACTTTTCAAAATTTAAACCAGAATTATCGGAATAATAATGACCAGACACCCTCATCATTTTAAAATTTCATTTGCATTAGCTATTGCTGCTGGTTCATGGGGAATTTATTGGTTACCTCAAAGAATATTAGAAGATGGAGGTTTGACTGGTGGCTGGGGAACAATATCCCAAATGGCGGTTGGAATATTAATATTATCACCAGTCGCAATTTGGAGAGTTATAAAAGGAAAGTCTATTGGATTGGAATTTCCTCTGACTGGTTTTTTTGTTGGAAGTGGATTTGTTTGTTATGCTCTTAGCTTTCTTCTTACTGATGTAGTTAAAGCATTAATCATGTTTTACATGATACCTGTTTGGACAACAATATTTGAAATTATATTTTTAAAAAAGAAATTTGGTTGGAAGAGGGTAATCACATTAGGTTTGGCACTAGGAGGTTTATGGATTGTATTCAGTCAAGAAAATATAATTCCATTACCTCAAAATGCAGGGGATTGGTTGGCTCTTGCTGGAGGTGCACTATTTGGTGCTGGTTTAATTAGAATGGAAATAATTAAAACAGATGGAGTCTTTCCAATTATATTCACATTCTTTTTTTATGGAGGTTTAGCCAGTATACCTATTGGGTTATTCTTAGTAGATTATTTAGGACCAGTTCCATCAGTGGAGGTTATCATGTCAATGTCCACTTTTTTATTACTTATTTCGATATTTTATTTTATTCCTACAGGAGTAATAATCTTTTGGGCTCCAAGCAAACTAGGAGCCGGCTTATCATCTATTTTATTTTTAGCTGAAATAATTGTTGGTGTTGTTAGTGCTAGTATTTTAACAAATGAACCTTTTGGTTGGAGAGAAACAATAGGTAGTATTCTAATAATTCTTGGCGGTGTAATTGAAGTTGTATATGTTCCAAAGTCAGAGAAGAAATTAGCATAATGGATATTAATGAATTATTGAAATCAAAAAAAAAAGTCTTCTTAGATGGTGGAACAGGTTCAGAAATTCAGAGACTTGGTGGAAAAATGGGACCAGCTTTTTCTGGTTTAGCAAATGTTTTCTCACCAGAAATAGTAATCAAAGTACACGAAAGTCATATAATGGCTGGATGTGATATGATAACAACCAATACTTTTGGAACTGCAAGACATTGTCTTGAGCCTTCAAATTTAGGAGATAAGACTATAAAAATTAACATTGATACAGTTAAGTTAGCAAGACAAGCAGTCAAAAATTCTGGAAAAAAAATTAAAATTGCTGGAAGTATGTCAACATATTTAGCTTTGGCTGAAAATGAATTTAGACCTGACACAAAATTTGTACCATCATTTGCAAAAGAAGAAAAAAATTATAAAGAACAAGCGAAGGTATTAAAAGAAGAGGGAGTCGAAGTGCTTATTCTTGAAATGCTTTTAGATATTGACCATGCTAAAATTTTGCTTAATGCAGCTTTGGAAACAAGTTTACCTGTCTGGGTTGGATTAAGTTGCTGCATAAGTAAGTTTGATGAAACCGTAGTAGGTAGAAATTTTAGAGCTGAAAAAGAAAGATCTATTATATATGACCCTTTAAAATATCCTGATGAGCCAAAATTCCTTCCTGAAGATAAAATTATAAATTTTGCTGAAATAATTAATTCACTCAAATCTATCGGTGGAGATGTTTATGGCATTATGCATAGTTGGTTTATTGATACAAAAGAGGGAATGAAAGTTTTAAAATCAAATTGGAATGGGCCAATTATGTTCTATCCAGAAATTCATAAATTTGACACCAGTACTATGCAAGCATTAATAACTGAAAATGAAATTGAATTTGTTGATAAGTGTTCTGAGCTAATAGACGATCAGGTAAAAATTATTGGGGGGTGTTGTGGCGTCACAGATAAACATTTAAAATCATTAATAACTAAATTTTCTTAATTTAGTAATCTTTACTAATTATTTGGTCTATCATATTTACCATATCTTTTTTATATTTTTCATTTGTTGCAGATTTAGTCTCTAAGACTGAAAAAAAAGCAGCAACAACTTTTGTTTTCAAATTTATTCCTAAAAATTGGCCCCCATACCCAGAGTGACCAATCCAGTTACCGCATTTCATTAAAGAATTAACATAACAGACAAATTTATCTTTAGATAATTGAATGTATTTGGGTCCCTCACTATTAATAGTTTTACTCAAAAAAGTTTTAGAACCAATATTTTTTCCATTTATACCTTTTCCAAACCTAGAAAAAAGTAAACCCATTCTTAAAAAATCTCTTGTAATTAAACTTCCGCCTCCAGACATCCACGGTGTTCCAAATCTATCTGTTCCTATATACAATCCTTCTTCAAATCCTGTTGCTTCAACTGTTTCCAACAACCATTGTCTTAAACTTTTTTTACTTACTTTTTCTACAATTAACCCAATAACATCGGTATTAGCTGATTTATAATGCGCCAGATCGGTATAATTTTTTAAATCTCTGCTTTTTAAAGATTTAATTGAATTTAAATATTGTTCCTGGCTTTGAATGTTTTTACCTTTAATAGGCAATCTCCATCCTCCCACAGGCTCATGTAAAAATGAAGACGAATAAGCTTTTGTATAATCTTCGCTATATAGATTTACAATGTTCATGTCTAAAACGTCTTTTACTTTTGCATTTGCATAACCACTGCCAATTTTTGGCAAGTAAAATGAAATTTTCTTATTTAAGTTTATTAGTTTTCTGTCTATCAGCTCTCCCACAAATAAATGTATAAACATTTTTGTAATTGACATAATTGTTTGTGGCTGATTTGTAGAAAAGTCCTTTGCATACTGCTCGAATAAAATATCCTGATCTTTACCAACTATTAAAGAGCAAAAAGCTTTATTTTTAGTTACCTTTTTTACAGAAGATAATTTACCAATTTTCTTATTAATTTTTTTTTTTAATTTTAAAACAAAATCTGATCTAAGGTATATTCCATATCTATTAATTTTATATAAATTTCTAAAACCCAACCTCCTTTTATTTGGGAGATTCCATTGAGCTTTATTATCTTTTCTTGTAACTAATTCTGGATTTTTTTCTGAAATAATTTTTTTCAAATTAGTATTTTTTATCCAAACTTAAGAGATTTATTTTTCTCGTAATTTTGATGATAGCCTTCTGCTTTACAATAGTTTTTTTCTTTGGAAATCTTTGTAGTAACTTTTCCATCTAATTTCTCATTCATTTCTTTTAAAATTTTCTCTGCTGTATTTTTTTCATTATCATTATTATAAAATATCTCAGACCGATATTGAATTCCTACATAAGTTCCTTGTCTATTTTTTTGAGTTGAGTCATGGAGTTTAAAAAATAATCTGACCATATCTTCATAGCTTAAAATATTTTCATCATATTGAACTTTAACTACTTCTATGTGACCTGTATCCCCACCACAAACTGCTTTGTAAGTAACATTAGGATCATCACCTCCGCAGTAACCACATTCTGTAGATAATATTCCTTTTATACCATCGTATTTAGTTTCGTCCCAAAAACAACCAATACCACCAATAAAAGTTTTCATAATTTTACAATATATTATTACTTCAAAATTGAAACAGCTTTTATCTCTTCAACTCCTATACCACAACAACCACCAACAATTTTTACACCTTTGCTGACCCATTTTTTTGCAACTTCCAAATAATCATTGGGTGAAAAATTATCTACAAACTTCCAATTTGGTTTTTCGTAATAGCCTTTATTAGGGTAAGCACCAATAACTCCATTATAATTTTTTAATGCAGTATCTAAAGCTGCACTCGTTGTTTTAATATCTGAGTGAGCAATTAAAATTGGCCCCTTATGTAATTTACTAAAATTTTTCAACGATACTTCTAAATCCTCGTAAATTTCAGTTTTATTCTTCACATCATCATAACCAAGTGTAATATTTTTTGTATTCTGATCTATTACACAGGAGATAGAAAGCCAAACAGGTAACTTTATATTTGAAGAACACTCAAGCATAGTCTCCACGATTTCTGCTTGAGATGTCATTGCTTCTAAAATTATTAAATCAACACCCTCATTTGATAAAATTTTAATATGTTCATTAAAACATGGCTTCATGTTCTTTGTTCCAAGTTTAAGAAAACTTCCATAACTCGAAACACTTCCTGCTAAACAGATGTTCTTTTTTGAATTATTAATTGCTTGTTTTGCAATTTGAACTGCTTGTTTATTAAATAATTCAATTGAGTCTTCATATCCGTGTTTTTTAAGAGAAATTGGAGTTGTAGCATAAGTATTTGTTGTAATAACATCAGCACCTGCATCAATATAATTTTCATGAACTTCTTTTAGAAATTCTGGGCTATCTACCGAACATTTTCCACACCAGAGGTTTTGATCCATTTTAGCTCCTTTTTTTTCAAGCTCAGCACCTATACCTCCATCAAGTAAAATAATTTTTCCTTCATTGATTTTTTCTTGAATTAAATTGTAAGACATTAATTGTTTGTGAATGCACAAATTTTATTATTATCAAGATCTCGAATATAAGAATAGTAAACTCCAGAACCTTCTGGTCTTTCACCTCCAGCTCCTTCACTTTTTCCACCTGCCTTAAGTCCAATCTCATGAAACTTATCAACTATATCTCTAGATGATGTAATAAATGAAACTTGCGTTCCATTTCCATTAGTTGCCTCTTTCATATTGACAGGTTTGGTCACATAAAACTCTATAGTTCCATCGCCATTTTTTTCTGTGTAACCAGCGCAAACTTCATCTTTATAATTTCTTTCTAGATTTAAAACTTTTAAGACTTCATCATAAAAAATTATTGCTTTTTCTAAGTTATTGGTTCCTACCATTACATAACCAAGCATTTTAATTTTTCCATTCAGTAATAGTTTTTACCTCTAGATATTCATGCAATCCCCAGGTTCCACCTTCACGTCCATTTCCAGATTGTCTATACCCACCAAAAGGAGTCCCAGAGTCAGCTGCTTTATGATTTACATACACAATTCCGGACCTTAATTTTTTTGAGACTCTTTTTGCCTTTTCATTATCCTCTGTTTGTAAATAGTTTCCTAATCCATATTCTGTATCATTTGTAATTTGGATAGCTTCCTCTTCATTTTCAAAAGGAATAATCGACAATACTGGTCCAAATATTTCCTCTTTAGCAATTCTCATATTATTATTAACATCAGTGAATACTGTTGGTTTAATAAAATAACCTTTCTTTAGATCTTCAGGTTTGTCAGGACCACCTGCTACTAAAGTAGCACCTTCTTCAATTCCACTATTTATTAAACTTTGAATTTTATCAAATTGAGTTTTTGAAATTACAGGCCCAATATGGTCACCAGCTTTTGAAGCAAGATCAACTTTAATTTTATTTGCTTCATCTGCAGCTTCTTCAACAGCTCTTTTATAAATTGATTTTTCAACAAGCATTCTAGTTGGGGCATCACAGGATTGACCTGAATTACTCATTACGTTTCTAATACCATCTCTGACTGCATCAGGATATGCATCAGCAAAAACAATATTTCCACCTTTACCACCAAGTTCAAGACAAACTCTTTTTATAGTTTCAGCAGCATTCTTTGTAATTAATTTTCCAGCTCTAGTAGATCCTGTAAATGAGACCATATCAACATCAGGATGTCCTGACAGGTCAGTTCCAACACCAGGCCCATCACCATTTACCAAATTAAATACTCCAGCTGGAAATCCAGCCTCATCTATCATCTCTGCAAATAGCATTCCTGACAATGGTGCAATTTCAGATGGTTTAAGTACCATTGTACACCCAGTAGCAAAAGCTGGAATTACTTTTAAAGCAATTTGATTTATAGGCCAATTCCAAGGTGTAATTAATCCACAAACTCCAATTGGCTCGTATAAAATATGATTAGTAGATCCTTTATCAAAACCTGGTTCGAATTCGAATTCTTTTAATCTTTTTATAAAGTCTTCGATATGACCTGCGCCAGAAGATGTTTGATTAGCTGAACACCAATCTTTAGGACAACCAAGCTCTGTAGTAATAGCATCAGTCATATCATCCCATCTAGAATTATAAATTTTTAATAATTTTTCTAATAAATTTAACCTTTCTTCTTTTGAAGTTTCTTTCCAAGTCTCAAATGCAGATTTTGCTGCTTTGACTGCAGCATTTGTATCATCAGAACTTCCAAGACTTATAATAGCACAAACTTCTTCTGTTGATGGATTAATAACTTCACATTCATTCTTGTTTACTGGCTCAACCCATTTGCCATTGATATAAAATTTTTTTTTATCGAGCATTTATATTTCAAAATTAATTTTTCTTATTATACGTTTATTTACTATAACCATTCAAGAAATTAGATACAGTTTTTAAATTTTAATGATTAATCAATATGTGGTGGTATATTGTATTTATGAAATCACAAAAAATAGAACCAAAGTTTGAAAATAACCAAAATCCACGTATTGGACTTATCGCTTTAGCAACCGATCTAGTGATTGAAAAAGATTTTATAAGTGTAATTAAAGATAAAAAAATAGATTTTTTTGTAAATAGAATAGAATGTTATAATCCCTTAACCAAAGAGAATTTGATCAAAATGTCAGAGAATATTACTCAAGTAACAAGAGATATCTTGCCAGAGCAAAAATTAGACTGTGTTGTATATGCTTGTACATCAGGAACTATTGCAGCAGGGTACGATAATATTAAAAATAAAATACAAGCAGCAAAACCTGAGGCAAAACTTTCAACACCAAGTACAGCAGCTTTGAAAGCATTGAAAAAATTAAATATTAAAAAACTTTCTATATTCACACCTTATAGTAAAAAAGTTAACGATGATGTTGTTGATTATTTTAAATCATCTGGTTTTGAAATCACCTCAAATTCATACTTTGATATTCATTCTGACATGGAGATTGGTAAAGTAGATCAAAATTATCTGTTTGATGTGCTAATAAATTTAGATGTAAGTGAGGCAGATGCTTTATTTGTATCTTGCACCGCTTTACCAGTTCTTCCTCTAATACAAAAATTAGAAGATAAACTTGGAATACCAGTTCTTTCAAGCAATCAGGCTTTAATCTGGGAATCTTTAGAAAACATAGGTGAAAATAAATCTGTAAAAGGATTTGGAAGATTGTTTGATTAATTTATGCTCTTTTCAAAAGAAGAATACAAACAAAGACTATTAAAAGTTCAATCTCTGATGAGAGATAAAAAAATTGATTTAATCATTTCTCACGACACAAATAATATGAATTATCTTACAGGCTACGATGCTTGGTCTTTTTATTATGCACAATGTGTATTAGTGCACGTTGATTCAAAAGAGCCAATTTGCTTTGTTAGAGATCAGGATGCAGGTGGGGCGTACATAAAGACCTATTTAAATAAAGACAATATTATTGTTTATGATGAGAGTTATATTCATACTTGGCCAAAACATCCCTATGATTACTTGACCAAAGTAATTAAAGAAAAAAAATGGGATAAATTGTCTATTGGAGTTGAAATGGATGCTCATTATTTTACAGCTTTTTGTTATGAAAAGATTAAACAGGGGTTACCAAATGCAAACATTATCGATTCTGATCGACTAGTTAATTGGGCTAGATTAATTAAATCTAATGCAGAGATAAATTATATGAAGTCTGCTGCTTTAATTTCTCAAAAAGGAATGCAAACTGCAATGGAAGTAATTAAACCTGGTACAAGACAATGCGATGCTGTTGGAGAAATTCAAAAGTCTTTATTTTATGGTACAGAAGAATTTGGAGGTGAATATTCTAGTATCGCAACGCTTCTTCCAACTGGAAAAGGTACATCTGCATCACATTTAACAGCAACCCAAGATAAATTTGTTGAAGGTGAAGCAACTATAATTGAACTTTCAGGTGTTTATAAAAGATATCACGCACCTATGGCTCGAACAATTTTATTAGGTAAACCTGATCAATTAAAAATTGATACAATGAATAAAACTATAGAGGCTTTACAAGCTGGAATTAATGCTACAAAACCTGGAAACACAGCAAATGATGTTGCCCAAGCCTTTTGGAAAATTTTAGATAAATATGGTATCGAGAAGAAATCAAGAACGGGTTACTCAATAGGTATTGGATATCCGCCAGATTGGGGAGAGCATACTTTAAATATTTATAAAGGCGATATGACAGTACTTGAACCAAATGTTTGTTTTCATATGATTGCAGTAATGCAGTTTGGTGATTGGGGAGTAGAAGCATCTGAAGCAATCCGAGTTACCGACAAAGGTTGTGAATTATTCTGTAATTTTCCAAAAGAGCTACATATTAAGAACTATTAGCTATTGATAATTAACTTCTTAAATGTTTTAAACACTGAATGTCTAAAAATACAGAATTCGTTAAGTTCGATAAAGTTGATAAAAGTTACGATGGTAAAGTCTTAGTAGTAAAAGATTTAAATCTTAATATCTCCGAGGGCGAGTTCATCACTATGCTTGGCCCATCTGGTTCAGGAAAAACAACTTGTTTAATGATGTTAGCTGGATTTGAAACACCAACCAATGGTGAAATTTATTTAGACTCTAATCCTATTTCAAATATTCCACCACACAAAAGAGGAATTGGAATGGTTTTTCAAAATTATGCATTATTTCCTCATATGACGGTTTATGAAAATTTAGCTTTTCCATTGAGAGTAAGAAAAGTTCAAAAAGATGAGATTGATAAAAAAGTAGATAAAGCTTTGTCAATGGTTTCTCTATCAGGATTTGAAAGTAGGATGCCTGCACAATTGTCGGGAGGACAACAACAAAGGGTAGCGGTTGCAAGAGCTCTAGTTTTTGATCCAGCAGTAGTTCTAATGGATGAGCCACTTGGAGCTTTAGATAAAAACTTAAGAGAAAGTATGCAATACGAAATTAAACATATTCATGAAAATATTGGTGTTACTGTAGTTTATGTTACACACGATCAAGGAGAAGCATTAACAATGTCAAATAGGATTGCAGTGTTTAATGATGGTAAGGTTCAACAATTATCAAGTCCTGATAAATTATATGAAGAGCCAGTTAATTCGTTTGTGGCAGAGTTTATAGGAGAAAATAATACTTTTGGTGGAGAAGTAACAGACATTTCAAAAGAAGTTTGTAAAGTTAAACTTCAAAATGGAGAAATTTTAGCAAATCCAATTTCAGTAAATTCTAAAGGGGATAAAACTACAGTTTCAATAAGACCTGAGAGAGCATTGATAAATCCAAAAGATAAAATGGATAATAATCAAACTGGAAAAATTGAAGAAGTTATCTACCATGGTGACCACACTAGAGTAAGATTAGATCTTTTAGGAAATAAAGAATTTATTTTAAAAGTTCCAAATAGTTCAAACGAGCTAGATTTAAAATTAGGTAACGAGATTAAAGTGGGATGGAATAGTCAAGACGCTAGAGCTCTAGATCCTAAATAATTTCCCAAATAGCCTTGTATTCATATAACAAAATGGCCTGTTGACTCTGAATATCGTTTTTGTTGTACTTCGCTTATATAAATTAATTTATATTAAACGTTTAAACGGAGGATAAATGAAAAAATTAAGTAAATTATTACTTGCTCTTTCTTTTGCTCTTTCAATAACTTCATCTGCATTTGCGGTTACAGTAGCATCTTGGGGTGGAGCTTATACAGAGTCTCAAAAGCTAGGGTATGGTGATCCAACTGCAAAAGCTCTTGGTGTTGATATCAACTGGGTAGACTATTCAGGTGGATTATCTGAGATTAAAGCTCAAAAAGAAGCAGGTGCAATTACTTGGGATATTATCGATGTATTCGCATTTGATACTATCAACGGATGTGACGAAGGAATTTTCGTTGAATTCGATTTTGACAAAGACTTCCCTGCAGCTCCAGATGGAACTCCTGCAAGTGAGGATTTCTTTGCTCCAATGCCAAGTAAATGTGCAGTAGGAAATATTTTATATTCTTGGAATTATGCTTATAACAGTAACAATGTTGACGGCACACCAAAAACTATAAAAGATTTCTTTAACACAAAAAAATTTCCAGGAAAAAGAGCTATTTACAAATCTGCTCTTACAAATCTAGAAATCGCTTTAGCTGGTGACGGAGTTTACATGGGTAAAGGTGGATCTGAGATTTACAAATTACTAGAAACTGAAGCTGGTGTTAATAGAGCAATGAACAAGATTAAAGAGCTTTGTACAGATCCTAATGGTGGATGTGTATTCTGGTCTGCAGGTGCTCAACCACCAGAACTTTTAATGAGTGGTGAAGTTGTAATGGCAACTGGCTGGAATGGTAGATTTTTTAACGCAATAGTTGGTGAAGGTGCACCACTTGTACAAGTATGGGATGGACAAGGTCTTGACTATGAATATTTCGCACTTGTTAAAGGTGGACCAGATGAAGCTAATGCTAAAAAAGCTTTAGCAATGATGACTAACACTGAAATGTTAGCTGGAAGTGCTAAATATATTGCATACGCTCCATACAGATTATCATCTTTAGAAATTATCAAAGCAAATGAGCCTTGGTACAAAGATGGTAAAACTGAAATGATGCCAGAAATGCCAACTGCTCCTTCAAACACTAAAAAATACTTTTTAGTTGATCCATTTTTCTGGGCTGATAACGGCACAGAACTTGGTGAGAAGTGGGAAGCTATGAAAGCTGGTCTATAAAAATAGTATAAAAGACTAGTATAATATAATATATATAGGGCGACTTGTTTAAGTCGCCCTTTTTATTTATGAGCAACGAAACAAAACAAATACTCACAACTGATGGAATTCCTTTAGAAATAAGTTTAAAAAAAGCTGAAAGGAAAAATAAAATTAAAGCATTTTTACTTGTTGCTCCACTACTACTTTTTTTGATTATTACTTATATTTTTCCAATCGGAGAAATGTTTACAAGAAGTATTGATGATAAAATGATTACAAACATGCTTCCAAAAACATTTAAATCTATGGAAACATGGGATGGTAAAGAACTTCCATCCGAAGAAGTATTTGCTTCATTCTTATCTGATTTTAAAATTCTTGTTGATAAAAAAGAACATGGAAAATTAGCGCAAAGGCTTAACAAAGAAAAAAATGGGTTCAACACCATTACAAAAAAATTATTCAGACAGGTAAAAAGAAATAAAATTGACGAGACACAAAGTATTAAAGAACAAATAATGAAGGTTCATAAGAGATGGAGAAATGTAGAGTACTGGCAAGCAATTAAAAGAACTGCACCTCCTTATACATCAGCTAAATATTTAAAGGCTATGGATATGTATTTGAATGAAGATAACAAAATTACTCAAGTCAGTGAGGATAGAAGAATACATAGAATTTTATGGTTGAGAACAGTAGAGGTTGCTTTCTTTGTTACGGTATTCTGTTTTTTAATGGGTTACCCAATAGCCCATTTACTAGCAACACTCCCAATGAAGTACAGTAATTTATTGATGATTTGCGTTCTTCTTCCATTTTGGACGTCATTATTAGTTAGAACAGCTAGCTGGATGATTTTACTTCAACAGCAAGGAGTAGTTAATGATTTCTTTGTCATTATAGGGTTGGTATCAGACGATAATAGGCCAGAGATGATGTACAATAAAGTTGGAACTTATGTTGCAATGACACAAATTTTATTACCATTTATGGTTTTACCGCTCTACAGTGTAATGAAAACTATCTCGCCAAGTTTAATGAGAGCAGGTAAATCTCTTGGCGGAACACCTTTTGTAGCTTTTTGGAAAGTATATTTTCCATTAACAATACCAGGTATTGGTGCAGGTTGTCTTTTAGTTTTTATTTTAGCAATTGGATATTATATTACACCCGCATTAGTTGGTGGAGCATCAGGAACCTTAATTAGCAACCAAATTGCATATCATATGAAAACTACATTAGATTGGAGCTTTGCTTCAGCGATGGGACTTATGTTGCTTGGAGGAGTTTTAGTTATTTATTGGCTTTATAATAAATTAGTTGGAGTTGATAATATTAAGTTGGGTTAGTATGGCATTACCAAAGTATACAGAAACTAGATATAGAATTTGGCACTACTTTTACATTGCTATATGTACTTTTGTTTTTATTTTTTTAATAGCACCTTTGTTTGTAATATTTCCATTATCATTTAATGCAGAAGAGTTTCTTGTTTTTTCAGAAGGAATGAAGAATTTAGACCCAGATGCTTTTTCATTAAGATGGTATAAAGATATGGTTTACGGTACAAAAAATCCATGGGGTCTTGCTGCAAAGAATAGTTTTATTATTGCTATATTTGCAACTTTAGGGTCAGTAATTTTAGGTACGGTTGCTGCATTAGGATTGAGCAGCAGACACATGCCATTTAAAGGGATAATAATGGCAACTTTGATTTCACCTATGATAGTTCCACTTATTATATCTGGTGTTGCAATATTCTTCTTTATGGCAAAGGCAGGTTTAGCGGCAACTCATACAGGAATAGTTTTAGCTCATATAATTTTGGGAACACCTTTCGTTGTAATAACAGTTACTGCAACATTATCAGGTTTTGATCATAGTGTAACAAGAGCAGCAGCTAGTTTAGGTAGTAACCCAGTAAATACATTTATGAAAGTAACACTTCCGTTAATTTTACCTGGAGTAATTTCAGGAGGTCTGTTTGCTTTTGTAACTTCTTTTGATGAAGTTGTAGTCGTTTTATTTTTAGCTGGTCTTGAAAACACAACAATTCCAATTCAAATGTGGACAGGTTTAAGAGAACAATTAAGCCCGACAATTCTAGCAGTTGCTACATGTTTAATCGTATTATCAACCTTAATATTGATTAGTGCAGAATTATTGAGGAGAAGATCAGAGCGTTTAAGAGGAATTAATAGATAATTAATTTACCGATTCGATTACAGTCGCAATACCCATACCTAAACCGATACATTGAGTAGATAAAGCGTATTTCTTATTTTCACGTCTAAGCAAATCTGCAGCTTTGCCGGTAATTCTAGCTCCTGTTGCTCCTAGAGGATGACCAAGTGCTAAGGCTCCACCATCTAAATTAGCTTTCTTTTGATCGATACCAAGATCTTTTAAACATGCTATTGATTGAGATGCGAAAGCTTCATTAATTTCTACAATATCAATATCATTAATTGATAAATTTGCTCTCTCTAATGCTTTTTTAGTTGCTCCTATAGGTCCAAGTCCCATCACATCAGGCTCACACCCTTTAACTCCAGTTGCAACAATTCTACCTAAAATCTCTAATCCATTTTCTTTTGCATAGCTCTCTTCACATATCAAGGTTGCTGCTGCTCCATCGGTAAGAGGCGAGGATGTTGCTGCTGTAACAGTTCCATCTTGATCAAATGCAAGTTTTAAACCATCCAAAGTTTCTTGATTACTTTTTGGACGTATGTTTCCATCTTTTGTGCAACCAGCAATTTCAACTATTTCATTTTTAAATTTACCATTTACTTCAGCTTCATTAGCTTTTTGATGACTTTGAATTGCAAAATCTTGTTGTTCAGTTCTTGAAATATTATATCTCTTGGCAACATTTTCAGCAGTTATTCCCATTGAAAAATAAACATTTGGATTTTCTTTATCTGTGTAAGGATAAGGTATTGGTTCAAAGCCAGTTGTAACTCTAGTCATACTTTCAACACCCCCACATACGAAAACTTTTCCTGCGCCCATTGCTATTTTACCTGCTGCAACATGAATAGCTTCCATAGATGAGCCACACCATCTATCTACAGTCATTCCAGATGTATGTATTTCCATTCCAGATAAAAATGTTGTGAGTTTCCCAATATTAAAACTCTGCTCTCCAACCTGGAAAGCACACCCAACAACAATATCTTCTATATGAGCAGGATTTACTTTTGTTTTAGATACAAGATTTTTAACAACCTCTGCAAACATATTTACAGGCTTAACATCAATTAATTCACCTTTTCTTGCCATTGTAAAAGGTGATCTTGAATATCCTGCTATAACCGCTCTTTTCATATAAGACTTATACCCACTAATTATTATTTTGAAAATGGTAAAGAGGACACAATTCCTTTTCTTAATTTATTATCCGGAGTGTGCACCAAAACTTCTGACCCTATTTCACAAAATTCATTTAAAATCATGGATAAACCAATATTTTTTTTGAATTTCGGAGAATAAATCCCTGAAGTAATTTTACCAATTAATTTCTTATCTTTTGAATATAGCGGAAAAGGAATTGAACATGGGGGACAATTTATGCCATCAAATAATACTCCTTTTAATTTTTGTTTTACACCTTGTTTCTTAATCATCTCTAAAGCATTTTTTCCAATGAAATCATGATTACTCTCATTATTAAAATATTTTTCTAAGTTGCACTCAAATGGATTATTTTCTTTCGTAAAATCATTTCCATATGACATTAATCCTGCTTCTATTCTGTCAATTAAATTTGGGCATCCTGGAGCAATGTTAAATTCTTTCCCCGCTTTCCATATTATATCCCAAATTTTTTCTCCCATTTCATTTTTGTCGAAGTAATCTTCAAAGCATTTAAAATAAATCTCAAATCCATCTTGTTTGCTATACCCTGATCTCGCAATAACTTGTTTAGTTCCCAAAAAATCAAATATTCTAAAATTAAAAAATTTTAATTTTCTAATATCTTCTCCGAATATTGATGCCATCAAATCTTCAGACTTTGGACCTTGTACTGCAAGAGGATATACATCTGGCTCTGTTATGCTTACATTTAAATTTAAACCAACTGCAATACCTTTTGCCCAAAGCAATACATCAGAGTCTGCTATTGAAATCCAAAACATATCATCATCTAACTTTAACAACACTGGATCATTTATCATTCCAGCATTTTCATCTATCATAGGAATATAAAAACATTTTCCAGTCTCCATATTTTTTAAAGATCTTGGCGTCATTTTTTGTACTAATAAACTAGCGTCTGGACCTGATATCTGAACTTGTCTTTGACAAGAAACATCCCATAGCTGAACATGTTCATTTAAATGCCAATAATCATTCTCAACAGATTTCTGAAATCTTTTTGGTAAGAGCATATGATTTACAACAGTAAAATCAGTTACACCACATTCTTCAACTCTCTTGGTGTAAGGAGTTCTTCTTATTCTCCTAGACATATTTAGTTTTGTGCTAATTTTGCTTTGTATTAATGAAGCCATATATTATTTTGACCACCACACTGTATAGCTATTAGGAGAAATTATTATTGGCAAGTGATAATTTTTTTTATTATCGGTCATTTTAAATTTTATAACTATTTCACCCACAATTTTTTTCTTTTTAAAATATCTTTTAATATCACAAATCATTTCATAATCGCACTTACAATCTTTTTTGCTAAGATTGAAATGCTTGGTAATCCTACCATTTCCATCAGTCTTTGTATTCAAAAAAAGCTTTTTTAATTTTGAGGATTGTATTTGATAAATCTTTACTTTGACGTTATTTGCATGATTTCCATCAGAACCATTCAATAAATGTGAGCTAAATTTTGCCATTTTACTCTATTGATGATTTCTCTCTCTTGCTAGCCACAGCAGCAACAATTGGACTTAATACTGGTTTAGCTTTTACATTTACACAAGCAGTTTTACCGCTTGCAATAGCTCTTTTTAGCGCTGGACCCAATTCTTCTCTTTTAGTTACTAATTCTCCATGACCACCAAAGCCTTCAAATATACTGTGGAAAGGTATATCTCTAAAGTCTGTTGCAACTCTTTTTCCGCTTTCAAATAATCTTTCTTGTTGTTGACCAATTGATGCTAAGCCACCATTATTGTCAATAACAACAACGATTGGTTTCTTTTCAAAAAATGCAGTTTCTATAGACATACCTCCAGATAAAAAGGCACCATCTCCACTAATTAAAATTACATTCGATTTAGGGTTATTATTTTTTGCAGATAATGCAAATGATACACCAACACCCAGCATACTAAATGTGCCCGGATGTAAAATTCCACCCAATTTTTTTCCTTGAGCTCCAGCTAAATTTATTGCGATCTCCGACCAGAAATGAGTATTTCCTCCATCAATTACAAGCCAATCTTTCTCATCCATTGCGTCTTGAACATCTAACGCTAATTGCAGCGGATGAATTTTTCCACCATTTTTTTTGGCTTTATCCGCTTCAATTTTTAATTCATTTAAAGATTTATCCACCCAATCTTTTTTTCTATTTTTATTATCTTGAAACCAACTATTTCCTAAATTCCATTTATTATTTTTCTTTAAATTACATAGAGTATCTAAAAATACTCCTGGATCACATAAAAGGTTATGATCAGCAGCTCTATTAAACTCAATTTCTTCATGGGAACCGTTAATGCAAACTAAAGTTGTTGTTTTTGGAATGAAAGGAGGGTTACCAAAATTCATTTGGTTATCTAACCTTGCACCAATCATTAAAACTAAGTCTGAGTTATGTAATGCAAATTCTGAGGGTGGATATTGGTGAATATCTGCTAAACCCATATATGCATTTGCCTCTTCTCCCAAAAGTTTTTGATGATATGGCACATTAAAAACTGGAATATTTAAACTTTCGCCCGCAGTCTCTAAATTTTTTTCTGAGTTTGACCACCAAACACCATGTCCTCCGATTATGACAGGTTTTTTTGCATTACATGCTAGCTCAAGTATTTTTGATAGAGCATTTGGATCTGGCCATGCCTTAGCAACTGGCTTTGCTTTATGTGAAAATGGTCTTTCTTCCAGTCCAACATTTTCTTCAAATGAAGAAAACATTATATCTACTGGTAAACTTAGATGAACAGCTCCAGGATATCCATTCGTTGCAATTCTATAAGCTTTATCAACAAATTCTCTAATTCTTGTTCCATCTGTAATGCTTGCACTATATTTTGTAAGAGGAGCAGCTATTGAAACATCATCAATTTCTTTAAAGCCACCAGAACCTTGTCTTTTTAAACTACTTGATCCAGTTATATAAATTATCGGTGTTCTTTCTCCCCACGCTTCCATCATGGATGGTACTGCATTTGCAAAACCTTCTGGCCCAACTAAACATACAGATGGTTTTCTTGTAATTCTTGTGTGTCCATCTGCTAAGTGTCCAGCTATTTGTTCATGAGGACAGTTAACTACATCAATTTGACATTCCATGAAACCTTCAATTGCAGGATTACAAAACCCACCAGATAGAGTAAAAACTTTATTAATACCTTTATCTTTTAATGCTCTTGCAATTAATGCTCCGCCTCTTATTTTTTTTCCCATATCAGTAAGTTGTATTCATAAAAAGTTTCTGTTCAATTATATCAGAAGAAACTTCATTAATATCATTTAATCCAACCAAACCTAGTGTTGTACTAGTTTCTTCTTTAATTATATCTACAATTCTTCTTAGTCCGCTGGCTCCGTCAGCACCCATCGCATACATTACAGGTCTTCCAATCATTGAAAAATCTGCTCCTAAAGCTAATGATCTTAAAATATCGCTTCCACTTCTTATTCCACTATCAAAAATAATTGGAAAATTATTTCCTACTGACTCTCTAATAAAAGGTAGAATATTTATTGCTGCTGAGGCACTATCTAATTGTCTACCTCCATGATTTGAAACTTGAATAGCATCAGCGCCCATTTCTTTAATTTTAACTGCATCATCAGATGACATGACACCTTTTACAATTAATTTGCCTTTCCATTTATTTCTTACTCTTTTTAAAGTTTCCCAATCTGTTTTTCCTCTACTTTCTTTTCTTTTAAAAATACCTTTTCCACTTTTTGAAGTTTCGTAGTTCATTGGCTTTGGTATTCCATTAAGTAATGTAGATATTGACCAAACTGGATGAGTTGCAAAATCAAAAAATTGTTTAGGTCCAATTTTAAATGGATATGAAAATCCATTTTTATCATCTCTAGTTCTCCTAGATAAAACCGGAACATCAACAGTAAGTATAGCAACCTCATAACCAGTTTTTTCTGCTCTATCGAGCAATTCCATGACAAAAGCTTCATCCTGAAAAATATAAAGTTGAAGCCATGAATGACCTTCTGAAAGCTCATACATTTTTTCTAGGGTAGTTGTGGAAGCCATCGATACACAAGTTGGTATATTATTTCTTGAACTTTCTTTTGCCAGCATTGAGTCTGCGCCAGGCCATGAAAGATTTGTCATACCCATTGGAGCAAAACCAAATGGATAGTCATAGTTAAATCCAAGAATATTTTTTTTTAGTTTTCTTTCCTCTACATTTCTTAGAACTCTTGGCTCAAGACGTATTTGATCTAAAGCAAAACTATTAATTTCTGATAACTTTTCATCTCCAGATGCACCGTCAATAAAATCATAAACTAGCTTTGGTAATCTTTTCCTCGATAATTTTTTTGCATCTTCAATACTAAAAATTTTGTTACTGGCTTTAATATTATCCATTTAAATTTTTTATATATGTTTTTAAACTTATCTTATCATGTCTAGTCACATAATAAGCATCATGATTAATTCTTGAAGAATAAACCTCTGAAGGAACTCCGTCAATAAAAAGCACAGCTACACCATCATCAATAGCTATTCCTTCTGGCAAATTTCCATCTTTAATTTCTGATATAAATTGTCGAAGTCGATTATTATCTGATGAATGTGGCGTGCAACTTCCATCTAAAAAATTTATTCCTTTTAATGGACTCAACTCTTTATTGACTGAATCTGATAATATCCAATCAAACCAACAAACAGCTCCCGCGCTTATTCCACTCAGAATTA
>CACAZL010000004.1 GCA_902536925.1 uncultured Pelagibacteraceae bacterium
TGTGCAAAATTGTTTAGAAGCACAGGTATTCCAAAAAATAATATCAAATTGTTGGATACAAAGGGCGTAATAAATAAAAATAGAAAAGATATTAATTCTTGGAAAAAAGAATTTGCAGTTGAAACAAAAGACAAAAATTTAGATGATGCAATGAAAAATGCAGATGTATTTTTAGGCTTGTCTGCTGCAGGTGTTGTAAAAAAAAGTATGGTTAAAAAAATGGCGAAAAATCCAATCATATTTGCATGTGCAAATCCAGATCCAGAAATCAAACCAGAAGATATAGAAGAAGTAAGGGATGATGCAATAATTGCAACTGGCAGATCAGATTATCCAAATCAAGTAAATAATTTAATTGGGTTTCCTTACATATTTAGGGGAGCATTAGATGTTAGAGCGAAAACTATTAATGAAGAGATGAAAGTTGCGGCAGCTAATGCTATCGCCTCACTTGCAAGAGAATTTGTGCCTGATGAGGTTGCGGCTGCAATGGGTGGTGAAAGACCTAATTATGGAAAAGAATATATCATTCCATCTACTTTTGACCCTAGGTTAATTAGTGTAATACCAGTAGCTGTAGCAAAAGCTGCGATGAAATCTGGAGTAGCTAGAAAAAAAATAGAAAATTTTGATCAATATTCTGAACAGTTAAAACAAAGGCTTGATCCATCTGTGACGATCATGCAAGGAATAAATAGCCAAATTAAAAAAACAAACAAAAAAGTTGTATTTGCTGATGGTGAAGATGAAAATACTTTAAAGGCAGCTATAGCATTTAAAAATAGTGGATTAGGCACACCTATTTTGGTTGCTAAAGAAAAAGTTGTTAAAGAAAAACTGAGAGAGATAGGTTACGGAGAAAACTTTGATATTCAAATTGTGAACTCTACTTTAAGTGACAAAAGAAAAAAATATGTAAATTATCTATTTAAAAAACTGCAAAGAAAAGAGGGATTGCTTGAAAGAGATTGTGATAAAATGGTTAGAAATGACAGGGTTATATGGGGTTCTTGCATGGTTGCATGTGGCGATGCTGATGCAATGGTTACTGGAAATTCGAGAAGGTATGGACAATCTCTTGATAAAGTAAAAAAAGTTATAGATGCTAGACCGGGAGAAATTATGTTTGGATTAAACATGATTGTAAATAAGGGCAAAACGGTTTTTATTGCAGATACAAGTGTCCACGAATATCCAACATCTGAACAACTTTCTGAAATAGCTATTTCTGCATCTAGAGTTGCAAAATTATTTGGTTTTGAGCCAAAAGTTGCTTTTCTTTCACATTCAACATTCGGTCAACCAATTACAGCTAGAACTAAACATATAAGAGATGCAGTAGAAATTTTAAAAAATAAAAAAGTTAAATTTAAATTTGATGGAGACATGCAGCCAGATGTAGCCTTAAGTGATGAATATAAAGACCTTTATCCATTCTCTGAGATAGTTGGTAATGCAAATATATTAATTATGCCAGGTCAACATAGTGCCGCAATAACTTACAAAATAATGAAAACTTTGGGCGGTGCTAAGGTTATTGGACCACTATTAATCGGTTTAGGTCAAGCTATAGAGATAGCACCACTTAGATCTTCAACATCAGATATATTAAATTTAGCATCCGTTGCAGCATATTCAGCTGGAGTGATTAATTACAAAAAACCTAATTAATTTTTTATAACTCTCAAGTCTTCAACTAAAAAAATGCTTGTAACTACATCTTCCACATCAAGAACTTTCTTGGCCTCGTTAATTACTTCAGCTCTTTCTTCTTCATTTTGTGAAATTCCATAAACATAAATTATTTTCTTATATGTGTCGATATCATAATTCGCAGACCTTATTTTTTTATTTGCAATCATTGCCGTTCTTAATTGAGATGTTATCAGCACATCTTTTGCAGTTTGCTTAAAGTTAAACTTTTCTTTAATTTTTAAATCGTTTTTAACTGATCTTGCACCTTTTATTTCCCATCCAAGTTTTGTGATTTTAAGTTTTTCTTCGACCGTATTTACTTTGCCAGTTATAAATATTCTTCCATCCAATACTTTAGTTTTTACGTTTAATAGATAACCTTTATCCATTAGAATTAATTTGGCTCTTAAATTTTTTTGCATTAATGAATCATCTATTTGTGTTCCAATAGTCCTTGGATCCATTGCAACCGAAACACCTGTACCTAAAACACCAGTTGAAGAATAACCAATACATCCAGAAAATGAAATAAGAATTATAATTAATAATAGGTTTTTAAATTTCATTTTTTTTTTTCAAACAAAAATCATAAACAATTTTTTTTGATATATTATTTTCGTTACTAATTTTTGTGGTTACATCCTTAATTGACATTTTTTTTAAAAGTTTGATAATTTTTTTTTTAACAGATTCTTCAATTACTTGTAACCTGTTTTGTAAATTTAAATTTTCTGATATTACTACAGTCATCTCACCTTTTTCAGATATGTTAATATTGTTGAGGTTTTTAACTTTATCTCTAATATATTCTTCGTGCAATTTGGTCATTTCTCTAGTAATTAAAATATCTCTATCATTAAAATATTTTTGGATTTGAGTTCTTATTTTTTTTATTTTTTTAGGTGAAATAAAAAAAACAATTGAATAATTTAAATTAGAAATTTTTTTAAAAAGTTGATCAATTTGCAACTTTTTATTAGGCAAAAAACCACAAAAAAAGAAATTGTTTGAAAAGCCGCTTACAGAAACAGCCGCTGTAGCAGCAGAGGATCCTGGGACTGGAAATATATTAATTTTATTCTTGATACATTCATTTATCAAAATTCCACCTGGATCTGAAATTGTTGGAGTGCCAGCATCTGAAATGATAGAAATTATTTTGTTTTCTTTTAATAAATTTAAAACATTTTTAACGTTTTTTTTTTCATTAAATTTGTGATTAGACAATAATTTTGTATTTATATTGAACCTAGATAATAGTTTACTTGAAACTCTTGTGTCTTCTGACAAAATCAAGTCTGATTTATTAAGAATGTATATAGCTCTTAAAGTAATATCACCCAGGTTTCCTATTGGAGTTGAAACACAATATAGCCCAGGTTTTAAATTATCATTTAATCCAAAATTATACATTTAATGATGATGAGAAAATTATATATCATAGTTTTAAAAGTTTTTCTTATAATCGTTTTATCTCAACTTAAAGCAATATCGGAGGAGAAAATTAAGATAGGTTTAATAGTACCTCTATCAGGTGAATATTCATATATTGGTAAATCAATTCTTAAATCTACAAGAATGGCGTTAAATAAAATTAATGATGACAGAATAACGGTGATACCTAAAGATACCAAAGCAAACCCTATAGATGCTTTGAAAGTATCAAACGAGCTCTACAATAATGGAATAAAAATAATTATTGGGCCAGTATTTAATGAGAGTAACAAATATTTAGATGAATTAAATGAAGTAACTTTCTTATCTTTTACTAACAAAATTAGAAATAATCCAAAAAATGTAATTTCAGCAGGAGTAAATGCAATATCACAAATAAATACAATTAAAAAATATTTAAGTGAAAATAATTTAAAAAATACAATATTTTTAGTTCCCGAAACTGAGTATAAAAGAGAAATTGAAGAAGCTATTGAGAAATCTAATTTAATATTAAAAGAAAAATTTATTTATAAAAAAGACCCAACATTACTAACAAAGCAAATAGAAAATCTAACAAGATATCAACAAAGAAAAGAAAATTTAAAAAATGAAATTAAGAGAATAGAAGATTCAAATATTTTCAATAAAAAAAAAAAAATTGATGAATTAAATAAAAAAGATACTTTAGGTTTCATTAATTTTGATTCTGTAATAATTGCTGATTTTAGCGAAAGTCTGAAAAGTGTTGCCACATCGTTATTATATACCGATGTATCGTCAGTAAGAATTAAATACATTACATTAAATCAATGGTTCGATGAAAGTCTTTTAAAGGAAACTTCATTGCATCCTATATATTTCCCATCGATAAATAAAAATAATTTTGAAGTATTTCAAAAGGAATACATTCAAAACTTTAACAGTACACCAAATCAGATTTCTTTTTTAAGTTATGATCTAATAGGGTTGGTATATTACCTGTTAATAAATAATGATTTTGAAACTAATGAAAATTTATTTATTAAAAAAAATAAATTTAAAGGAAAAATAGGAATCTTTGAAATAAATAAAAAAACAATCACACATCAATTAAACTTTTATGAAATACAAAATGAAAATTTTAAAGAAATTTTTTAATTTTTTTGAAAGCTTTTGCTCTGTGATCATTTTTAAACTTTAACTTTTGACTCATTTGACCAAATGTTAATCTTTTATTTTCAGGAATAAAAATTGGATCGTATCCAAAACCTTTTTTTCCAATTTTCTTTTTGGAAATTTTACCACTAATAATCCCTAAAGATTGGATCGGTTTTTTTTTTAATCCATAAATAGTTAATGCACAAATAAATCTTGCTTTAATCTTTTTTGACTTCCAATTTTTATCTATCTTCGATAACTTTTGATAAACTTTAGATATTGCTAAATTAAAATCACCCCTTTTTCCACCCCATCTTGCTGAAAAAATACCTGGTTGATTATTTAGCAAGTCAATTTCAAGTCCAGAATCATCTGCGATACAAATTTTTTTTGTTTTTTTTGAAAAATACTTCGCTTTAATTAAAGAATTTTGTAGAAAAGTATTTCCATTCTCTTTGGGGCTTTTAAGACCATAGTCTTTTGGAGAAGTAATAATGTAGTATTTGGGCAGCAAATCTCTAATTTCTTTTATTTTTCCCTCATTATTTGACCCAACTACTATTTCCTTATTTTTTTTTTTTAACATCTGGTATTTCATAAATTTCTTACCATATAGACAGAAATGGAAAAAGATGAAACACAAAATAAAGAAGATCAAAATTTAAAAGAAGAAAACTCAGACCTAAACAAAGATAAACAGGCCCCAGATGAGACTGGAGAAAGAGAGGATGAGGAAAAACTTTCACCTGAGGACGAAATTGCAAACCTTAAAGATAAAATTGCTAGAACATTTGCTGAAATGGAAAATCAGAGGAGAAGATTTGAAAAAGAAAAAGATGAAGCCTTTGAATATGGTGGATTTTCATTTGCAAGAGAAACTCTAAATCTTTTAGATAATTTAGAGAGATCAAAACAAACTCTGGAAAATGATGAAACAATAAAAGATAAAGACACCTTAAAAAAATTGTTAGAGCATATAGATATTATTAATAAAGATATGATTTCAATTTTCAAAAAAAATAATATTGAACCGATTAAAGCAATTAACGAAAAATTGGATCCAAATTTACATCAGGCTATGATGGAAATCGAAGATGATACAAAAGATCAAGGCACAATAGTTCAAGAAATTCAGAAAGGTTTTATGATGAAGGATAGGTTGCTAAGACCTTCGTTGGTAGCCGTATCTAAAAAAAAAGTTGAAGATAAACAGAATAACCAAAAAAACCAAGAAAATGAGGTAAAAGAGGTAAAAAATTAATTATTTATTATGGTTGTAGTTGTAAAATTAACACTTATATGATCTTCAAATAGGACTAATTATGAGCAAAGTTATAGGAATAGATCTAGGAACAACAAACTCATGTGTAGCCGTTATGGAGGGTACACAAGCAAAAGTTTTAGAGAATGCTGAAGGAGCAAGAACTACACCATCAGTTGTAGCATTTACAGATGAAGGTGAAAAATTAATAGGTCAACCTGCAAAAAGACAAGCAGTTACAAATCCTGAAAATACAATATTTGCAGTTAAAAGATTAATTGGAAGAAATTTTGATGATCCAACAGTTAAAAAAGACGTTGAAACTGCTCCTTTTAAAATAGTTAATTCTGATAAAGGCGATGCTTGGATTGAGGCTAAAGGACAAAAATATTCTCCATCACAAATTTCAGCTTTCACACTGCAAAAAATGAAAGAGACAGCTGAAAAGTATTTAGGCTCTGAAGTTAAACAAGCTGTAATTACTGTCCCAGCATATTTTAATGATGCTCAAAGACAAGCAACAAAAGATGCAGGTAAAATAGCAGGTCTCGAGGTTTTAAGAATTATAAATGAGCCAACAGCAGCATCTTTAGCTTACGGCTTAGATAAAAAAGCTAATAAAAAAATTGCAGTGTATGATTTAGGTGGAGGAACATTTGATGTTTCAATTCTTGAATTAGGTGATGGTGTATTTGAAGTGAAATCAACTAATGGTGATACATTTTTGGGTGGAGAAGATTTTGATAATTCAATTGTTGATTATCTACTATCAGAATTCAAAAAAGAGAATGGTATTGATTTAAAATCTGACAAATTAGCATTGCAAAGACTTAAAGAGGCTGCTGAAAAAGCAAAAATAGAATTATCATCAGCAACACAGACCGAGATAAATCTTCCATTTATTACCGCCGATAAAACTGGACCGAAACATATTAACTTAAAAATGACTAGAGCAAAATTAGAAGCATTAGTTGAAGACTTAATTTCAAGAACTATACCGCCATGCAAAACTGCACTTAAAGATGCTGGTTTAGCTGCAAGTGAAGTGGATGAAATTGTATTAGTTGGCGGAATGACTAGAATGCCAAAAGTGATTGAAGAAGTAAAAAATTTCTTTGGAAAAGATCCTAATAAATCTGTAAATCCTGATGAAGTAGTGGCTATGGGTGCAGCAATACAAGCTGGTGTTTTACAAGGTGATGTAAAAGATGTTTTACTTTTAGATGTAACTCCATTGTCTTTAGGAATAGAAACATTGGGAGGTGTATCAACAAAATTAATTGATAAAAATACAACAATTCCAACAAAAAAGAGCCAAGTATTTTCAACCGCTGAAGATAATCAACCTGCTGTATCAATTAGAGTTCTACAGGGTGAAAGAGAAATGGCATCAGATAACAAAGTTTTAGGAAATTTTGAATTAGTTGGTATTGCTCCAGCACCAAGAGGTGTTCCACAAATTGAGGTAACATTTGATATCGATGCAAATGGTATAGTTAACGTATCAGCTAAAGACAAAGGAACTGGTAAAGAGCAAAAAATTCAAATTCAAGCATCTGGAGGATTAAGTGACGAAGAAATTAATCAAATGGTAAAAGATGCAGAGTCAAATAAAGAAGAAGATAAAAAGAAAAGAGAAGCTGTTGATGCAAGAAATCAAGCAGATACATTAATTCACTCAACTGAAAAAAATTTAAAAGAACACGGTAGCAAAGTTTCTGATGCAGATAAGAAAGCTATTGAGGATTCATCAGCAAACTTGAGAAATGCACTAAAAGGAACTGATGTTGAGGAAATTAAGAAAAAAACACAAGATTTAGTTCAGGCATCTATGAAATTAGGTGAGGCAATCTATAAATCACAACAAGGTGCAAAACCTGAAGATGCTCCAAAAGACGCAAAGAAAGAAGATACGAAAGACGATAACGTTGTTGATGCAGATTTTGAAGAAGTAAAAGACGAAAATAAAGAGAAAAGCGCCTAATAAAACAACTGTTTGTCTATAACATGTTATGGCAAAAAGAGACTATTACGAAGTTTTAGGTGTAAATAAAAGTGCTTCTGCAGACCAAATAAAATCAGCTTATAGAAAACTCGCAGTCAAATATCATCCAGATAAAAATAAAGGTGATAAAGGTGCTGAGGAAAGATTTAAAGAGGCATCTGAAGCATATCACGTGCTTTCTAACTCTGAGAGAAAACAAAATTACGATAATTTTGGTCATGCAGCTTTTGAAAATGGTGGAGGCGGAAGAGGTGGATTTGGAAATTTCGATTTTTCAAATCACTTTTCTGATATTTTTGAAGACTTTTTTGGAGAAGGTTTTGGTGGCGGTCGTAGGTCAAGAAGATCAAATAATAGAGGATCAGATTTAAGATATGATTTAACTATTACATTGGAAGAGGCATTTTCAGGTAAGAAGCAAGACATAAAATTTTCCACTTCTGAGAAATGTGATACTTGTAGTGGCACAGGATCAAAACCTGGACATCAAGCAGGTACATGTTCTATGTGTGGAGGCCATGGACAAGTAAGGTCTAGTCAAGGTTTTTTTACAGTTCAACAAACTTGCCCACAGTGTGCTGGTGCAGGAGAGGAAATTACTCATCCATGTTCTAGTTGTAATGGACAAGGTAAAAAGCAGGCTTCTAAAAGATTGTCCGTTACTATTCCAAAAGGTGTGGATGATGGAACAAGAATAAGGTTGTCGGGCAAAGGTGAGGCTGGATCAAGAGGTGCTAGTAGTGGTGACTTATACTTATTTATAAATGTTCACTCTCATGATCTATTTAAAAGATCTGATGAGAATTTGTTTTTTGAATGTCCAGTTTCCATTGCGGATGCTGCACTTGGTACTTCGATTGAAATTCCAACAATTGATGGTGGTAAAGCTAAAATTAAAATTCCATCTGGAACACAAAGTGGAAAACAATTTAGATTGAGGGGAAAAGGTATGCCTTACATGAGGGGTAATGATTTTGGAGACCTTTATGTGCAAGTAAACACCGAAGTTCCAATATTCCTAAATAAAAAACAAAAAGAATTACTAGAAAAATTTAGAGAAATTGAAAATGAAAAATCTAACCCAAGCATACAAAAGTTCTTTCAAAAAGCTAAAAGCTTTTGGAAAAATTGATGAAACAAAAGTTTCCACATCCAAATAATAAAAATGAATACTTTGAATTCTTAGATGGTAAATTCTGCAATTTATCTAATAGTTCAGAAAAATTAAATGTTTTAGAATATTCAGATAATCTACAGGGGTGGTCTGAAGATCACACAGAAATGATTGATCATGAAATTGGATCAAATCATCCAATAGATATCTCATCACGGAAACTATGTAAATTTTTTTTAAAAAAATTTAACAATTTTGAAAAAAATGTAATTTTAGAAATTGGTTGCTCAAGCGGAAATTTAATAAATGAGATTAATTCTATTAGTAATACTTATTATATTGGTTCAGATGTATTAAAAAAATCTGTTAAAAATATTGCAGAAAAATACAAAAATATTCCTTTTGTTGTTTTTGATATTTTAAAGAATCCATTTCCAGACAATTTTTGTAATACTGTCATCATGTTAAATGTTTTGGAACATATAGAAAATGACACAAAAGCTCTAAAAGAAGCTAATAAACTTTTGTGTAATAATGGCTTACTAATTTTAGAAGTTCCTGCTGGTAAATTTTTATATGATGAATATGATAAACAACTGTTACATTTTAGAAGATACAAAATGTTTGATTTGGTAAAAAAAATAGAAAATGCTGGTTTTACAGTAGAGAGAAAAACTCATTTAGGTTTTTTTATTTTTCCAATTTTTATATTAGTAAAACTATTTAATAAGATTTTTAGAGGTAAAAATATTATTTCTAAACAGGCAAATTTGTCAAATAATACACTTGTCAATATACTTTTTCTTATTGAGAGTAAATTAAGAAAATTTAACTTACCATTTGGTATTAGATGCTTTATTTGCGCTAGAAAAAAATAACTTCAAAATAATTGTGATTTTTTTTTCTAAATGGTAATATTTATAGTCAATATTGAATGAGTAAAATTAATTTAGCTATTACTGGATGCATGGGAAGAATGGGTCAGCAGTTGATTAAATCTGCTCGAAAAGATAAATCAATAAAATTAGTCACCCTTACAGAAAATTTCTATGTAAGTAATCGAATTGGCGGAATTAAACCTGAATTAAATACTGAAAATGCTTTTAGTAAAGCAAATGTAATAATAGATTTTACTATACCAAAATGCACATTTGAAGTTCTTAAAATAGCATCAAAACTAAAAAAAAAAGTTGTAATTGGCACAACAGGATTTTCAAAGAGAGAAGAAGGATTAATAAAGAAATTTGCTAAGAAAATTCCTATTTTAAAGGCAGGTAATATGAGTCTAGGAATTAATTTACTAATGTACCTAACAGAAATTACATCATCGTCACTTGGAAGTAATTATTTAATTAAAGTTAATGAAATACATCATAAGCATAAAAAGGATTATCCATCTGGAACAGCTTTAATGTTAGGAAAAGGGATAGCAGTTGGAAAAAACAAAGACTTTTATAAAATAATTGGAAAAAAATACTTAAACAAAAAAAAATTTCCTTACGGAAAAAAAATTAATTTTAATTCAATTAGAAAAGGCGAAATAATTGGCGAACATGAGGTTACTTTTTCAAGTGGAAAAGAAATAATTACACTTAACCATGAAGCATTTAATAGGTCTTTGTATTCAGAAGGTGCGATAACAGCCGCAAAATGGTTAATTAATAAAAAAGCTGGTTTATATTCTATGAGAAATCTTCTTAATTTTAATTAATGAATGAAGTTCAGAGAGCTAAAATAGTATTAAAAATACTCAATAAAACTTATCCTTCAACTCCAATACCTTTAAAACATAGAAATATATTCACCCTTTTAATATCTGTTCTCCTTTCAGCACAGTGCACTGATATAAATGTAAATAATGTTACAAAAAGTATTTATCCAAAATATAACAAACCAGAGCATTTTGTTAAACTTGGTAGAAAAAGAATTGAAAAATTAATTAGAAGTATAGGAATATTTAGGATCAAGGCTAAAAGTATCTATAATTTATCAAAAACATTGGTTGAAAAATATAAGGGAAAAGTTCCTAAAACTTTTGAACAATTAGAAGAGTTGCCAGGTGTAGGACATAAAACTGCTAGTGTAGTTATGTCTCAAGGTTTTGGGTTTCCTGCTTTTCCTATAGATACTCATATACATAGACTTGCTCAACGTTGGGGATTAACAAATGGGAAAAGTGTCATTCAAACGGAAAAGGATTTAAAGCAATTATTCCCAAAAAAATACTGGAACAAGTTGCATCTTCAAATAATTTATTATGGAAGAGAATATTGCAAAGCTAGAGAGTGTTATGGTATTTCTTGTAAAATTTGTACTTCTTGTTATCCTAATAGAAAAAAACCAATTAAAACAAAGAAAGCTTAAAATGAAAGTCTTAGGAATAGGTAATGCAATAGTAGATGTGATTTGTAAAGTTGATGAAGAATTTATCTCTAAAAATTATTTAACAAAAGGTACTATGAAATTAGTTTTTGATGAGAGTGAATTCAAAAATTTATTTTCAAATCTTAAAATTGAAAAAACAATTTCTGGTGGATCAGTTGCAAACTCTATTGTAGGACTATCTCAGTTAGGAGATAAAGTCGGCTTTATAGGTAAAGTAAGTGATGATGATTTAGGTTCAAAATATGAAGAAGGTTTAAAATTAGAAAAAGTTGAATTTTTATACAACAAAAAAAAGGAAGATTTGCCAACCGGAACTTGCCTGATTTTAGTGACGCCAGACTCTGAAAGAACTATGTGTACATTCCTTGGTACAGCTGGAAAAATAAATGAAGACGACGTCTCCTCAGAAACAGTCAAAAGTAGTGAAATGATATTTTTGGAAGGATATTTATGGGATGAAGGGGAACCAAAAAAAGCTTTTGAAAAGGCAATTAATAATGCTAATAAAGTTGCAATGTCTCTTTCAGATCAATTTTGTGTTGATCGACATAAAACTCATTTTCTTGAATTAGTTAAGAATAAATTGGATGTAACCTTCGCTAATGAACAAGAGATAAAGTCATTAATAAATGCAAAAGATTTTAAAGAGGTGATAGAATTTGGGAAAAGCTTAAAGAGAATGCTAGTTATCACTAGAGGGGAAAAGGGAGCGGTTTCCATTTATGGTGATGAAATTTCTGAAAATACAATTAAAAAAGATTTAGTCATCAAAGATTTAACAGGAGCTGGTGACTTGTTCGCTGCAGGATTTCTACATGGCTATCTGAATGGTTCAAATACCAAGGATTGCTTAAATAAAGGGAGAGAGATGTCTTCAAAAGTTATACAACAAATAGGAGCTAGACTTTAGTTTTTTTCCTATTATAGCTTCCTTTGCCTTTTTTTGGTTTAACTATCTTTTGTTTATATTTGCTCGAAAATAATTCTTTAGCGTGAATATTTTTTTTTTTAACCACTTATCTTATATCCTTCTCTATGACTAGAAATAAAATTTTTGTCGTTAAATTTCTTTTCTATTTTTTTTCTTAATCTGTAAATATGTGTTTCAACTGTATGTGTCTCTAATTTGGATTTATGGCCCCAAACTTCCTTTTGCAAGTCAATTATTGACGTTGGTATTTTAAATTTATTCAAGAAGGTTATGATTTGAGCTTCCTTTTCTGTAAGCGACAATCTAACTTTATCTTTATTCATTATTCTTGAATTTAGATTAATAGAATATTTACCTATCCTTATATTATTCTGTTCATTGAATTTTTTCTTTAAAAAATTAATATTAATAATTTCAATAAGTTTTAAAACATTTATAGGGTAATTTAATATTAGTTGATTTTCTAAATTGAAATTTTTTTCTCCAGAAATAATTAGATTATTACTATCATTTAAAATACCTTCCATTTCTTTAGCATTCAGAGATTTCAAATTAAAATTTAAAAGATATTTAATTTCATTTAATATATTAAATAAAACTTTAAAATTGTGTATTATTAATGTTTGTTGGTAAATCATAATGCTACAATATGACAATTATAATCAAAAATAAAGACACTCTTATTTATGATGAATTCAAATTTAAATGTTGTGTCGGAAAAAATGGCTTTACAAAAGATAAAATTGAAGGTGACAAAAGAACACCGACAGGAAAATTTACATTAGGTAATTTATTTTACAGAAATGATAGAAAGTTAAAACCAAAAACAAAATTAAAAATATTAAAAATTAAAAAAAATATGGGTTGGTGTAATGATGTAAAATCTAAGAGACATTACAATAAATTAATCAATGTTCACTCAAAATTTAATCATGAAAAACTATTTAGAAATGATTATAAATATGATTTTTTTATACCAATTAATTATAATTACCATAAAACTAAATTGGGTATAGGTAGTGCTATTTTTATACATTTAACAAAAAACTACAAACCAACTGCTGGATGTATTGGGGTTTCTGAAAAAGACTTTCTGATATTAATTAAATTAATAAATAAAAATACTAAAATTAATATTTGTTATTCTCTTTGACCAAAAATTTGAGATCCAATCCTTACAAAGGTAGATCCATTACTAATCGCATTCAAATAATCTGAAGACATACCCATACTCAATTCTTTAAGTCCAAGTTTTTTATTTAACTCATTCATACGTTTAAAATAATTAGTACTATCCTCATTGAAAGGAGGAATACACATCAGACCTAAAATATTGAGACCTGAACATTTACAATACTGGTAAAATTCGTAAAGCTCATCTTCAGGTATGCCGGATTTTTGCTCCTCCCTTCCTATGTTGACTTGAATAAAAATTTTTATTTTTGTTTTTAAAGCTTTTTGTTGGTTAGAAATTTTGTCAGCAAGTTTTTTATTATCTAAAGAATGTATATAATCAAATATTTTCAAAGCAATTTTTACTTTGTTGGATTGCAGCTTTCCTATTAAATGTAATTTTATGTTTTTGTTTTTATTTTTTATACTCATCCATTTTTCAAATGCTTCTTGGACTTTGTTTTCGCCAAAATCTGTATGCCCATGCTCAATAAGTGGCATTATATGATTAATTTTGAAAGTTTTAGAAACAGCTATTACTTGTGGAAGATTATGTGATTTTAAATCTTTTGATAAATTTACCTTAACATTTTCTTTAATTTTAAGTAAATTTTTAACAGTTTCATGCATAATAATTTTCCAAATAAATTCTACTTTATAAGTAGTTTTAAAAAAAATAAAATTGATAAATTAGACAATAATACAGGGATTATTTATAGAAACTACCATGACAAACTCAACAAAAAAGAAATAATAAAAATAATGAAATATTGTAAACTAAAAAATATAAAATTTTTTTTATCTAATAATTTCAAAATTGCTCTAAATTTACAACTTAATGGAGCATATATTCCATCTTTCAATAAAAGTTTTGATCATTTGCATTATAAAATTAAACCCTCGTTTAAAATATTAGGATCTGCACACAATATTGAAGAAATTCGTATAAAAGAAAAACAAAAAGTACAACTAATATTTATTTCTTCACTTTTTAAAAAAAATAAAAACTATCTAGGTATTAATAAATTTAAATTATTAAGCAAACAGACAAATAAAAAAGTTTTAGCGTTGGGTGGTATTACAAAAAATAATATAAAAAAAATTAAACTTTTAAGCTGCTATGGATTTAGTGGCATTTCCTATTTTGAATAAAAAAAGGCCCCTTAAAAAGGGGCCTTTTCTAATATTATACTTGATGATTAGAATGAGAACGAAATTGATACTTCGTATCCGTTTCTGTCATCAGTTGCTGTGTTAGCAATGTTATCAACACTGTGGTATGATGCACTTACACCCATTGATCCCATTGTGTAAGCTATACCAACAGCAGATGCTTCTTGATCATCACCTGTGTTGTATTCAGTCTCGTGTTGACCATAAGATACTGATAAGTCATCATTAACTTGGTAAGATATACCAAATCCAGTTGTATCTCTGTCAGTTGTTGCTCCGTTTTCAGCATCAAACTCTGAAGATTGAACACCAATTGTGAAACCGTCCATTGCATAAGTTGCAAACATTGTACTTTCGTCTGACTCGTTTGCAGTATCATGTACTGTACCAGCTGCATAACCAATTCTTAAACCGTCAATACCAGTGTACTCAATTGCGTAGTCATTATATGACTCAACTGAGTTAGCGGCTTCAGCGTTATGGTATGCAAGTGCTACTGATACACCTGACTCATGGCTGTAGCTATATGTAAACATATCTTCTTCAGCATCACCATTAATTACAGCTGCAGCTGCACCTGTTACAACAGCCCATGGCTCTTCATAAGCAGCAGGCATTACGTCGTCACGTGCGCTTAATGCAGATGAACCACCGTGACCAGCAAATACTAAAGTACCTCTGTCACCTAGATCAAAAGTAATTGATCTGTCATCCATTAATTGAGATGATCCAGCAGTATCTGATTCCTGTGCACCACCATCTAATTCTAGTGATAATGTTACACCGATGTCATTAACATCGCCTGAAGCAGAGAATGTTACTCCGTCAGTCATTGACCAACCGTTACCAGTGTTAGAGTTGTTATCTCCACCACCAAACGTTATAGAAGCAGAACCTGTTACTGCCATATCAGCAGCGTTTACAGACCCAGCTATTAGGGAACCAGCTAAAGCTGTTAACCCTATTTTTGTTAGTTTGTTCATATTTAATACTCCTTCTTAGTATATTAATATTAATATTAAACAGTGTGCTTTTATCAAAAAAAGGAGAAAAATATGAATAATTGAACGTATTTTTAAAATAAAGATTACAAGTGTTGCAATTTTACATCACATAAAAGATCAATAAAATAAACATTTTTTGGAATAAATTATAATATATATAAATTATTTAGTATTAAATTGAAATATGAACTATCAAAAACTTTTTAAACATATTGTTACAATTTTCTTTGCAACTTTGATTCTTTCATCGTGCAAAAATGCCGGTGATGCAAGAAAAATTCCACCCAATGTAAAAGATAGGGTCCAACAAAATATTGAAGAAGGGAGAGGATTTAGACTAATGGGTAATATGAGCACAAAAAAAAAATCTGGAGAATTTGATTTTGCTAGTTCAAATGAATTGTGGAGAGCATCATTGGACACTCTTGATTTTATGCCATTAGCTCTTGCAAATTATAGTGGAGGAATAATCGTAACTGACTGGTACAGTGATGGCAGTTCTCAGAATGAGTCAGTTAAAATTTCAATTCGATTTTTAAGCAATGAAGTAAGAACTGATGCTATATCAGTTAAAGTTTTTTATAAAAAATGCTCAATACAAAATACATGTGAAGTTTTAGACAGATCAGATGAACTTTCAGAAGATTTATCCAGAAAAATATTAACAAAAGCTGCTACTTACGAAAAAACATCTAAATCAAAAAAAAAGAAAAAATACATTAATAAACAATTATTAAAAGATTAAAATATTAAATCGTTTCTGTGGAAAGATATAATTTCAAAAAGGTCGAAGATAAGTGGCAAAAATATTGGGATAAAACAAAAGCATTTTCTACTAAAATAGATAGAAATAAAAAAAAATTTTATTGTTTAGAAATGTTTCCATACCCATCTGGCAAAATTCATATGGGACATGTCAGAAATTACACAATTGGTGATGTACTATCTAGATATAAAACACTACAAAATTTTAATGTTTTACATCCAATGGGTTGGGATGCTTTTGGAATGCCAGCTGAAAATGCTGCAAGAGAAAACAATTTAGATCCGAAAGATTGGACAAATAAAAATATAGATACAATGAAAAAACAATTAAAAAAACTTGGATTATCAATTGATTGGGACAGAGAAATATCAACGTGTTCCGAAGAATATTACAAACACCAACAAAAATTTTTTTTAGAACTTTTGGAAAAAGGTTTAATTTATAGAAAAGAAAATTATGTAAATTGGGATCCTGTTGATGAAACAGTGCTCGCAAATGAGCAAGTGATTGATGGAAAAGGTTGGCGATCAGGTGCTATGGTTGAAAGGAAGAAATTAAATCAGTGGTTTTTTAATATATCAAAATTTTCCCAAGATCTTTTAGACGGTTTAAATGATCTAGATACATGGCCAAATAAAGTAAAAACTATGCAGAAAAATTGGATAGGTAAGTCTTTTGGGTGTGAAATAGATTTTAAAATTGAAGGAAAAATTCCTATTAAAAATATAAAATGTTTTACCACAAGACCAGATACGCTTTTTGGTTTCTCTTTTTTAGCAGTATCAGTGGACCATAAAATTTCAGAGTTCTACAAAAAAGATAAGGATTTTTTAAAATTTAAAGAGGAATGCTCAAAAACAGGTACAACTGAAGAAGCAATGGCAGTAGGAGATAAAATAGGTTTTAAGACCGAACTTACTGCGATAAATCCAATAGATCCAAAACAAAAAGTTCCAGTATATTTTGCAAATTTTGTTCTAATGGATTATGGTTTTGGGGCTGTGTTTGGTTGTCCTGCACATGATCAAAGAGACTTTGATTTTGCAAAAAAGTATGGTTTGCAAATAAAGACTGTAGTCAGACCTTATGACAAAGGTGATGATTTTCAAGTTAAAGATGAATCTTATACTGGTCCAGGAATTTTAATAAATTCTGAATTTTTGAATGGTTTTGAAGCACCAACCAAATCTGTATTAGAAACTATAAATATATTGGAAGAAAAAAAAATAGGAAAAAAAAAAACTAATTACAGATTAAAAGATTGGGGTGTATCAAGACAAAGATATTGGGGATGTCCAATACCAATACTTTATGATGAGAACGGAGAAGTGCATCCTGTTCCAAAAGAAATGTTGCCTGTTAAATTACCTGAAAGTATAAAATTAAATGTTAAAGGCAATCCTCTTGATCATCAAGAGGACTGGAAAAAAATAAATATTGATGGAAAAGAGTATACTAGGGAAACAGATACCCTTGACACTTTCGTTTGTTCATCTTGGTATTATTTAAGATTTTGTTCACCAAAAGAAAGTGACTATGGTTTCAATAAAGAGGAAATTGACTATTGGATGCCTGTAGACCAATACATAGGAGGAGTTGAGCATGCTATTTTGCATTTATTATATTCTAGATTTTTTAGCAGAGCTATTAATTATCAGAACAAAAATTTTGATATTACAGAACCATTTAAAAGCTTGTTTACTCAAGGTATGGTTTGTCATGAGACGTATAAGGATAAGAATAATAATTGGTTAAGCCCAGAACAAGTAGAAAAAATTAATAACAAATTTTTTTTAAAAGATAATTCTAATGAAGAAGTAAAAGTTGGCCCCTCAGAGTCCATGTCAAAGTCAAAGAAAAATGTAATTGATCCAGAGCAAATAATTGAGAGTTATGGTGCTGATTCTGTACGACTATTTATACTGTCAGACAGTCCACCAGAGAAAGATGTTCAATGGTCAGATCAAGGAATGATTTCATCATATAAGTTTATTCAAAAATTGTGGACTTTGCACAACTCTATAAAATCAAAAATTCAAAAAGAAGACGAAACAAATGAAGATAAAAAAATTGTTAATTTCACAAATCAGACAATAGCCAAAATCACTGATAATTTAGAAAAATTTAATTACAATGTAATTATAGCTAATTTACATGAAACATATAATTTTTTTACAAACTACATTAAGGAAAACAAAAATATAAAATATCTCAAAGAATGTTATGAGAAAATTATTATATGTTTCATGCCAATTATTCCTCATTTCTCAAATGAATGTTTAAGTGATCTTGGAATTGACGATAAATCAGTCTGGCCGGAATATGACCTATCTTTTTTAGAAAATGAACAAATCAAAATTGTTATACAAATTAACGGTAAAAAAAGGTCTATTTTAAATGCAAAAAAAAATATAGAGGAAAGAGATCTTTTGAAAATTATAAAAGAGGATAAAGTGTTAGAAAAGTATTTAAATCAGAAAACGATTGTGAAGACTGTATATGTTCAAAATAGATTAATGAATATTTTAGTAAATGAATAAAATATTATACGTTATTATTATTTTTATGTCATTAGTGGGTTGCAAATATGAACCTATCTTTTTGAGTAAAAAAAGTAATTTTAAATTTAATAATATTATTATGCAAGGTGACGAGAAAATTAACAAAATAATTAAAAATAACCTACTAAATAGAAGTAAAGGTAACAAAATTTATGATATTCACCTTACAACTAGCAGAGATAAAGAATCAATATCTCTAAATGAAAAAGGTGATGCAACTAGTTACAAATTAAAAATTTTTACAGATTATAAAATCATTGAAAATAACGAAATCGTTTTTAAAAATAATTTTACAAAACAAACTACATATAACAACATTACAGATAAATTTGAGCTATCAAAAAATGAAGAAAATATAATTGAAAATTTATCAAAAATTATTTCATCGGAAATAATTATGTCAGTCGTGACAATAAATAAATGATTATTAAGAGTTTTCAATTAAATCAAACTAATATTGAAAAATTTAACTTTTTCATGTTTTATGGACCAAACAGCGGCCTTCAAAATGAAATAATTGAAAATTTTTTTGCTAAAAGATTTGAAGAAGTTATCAACAAATACGATGAAAATGAGATAATAAGAAACAGAGAAATTATAATATCTGAAATGATGTCTAAATCACTTTTTGATAATAAAAAAATTTACATTATTTCTAGAGTTAGTGAAAAAATTTTAAATTTTATTCTCGAAATCTTAGAGAAGAAGATAGATGGTGTTAAAATCATATTAAAAAGCAAATCCTTAGACAAGCGTTCAAAACTAAGAACTTTTTTTGAAAAAGACAAATTGTTGGTAACTATTCCAGTTTACGAAGACACTCCACAAGATCTTTCAAAAATAATTGTCAAATTTTTAAATGAAAATAAAATTAAGCTTTCGATGGAATCTATTAACTTACTAATTAGCAGAGCTAGAGGTGATAGAGATAATATTAAAAATGAACTCAATAAAATATTAAGTTACTCATTTACAAAAAAAAGTGTCAGTTTTGAAGCGGTAAAAAAATTAAGCAATTTGAGTGAAAATTTTAGTGTTGGTGAATTGGTTGACAATTATTTATCAAAAAAAACTAGCAGCGTTGTAAAAGTTCTTAATGAAAACAATTATACAAATGAAGATTGTATTCTTATTATTAGGACAATTTTAAATAGGTCAAAGAGACTTATGAATATTTTAGAAAAATACAATGAAAATGAAAATTTAGATGTAATTATTTCAAATGTTAAACCACCTATATTTTGGAAGGAAAAAGAGGGAGTAAAAAAACAGGCAAATTCATGGACATTAATCGAATTAAAAAATAAAATTTATGAACTTAACGAAATTGAAATGTTAATTAAAACAAACACTAATAATTCACTAAACATATTATCAAATTTTATTGTTAATTATTAATAGTTGTTTTTGATTGTATTTATTAATCTATCTAATTGATCTAACCCTTTAAACTCAAATGTTAATTTTCCTGAATTATTCTTTTTATTACTTAAATAAACTCTCATCCCAAGTTTTTCACTAAGTTGGTTTTCAACTGAAATCAAATTTGGATCTTTTAATTTTGCGGTTTGTTTAAAACCTTTTTTTAGAATTCTTACAAGATTTTCTGTTTGTCTTACAGATAATTTTTTTTTAATTATTTTGTCGGCAATTAGAATTGCATTTTCTAAACCGATTAATAGTTTTGCATGTCCTTGTGATATCTTATTGAGTTTTATCATTTCAATTAATTTTTCTGGTAGCGTTAATAATCGTAGAGAATTTGAAACATGTGATCTACTTTTACCTATAAACTTAGAAACACTTTCTTGATTATATCCAAAGTTTTCGATAAGATTTTTATAACTATCAGCCTCTTCTATTGCATTAAGATCTTTTCTTTGGACATTTTCAATAATTGCTAATTCAAGTGATTTAAGATTATCTGCTTCTATTATAATTACAGGGATCTCGTGAAGACCAGCTGATTGTGCTGCTTGCCATCTCCTCTCTCCAGCAATTAACTCATACTTGTTGTCCTGACTACCAAATTTTCTAACTATCAATGGTTGTATTATTCCTCTCTCCTTGATCGAATTAGTTAATTCTTCTAAAGATTCTTTCTCAAACAATTTCCTTGGCTGATTTCTATTTGGAACAATAGAACTTATAAGAACTTTTTCATTTGAATTTTTTATATCACTATCTCCTATCAATGATGATAGACCTCTCCCTAGTCCTTTTTTGCTTTTAAAAGGATTAATCATGCTGCACTCTCCACTTTATTGTCTTGATCTAAAAATTCTTCTGTAAATTTAAAATAAGCTCTACTGCCTGGACATAACTTATCATATATTAAAACCGGGATACCATGAGATGGAGCTTCTGATAGTCTGACATTTCTTGGCACAACAGCTGAATAAACTTTATCTTTAAAATAATTTCTTGCTTCCAATTCAACTTGTCCTGATAGTTTATTTCTTTTATCGAACATAGTCAGGAGTATACCCCTTATCTCTAAGGATGGATTCAAATTGGATTTTATCCTCTCGATAGTTTTCATAAGTTGAGTAAGACCTTCTAAAGCAAAAAATTCTGTCTGAAGAGGCACAACTAGTGCATCTGAAGCTACCAATGCCATAATTGTAAGTAAACTGAGTGATGGTGGGCAGTCTATAAGTATATAATCATAAGATGCTCTAGAATCATTTAAAATAGGGCTTAATTCGTCCTTTAATTTAAAAGCTCTCCGGTTATCACCAGCTGTCTCAACTTCAAGACCAGACAAATCTACATTGGATGTAATTAAATCAAGGTTTGTAAATTTAGTTGACTGTATAACCTCTGAAATTTTCTTGTTTCCATTTAGAACATTATAAATTGTTTTATCAGAATTTTTTGTATTTGATAATCCTAGACCTGTTGTTGCATTTCCTTGAGGATCTAGGTCGATTACTAAAATCTTTTTTCCTTTCATTGATATTCCTGCTGCTAGATTGATGACAGTTGTAGTCTTTCCGACTCCTCCCTTCTGATTAATGACTGAAATTATTTTAATATTCATTTTTCTTATAATATTTTTTTTTTTTTTATTAATTTTTTGTAGCCTAAAAATTTTTTATTCTGAAATAAACTTTTTACTTGGAGTTGATTTATTCTAGGCATTTTTTTTTCTCAAATTTGAAATTTTTACAATCATAGACTCTTGACTAGTTAAACTCTCTTTTTTTTCATAATCAAATTTCCAGGACTTAAGTGCATTAACTAAAATATTTTTGCCACTCTTTCCTAAAAATAAAATTATGTATTTAAAATTTTTGAAGTTACTTTGAGCAATTTGAAAAATTATCGGCAAAGGCTTAAATGCGCGGGAAATTATTACATCAGTATTTAATTTTTTTTCGTAAAAAATATTTTTTTGGCGAACTTCTGAATTTAAATTAAACTTTTTTGTCATTTCTTTTAAGAAAATACTCTTATGGTAACTTTTTTCATAAAAAATTAGCTTAAATGCTTGTTTTTTTGGTTTCATCAAAATACCTAAAACTATACCTGGTAGGCCAGCGCCGGAGCCTAAATCGGTACAAATTTTAATGTCTTTTTTATCAATAAATTCAATGATTTGTGCACTATCTTGAATATGCCTTTGTTTTATTGACTTTTCAGTTGTTTTACTAATTAAGTTAATGTCTTTATTTTTTCTAATTATAGCTTTTGAATAGTCTTCAAGATCCTTTAAAGTTTCACGTGAAACATTTAAACCTATAATTTTATCAATTTTATAAATATTCGAATCAATCAAGCTATATGTTTAATAGACTTTCTTTTCAGATGAGACAACAAAATATACACTGCTGCCGGAGTAATACCGTCAATTCTTAATGCTTGACCCATAGTTTTAGGTCTTATCTTCTTAAATTTAGATTTTACCTCATTAGATAGTCCTGAAAAGTTGTCATAATTGAGATTTTCAGGGATTATTAAGTCCTCATCTCTTTTAAATGCAAGTATATCTGCTTTTTGCTTTTTTAAATATCCCTTATAATGTGAATTGATTTCCAATTGTTCATCAATTTCACGTGAAACATAGTTTATTTGTGGCCATATTTCCCTAATTTTACTCATATTTACTGATTTTTGTCCTAATATTTGATTTGCTGATCGACTAATGCCGTCTTTTGCAATTTTAACTCCAAATTTAGCTACTTTTGAGGGTGTAATCATCAATTTATCCATTTTAAAATGTAATTTTGACAATTGACTAAATTTCTCTTTATATACACTCTTTCTCTCATTTAAAACTAATCCTATATCTATACCTTTTTGGGTTAACCTTACGTCTGCATTGTCTGACCTAAGAGATAGCCTGTACTCTGCCCTTGATGTAAACATTCTATAAGGTTCAGCTACACCCTTAGTAACTAAATCATCTATCATAACTCCAATATAAGCTTCTGATCGATCTAAAATAAATGGTTCTTTTTTTTTAAAAGATAATGCAGCATTTATTCCAGCTACTAATCCCTGAGCTGCTGCCTCTTCATATCCTGTAGTTCCGTTAATCTGGCCAGCAAGATAAAGATTTTTAATTTTTTTTGTCTCTAGAGTTAAAAAAAGCTCCCTAGGATCAACAAAATCATATTCAATTGCATATCCTGGTCTCAAAATTTTAACATTTTCTAAACCACTGATATTATTACATATTTCCTGCTGCAAAGATGCTGGTAATGATGTAGATATTCCATTTGGGTAAATTGTATGATCATTTAAACCTTCAGGCTCCAAAAATATTTGATGCCTCTGCTTACCTGCAAATTTTTTTATTTTATCCTCTATTGATGGACAATATCTCGGTCCCACACCTTTTATGTTCCCAAAGTACATTGCACTTTGTTTAAGATTTTTAGAAATAATTTTATGAACGTTCTCATTTGTATACGTAATACGGCATGAAATTTGTTTGTTTAAATTTTTTTTTGTAAGAAAAGAAAAAAAATATGGATCATCATCTGCATATTGCTCCTCTAAATTTTCAAAATTTATTGTACGAGCGTCGAGCCTTGGTGGAGTTCCAGTTTTTAGTCTACCTATTTTAAAATGATACTTTTCTAATTGCTCGCTTAAACCTGTTGAGGGTTTCTCATCAAATCTTCCAGCAGGTTTTTTTTTCTTACCAATGTGAATAAGACCATTTAAAAATGTGCCCGTTGTTAGAATTAACCTCGATGATTTAACAACTTTCCCAGATTGTGTTACAAATCCTATTATATCATTATTTTTAAAAGTAAACTTAATTACAGGATCTGAAAAAATGCTTAAATTACAGTAGTTTACAAGTTTTTCTTGCATAAATTTTTTATATAATGATCTGTCACTTTGTGTTCTAGGTCCTCTAACCGCTGGACCCCTACTTCTATTTAAGAGTCTAAATTGAATACCTGATTTATCTGCCACTTCTCCCATAACACCATCGAGTGCATCTATTTCTCTTACTAAATGTCCTTTACCTAAGCCTCCAATTGCTGGATTGCAAGACATCTCTCCTATAGTATCAAATCTGTGTGTAAATAAAGCAGTGTTAACACCTAATCTTGCTGAAGCGGCTGCAGCTTCGCAACCAGCATGACCGCCACCTATTACTGCTATATCAAATTTAAGATCATTTTTCATATCTGTAATTTATTATTGATCTTAAAATTTACAAGAAAACACTCAAATTTGTTTAAAAAGTGTTATATACCAACGATTATTTACCTATACAGAAATCACTAAAAATTGAACCTAATATCTCTTCAACATCAACTTTTCCAACAATCATTCCTAAATGTCTTGTTGCCAACCTTAAATCTTCAGCTGCTTTGTCAAATTCTTCTAAGGAATTTTTATCTTCAAAGCTTATTAAATGTTCGACACATTTCTCAAGATTAACTCTGTGTCTTTGTCTTGTAATATAAATATCTTCAGAAGAAATAAATTTATTTTTCAAATTTTCTTTGATCAAATTAATAAGTTTATCTAAATTTTTTTCCTTTTTTATTGAGACTTGAATTGAAACATATTTCTTAATTTCACTATTTATCAATTCTAGACCAAGATCCATTTTATTAATAACTATAATTGATTTTTTTGATCCAAAATTGCTTAAAAAGTCTGTAAAATCAAGACTTTTGGGATCCATCATGAAAATATTTAGATCAGCATTTTCAGCTCTTTTTAAGGCTAACTTAATACCTTTTTTTTCAATTTCATTTTTTGACTCCCTGATCCCTGCTGTGTCAGAGATTACAACTGGATAACCATCTAAGTTTAGGTGAGCTTCAATGACATCTCTTGTGGTTCCAGCGATTTCGGAAACAATTGCTATGTTTCTCCTCGACAAATAGTTTAACAAAGAAGATTTTCCTACATTCGGAGGTCCAAGAATTGCTATTTTAAAACCTTCTCTTATCCTTTCTCCCACTTTCTGATCGTTTAAAATATTCCCTATTTCATTTCTTATGCTCTGGGCTTCTGAATGAATATTTTTTAAAATATTTTTGGGTAAATCTTCTTCGGGAAAATCTATTTTGGCTTCAATGTTTGACAAAATTTTTAACAACCTTTCTCTTAATGAATTAAACTTGGTTGCACTTTTTCCAGACATAATTTTTATTGCTTGTTGTCTCTGGATTTCTGTTTCCGATGAAATTAAATCTGATATACTTTCTGCCTTTAACAGATTTATTTTACCATTTTGAAAAGCTAACTTCGTGAATTCACCTGGATCAGCTAATCTACAGCCATCAATTTTAGATATTGAAGATTGCATTGCATCTACAACTGCTTTGCTACCATGTACATGGAATTCTGCCATATCTTCACCTGTGTAGCTCTCAGGGCTGGGAAACCATAGTATAATACCTTCGTCTATTAAATCATTAGTTTCTGGATTTTTAAATTTTCGAAGTGTAGCCACTTTGGGCTTTGGTAAAGGCAAAAAAGTTATATTTTCCAAGACTTTTTTTGTGTTTAAACCTGAAACCCTTATAACAGCAATTCCAGATATTCCTGGTCCAGAGGAAAGTGCATAGATTGTCATTTTATTATAGCCACAATATGAATTTAATATAAAAATAATTCAATGATTATTTGGTTAGCTTCTTATCCAAAAAGTGGGAATACTTGGGTTAGATCTCTTTTATCTGCATATTATTATACCGAAGATGGTAAATTTAACTTTGATCTATTAGATAAAATAAAACAATTCCCGAGTAAGGACTTCTTAAAAAAAGAAATTAAAAGCGTCGATGAAGCTGCGGAAAATTGGCTAATAGCTCAAAGTAAAATTAAAGCAAAAAACGAAGTGCGTTTTTTAAAAACACATAATGTATTTGGATCTTATAAAGGTAAAAATTTTACTACATCTGAATTTTCATTAGGAGCAATTTACATAGTCAGGGACCCCAGGAATGTTTTATCATCATTGATGAATCATTATTCTTTAAACGAGGACGAGGCTCTAAATATGATTAATAGTGTTTATAGAAATTTAAGGGATGAAAATAATCTTGAAGATTACTCCAACTATTCATTTATAAGTTCTTGGGCAAATAATTTCAAATCATGGAAGTTAACTAAAGATATAGAAACACTTTTTATAAAATATGAGGATTTAGAGAAAAATAGATTTAACACATTTAAAAAGATTATAAAATTTACAAATAAATTGATGAACAAAGATAGTAAAATTAATTTTAATAAATTAAAAAATTCAATAGAAAGTACTGACTTTGATATTCTAAAAAGAAAAGAGGAAACAGAGGGATTTAAAGAAGCTATTTTTTCAAAAAAAGAAGGAAAAGTGAAAAATTTTTTTAATTTAGGTACTAAAAATAACTATAAAAAACTAATTAGATCACAAACATCAAAAACAATTAAGAAATTTTTTAAGAAAGAAATGAAAGAGCTAGGCTATATTTAGACCGGCTTATTCATTGAATTGAAAAATTCAGAATTATTTTTTGTATCTTTTAATTTAGAGTTTATAAATTCAATAGCATCCATTGAGCCCATAGGTGCAATTATTCTTCTCAAAACGTTCATTTTTTGGAGATCATTTTTTTCAAAAATTAATTCCTCTCTTCTTGTTCCAGATTTTGTAATATCAATTGCAGGGAATATTCTTTTTTCAGAAATTTTTCTATCTAAAATAGTTTCACTATTTCCTGTTCCTTTAAACTCTTCAAATATAACTTCATCCATTCTACTACCGGTATCAATTAAAGCAGTTGCTATTATTGTCAAAGACCCTCCTTCTTCAATATTTCTCGCTGCTCCAAAAAATCTTTTAGGTCTTTGAAGTGCATTAGCATCCACTCCACCAGTTAAAACTTTTCCAGAACTTGGAACAACTGCATTATAAGCTCTTCCTAATCTAGTTATAGAGTCTAACAAAATAACTACATCTTTTTTATGTTCGGTTAATCTCTTTGCTTTTTCAATTACCATTTCTGCTACAGCTACGTGTCTTTGTGCTGGCTCATCAAATGTTGAACTTATAACTTCTCCCTTAACAGTTCTTTGCATATCTGTTACTTCTTCAGGTCTTTCGTCTATCAGTAAAACCATCAGATAACATTCTGGATGATTTGCAGTTATTGAATTTGCGATGCTTTGTAAAATCATTGTTTTTCCTGCCTTTGGAGGAGAAATAATTAATGATCTCTGTCCTTTTCCTATTGGACTCACTAAGTCAATTAATCTTGGTGTCAAATCTACTTTTTTTTCCACTTTATTTGTTTCAACTTCCATAACTAATTGTTTATTTGGGTAGAGTGGAGTTAAATTATCAAAAGCAATTTTGTGCTTGAATTTGTCGGTTTCTTCAAAGTTAATTTTACTAACCTGTAGTAAGGCAAAATATCTTTCGCCTTCCTTTGGTGATCTTATTGGACCTTCGACTGTATCTCCGGTTCTCAATCCAAATTTTCTAATTTGGTTTGGACTGACATAAATATCATCAGCACCAGGTAAATAATTTGATTCTATTGCTCTCAGAAATCCAAAGCCATCTTGGAGTAATTGGAGAACTCCTCCTCCAGTAATTTCTTCGCCTTTTTCTGCTAATTTTTTAAGTATTGCAAAATAAATTTCTTGTCTTCTTAAAGTACTTGCGTTTTCTATTCCTAAATTTTCGGCTTCACTAATAAGTTTTTCAGAGCTTTTTTCTTTTAATTCTTGTATATTCATATTGGGAGATTTAATTAGATAAGCTTAATATAGTTATGTGTTGATAAGATTTCAACCCTATAAAGGCTTAAAAACAACAACAAAAACAATCAAAATAAGTAATAATGTTGGTATTTCATTAATAAGTCTATAAAATTTATGACTATGTGCATTTTGATCTATTTTAAATTGGACAAGAATTCTACCGAGGTATAAATGATAAAGTGTTAATATAGTTACAAAAATTATTTTTAATATCATCCAAGTTTGTACTATTTGTTGAACTCCGATACTGTGAATTAATATTACACCAAAAATCCAAGACAAAATCATGGCTGGGGTCATAATGTAAAAAAATAATTTTCTTTCCATTGTCTTAAATATTTCTGAGGTTTTTTTTTCTGAACTATTTTCAGAATGATAGACAAAGATTCTGGGCAAATATAGAAGTCCAACCATCCAAGATATAACAGAAATTAAATGTAATGACTTAAATAATAGGTAAAAATTCATGTTATATATTTTTTTCAATCAAATTTTTCAACAAAAGTATATGATCATCGCTGTCATTTAAGCAAGGAACCATGTCAAAATTTTCTCCACCAGACTCCATAAAACTTTCTTTACCTTGTATGAGTATTTCTTCTAATGTTTCAACACAATCAGAGGAAAAACCGGGGCATATTGCTAAGACATTTCTTTTTCCATCTTTTGGGAGTTCTTCTAAAGTTTTATCTGTGTAAGGTTGCAGCCATTCCTGAGGGCCAAATCTTGATTGAAATGTAGTTTTAATTTCAATAGAGTTTAACTTCTCATTAATTAGCCTTGTCGTTTTATGACAATAACAATGATATGGATCACCTTTATCAAAATATTTTTTTGGAATTCCATGATAAGAAGCTAATATTAAATCTGGTTTCCAATCAATCTCGCTAATTTTTTTATTTATAGATTTTACCAATGCATCTATGTACAAAGGATTAGATTCGTAGTGCGGTATTATTTTTAAAGAAGGCTGCCATCTCATGTTCATGAGTGTTCTATAAACCTCGTCGCAAACTGTGGCTGTGGTGGCGGCAGCATATTGGGGGTATAATGGTAAAATTACTAAATTTTCACATCCTTCTGAATGTAGTTTTTTTATTTTATTTTTAATACTTGGATTTCCGTATCTCATTGCAAAATCTACAATTAAATTTTCATCTTTAAAATAGTTAGATGTTTTTTCCATTTGTTTTTCTGTATAATAAAGTAGTGGAGACATATTTTTGTCTTTCATCCAAATCTCTTTATATGCTTTAGCTGTTTTAGAAGGCCTAAACGTGAGAATAAAAAGGTTAAGAATTATTTGCCAAATAATCGGGTTGACTTCAATTACCCTCCTGTCGGATAAAAATTCCTTTAAATATTTTCTTATATCAAACCAACTAGTAGAATCGGGAGTTCCTAGGTTAATCAGTAACACCCCTGTTTTTCCAAATTTTACTGATGGATGTTCTTGTTTCATTTAAAATTTCTCACTGTTTCTACAAGTTCATAAACCATATCAACCTCAGTTTCAGGCAAAATACCGTGACCCAAGTTAAAAACATAAGGATGGTCTTTGAATATATTCAAATACTTATTAATTTGTTTTTTCAAGTTTTCTTTATTCGATAAAAGGATCTTGGGATCCAAACCTCCTTGTATTGGTATATCTAGTGATTTAATTAGACTTTCAGGATCAACATTATAATCAATATTTATCATACTAGGATTAACTATTTTTGTGAATTTAACATAATCAGAAATGCCTCTAGGGAAACATATCACGGGTACACCTAAATTTTTTACATAGTTTACAAGTGATAAAGTTGGATTGTATAAAAATTTATCAAAATCACTTTTTATTAAACCAGCCCAACTATCAAAAATTTGAATTATTGTAGCTCCAGCTTTTATTTGGTTTTCAATATGAATCTTAATAAATCTATCTAACAAATTTAAAATTTCACTTATTAGAATTTCATCTTTAAAAAAAACATCTGGTAATCCGTTTTTAGGTGAAACTTTATTTACCATATATACTAGCAACGTCCATGGGGCACCAACAAAGCCAATTAAATCTTTATTTTCAAGTGCTTTACTATTTTTAAGATTGGATAATAATTTATATACGGATGATAAATTATCTGTAAAATCATCCTTGGTAATGTTTTGGAGTTTGTCTAATTCTAAATCTCCTAAACTAGGACCAAAGTTTTTTTTAAATTGAACAGATTGACCTATCCCATAGGGTATCATTAATATATCTGAAAATATTATCGCAGCATCGAAACCAAATCTCTTTATTGGCTGTAATGTTATTTCTTCAGCTAAGGTTTGATTTAAACATAATCTAATAAAATCTGGATTTAATTTTCTAATTTCTCTAAATTCTGGCAAATATCTTCCAGCCTGTCTCATTAACCAAATTGGATTAATTTTAGTACTCTTATTTATTAAACATTCTTTTATTGGTGTCATTTATATTAAGATAATTATATTTAGTATTTATTATTAGTATGTATTGTTGATAACGTAAATTACTCAATTTTAACACTTTGTTAACTTTTTATACATTTTAATGTTTAAAAAACCCCCAAAAAAACAAGATTATTTAATTATTTTACAAAACTTTAAAATTGTTAATAAGATATTCACATTAATTTTTAATGTTAATTAAATGAGTATAAAAAATATTTCTTTTATAATTTTATCAAATGAGGATTATTTCTCAAATAAGACTTAATTTATAAACAATTTATACATGAAAAATACACACCAAATATTCTTAATTTCAGATTCAACGGGAGAGACACTTGACAGAATTTTTATGGCTTTAAAAGCTCAATTTAACAATTTTAATTATGAACTTAATCAATTTTCTTTTACAAGAACAGAAAGTCAAATATCTACAATTCTTAAAAATGCAAAAAAACAAGATAGTCCTATAATATTATATACTGTAGTTAATAGTAAACTCGCCAAATATTTAGCAGAAGAAGCAAATAAAATTAGTGTACCTTGTTTTGGTGTTTTAGGAGATTTAATTTTAAATTTCTCAAAAATTCTAAATCAAAAAGCAACTCATAAACCTAGCGGTCAGCATGTCTTAGATGAAGAATATTACAAAAGAATTGAAGCAATTCAATTTACAATGAATCATGACGATGGTAATCAAACAGGCAATATACTTGAATCAGATATTATATTAATTGGTGTTAGTAGAACAAGTAAAACACCAACCTCTATCTATCTCGCTAATAAAGGTTTAAAAACTGCAAACATCCCGCTAGTAAATGAAATGATGATACCAAAAGATGTTATTGAATCTAAAAACTTGTGTGTAGTTGGACTAGTAACAGAGGCTGAAAGATTATTTGATATTCGACGTAATAGACTAAATTCGCTTAAGGAGAAAGAAGCATCTGATTATACAGACCTAGAAAAAATCAAAATTGAAGTTGAACAATCAAAAAAAATATTTAAAAAAAATAAATGGCCCACAATAGACGTAACGAGAAAATCAGTTGAGGAGACCGCTGCTTCAATTATTAAAATATATGAAATAAAGAATAAAAATGTATAAGTTGGTTCTAGCATCAAAGAGTAAAGTAAGGTATGAAATTTTATCAAAATATAATGTTAACTGTATAGTTGAACATTCAAATGTTGATGAAGAACCAATAAAGCAAAGTTTACTGAATGAAGGTGCTACTCCAGAAATTATATCAAAAAATTTAGCTGAATTAAAAGCAAACAAGGTGAGCCAAAAATTGAATGATAGTTTAGTTTTGGGAGCTGATAGTGTTATAGATTTAAACGGTGAATTAATTTCCAAGCCAGAAAATAGAAATCAAGCATTTAATATTTTAAAAAAATTAAATGGAAAAATGCATCATTTAATAAGCTCTGCATGTATATCAAAAAATGGATCAATGGTATGGAATTATACAGAGAAAGCAAACTTAACGATGAAAAAATTTACTGACAATAATCTAAAAGAATATTTAAGCAAAATAACAGACGAAGCTCTATATGCTTATAATGTTTACCAAATAGAAGGTGAGGGAAGAAATTTATTTTCTAAAATCGAGGGAGATGAAAATACTATTATGGGCCTTCCAATTGATAAAATTAAAAAGTATATTGAGAGTTTACAGTGAAAAAATATTTAGTTGTTGGAAATCCTATTGAGCATTCATTATCTCCAAAACTTCAAAATTATTGGTTAAATTCTAATAATATTGAAGCAATTTATGGAAAATTGCTTACATATGAAGATGATTTGAAAGAATTATGTACTAGTATCAAGAACGGTCAATTAAACGGGCTTAATATTACAGTGCCTTTTAAAAAAAAAATTATACCTCACTTGGAGGTACTCAGTGGTCATGCATTAAAAACTCAATCTGTGAATACAGTATGCTTAAATAAAGGAAATGTTACAGGATACAATACTGATATTGACGGATTTGAACTCAGTATCAAAAAGTTGAATTATGATGTTAGCAACAAAAAAATAGTCATTTTAGGAGCAGGAGGAGTTGTTCCTTCAATAATTTATGCTTTAAAAAAAATGAATGCTCAACAAATTTACTTGTGTAACAGAACAAAAGAGAAGGCACAAATTTTAAAGAATCTATTTGAAGGAATAGAGATTATAACTTGGGGATCGCTTCCCAATTTTGACATGATTATTAATGCTACTAGCTTAGGATTAAAGGAAAACGATACATTTGGAATTGATTTTTCAATAGCTGGAAAAAATAAACTGTTTTTTGATGTTATTTATAATCCATTTAAAACTGACTTTTCAGAAGCTGGGAGTAAACAAGGAAACATAATCGAGAATGGTTTAAATATGTTTTTATTTCAAGCACAAAAAGCATTTAGTATATGGCATAATGTTGAACCAAAGATTGATCAAGAAGTAATAAAATTTTTAGAAGATAAGAATTAGTGAGACTTAATAATAAAATTGCAATAATAACAGGTTCAGCCTCTGGTTTTGGGAAAGGAATAGCTGAAAAATTTACTGAAGAAGGGGCTAATTTAATATTAATTGATGTAAATTCAAAATTATTAAAGAAAGTTTCTAAAAATTTATCTCAAGATTATTTTGTTGCTGATGTATCTAAAGCATCAGATTTTAATTCTATACTAAAATATGTTTATAAAAAATATAATTCTGTAGATATATTTGTGAATAATGCTGGCATAACACACAAACCAAAACTTATGGAAAAAGTAACTGAAAAAGAATTTGATAAAGTATTCAATGTAAACGCAAAATCAGTTTACTATTGTGGAAAATATTTTGTGCCAAAAATGAAAAAAATAAAAAAAGGGGTTATTTTAAATGTTGCTTCAACAGCAGGTATATCCCCAAGACCTAAATTAAATTGGTATAATGCAAGTAAAGGCTGGATGATTACAGCAACGAAAGCTATGGCTGTAGAATTGGCACCATTTAAAGTAAGAGTTAATGCCATAGCCCCTGTTGCTGGAAAAACACCGTTATTAAAATCATTTATGGGAGGGAACACGGTAAAGAAAAAACAAGCTTTTTTATCTACAATCCCTATAGGTAGATTTTCAACTCCTCAAGATATGGGAAATGCTGCTTGTTTTTTATGTTCTGATGAAGCAAGCATGATAACTGGTACAATATTAGAGGTAGATGGCGGAAGGTGTATATAATTAAAAATGATTAGAATTGGAGTCATAGGAGATATAGGCTCTGGGAAATCTTTCATTGCCAAACTTTTTAAAAAGCCAGTTTTTAATGCTGATGAAGAAGTCAAACTAATTTACAGAAATAATAGAGTTTGTTTTAACAAACTAAAAAAAAAAATACCTCAATTTATTAAATCTTTTCCAATTAGAAAGAATGAAATAGTTGAGGCGATAAGTAATGATAAAAGAAATCTGATCAAAATATCATCAGTTGTTCACCCATTTGTTAGAAAAAAAATGAAAATTTTTTTAAAAAAAAATAGAAAAGAAAATATGGTAATTCTTGATGTACCATTATTAATTGAAAATAAGTTAAATAAAAAAAAGGACATTTTGATATTTATTAAATCTAATCAGAGTAATATTTTAAAGAGACTTAAAAAAAGAACTAATTTTAACAAGAAAGTTTTAAAAAGTTTAAAAAAAAATCAGAGTAGTGTGTTAGAAAAAAAAAAATTATCAAATTATGTTGTCGATAATAATTATTCTCCTAATATAATGAAAAAAAAAATTAATAAATTAAAAAATAAAATTTTAAATGAAAGAAGTAGTACTTGATACAGAGACAACTGGATTATCTATAAAAGATGGTCATAGAATAGTTGAAATAGGATGCATAGAATTAGATAATTTAATACCTACAACAAATATTTTTCATTGTTATTTAAATCCAGAAAGAAAAGTTTCGGAGACTGCTTTTAAAGTTCATGGTTATACAGATGAGTTTCTTTCCAATAAAAAAAAATTTGTAGATATCGCAGATGATTTTTTAAAATTTATTAAAGATAAAAAAATAATAATTCATAATGCTGAATTTGATATTGGTCATTTAAACAACGAACTAAGTTTATTGAATAAAACAAAAATATCAAAAGATAATATTGTGGACACACTAGAAATTGCAAGAAATAAATATCCTGGTTCAAGTATTAGTTTAGATGCACTTTGTAAAAGGTTTAGAATAGATAATTCTAGAAGAAAAAAACATAGTGCTTTGATAGATTGTGAATTACTTTCTAAAGTATATATAAATCTCTTAGATCAAAAAGAACCATTTTTTAAGTTTAATGAGGAAAAAGATAAAATAATGAAAAACACAAAGATTTCAAAAAGCTACTCCAAAAAAATTATTGAAATAACAGAAAATGAATTTCAAGATCATAAAAAGTTTTTAGAAAGAGAAATAAAAAAAAATTTTTTTAGTTAGTTTTTTGTTTATATAGTTCGTCAAAATTAATGTTCTTTTCTAGCCTTAATTCTGGAAATCCTGCGTCTTTTATTATTTTAATCAATATACGCTCAATTTCTGGATAAATGGTTTTTTGAATATCACAGAGTAATATTTTCTCTAGTTCTTGTTTATCTAATTCTTTATCAATTATTTTAACAACAGTGGCATAGGAAATTTCAAAGTGCGATTTTCTTTTGTTTTCGGTTGGGTCCTTGTAAGAAACCTTAGTAATAACCTCGATCATTTTATTTTTTAAAGTTTTAGTAGTGATATTTATTCCTAGTATATATTTTGTAATATAATCTCTACTAAAAATAAAAACTTCTGCACTTGGAACTTCAACAGACAAATCTTGTATATATTTCAAAATTATTTCATATTTTTTTGTCATCATCCTCACTCAAATCTTCGAATTGACCGTCAATATAATTATTTTCTTTTGGTTTGCTGTAATTTTTTTTCTTAAAAAATTTTCCTAATATCATTCTTCTTGTTATTGGTATTATTAATAATATTCCAATAATATCTGTTGCAAACCCAGGTAATATTAAAAGAAGTGATGCAAAAGCCAATGTTGCTCCAGACATTATTTCATAGATTGGCATTTCATTTCTGATTAGCTGACTCATTCCTGATTTTAAAGTATTAAATCCTTCATACCTTGCATAAGCAACACCTGCAATTGCAGTAGTTAAAATGAGTAAAACAGTGTTAAATGCTCCTATTTGAGAACCGATTTTGATAAATAAATAGATTTCAAGAAGAGGAATACCAATAATTAAAATTAATACTGTGTTCATTTGTCTATTATTTAATTAGCAGGTTGAAATTATTAACATAGTAAATATTATAAGAATATGAATTATAGCTTTGAATACATCGATATTATACTACTTGCAATGATTGCAGGGTTTATTTTTTTAAGATTAAGAGGAATTTTAGGAAAAAAAACAGGTTTTGAGGAAGATATTGACTCAAGCTTTGCTCATGAAGCTCCACCTTCAAAACCAACAATCAACTTAAATGCAAGCACGTTTGATGAAAAAGCAAAAAAAGAATTTGTAGAAGGAGCTAAAATTGCCTATGAGACGATTATTACAAACTTTGCAAAGGGAAAATTGAAAGATATAAAATCTCTTTTAGACAAAAGTGTTTACCAGCAATTTGAAGATGCAATCAAAGATAGACAGTCTAAAAAACTTTCCTCAGAAACAACATTTATAGGAATCAGTTCCGCAGAAGTTAAACAACACGAACAAAATAAGAATATGCTCGAAGTAACTATTGAATTTGTAAGTGAAATAATTTCTTGTGTAAAAGATAAAGATGAAAAAGTAATATCAGGTGACCCAGAAAAAATTAAAAAAGTATTAGATACTTGGAAATTTTCAAAAGATAGTAGATCTTCAAATCCCAACTGGTTATTAATTGATACTCAAGCTTGACAAATAAGCTATCAGATAAAGATAAAAAAGATTGGCAAAAATTCCTAAGTAGTTCCGAAAAACTTCAGAACAAAGATGTGGATGAAGTAAATTATCAAAAAGCTTCTGAAAGATCAATCGATCTTCATGGATATACTTTAGAAGAAGCTAACAAAAAAATTTCAGAATTTATTGAAAATTGTTATGCAAATAAAATTATAAAAATTAATGTTATAACTGGTAAGGGAATGAGATCTAAAAATTTAGATGATCCTTATCAATCTAAAGATTTAAGTATTTTAAAGTATTCAGTGCCAGAATATATTAAGAATAATCCTGAGTTAATGAGTAAAATTATAAGAATTGATTTAGATTCAGTTCTTAGTCCTTCGAAAGGAAATTTTGATATACATTTGAAAACTATAAAATAAATTTTGAAAGATCAGTATCTTTTACCAATTCACCAATATTTTCTTTAATATATTTACCATCGACAGTAATTTTTTCTCCAGCTCTATCCGTTGCTGTAAAACTAATTTCATCTAATACCCTCTCAATTATTGTATGTAACCTTCTTGCTCCAATATTTTCGACTGATGAATTTACTTCACTCGCTATATGCGCAATTGTATTAATCCCGTCTTCTGTAAAATCTAAATCTACGTTTTCAGTTTTTAAAAGTGCTTTGTACTGTTTAATTAAACTATTATCAGGCTCTTTTAATATTCTAATGAAATCCTCACTATTTAGTGCATCAAGCTCAACTCTTATAGGTAATCTTCCTTGTAATTCTGGCAAAAGATCAGATGGCTTTGCTAATTGAAAAGCACCAGAAGCAATAAATAAAATGTGGTCAGTCTTAACAGGTCCATATTTTGTACTTACAGTTGTACCTTCTATCAATGGTAATAGATCTCTTTGAACACCCTCTCTCGATACATCACCACCGACACGGTCTGTTCTTGCTGAAATTTTATCAATTTCATCCAAGAAAACTATTCCATTATTCTCTGTTGAATCTTTTGCTGACTTAATAATTTTGTCTTGTTCAATAAGTTTGTCAGATTCCTCGTTTATTAAAATTTCATGTGATTCTTTAACTGACATTTTCTTTTTTTTAGGCTTTTGACCCATAGATTTTCCAAGCATGTCAGAAATATTAATCATTCCAACGTTTGCACCTGGCATTCCAGGTATTTCAAATGATGGCATTTGATTAGACTCGCTAATAGCTATTTCAATTTCATTATCATCTAAATCTCCATCTCTTAGTCTTTTTCTAAAACTTTCTCTTGTTGCAACACTAGCTTTATTTCCTACCAACGCATCTAATACTCTGTCTTCAGCCAATTTTTGTGCTTGAGCATGAACTTCTTTTCTTTTCTTTACTTTTTCCATCGCAATTGCAATTTCTAATAAATCTCTTACAATTTGCTCTACATCACGTCCCACATACCCCACTTCTGTAAATCTTGTAGCTTCAACTTTTACAAATGGTGCTTCAGCTAATTTTGAAAGTCTTCTAGATATTTCAGTTTTACCAACACCAGTTGGTCCGATCATTAGAATGTTTTTTGGAAGAACTTCATCTTTCATATCGTCTTCTAATGCTTGTCTCCTCCATCTATTTCTTAAAGCGATAGCAACAGCTCTTTTAGCTTTGTTTTGCCCAACAACAAATCTATCTAATTCAGATACGATTTCTCTAGGTGATAATGAATTTGCAATTGTTGTTTTTTCTTTATCTATTTTTCCTTTAGGAAAGGTTGTTATGTTTGATTTTTCCATTATATTTTTTCCATACTCAAATTACCATTAGTAAATACGCATATGTCAGATGCAACTTTAATTGATTTTTTTGCAATTTCTTCAGCAGACATGTCAGTATCCATTAATACTTTTGCTGCAGCTAAAGCATAGTTTCCTCCAGACCCAATACCAATAACATCGCCTTCAGGTTCTAAGACATCTCCAGTTCCAGAAATTATAAAGCTTTTTTCTTTGTCACCAATTGCCATTAAGGCTTCTAATCTTCTTAAATATTTATCAGTTCGCCAGTCTTTGGCTAGTTCAACAGCAGCTCTTGTTAAGTTACCCGCATGTTTTTCTAGCTTAGATTCTAATCTTTCAAATAATGTTAAAGCATCAGCAGTAGATCCTGCAAATCCTGCTATCACATTTCTTTTCTCAATTTTACGAACTTTGTTAGCAGTTTTCTTAATTACAGTGTTACCCATACTAACTTGGCCATCACTGGCCACAACTACGTCATTATTTTTTCTTACAAGCACAATTGTTGTCATGGACTATAGATGGATATGAATTTCAATAGTTCAAGCCCAGGTTTAGTATTATTGATATAATCAAAAATACCTATATACCTAATTTAAATTATGAAAAGAAAAGCAAAAATAGCTAGAAAAACAAAAGAAACCAATATCAGTGTCGATCTAAATATTGACGGCAAAGGTAAGTACAAAGTTGACACAGGAATAGGTTTCTTAGATCATATGCTCGAGCAGTTATCTAAACATTCATCAATGGATTTAACTGTTAAAGCTAAAGGCGACACACACATTGATCTTCACCATACAACAGAAGACACTGGAATTGCTATTGGAGAATGCTTAAAGAAAGCTTCAAAAAAATTTGTAGGCATTAAAAGATATGCCCATATTTTATTACCGATGGATGAAACATTAACAAGAGTTGCAATAGATGTTTCGAACAGACCTTATTTGATTTGGAATGTAAAATTAAAAGTTGAGAAACTTGGAGAAATGGACACAGAATTGTTTAAAGAATGGTTCCAAGCCTTTTCTCAAGCTGCAGGAATTACTTTACACGTTGAAAATATTTATGGTGATAATAGTCACCACATAATAGAGTCTTGCTATAAAGGCCTAGCAAGAACTTTAAGAGCTGCGCTAGAATTAGATCCTAGGAATAAAAGTACAATTCCCTCTACAAAAGGCTCTTTATAAAATTAATGGACGTCACAATTGTTGACTATAAATCGGGTAATATAAGCTCTGTAATTAACTCCTTCAAGGAAGTTGCTAAAGATAAAGTTAATATCGAAGTAACTTCAGATTTAAATAAAATTAAATCAAGCGATAAAGTAGTTTTACCAGGGCAGGGCTCATTTAAAAGCTGTATAGATGGTTTAAATAGCATAAATGGCTTAATAGATACTCTTAGCGAATTTGCATTAAATAATAAAAAACCACTTCTCGGTATTTGTGTAGGTCTTCAAATGTTTGCAGATGTTGGTTATGAAGAAGTTGAGACTAAGGGATTAGGTTGGGTTTCTGGTAAAGTTTCTAAAATTGATAATCAAGATGGAAAATATAAACTACCTCATATCGGTTGGAACCAAATAAATATTGTTAAAGAAAGTAAAATTTTTAAAGATATAGAAAACAATTCTCATATGTATTTTGTTCACAGTTATGAATTTATTCCAAATGATAATTCAGTCACAGCCGCAACAACAGATTATGCATCAAATATAGTTTGTGCAGTAGAAAAAGAAAATATATTTGGAACGCAGTTTCATCCTGAAAAAAGTGATAAAACTGGTCTTAAAATAATTGATAATTTTATAAATTTATAAAATGAAAAAAATTATTTTAGCGATTATTATAAATTTATTGTGTTTTTTAAACTATGGTAATGCACAAGTTAAATCAGAAAATATAACATTTCCAAAACATTTTTACACTGAACAGATAGAAGTTTGCTTTGCAGCAGGAAATGAAAGTTTTAAATCAAACTACACTAAAAGCAGAATTGAAAGCTTAATTAATTTGGATTGGATGAGTGAATGGGCAAAAGGAAACTCAAGAAGTGTAAATCACGAAAATTTGACAGGTCCAATGACGTTATTTGCGGTTACCACGCATACAGCAGTTGGAAATAACGATAAAGATGAAATTAATTTAGCTAAAAATGTTCTAATTCAAATGGCAAAGGCAAATATCCTGTATGACACAATAGGAAGAGAAGAATTAAAAGAAAAGCCTAGATGTTGGAAAGATGGTAATCCAGAAGCACCTTGTTGGTATCATGCTTATGAATTTGCAAGAGATGCTTTCGCAAATTACATGATCATTGCTATTTATTTAAAGGAACAGTTAAGCAAAGAAGAACTAAAGATAGTAAATAAATATATAAAAAAAATGCATAAAAAATTTATAAAACCAGAGGAATTTGCAAATAAAAAAAGAGGCTTTTATGCAATGGGAAATGGAGGAATTCCAAATTTAGTTTATGCGAGCTGGACAAATAATAAAAAATTAGCTGCTAAAGAAATAAATTTTAGACTCAATTATATAGATAAAGTATTTTACGATGATGGTTATATTAACAATAATTCTTTTAGAGGATATAGAGGTTTATGGTATCACTCTTATGGATTAAATTCCGCTTTGGGATATATTTATTTAGCTCATTTATGGGGTGCAAAAATTCCGAAAAAAATTATTAAAAAGGTAACGAAAGCAGCAGAGGTCCTAAATTTAGGAATTACTGATTACGAGAAATATACCTCAAGAAAGTTTGATGGAGATCAAAATAATAACCAATACAAAAAGAAAAATGCAAGAATGCATACCCATCAAGATGCATTGGCAATTGATACTTTGATGGAAATGATTACTGGTGTAAAACTAGAAACAGACTTAACTTATTTACGTAAAAGACCCAAGTCAGGCATTGATGATTTAATTGGATTTAATGCAAATTGTATAAAAAAATGAGATTTATTTATTATATTTCTTTACTGACAATCCTAATTATTAGTAGTGCAAATTCTAAAAATATTAACATTCAAGATATTAATTTTGATGTTCCTCAAAGCCATATTTACATTGAGTATACGAATGATGAAGTTGAAGATTTTTTTCAGGAGTTTATGAATTCAGCAAATATCAAATTGTATCTTATGGGACCCAAAAAATATGTTGATTTAGAACGAGCCATTTTAAATGGTGAAGATGTTATGAATAATCAATATGCAAAGTCAATCATGAAAAAAATGGAAAAAAAGAATTTTAAAGATGAGGTTCAAGCCTCTAAGTGGGTAATGTCTGAAGTAAAAAAAATAATGAAAAAAGAGAAAATTGATTTTATATCTTATGTAATATTTTCAGACCAAAATTTAAAAAACACATTTTCAGACAACGATTTTTCAGGAATTATAGATGAATTAAATCAGATGAATTCTTCTGAATTGGCTGAACAAACAAAAGAGATTAGAAAAATGATTACAAGTTTATCTGGTAATAATAAAAGTATTCCAATTAATGACGATATGACAATAAATTTATCAAAATTTAAAATATCAAAAAATAAAAATAATCAATTATATTTAAGATCCGCTGGTGATTTTATTTATATATTTGGTCCTATGAGATTAGATATAGATTTAAATCTTTTTTTAACTGAGCATAATGACAAGGCAATTATGTTAATTTCAGCATGTTATGTAAATTGCTCAAAATTTAATTCTAAATTTGATAAAATGAAAAAAAACTCTTTCAATAATATTAAAATCAATAATGTAAATATAAATAATAGTAATGATATAAATTCTAATATTGTTGAGCAGTTAGAGCAGCTAAATAGTTTATATAAATCAGGTGTCCTAACCAAAGAAGAATTTGAAAAAGCAAAGAAAAAAATCCTAAATTGAAATGAAAATTTTTCCGGCAATAGACATTAAAGATAAAAAATGTGTTAGATTAATAAAAGGAGATTTTGAAAATAAAACTGAATATGAAATGTCTCCTGTTGAACAAGCTGGAAAATATAAACAAAATGGATTTAAAAATTTACACATTGTTGATCTGGACGGTGCATTAACTGGGGAGCCAATTAATATTGATATTATTCAAGATATTGTTGAAAAATTTGATCTTAATATTGAAATAGGAGGCGGAGTAAGAAATTTTGAGACTATTCAAAAATATATTGATGCTGGTGTTGAAAAAGTAATTTTGGGAAGTGCTGCTATAAAAGATAGAAGATTTTTGGAAGATGCTTGTAATAAATTTCAAAACCAAATTGCATTAGGTTTAGATGCAAAAGATGGTCATCTTGCAATTTCTGGATGGACAGAAGAGTCTGATAAATTAACAACTGAATATTTAAAAAAGGTAAATGATTATGGAGTTAGCAGGATTATTTACACAGATATTAATAGAGATGGAACTAAGCAAAGCCCGAATTTTGAAGAAACACAAAAAGTGGCTAATATTTCTAATTGTCCAGTAGTTATATCTGGAGGTGTTTCATCAATTAATGATATTAAGAAAGCTAAAAATTTAAATAATATCGAAGGTGTTATAGTCGGAAAAGCTATATACGATGGAGATATAAAATTAGATGAACTTGCAAAAGAAATAGATGCTTAAAAATAGAATTATACCTTGTTTAGATGTTAAAAATGGTCGTGTTGTAAAAGGTATTAACTTTGTAGATCTTAAAGATGCAGGAGATCCCGTTGAACAAGCAAAAATTTATAGTGATGGCGGTGCTGATGAGATTTGCTTTTTAGATATTACTGCTTCAAATGAAAATAGAGATACTATTTATGAAGTAGTAGAGAAAACTTCTAAGAAATGTTTTGTACCTTTAACCGTTGGTGGAGGAGTTAGAAGTATAGATGATATTAATAAATTACTTAATAGTGGAGCTGATAAAGTTTCTATAAATACAGCTGCAGTTCAAAATTCAAAAGTTGTTGAAGATAGTTCTAGAAAATTTGGATCACAATGCATTGTTGTTGCAATCGATGCAAAAAGAAAAGACACTGGATGGGAAATCTACACTCACGGTGGAAGAAATCCAACAGGTGTAAATGCCTTAGAATTTGCTTCTAAAATGGAAAAATGTGGGGCAGGAGAGCTTCTTGTGACATCTATGGATAAAGATGGAACTCAGTCAGGATATGATATTGAATTAATGCAAAAGATATCATCCATAGTAAATATTCCAGTTATTGCATCAGGTGGAGTTGGAACATTAGATCACTTAGTTGATGGAATAAAATCAGGTGCAAGTGCTGTTTTAGCAGCATCTATATTCCATTATGGAACTTATTCAGTAAATGAAGCTAAGCAATATTTGGCTTCAAAAGATATACCTGTTAGGATTTAGTATGTTAAAGATTTTAGAAGACCTCGTTATCCTTGCAAGAGAGCGAAAAAGTAATCCTGTTGAAGGTTCATACTCTAATAAGCTTTTAGAAGATAAATCTTTAGCAAAAGAAAAGGTTTTAGAAGAGATAAATGAACTAATAGAAGCTGTAGAGCAAGACTCAAATAAAATCCATGAAGCAGCAGATGTTTTATATCACTTAATCATGTATCTTGAAAAAAGTGGAATAAAAATCGAAGAAGTGATGGAAGAACTGAAGAGTAGAAAAAAATAACTTACAATTTACCAGGTAACCAGGTTGAGAATATTGGAAACAGTATCATTAGTATTCCATAAATTATTCCAACAATTGTAAATAGAGGAACTTCTTTGAAAGCCTTGGCTGGATTTTCTTTGATCACTCCTGCAGCTGTATAAATACCAACACATACGGGGGGTGTTATCATTCCTATTCCAGCAAAAGCTACAAATACTACGTAAAGATGAAGTAGGCTTTGATTAAATGATAATGTGATTGCTGCAAAAATTGGAACAGTTAAATAAAATACAGGAACTATTTCTATAAACGTTCCAAGAATTAAACAAATTGCTCCAAGCATTATCCAGAACAGGTTTACGCTTACACCTTTATCTGTAAAGAATGTTATAATTTTTTGAGGAGCTTGAGTGTAAGTTAAAACTACACTTAAGAAAGTTGCAGTAGCTATAATTGCAAATATTACAGCTGTTATGATTGCAGTTTCCCTTAAACAGCTCATCAAAGATGAAAAAGTAAGTTCACGGTAAATTAAAAATCCAATTAGAACTGCATATACTCCTGCAACAGCGGCTGACTCAGATGGAGTTAATATTCCAGCATAAATTCCACCCAAAATTATAACTGGGGTGATCAATGCCGGTAATGCAGCTATGAAAGAACTTAATCTTTCCCTCAATGATGCCTTTTCATCTGTTCTAATATGCCTGCATTTAAACAAAACTAGAAGGACCATCAAAACTAAGAGAACTAAGCCTGGTATAACCCCTGCAGCAAATGTTTTAGAGACTGGAACGTTCGTTAGAGCGCTAAATAATATTGCTGCATTGGATGGAGGTATCAATGCCTCTAAAAGAGCAGCGGAAGCTGCAAGTACAACAACGAACGGAGTTGGGTAACCTTGTTCAATCATCTTTGGCATCATGATTGTCCCAACAGCAGTGATTGCTGCAAGTATTGATCCACAAAAAGCTGCGAAGAATCCCATAGCAATAACCATTGCAACACCTAATCCTCCAGGCCAATGACCAACTAGTGTTGTTGTAAACTTAACAAGTCTTGATGCAGCGCCTCCTTTTAACATTGCCATTCCAGTAAAGATAAATAATGGAACAGCGATTAGAACGTGTTTTGTTAATGCACCAAATGAAACTTGAATCAAAACTGACCAAGGTAAATTCAATCCTGCAATTGCAGCTAATGAACTTCCTAAACCAAAAACTAAAAAAATAGGTACAGAAATAACTAATGTCACAAGAGAAATAATAAAAGCCAATCCAAACATTTATTCTTTCCCTGAAAGTTTTTTTAGATTATCTATAATAAGTTCTAATGAAGTTAAGGCTAAAATTAAAAAACCAACTGGAAATGCTAAAAACATCCACCAAATAGGAATATTAATTTCTAATTCCATCATTTGTCCAAGATTGTAGTACATTGTCGTTGCATCAACTCCTGCTTTAAAGAAAACACATGCAGAAATTAAAGCTATTAGATTTACGATTGTTCCAATTATATTTTTTGATTTTTCTGATAAATAATGACTTAGAAAATCTACTTTAATATGTTGTCCTTGTTTTAATAAAGGACCAAGTAATGGAAATACTAACCAACTAACCATTACAGGTGGCAATTCAATAAACCACGCAAATCCTGTTCCTGTGATAAATCTTGTTGTGGCGCTTAAAGCTAAAGCTGCCACCATTAAAAAGACAATGAACATTGCGAGCGAAATTGCAGCTTTTGCTAGCAAATTATTAATAGCTCGCAATGCCCTCATAATCTTTATAGAAAAAGTTTAACTTCTTCTAATTGCTCTTAGCATATGCTTGTGCTGCCTCTAAAGCGTCAGCATCAATCATTTTAGCCATTGCTGGCATCACTTCATCTTTCATAAGCTTATCAAACTTAGCTTTTTCAGCCCCTGAAAGTGTAGTAACAACCCCACCTCTTTCTTGGAATTTTTTAAGAGTGCTTTCTCCAGTATCCATAATTAAATCAGTTGATCTTTTTCCAATTTCTTTACCAACATCCATTATGATTTTTTGTAAGTCTGGAGATAAACTATTAAACCAAGTTGAGTTTGCCATGATATATGCATCAGCATAATATTGATAAGGCTTTTGAGCGTATTTCAAAAACTCCCACCAGCTATATGCCTCTATACTTCCTGGAGGACTATTAATTGTATCAATCATTCCAGTTTGTAAAGATGTATAAACTTCACCAGTAGGCAATGATACTCTGTTTGCTCCTAAAGCATCCCACATTGGCTCTTCACTTTTTAAAAGTCTTCTAGCCTTTAAACCTTTCATAGCATCAATACCTGTTAATTCCTTAGCACTTGAAAAAGTCATTACAGGTCCAACTGGGTTATACATTACTAATGTTGAATTAGTTTTTTTTGTTAACTCACCCCAAATTTCTTTTCCTTTAGGTGAATTTTGAAAAAAACCTCTTTGCTGTTCCCATGAATTAAATAGTCCTGGAAATGAAGCAACATTAAAGTTCTTATTGATTGGTGGGAAACTTACTACTCCAACAATTCCTCCAAGTTCAACCGCACCAGAAGTAACTGCTCCCATTACTTCTCTAATTCCAAACAATTGTTTAGATGGATATACTTCGATTTTTAATTTCCCCTTTGCTCTTTTGTTGACTTCATCTGCAAATATTTGTGCATGTTTTGCACTATGGTGCTTCGGGCTCCAGTGAACTGATAAACGTCCAATTATTTCTGAAAAAGCAGCTGTTGAAGTAAGAACAAATGAAAAAATAAATGTTAAGCTAATAATAGCTTTATAAATTGATTTAAATTTATTCATTTTTCCTCTCTTTTTTAAAAATTGATCATATTAGTTGCATACATTTTAACAATGCAAAATTTTAAAAATTTTAATAAATTAAACTCAAAATGAAACGAAATGGTTTCACATTAATCGAACTTTTAGTTGTAGTAGCAATAATTGGTATTTTGGCAGCAGTAGGAGTTGTTGCATACAGCGGCTATACAAAAGGGGCAAAGCAAAATGTATTAAAATCAAATTTTGCAAATATTGAAAAAAAAATCAAATTAGCAGCAACAGGTTGTTTTAGTGGAATTGAAATAAAATTTGGCCCATATCAAGATGGCAGATCACCAAATACTCATACATGTAATACACCCGGCTTTTCTAGTAATATGTTAAGCGCTGACTCAATTACATTTAAATTGTACTTAGAAAATTTTGGTATGAAAAACCCTATTAACAGCTCTCAACTTGGAATAAATTGGAGTAATGGAACTTGTCCACCACAGAATGTTGCTCAAGGTCAAATAGTTATGGGATATGCCCACAAAAATAATACATGCGGAATGGCTGGTAATATGTCTTGCCTTAAAGTAAATTTAGGTGATATCGACGGAAATGGATCAGATGATTTTATATCTGAAGAAATTAATTTTTGTGATTTTAGATAAATGAAATATACAAATGATAATATATTCACCTAAATACTAGGTGGTTAAATTTCTTTTAACACAAATGATAAGGTTTTTATTGATCCTTCAGCAAACTTTAAATAATAATTTAAATAATTAATAAATGTTAAAGTTGTCTTTAATTATTGCTGCAATAATTTTTAGTATACTCACTTGGGCTACTGCTAATGTATGCAGTTATAATTATGTTATCCAAAAAAAAAGTAATATAATTGAGGAATTGAGTAAAGAGATTGATATTTCATTGGGAAATACGAGAGTATATTATTTTAGAGAATTAAATTGTAAAAAAGCTGATTTAAGTTTTGATATGATAAGAATGATGGAAAATATTGAAGTTATATCGGTGATGTTTTATCAATACTTTACAACGGATATAACAGGAAAACCTTTGGGAAAAAAAAATAATTTATGAAATATGATGACAACAATATATTTGCTAAAATACTAAGAGGTGAAATTCCTTGTAATAAAATTTATGAGGATGATTTTGTTTTATCCTTTTATGACATAAACCCTCAGAAAAAAATACATGCATTAGTAATTCCAAAAGGAAAATATATTGACTTAGACGACTTCAGCTCCAATGCATCCAATGAAGAAATAATTGGACTAATGAAAGGTGTTACAACTGTTGCAAAAAAATTAGGTATCTCGTCCATAGATGGTAAAGGTTATAGAGCTCTGGCTAATATAAGTGATTACGGTGGTCAAGAAGTCCCGCATCTGCACTTTCATTTATTTGGTGGTGAAAAAGTAGGAAAAATGGTTTCGTGATAACTAGGATTGATAGAAAATATTTAGAGATAGACTCACTAAATAAAATTAATTCGTCAGAAAAACCAAAGAGCGGTTGTAAAGTTGAGAAAAAAAATCCTCCAGATTTTCAAATCAATAAATTTTTTTATAAGAACATTGGTAAAAGTTATCGTTGGGTCGATAGATTAGTTTGGAATGACACTAAATGGATAGATTATACTAACAATTCAAATTTAGAGACTTACATACTTTCTGAAAATGAAAATTTAATTGGTTTTTTTGAGCTTTTGTTTCATACAGAGACAAGAAAATGTGAAGTAGCCTATTTCGGTATTCTAGACGAATTTATAGGTAAAAAATTTGGTGGCTATCTTTTATCGGAGGCTTTGAAATTAGGATTTAGAAAAAATACTAAAAAAGTTTGGTTACATACTTGCTCATTAGACCATAAACATGCCTTGAAAAATTATTTGGGGAGAGGAATGAAAATTTTTAAATCAGAAACTATTAATTTAGATATTAGTTAATATAATTTTGAATTTTAAATACTTTTTGATCAATCATAATATTTGTTTTCATATCAGTTAAATTTGTTTCAACTCTATTTAGATAAACATCTGTTGTTGTCCACCCCTTTATCTCATAACTTAATTTATCAAAAAAAATATTTAATAAATTGTTATTATGTTCAATTTTAAAAGAGAACGTTTCATCATTTTCTTTAATTGTTTCCATCTGGTCTAATTTATCTATTAGAAATTTTTTATCTAAAATTAAATTTAGAGGAGTATCTTTAAGTTGGTATCTTAAATAATTTTTAATTTTTTTACTATTTATCACAAGTGATTTTCCATTAGATACTAAAATTTTATTATAAATATCATCATACCTACACAAAATTTTTTTTGGATATGAAATTATACATTCTCCTTGTTCGGTCTTCTCTCCAATTTTTTGTATGAATTTAAAAGATATATTTTCTATATTCTCTAGTTTGTTTTTTATTGATTGCTTTGATGATGCAAAAATATTAATTGGATAAAGAAGAATTAATATAAAAATTAAATATTTCACTACTTTAAAACTTCTCTTTTACCAACATGATTAGCTTTGCTAACCTCACCATTTGCTTCCATCTGATCAATAATTCTTGCAGCCCTATTATATCCAATTTGTAATTTTCTTTGCAAAAAAGAGGTAGATGCTTTTCTTTCTGATTTAATTATTTCTAACGCTTCACTATACAATTCATCGGTGTCAGAATTATCCTTATTTTTTTCACCAATTTCTTTCTCGTCAGCAAAATTCAAAATTTCATCAACATAATCTGGCTCAGCTTGATTTCTTAGGAAGTTGTTTACTTTATCTATTTCTATCTCTGACACATATGGCGCATGTATCCGTGTAATTCTATTAGCTGAGGACATATATAACATATCTCCTTTTCCTAAAAGCTGCTCAGCTCCTTGCTCACCTAAAATTGTTCTGCTATCAATTTTAGAGGTTACTTGGAATGAAATACGAGTAGGAAAATTAGCCTTAATTGTACCAGTTATTACGTCTACGCTTGGTCTTTGAGTGGCCATTATTATATGGATTCCAGCCGCTCTAGCCATTTGTGATAATTTTTGAATATAATTTTCAATTTCTTTTCCAGCTACCAGCATGAGATCTGACATTTCATCAACAATTACAACAATATAAGGCATCTTTACTTTGTGCTTTTCATTATATCCGCCAATGTTCCTTACACCCACTTTTGTCATCAATCTGTATCTACTTTCCATTTCTTTACCTACCCAACCTAAAACAGATGCTGCTTTTTTTGCCTCAGTAATTACTGGACATAATAAATGAGGTATCCCCTCATAAGTTGAAAGTTCTAACATTTTTGGATCGATCAAAATGAACTTACATATGTCAGGTGTATGTTTATAAATCAGTGATAGGATAATTGTATTAATGCATACTGATTTTCCTGAGCCAGTGGTACCTGCTATTAATAAATGAGGCATTGAACTTAAATCACTAGTTATTGGTTCTCCAGATATACTTTTACCAAGAGCAATAGGTAATTTAATTTCTCTTTTTTTAAAATTCTTATCTGAAATTATTTCTCTTAAAAAAACATTTTCTCTGGATATCTTTGGCAATTCAATACCAACGGTATTGCTACCAGGTATAGTTGCTATTCTCGCAGATTCAGAGCTGGTATTCCTTGCAATATCTTCTGCTAAATTAATAATTTTAGATACCTTTACCCCAGCAGCTGGTTCAAATTCGTTAAGCGAAACAACTGGTCCGTGACTTATTTTTTTTATTTTCCCTTCTACACCAAAATCAAGAAGTATTTTTTCCAATCCTTCAGCATCAATTTTAACATCTTCTTTATTATTAGAGACTTTTTCTGGTTTTTTTAAAAAATCAATTAAAGGCAATTTAGTTTTCACATCATTTAAAATTGATTTGTTGTTAGAAAATAAATCTTCTTGAACAGGTGGCTCTTCAGTTTTTTCTAAAATAGTATTTTTTTTAAATATATTTTCCCGATTAGTAGAATTATCTTTTTTTGAAGAAAATATATTTTTTAATAGAGAGAAAAAATTTATAATATGAGAAATTTTGAAATTACTGCTTAGAAGAAAAAAAAATAAAATAAAAAATATTAATAAATAATAGCTTGCTGTTTTGTTAATTTTCAAAAAATCTATAATTATAGTTTCTGACATTAAATCACCAACAAATCCGTTGTTCCCATTTATTATTAACCAATATGTTTCCTCATGGAATATACTAAAGAAGAATGTCGCAACAATAATGTAAAGAATTATAAAAAAAATATTTTCTATAATAATAATAAATTTTTTATTAAGTGTTATTGATACTCCTGTAAATAGAAGAGAAAAAGGAATTAAAAGAGAAATTAAACCAATAGATTGAAAAAATATATCAGCGATGAAGCTCCCTCTAAATCCAAGTAAATTTCTTATCTCCTGGTTTTCTGGAAATATAAAATTTGGATCTTCTGGAGAATAGCTAATTAAAGATATAAAAAGCAATATAGAGATAACTACAAGAAAAATGCCAACTAATTCAGCTAATCTTCTTATAATAAAATCGCTTATTTTACTGATATAATTTTTAAATATCATGAATCAAAACTGCTTTTGTCACTTTGTATCATTTAATTTTTATTGTTAAAATTATTTTGTTATGAAAATTTGTCTTATAGGCCAAAATTTAACAAATTTGATTCTCGCTAACGTTTTAGAGGAAAAAAAACTCAATGTTGACATATATTTAAATAAAAAATTTCAAAACATTAAAACAAATAGAACAATAGCTTTATCAAGCGAAAATTTTGATTATTTAAAATCTATAGCAAAATCGAATATTATATCATGGAAAAGCAAGGAAATTAAAATTTTTACTGAAAGTTCACAATCTGAAGAGATAATTAACTTTAATAAAAAAAATAAAGAGGTTTTTAATTTAGTATCTTACTCAAAATTAAATGAAATTTTTTTTAAAAAAATAAAAAAATCAAAATTTATAAAAATATATCATTCAAATACTTCTAGTTCACTTATTCTAAATAAAATAAAAAAATATGATTTAGTTATTAATAGTGAAAATAAAAATTTTATTTCAAATAAATTTTTTACAAATAAAATAAAAAAAAATTATAGAAGTAGAGCGTATACATTTCTAATAAATCATCGTCGCAAAGATAATAATAGTGCTATTCAAGTTTTTACAAAATTTGGACCTTTAGCATTTCTGCCATTATCTAATACTAAAACTTCAGTAGTTTTTTCTTATAAGGGAATGGAAGTAGATGATAAGAAAATCCTCGATATATTTAAAAAATATAATTCTTTTTATGTATTTACTAAAATTAATAAAATTGAAAATTTTAGTCTGAGTTTTGAAATGCTTAGAAATTATACCTATAATAATATCCTTGCTTTTGGTGATTTAATACATCGTATACACCCTCTTGCAGGGCAAGGATTTAACATGACTATTAGAGATATTAAAATAATTTCAAAGATGGTAAATGATAGAATATCACTAGGCCTTCCAATAGATATCTCAGTTGCTGAAGATTTCCAGAGCTCTACTAAACATCTAAATTATCTTTATGGAAAAGCAATCGATGGTATTTATGAATTTTTTAGGTTAGATAGTAATATTAATAATTCAATTTCAAAACCAGTTTTTAGTATTTTAAATAAAAATTCTATTTTTAAAAAGTATTCTAATATTTTATCAGATAAAGGATTAAACCTATAAATTATTGGAGAGTAGTATTTTCAAACTCGTCTTTAATATAATTATTTAAAATTTGTTCCATTTTTTCTTTTCTTACATTTATATCAAGACTTTCTAATAATATTTGTTTTTCCTCTAATGAAAAGGGTGATGCCATTGATAGATCATTAAGGGTTTGGCTAAGATCCTTCTTTTCTAAGTCTTTTAAGTTCACAATATACCCTTGTTTTTTGAAAAACGTTCTCATGTTATTCATAATTGAACTCAAGTCTGAAAAGTTAACTTCGTTACTTTTTTGCATTATATCTTTTGAAAATTGATCATATTGAACATTGCACTCACGGTACATTTTATCGGTATTTAACTCTGAGTTTATTCTGTATCTACAAATCCCGTTTAAAATAATAAGTATTCTACCGTCTTCGGTTTCATTGAAACTTGTGATTTTTCCAATACATCCTATTTCATATAAATCAGGTTTTTTCAAAGAACCTGTTTTTTTTGGCTGTATCATTCCAATCATCCTATGTTTTTTCATACTATCATTCACCATCTGTAAATATCGAGGCTCAAAAATATTCAGTGGAACAGTTGTACCAGGGAACATTATAAAATTTGATAAAGGGAAAATTGGTATAGTTTTTGGTAATTCTTCAAATTTCATATCTTAATTATAATAATTCTTGTCAAGGTTACAACTATACAGAAATGATTCGTAGTCGCATTTAATTATTTAATCACTTGCTAAATCCAAAAAAAGCTTTTAGTTTTATTATGTAAGAATAAGCGGGCATAGCTCAGTGGTAGAGCGTCTCGTTGCCAACGAGAAGGTCGTGGGTTCAAGTCCCATTGCCCGCTCCATTAAAGGAATTATATTATGAGTGATCTAGCAAGTAAAAAATGTATCCCGTGCGAAGGCAATATCCCGCCATTTAACACAGAAGAAATTCATAAATATTTAAAACAAGTTGATGGATGGGAAGTTATAGAGGATAAAATAGATGGTTTTCATTTAATAAAAAATTTTAAATTTGATGATTTTTTACAAAGTCAAGAATTTGTGAATAAAGTTGGAGAAATTGCTGAAACAGAGGGACATCACCCTGATCTGTGGTATGGATGGGGCTATGCAAGAATTAAAATATTTACTCATGCAATTAAAGGTCTTGCTGAGAGTGATTTTATTTTAGCTGCTAAAATAGATAAGATAAATTGATTAGTGATTAAAATGTCTTGTTTTGGAAAATACTAAAATAGTATTTGTTTGGTCAGCAAATTTAATAATTTCTTTATCATTTTTTGAACCTGACGGTTGAATGACTGCTGAAATTCCTGCTTGTACCAATTTTTCTATACCATCAACAAATGGGAAAAATGCATCAGATGCTGCTAAGATTTCATCGCTATCACTTATTTTCTGAAACTTATTCATTTTATCAATTGCTATTTTGCAGCTATCTAACCTACTTGGTTGACCAGAACCTATGCCTATTGTCTTGTAATCTTTTGTGATGACTATCGCATTCGATTTTACACTTCTGCATATATTAAATGCAAAAATAAGTTTGTTTAAAGTTTTATTCGTAGGTTTTAATTTTGAAACAACTCTAAAATCTTTCTTAGAAAAATGTTGAGTATCTGGATCTTGAACCAAAATAGAATTAAATTTATTGATAAAATTAAATCTAAAATTTTTTTCTATATTGCTAGAATCAATTAGCCTTAGATTTTTTTTCTTTTTTAAAAGTTTGAATGATTTTTTGTCAAATCCATTTGCAACTATTACCTCAAAAAATATTTTATTAATCTCTTTAGCTAAAGTAATATTTAATTTAAAGTTACATGATACAATACCACCATAGGCACTAATTGGGTCACTTTCTAAAGCCTCTTTAAAAGATTTGATTTTGTTTGAATTAATGGAAACTCCACAAGGATTTGCATGCTTAATTATTACTACACCCTTATTTTTTGGTAAAGTTTCAGATATACTTAGGGCAGAATAAAGATCGTTATAGTTGTTATAACTGAGTTGTTTTCCACTGATTTGAATAATTTCCTGTTTATTATTTTGCGAATATATTGCTCCTTTTTGATGAGGGTTTTCCCCATATCTTGTCTTCTCAACTAATTTCCCAGAAAAAACATTCTTAATTGGGAAAAGGTTTTTGGATTTCTGATTGAAATAATTAAAAATTTTTGATTCATAATATGCTGTTTCCATAAATGCTTCTTCAGCCAATTTTTCTCTAAATTTTAAATTCGTTGAACCTTTATTTTTATTTAATTCAATAGTTAAATCTTCATATTGTTTTGCGTTACTTAGAATAACTACATCATTATAATTTTTTGCAGCTGCTCTAACCATTGTTGGTCCTCCAATATCTATATTTTCAATTATATTTTTGTGACCAGAATTACTTAATAAAATTTTTTCAAATGGATAAAAATTTATAATAACTAGATCTATATTTTCATAATTGTTAATTTTCATTTCTTTTTGATGTTTTTTATTCTGCCTAACATTCAAAATCCCAGAATGAATTTTTGGATGCAATGTTTTTACTCTTCCATCTAGCAACTCTTTTGAATTTGTAAATTTAGATACTTCTAAGCATTTAAAACCCATACTCTTAATTTTTTTGTATGTTCCACCTGAGCTTATTATTTTGATTTTATATTTTTTTAGTAAATTTAATAATGGCCTTAAATTGGATTTATCTGACAATGAAATTAAAGCAGTTTTAATTTTTATTGTATTTTTTCGAATGCCCATTTAATTTCCTGAGTTATATTTTTTATTTTGCCTGATAAACATATATTTTGGTTTTCACTAGTTACATTTTTATTACCGAAATATATACCCGATTCAATATTTATAATCTCGCAATTAGTTGAAAATTTCCATCCAGAATTTTCAATTTCAATTAGTATAGTTTTGTTATCTAGAGTTTTTGTTAATTTAACACCTGGTTCCATATGAAATCTGATATCATATTTTTTTGTTTCTAACTTGTTTTTTGAAATAACTTTATCAGTTCCTATTAATTTATTTTTTTCAACAAAATATTCTAAAGATCTTTCATGTAAAATTCCAAATTTTTTTAAAAAGCCATTATGAGATGCTTTGATTAACCAATAGTTTTTTTCATTAACAATATTTTTATCACTAATTTTCAAACCGTTTTCTAATGTTTTATAGTTTGCATTGTTTCTAAATGAACAACTTGAATGATTATCAATTATAAGTGCAGAATGAGAGGCAGTAGATTTTGAAATTAGATTTAATTTGTTTTTATAATCCTGAAAGTAACCAGAATTTGAAATGAGTTTTTTATCTTTGTAGAAGAATTCAAATGAAAGAGCTCCACTTTGATAGTTATGTGAAAAAGTTTTTTGGGGTGAATTTCCAACATCCATTGCAAGAATACAATTTTTGTTTTTTAAAATGGCATATCCTCCTACTTCATTATTTGAATTTTCAAACTTATATTTATAAAGCGAAAGATATTTATTAAATTCCTTTAAATCATTTTGATGATTCCCATTGAATAGTAAACTTTGTTCGATTTTAGAAAAAATAGAATAAGATTTTCCTAGATAGAAAATTATCTCATCAAGGTACTCAGGTATATCATTAAAAGATTCCTTTAATAATTCTCTAACAAGAACAAAATATTTTAAATAAAAATTTAATTGCCTGATACTTCTCGTTTTTGGAAAATACTCATCGTCAAACGAATTAATAATAATTTTTCTCATTAATTCTAATCCATAATTTAAAAATTTTTCATTTGCGTATGATAATCCTGTAATTATTATTGCTATACAGCCTAATAATTTATCATTAACAGATGGAGATTTGCTTATTTCATTTATTAAATGATTAATCTGTTTATTTACAGAAAAATTAAATTTATTTTTATATTTAGTATCACTTTCATCATAAGATAATTTAGAGTTTGCAATCCAAGATATTAGTCTCTTTGATAAAATATCTGTTTGCCATGTTAATGAATTATAACTTTGATTTTTTTCAATCCATTTAATAATTATTGATTGTGTAATACTTGGGGAAGATTTTAAATCAATACTAAATAACCAATAAAAATTATTTAGTTTATTGAGGTTATTACTAGTTAATAATTCACTTTCCCAAATATTATCTTTATCTAGTTCTTCGATTTTAATTTTTTTTTTATCATATTTAACTAAGCAGCTTAAAATACTTAGACTTGGTCTATAAGAAATGTTGCTTATCTCAATTTTTGAAATTTTATTATTATAAAACCTTGATTTTAAGTATAAATTTCTTATTTGATTTTTAGTGTAGTAAAAAAATTCATTTATTAAAATTAAAGAATTTTTTAAATACATCTTACATTGATTTTAGAGTTTCTATATTTTTTTTAATATCACCATTGTTTTCTTTGAATATTGTTGTTCCAGAAACTAATATATTTGCTCCCGCTGATATAACCTTTTTTGAATTAGAGAAATTTATTCCACCATCAACTTCAATATCAAATTTTAAGTTATTATCTTTTTTTATTTGATATAGTTTTTTAATTTTTTCAATGACTTCTGGTATAAATTTTTGACCACCAAAACCGGGATATACACTCATAATTAAAACTAAATCTATTTCTTTTAATAATTTTTCAATGACACTTACTTCCGTATTTGGATTTAAAGAAATGCCTACTTTTTTCTTTAATTGTTTTATAAGTTTAATCGACTCAATCAAATTGTCGGTTGCTTCAGGGTGAATTGTTATTATATCAGATCCTGCTTCAGCAAAATTTTTTATATATTTATGAACTGGTGAGATCATTAAATGTACATCAAAAGGTAATTTTGTATAATTTCTAAGTGTTTTTATCACTGGAGGACCAATTGTAATATTGGGAACAAAATGCCCATCCATTACATCGACATGAATTAAGTCAGCGCCACCATCTTCTAATCTTTTAATTTCCTCACCTAATTGGCTAAAATCTGCTGAAAGTATTGAAGGCGAAATTTGTATATTTTTCATTAATAAATAAAAACTAGTACTATCAATTTTTGAATATATTTGAATTATTATTTACCAAATATTTTATAAATTTCCGCAGCTATTTCACTTTCTAATGGAAACGATAACATTCCCATAACAGAATAACCCATTAAATAAGGCATTAAATAAAATCTAAACATATAAAAAAACCACGCTACATAAAGTGGAACTAATGGTCCTATAATGAAACTAGGAGTTATGAATTTAAAAATTTTAATAATTGGGTTTGTGTATTTTACAAATACTTTCATAAAAAAGAATTCAGAATCTTCTTTTTGAAAAATATTCATTGCAGATCTTCCAATTAAAGTCCACATAATGATACCTAAAATGTAGTCTATTACTAAAATATATAAAGGCATTTATCTGAAAAAAAAGGGGGCGGATACCGCCCCCAAAAAGTTTAATTTAGTGTTGCTTACCAAGTATTGTCTTACCTGATGGAACACGAACTTCGTCTACCATTTGCTGTGTAGCTTTATCTGGTTCTTCAGTCATTAAACTTACTACAACCATTACAACTAAACAGACCGACGCTCCGATTATACCGAAACGTAAATGGTCAATACCTAACCAAGGCGCATTACCCATAAACTTAGGATAAACATAAATTAGATAAGCTGTTCCTGATGCAAGACCTGCTATCATACCTGCGATTGCTCCTTGTCGTGTTGCTCTCTTCCACCATACACCAAGTATTAATGGGAAGAACAATCCTGACATTGCAAAGTCAAATGCCCAAGCAACTGCACCAAGGATACTAGTGATCCTCATCGATGCAATATATGCTCCAGCGGCACCAATAACTATTAGAAGTGCTCTAGCAACTAACAATCTTTTTCTTACATCCGCTTTTGGATCAATGATTTTGTAATAGATATCATGTGATAAAGCGTTAGCGATAGCAAGAATTAGACCGTCAGCAGTTGACATGGCAGCAGCCATTCCTCCTGCAGCAACTAGTCCAGAGATTACGTATGGTAATCCAGCAACCTCAGGAGTTGCTAGTACAACTACGTCACCTCTCATAAACCATTCATTTAACTGAAGAATACCATCTCCGTTAAAGTCTGCTATGAAGGCTTGTTTTACATTAATCCATGCATTTACCCACTCAATTTGCATAATTTCAGCAATTGGTTTTCCAATAATACCTGTTGGTAAGTTTGGATCTATTAGTGAGATTTTGGATAATGTTGCAAGCATTGGCGCTGAAGTATAAAGCAATGCAATAAAGAATAGTGACCATGCCACTGATTTTCTTGCAGCTTTAACACTTGGAGTAGTGAAGTATCTCATTAAAATGTGTGGTAAAGAAGCTGTTCCTACCATCATACATAGTGCTAATGAAATAAATTTCCATGCAGCCATTCCACCTTCTGGCACACCTGCGTGTGACACAGCGATAGATTTTAGACCACCTGGTACACCTGCAGCTTTAATATCTGCAGCAGCATTTTTAACTAATCCAAATTGCGATTCAAGTGCACCTAATCTAGCTACTTCCTCACCTAACATAAAGTGTGGAAAGAAACCAAATCCTGATTTGTTACTAATCCAGAATACTGGAATTAGATAAGCAATAATCAATACTATGTATTGAGCAACCTGTGTCCAAGTTACCGCTCTCATTCCGCCTAGCATTGAACAAAGTAAAATACTTACTAGTCCAACCCAAACTCCTAATTCAAATGGAATACTTAGTGCTCTTGATGCGATTGTTCCTGTTGCGTTAATTTGAGCTGTTACATAAGTGAAAGATGCCAATGTTAAAACAACTACGGCACAGAACCTTGCGAAGTTTCCGCCATATCTTGTTCCAATGAAATCTGGCACAGTATAACATCCAAATTTTCTTAAGTATGGTGCTAAAAGTGATGATACTAAAACGTATCCCCCAGTCCATCCGACTAAGAAAGCCATATAAGTATAACCACCAAAGTAAATACCACCAGCCATTGCAACGAATGAAGCACCTGACATCCAGTCAGCTGCAGTAGCCATTCCGTTAAATACTGTTGGTACCTGTCTTCCAGCAACATAATAAGCATCGACCTGTACAGTTCTAGATAGATATCCAATTATGGCATATATACAAACTGTAAAGGCGACAAACAAAATACCAATTGTTTTTGCGGTCATACCTGCTTGCTCTGCTATTGCCATCAAAATGATGAATATAAAGAAGCCCCCAGTATATGTTCCGTAAATTTTTGGTAGGTTGTCAATAAAATTGCCTTTAAACATTAATCATCCTCCTTTTCGGTAAAACCAAACTCTTCATCGATTTTTTCCTGTCTATTTGCAAACCAAAAAATTAGGACCACAAATGCAATGATGGAACCTTGCGCACACATGTAGTACGCTAATGGATATCCCATAAAACTTGAAGTGTTTAGGTCAGAACCAAACATGAAGATCAGATAACCGAAAACAAACCAAATAATTAATGTAATTATCATTAATCCTTTGGTTTTTTCCCAGTGCTTTTCTTTGTTTGACATTATTTTAATCCTCCCTATAGGTTAAAGATATAATTCATACTCATTTAATGTGATAATTAAAGGGTAAAAAATGGCATATATTTATAGCAAAAGTAGTAATATCGGTTCTAAATGGGCATTAAATACAAATTAAAGCTCAAAGATTTGAAATTTGAGTATTTAAAGGAATATTTCATTCCATTCTTAAAATATTTCAAAAAAACAAAAAAAATCGAAAATTATTCTGATTTAAAAGAATTCATTCAAAAAAAATCTGCATGGGTAAGCCAAGTTACTCTATATGGATATCTTAAAACAAGAATGGGAGCAAAATATGTATTGATGTTTGAAGATGAGATATTTTTAGGATCTATTAACAAAGCTAAATGGAACATCTACTCAGTTGCTTTACAAGATCTTACATTTTATGCGATTTCTTTTTTAAAAAATATTAGAAATCAACATGATACTGAAAAAGCAAATGAAATTTATTTTGAAATTTTAGATAATGAACTTCAAAAAAATGAAATGCCAAATGAAATATATGAAAATGCAAAAAAAAAATTTCTTGAGAGATATCAAAACATTAATTGGAATAAGTACCATGAGTCATTACCTTTTAATACTAGTGCTTTATCTTTATATGAATGGTCACCAATAGCTGAAGAGTTAAAATCTTTAGACAAAAAAATAGTTTTAAATTCTATGATTCTGAAATGGGATAATGTTAAAAAGGAATTTATTGAATTAATAAATTTTTAAGTATTTTTTCTATTTTCAACTAAACTTTTTACAACACTTGGATCTGCCAAGGTAGTTGTATCACCTAATTGATCATGTTCATTTGCAGCAATTTTTCTAAGTATTCTTCTCATGATCTTACCCGACCTAGTTTTTGGAAGACCAGGAGAAAATTGAATTAGATCCGGAGTAGCTATTGGACCAATTTGTTTTCTAACCCACAGCTTTAAATCTCTCTCTAAATCTAAAGTTGATTTTTCTCCCACATTCAAAGTAACGTAACAATACAAACCATTACCTTTAATATCATGTGGATATCCAACCACAGCAGCCTCAGCAACTTTTGGATGAGCTACAAAAGCACTTTCTATTTCGGCAGTTCCAAGATTATGTCCTGAAACAATAATTACATCATCAACTCTTCCTGTAATCCAGTAATATCCATCTTTATCTCTTCTGCATCCATCTCCTGTAAAATATTTTCCGTCAAATTGAGAAAAATAAGTATCAATAAATCTTTGATGATCACCGTAAACTGTCCGCATCTGACCGGGCCAAGATTGTGCAATACATAATCGACCTTCAGCTTCTCCTTTTAAAACTTTTCCATCTTTACTAACTATTACTGGTTTAATTCCATAAAATGGTTTTGTTGCTGAACCTGGTTTTAAATTTATAGCACCTGTTTGAGGACTGATTAATATTCCACCCGTTTCCGTTTGCCACCAAGTATCAACAATTGGGCAGTTCGAATCTCCAACAGTTTTATAATACCACTCCCATGCTTCTGGGTTGATTGGTTCGCCCACGGTTCCTAATAATTTCAGTGATTTTCTTGATGTTTTTTTAACAGGCTTATCACCTTCTCTCATTAAAGCTCTTATTGCTGTTGGTGCTGTATAAAAAATATTCACTTTATATTTATCAACGATCTGCCACCATCTTGAACTATCAGGATAAGTTGGAATTCCCTCAAACATTATTGTTGTTGCTCCATTTGATAATGGTCCATAAATAATATAGCTATGACCAGTTACCCAACCTATGTCAGCTGTACACCAATAAATATCTTTAGGTTTATAATTGAATATATACTGATGAGTCATTGATGCGTAAACCATATACCCTCCAGTTGTATGCATCACCCCTTTCGGTTTTCCTGTTGATCCCGAAGTATATAAAATAAATAAAGGATCTTCTGCATTCATTTCTTCGGGTTCACATTTATTTGAAACTTTTTTTGTTAACTCGTGGTACCAAACATCTCTCCGTTCATCCCAATTTATTCTATTGCCTGTTCTTTTTACAACAACACATTTTTTTACGTTTGGGCAATTTACTAAAGCCTCATCAGCTATTGATTTTAATGGGATTATTTTTCCACCTCTTACACCTTCATCAGCTGTAATTAGATAATCAGACTCGCAATCGTTTATTCTTCCAGAAATACTATCTGGAGAAAATCCTCCAAAGATTATTGAATGCACCGCTCCTATTCTTGCACACGCCAACATTGTATATGCAAGTTCTGGTATCATAGTTAAATAGATTGTTACTCTATCACCTTTTTTAACCCCTAATTCTTTAAGACCATTTGCAGCTTTAGAAACTTCTTTGTGTAATTCTTTGTAGGAAATTTTCTTTTGAACTTTTGG
>CACAZL010000005.1 GCA_902536925.1 uncultured Pelagibacteraceae bacterium
GATTTATATATATAATTAAATTTTATAAATATTTTATTTCGCCGGTTCTAGGCAATAATTGTAGATACCTACCAACATGTTCAGAATATTTTATTGATTGTTTAAATGAATATGGTGTTTTGAAAGGTTGTTATAAAGGCATTAAAAGAATTTTATCTTGTCATCCTGTAAAATTATTAGGTGGTGGGTGCGGGCATGATCCAGTGAAGAAAAAGAATATTAAATAATGGATACAAGAAACGTAATAGCAGCAATATCATTAAGTGCAGCAGTAATAATACTCTACGGATTATTTTTTGCCCCGCCAAGCCCTGATCCAAAGCAAATAGGTAATGATGATCAAAATAAGAATAATCTTCAACTTAATGAAGCACCAAAAATAGAACAAAATATAGAAAATAATAAAATTTCTAGAGCAGATGCAATAAAAAAAGTTGAGAGGATACTTTTTGAAAATGAAAATATTAAAGGTTCTATTTCTCTAGAAGGATCATTAATCGATGACCTAATTTTTAAGAAATACACTGAAACTTTAGACTCTGATGAAAATGTAGTTTTACTCAATCCTAAAGAATCTGAAAATGGTTATTATATAGAAACAGGTTGGGCTATAAATAATAAAGATATCGAAGTTCCTAATTCGAATACAAAGTGGGAAGTTATTGGCAATAAATTACTAACACCGAGCAGTCCAATTAAATTAGTATGGAATAATAAGCAGAATATAACTTTTGAAAAAGAAATAAGTATAGATGATAAATTTTTATTTACTGTTAACCAAAAAATTACAAATAATACTCAAAATACTTATAACTTTTATCCCTACGGTCAGATTATTAGAAACCTAGCTCCTGATGTAACTGATTTTTATATATTGCATGAAGGTTTATTAGGTGTTTTTGATGATAATCTTGTTGAAGAAGATTATGATGACATAAAAGACAAGAAATACTCTGTAAATGCTAATAAAGGTTGGATGGGTATTACAGATAAATATTGGATAACAAGTTTAATCCCAGAAAGTAATAAAAGTTTTAGATCAGATTTCGATTATAAAAATAAATTTAAAGCTAACTTCATAGAGACTGCTGCAACAGAAGTCAGAGCTAATGAAAGTAAAACAAATCAGGTAAAAGTCATTATTGCAGCAAAAGAAGTGGATGTTGTTGATGGTTATGCAGAAAAACTAAATATTAATAAATTTGATTTAGCAATTGATTGGGGTTTTCTATATTTTTTAACAAAACCAATTTTTTTGGTATCAGATTATTTCTTTAAATTGACTGGTAACTATGGAATTGCAATTATACTAATTACCGCTTGTATAAGAATATTATTTTTTCCTCTCGCTAACTACTCATTTAGATCAATGGCAAAAATGAAAGTTCTTCAACCCGAAATGGTAAGGCTCAAAGAGCTTCATAAAGAAGATAAAATGAAGTTACAGCAAGAAATGATGGCGCTTTACAAAAGAGAGAAGGTGAATCCTGTTAGTGGGTGTTTGCCTATTTTAATTCAAATACCATTCTTTTTTGCAATTTATAAAATGTTGTTTGTTACAATTGAAATGAGACATCAGCCTTTTTTTGGTTGGATACATGATCTAAGTGAGAGAGATCCAACAAGTTTATTTAATCTATTTGGTTTGTTGCCATATGATGTTCCATCATTTTTAATCATTGGCGCTTGGCCAGTAGCAATGGGTGTAACAATGTGGATGCAGCAAAAACTTAATCCAACACCACCGGATCCAATTCAGCAAAAAATATTTATGTTTTTTCCTGTATTCTTAACAGTTATACTAGCACCTTTTCCATCAGGATTAGTTATATATTGGACAATTAACAACGTCCTTACAATGGCACAACAGTATGTAATTATGAAGAGAACTTCAGTTAAAACAGTTTAATTGATGGAATTAGATAAGATTATTCCAGCAGATGGACCGAATATTAATGAGGTTGAAAAATATATAAACAAATACCAGTCTGAGGTTATAGTAATTAAATGTGGTGGATCTGTTTTATTAGATAAAAAACTATTTAATCAGTTCATAGAAGATATTTCAGTAATAAACAAAATCGGTTTATCAACAATAGTAGTACATGGTGGAGGTAAAAATATTAAAAAAAAATTAGATGAAAATAATATTGAAACAAGATTTATCAAAGGACTTAGGGTTTCAGACGATAAAACAATAAGATATATAGAAGAGGCTTTACTAGAGCTTAATTTAGAGATTTTAAATGAATTAAAATCTAAAAACACTAATGTTTGTTCAATATCACCTAAAGAAAATAATGTAATTAATATTATTCCTGAAAGTAAAGAATTGGGATATGTCGGTACACCAAAAAAAATTAATAAAGAGAAAATATTAAATTTTATTAACAATAAACAAATTCCAATTGTTGTCCCTTTAGGAGTGGGTGATGATGATAAAATTTATAATATTAATGCAGATGTTGCTGCAGGTTCAATCGCAAAAGAGATCGATGCTAGACGACTTCTTTTAATGACAGATGTTGAGGGAGTTCTTGATGAAAATCAAAAACTTATATCTGAAATTAATCTCAATAGGGCCAACGAAATGTTAAAAAATAATATTATATCTGGAGGCATGATACCAAAAATAAACACTTGTTTAGATGCAATATCTAATGGTGTTAGGGGTGTTGTTATTGTTGATGGGAGAAAACCACATTCAATACTATTTGAGTTATTTTCTGATAAGGGCGCAGGAACATTAATAAGAAAATGAATAATCTAAAAAATATAAAGAATATTTTGTTCGACTGTGATGGTGTTTTATATAATGATTTAGAAGCAGTTTTTGGCCAAGTTAGTATGAGAATGACAAAATATATTTCGAATAAACTTAACTTAAACCTTACAAAAGCCAAAGAATTACAAAGAGATTATTTTCATAAATACAACACAAGTTTAAATGGATTGATGATACATCATGATATACCGCCAGAAGAATTCTTGGAGTATGTTCATGATATTGATCTTTCATTTATGGAAAAAGATCTTGTTTTAAGAAATGAGCTTGAAAAGATAAATTTAAATAAATTCGTATTCACAAACGGAAGTAGAGCGCACGTAAAAAATATAGTTAAAACCCTTGGTATAGAAGACCAATTTAAAGATATATTTGATATCGTAGACGCAAAATATCACCCAAAGCCTGAAGCCAAAGCTTTTGATCTTATGGTTGATAAATTTAAGATTAATCCAAAAGAAACTCTTTATATTGAGGATATAGCTAAAAATTTATCAATAGGTAAAGAGCGGGGGACTATAACAGCTTGGCTTATCAATAATGAATACTGGGGTAAAAAAGAGTCTGATAAAGATTACATCGACTATAAAATCGAAAATCTCTCTTTATTTTTAAAAGAAATAAGGTTATTAAAAAGTTCTTAAATTTATGAGCATAGAAAATATAATAAATAAAGCTTGGGAAAATAAAGATCAAATTAGCAAAGATTCTGATAGCTCTATCATTAATGCAATAAAAGAGACTATACATTTACTTAATGAAGGAAAAATTACTGTTGCAGAACCCCAAGATGGTGAATGGAAAATTAATGAATGGATCCAAAAAGGAATACTTCTTTCATTTAGAGTAAATGATAAAAAAATTATCGGAGGGCCCTATAATGCTTGGAACGATTTTCAACATTTACCAGGCAAAACAGCTGGTTGGACTGAAAAAGAATTCTCTAAAGCAGGTTTTAGATTAGTACCAAATTGTGTTGTACGAAATGGTTCTTTCATTGGAAAAGGTGCGGTTATAATGCCAAATTCATTTATTAATATTGGTGGATATTGTGGAGAGAATTCCATGGTAGACACTGGAGCTAGAATTGGTTCGGCTGCTCGACTTGGAGCAAATTGTCATTTATCTGCAGGTTGCGGTTTAGGTGGTATTTTGGAGCCGGTAGGTTCTAAACCTACAATCATTGAGGATGATTGTTTCATTGGAGCTCTTTCAGAAATAGTTGAAGGAGTAATTGTAAGAAAAGGCAGTGTAATTTCTATGGGATGCTATATCGGAAAATCTACAAAAATTATTAACAGAGAAACTGGAAAAATAGTTACTGGAGAAGTTCCTGCAGGAAGTGTTGTAGTACCAGGATCGCTACCATCTAAAAAACCTGGTGGTCCAAATTTATATTGTGTGGTTATAATTAAAACTGTAGATGAACAAACTAGATCTAAAACAAGTTTGAACGATCTTTTAAGAGACTAAATTAATGAAAACTTTAAATGAATTAAAGTTAGCTCAAGAGCTAATAAAATTTCAAACAATTAAAACAGAAGATAAAGGTATTATGAATTTCCTTTCAAGGAAACTCTCATCAATAGGTTTTAATTGTCATATAATAAAATCAAAAGGTATAGGTGCTAAACCTGCATTAAATTTATATGCAAAATTTGGTGAATCAAAACCTAACATTAATTATTTAGGTCACACAGATGTTGTTGCTAACCTCAATAATTGGGAGTTTCCGCCATTTAAAGCAGTAGTAAAAAAAGGATATTTATATGGAAGAGGATCCCAGGATATGAAGGGTAGTGTGGCATGTTGGATAAGTGCTGTAAGTAATTTTATTAAAAATAATAAATTTAAAGGATCTATATCAATAATAATTACGGCTGATGAAGAAACCACAGGTCATGGTTGTCCAGCCGTTATGAAGTATTTAAAGAAAAAAAAAGAAAAAATTGATTTTTCAGTAGTAGGCGAACCGTCATCAAATAAATCAGTTGGAGACGAAATCAGGATTGGGAGAAGAGGTTCTATGAATGGGACAGTAACAGTATATGGAAAAAGTGGACACTCTGCATTTTATGGGACATATATAAATCCATGTACTGCTCTCGCTAAAATAATATCTAAACTGAAAAGTGTTCAGCTAGACAAAGGAACAAAGTATATGCCACCGTCAAATTTGGAATTTACAAAAATGAATGTGGATAATATATCTGAAAATGTAGTCCCACAATCTGCAAGTGCTAAGTTTAATGTTAGATTTAATTCAACTTATAAATCGACATCTTTGAAAAAAAAACTTAGTAAGATTATTAATGAAGTTGCAAAAAAAGAAAATTGCAAAACAAAAATAAATTATAAAGTAAGTGGAGAAGCATTTTACACAGAGCCAAATAAAGAAATTTATATGGTAAAAAAAGTTGTAAAAAAAATTACAGGTAAAAATGCAAAATTAAATTGTAGAGGTGGCACAAGTGACAGCAGATTTTTAGGTTCAATACCACGTCTTGAGCTTGGGTTAAGAAATAATACTATTCATATGGTTAATGAGAGAACATCGATCTCAGATTTAAAAAAGTTAACTAAGATTTATAAGAACATTTTACATAGTTATTTCGCTTGAAAACTGCAATTATAACATCTGAATCTTCAGAAAAACATATAACAGGCGATGGTCATCCAGAGCAACCGAAGAGAGTAGTTTCAATAATTGATACTTTAAAAAAAAATAAAGAACTGCTTTGGGATAAGCCAGATGTTGTTCCTAATGATATTCTTAATATGACTCATTCTGAAGATTATATTAATAATTTAAATAATTCATTTCCTAAAAGTGGCTTAAACTTTTTAGATGGTGATACAGTTGTGTCGCCTGGTAGTAAGGATGCAGTATTTCAAGCTGCAGGATCAGCTATAAGTGCAATAGATGGAATTGAGAATAAAAAATATAAAAATGCATTTTGTGTAGTACGACCACCTGGACACCATGCTGAAAAAAATAAATCAATGGGCTTTTGCTGTATTTCTAATGCAGGTGTTGCGGTTAATTATTTAATAAAAAAATATAATTATAAAAGAATTGCATGTGTAGATTTTGATGTTCATTGGGGAAATGGAAATTATGATGTAATGTATGACAACAAAAATTCACTTTATATATCAACACATCAATATCCATTTTATCCAGGCGGTGGCTCAGAAAAAGACAAGGGAAAGTATAATAATTCTCTTAATATACCTCTTCCTGCAGGCACAAATTCTGAAGAGTATTTTAATGCTTATGATAGAGTTTTAGATAGGTTAATTGAATATAAGCCTGATTACCTAATCTTTTCTGCTGGCTTTGATGCTCACAAGAACGATCCACTAGCTCAATTTGAACTTTCATCCAAAGATTTTTATGAAATAACAAGAAGAACATTAAAAGCCACTAATAAATTTACTAACGGAAAAGTAGTATCTTTATTAGAAGGAGGATACGACCTGAAAGCACTTGCTGAAAGCGCTAATTATCATGTAAATGCATTAATCGAGGTGGAAAATAAATAATCATGAAACTATACAAACAAAAATCATCAAATATTGATAACAGGGGACTGTTTGCATCTAAAAATATAAAAAAAGGAACTAAGATTATTTACTACACAGGTAAAATAATTACGAAAAAACAAACCGAAAATAATCCAAAATTTGATAATGATAAAGCGATTTATCTTTTTAACCTAAATAATAGATATGATTTAGACGGTGATTTTACTTACAATACTGCAAGACTTATTAATCACTCTTGTAATCCAAACTGCGAAGTTGAAGGCAAAGGTTTAAAATTATGGATTAGTTCTATTAAAGATATAAATAAAAATGAGGAACTAACTTATGATTATGGGTTTAGTTTCGATGAAAACTATAAGGATTTTCCTTGTAAGTGTGGCTCCAAAAATTGTTGTGGTTATATAGTTAGAGAGGGATCAAGATGGAGAATAAAAAAGAAAAAAAAGAAATCTAATAAATAATTTTCTCAAGATATAAACCATGTGCAGGTGCAATAGGAGCACAATTTTTTCTAGATTTTGATTTAAATATACTGGTAAATTTTTTTAAGTTCCATTTATTTTCACCAAGGTATTTAAGTGAACCAACCATGGATCTAACTTGACTCTTAAGAAATGATTTTGAAACAAATTGAATTTTTATAACATTTTTAACTTTGGTTATTTTTACTTTTTTCATGGTTCTTACTGGACTTTTTGCAGCACAATTAGATGCTCTAAAAGTTGAAAAATCATGAGTTCCAATTAATTTTTTTGCTCCCCTTTTCATCAATTCAACATCAATTTTTTTTTTAATATGCCACTCCCTGTTAAAATTGATAACTGAAGGAGAAGCATCATTTCTAATTAAGTACGTATACCTTCTTTCTTTTGCAGAATATCTTGAATGAAAAAGTTTATTTTTTTTCTTTATTTTTAAAATAGATATTTTTTTTTTATTTAAAAAGAAGTTTAGTGAATTCAATAGTTTATCTTTTTGAATAATTTTGTTTGTAGTATCAAAGTGAGCTGATTGCTCTTTAGCATGAACTCCTGTGTCTGTTCGTCCAGACCCGTAAATTTTTATTTTTTCTTTTAATAGTTTAGATAAGACAATCTCAATATTTTCCTGGATTGACTTACCTTTTTTTTGAATTTGCCAACCATTGTATAAAGTGCCTTCGTATTCTATTAGAATCTGATATCTATTCACTTGTAATTATTGTTCCTTTTCTAACCTTATTCCCTAATAAAAATTCCTTAATTAATTGAGGATTCTTGCCCTCTTTTTGTATCTCAATAATATGTATTGAATTTTCACCACATGCTATTGTCATTTGTTCATCGATTACTTCACCGATTTTTGCTGACTGCTTGTTTATTTTGGCTTTTAATATTTTATGTCTTTTATTGTTAAGCTCAAACCAAGCACCAGGTTTTGGATATAATCCATTTATTTGAGCAATTATTTTACGAGCACTATTATTCCAATCTATCTTTCCCTCTATTTTTTGAATTTTCTTTGCATATGTAGCTTTTGCATGATCTTGCTCTTTAAATATTGCCTTTCCGTCTAAAACTTTTTGCACATTTTCTAAAATTTTTTCTGTGCTCAAATAAGATAATTTTTCTGATAAAATTTCTGCGTTATCTTGATCAAGAATATCTATTGAATATTTATTACATATTGGTCCAGAATCTAATTTTTCATCAATTTTCATAAATGATACACCAGTTTTTTTTTCATTATTTAAAATCGATCTTTGGATTGGTGCCGCACCTCTCCATTTTGGTAATAATGAAGCATGAATATTCAAAAAACCTTTTTTACTCAAATCAAGAATTTTTTTTGAAATTAATTGGCCGTATGCAACAACAATTACAAGATCTAAATTTAATTCTTTAAGATATTCAAATTCTTCATCAATTTTTTTTGGAGTTTTAACTTCTAGATTAAGTTCCTCTGCACATATATGAATTGATGATTTCGTAAACCTTTGACCTCTATTTGATTTACTTGGAGGCTGAGTAAATACACAGTTAATTTTATATTTTTGATTAATTTTTTTTAGGATAGGCACAGCAAACTGCGGTGTGCCCATGAATACAATATTTGACATTTAAACAACAACTCTATTAGAAGTTTTTTGTTTAGACAATTTTTTTATTATTAAATCTTTTTTGATTTTAGATAAATAATCAATTATTAGTTTTCCATCTAGGTGATTTATTTCATGTTGTAAACATGTTGAGAGTAATCCATCGCATTCCATTTCTTTCTTATCACCATTTTCATCTATATAAGATACGGTACAAATTTCTGGTCTCTCTATTTCAATAAAGGTATTAGGTATTGATAAACAACCTTCCTCATATGTAGACATTTTTTCACTTAAATTTTTTATTTGTGGATTAATAAAGCATAAAGGTTCTTTTTCATTTTCATTTTTTGAGACATCTAAAACAACTACTCTTTTAAGTATTCCAACTTGAACAGCTGCTAAACCTATACCATTGTGATGATACATAGTTTCAAATAAATCTTTTATGAGTTTTTTTTCATTAACATCAACTTTATTTAAAGGCTCAGATTTTTTTCTAAGAATATCATCAGGTACTGTGATTAGTTCTTTTACTGACATAGTTTATTTATTTTTTAGACTTTTAAAGGCAAGACTTCTATTAGAATTTCGTTCCTTAAATCTACATTTTTTAGCTCATTCATAGTTGAAACTAATAAATTCACAGTGTTTATATCTAGATCTTCAAGGTTACTTTCACCAACAATATCTACTATTTTAATTAATAATAAGCCTAACTCTCCATTAGATAGCATTTGTTTTATATCAGAGGAAAATTGATAGTTGTATTCATAAAGGTTTTCGTATTTTTTATCTATTTTTACTCCATCTGATTTGAGCGATTCAATAAGAATCATATCTTTTGTTGAAAAAACATATTTTTTGTTTCTTTTAATTTTTTTTAAAATATCGTTTGTTTCCTTTTCAGCTTTAGGCAAACTAGTTTTATTTAAAAAGTAATTTAATAATTTTGACTGATGTATTTTTTTATTATTAAATTTTATCTTTCTCTCTTTTTTTAACTTGTTTTCGGTATGATTTTCATAAAAGGTAGTAAAATTCGAGGGAACATCATCTTTTTTTATTTTTTTTAATATTACTTTGATTTCATTATCAAACGCATTATCTAACTTTTTTTTTTGGAAAGATTTATATAATTCAGAAGCCATACTTAATCTTTGCTCGACATCAACAGATAAAAGTAATCTTTGATATAATAAAGCTCTGCCCTCATAATCTGGAAGTAGTTTATAAGCATCTTTGGCATTTAATAGTTGTGTTATGTTAAATTGAAATTTTTTATATGTATCTAGTAGTTCTCTCTCATCAAATACATTTTCGTGAGTTGCTCTTTCTAATAATCTTAAATCTTCTGGATTTTCAATATCAAAGGAATTTGCATTTTTAAGAATATTTGACGATGACAAATAATTCCAGATATATCTAGGTGAGTCCATTTTTGGCTCATAATTGAAATCATTATTTGTTTTATGAGATAAGTGAAAATATAAAATATTTTCGTCTGAAATTATTTCATCTTTGCCTGCGTAACCCATTAATATATTAAATTTATTTTCAAAAAAAGTGTCAATCTCATTCAACTCTTTTGACAAATCAAAAAGTAGTTGAGCTTGTTCTTTTTTATCTTCTATAATTAAACAATAAATTTTAAAATTATTTAAATATTTATCTGTGATAGCACCACTAACATCAAATATTTCACATGCTTTTTTTACTTCGGAGTTTGAAAGAAAATATTCTGAATAAAATTTAATTAATTTATTTTTATTTGAAACTTCAGAATTATTAATTAAAAATTCTTTAATTAATTCAAAATCTTTTTTGATTATTAAATGATTAAATTTAAACTCTAAAAATTCCTCTTCAGTAATATTATTTGTTGGAATATATGAATTTGTTAGTAAAGCTATGTCTAATATTTTTTTTGAAAACTCAGATAAGTTTCTATTTAAATTTTTATTTAATATACTTTTAATTAACTCACCATCACTATTCGACCACATGTCAATTTTTAAGCCATTCTGCGCAGGATCATATAATCCAGCTAATTTTATAGTGGATGACTCAATTTCTTTATTTATCACTATCTCGGAACTAGATTGAACTGATAATGTTGTATTAGTATTTAGATTATTGCTTGCGTTTATATTTGAGGTTGAATTTTCTTTGTTAATAATGTCTTTTTTTTCAATTTTCCAAATATCGATCGGTTCATTTGCAAAAGAATAATTATAAAAAAATAAAATTAAGGTTATTTTGAGAATTATTTTACTTAATTGTTTTAAAATTTTCATTAGGCAAAATCACTTCAATTTTTTTGTTGGGAGATGGGAAATCAATCTGACTTAAAACAATAATAGACAAAATTAATATAAAAATAATAATTCCAGCTTTAATTGCAAATTTCATATTATGTTATATTCCTTTGTAGTATAATGTTTTAAAAGCATATAATTTTGTAAAATCAAAATAAGACATATTTGTGTTTTTTCAACTTAGAAATATATGGAATCGAATAAAAATCTAGTTTTAGTAGGTATGATGGGTTCGGGAAAGACATTAATAGGAAAATTGATTTCTAAACAAACCAAACTTAAATTTATTGATATAGATAATAAAATTGAAGAAAAAGAAAAAATGAAAATTGCAGAAATTTTCAAAAAAAAGGGAGAAAAATTCTTCCGTGAATGTGAAGAACAAGTAACATTATCATGTTTAAAAGGTGAGAAACAAATTTTATCACTAGGTGGAGGTGCATATATTAATACTAATATTAGGAAAGAATGTAAGAAGAGTTCTTTTAGTTTTTGGTTGAATTGGAAAAAAGATATAATAATTAAAAGAATAAATGGTAGCAAAAAAAGACCTCTGGCTATGACATTAAGTGAAGCAGATCTAGAGAGACTAATAAATGAAAGAGCTAAAATATATAGTTTGGCAGACTTCACAATTAATTGTGATCAGCTAAATAAAAATGAAATAGCAAATAAAATTATAAAAAAATATGAAATCAAAAATAATAAAGGTTAAAACTAAAAGTAAAAATTACGAAGTTCATATTGGTACCAATCTAATCCCAATGTTAAAAAATATTTTAAAAAAAAATAAATTATTATTTTCAAAATGTTTGATCGTTATTGACAATAAGATACCAAAAAAATTTAGAACATTACTTTTAAAAAATTTAAAGAATCAAAAAATTTATACTTTAAACTTTAATGCAAATGAAAAAAATAAAAGTTACTTAAGTATCGATAAAATACATAATGTTTTATTTAAAAATAATTTTTATAGAGAGGACTGTATAATTTCATTTGGTGGAGGAATTACAGGAGATGTAGTTGGATATGCAGCCAGCACATATAAAAGAGGAATAAAATTTGTTAATATACCCTCCACTTTATTAGCTCAAGTCGACTCTTCAATAGGTGGCAAAACAGGTATTAATAATAAATTTGGAAAAAATCTTGTAGGAAGTTTTTATCAGCCAGATTTAGTAATTTCAGATATTAATTTACTACGTACCCTCCCTAAAAGAGAAATTATATGTGGATATGCTGAAATACTAAAAAGTAGTTTAATTGATAATAAAAAAAATTTTGTTTTTTTAGATAAAAATTTCAATAATATTTTAAACCTAAAAAGAAATTTTATAATTAATGCAATTTTAAATAGTTGTTTATTAAAAAAAAAAATTATTGAAAAGGATGAAAAAGAAAAAAATTTAAGAAAATCTTTAAATCTTGGCCATACCTTTGCTCATGCATATGAGGCTACTCTCGGTTACTCAAAAAAATTAAATCATGGAGAAGCTGTCATATTTGGTTTAATGAATGCTGTAAATTTTAGTAAAGAAAAAAAAATTATTTCAGATTCAAATTCAGAATTGATAAATAATCATATAAAAAAGATAGAAATTAAAAATAAATATAAAGATCTTTTTAATAAAAGGAAAATTACATCAATTCTAAATTTTATGAAAAGTGATAAAAAAAATAAATCAGATAGTATAAACTTAATATTAATAAGGAATTTTGGAAAATTAAACCTAAATTATCAAGCCAAATCTGGTGAATTGAACAAGTTTTTGTTAAAAGAATTAAATAAAGCTTATTTGTAAAGAATGAATATCAGTTTTCAATTCTTCGCTTAAAATTTTGTAAATTACCTTATTAGATTCAATTCTATTCGTTTTTTTTAATATGTCAGAATTTATTTCTAATTTAATATGAAATTTGCCTTTCTGATGTGAATTGTGTTTTAAATGCTTATAAGTGTTGTCAATTATCTTTACGTCTTTAATGGAAGCGTCTTCTAAAAGTTTATTTTCAATTTTTTTTGAAAGTTGATTAATATCCATTAAACTTGATATTATATAATATGAAAAATATTTGTGAATGGAATAATTGTAACGAAGAGGGACTTTACAAGGCTCCAAAAGAAAAGGATAACAGCAAAGAATATAGGCTTCTCTGTCTTGAGCATGTAAGAGAGTTTAATAAAAGCTGGAATTATTTTTCAGGTATGAGTGACGAACAAGTAATCAACTTTTTAAAGTCTGACATTACATGGCATAAGCCAACACAGAGTTTCAGCTCTTCAGATAATTTTTTCAAAATATTGTGGAATAATACTTTAAAAGATGAAAATGGAAAATTTAAAGATTTTAATAACTTGAATCACATGAATAAGTTTAAGTTTAATAGTAATGATCTTAAAGCCTTTGAAATTTTAGGTGTTGGAGTTGGTTTAAAATGGGCCAAAATACAAGAAAAATTCAAAAGACTTGTGAAAAAATTTCACCCTGATATGAATGCTGGCAATAAAAAATTTGAAGATAAGCTTAAAGTAATAACTTTAGCTTATACCCAATTAAAAAATACTTATAAGGATAAAATTGACAACAAATATTGATCAGACCCCAGATATTAAATTATCGATTAAACAAACATTCGGTATAGATTCTGATATGGAAGTGGACGCATTTTCAAAAAAAACTGACTATGTACCAGATATAGATAAATCTTATAAATTTGATAAAGATACAACTTTAGCAATTCTCTCTGGATTTTCATTTAATAAGAGAGTCTTAGTGCAAGGTTATCATGGAACAGGTAAATCAACTCATATAGAACAAATTGCAGCCAGATTGAACTGGCCATGTATCAGAATTAACTTAGATAGTCATGTTAGTAGAATAGATTTAATTGGCAAAGACTCAATTGTAATCAAAGATGGAAAACAAGTCACAGAATTCAAGGAGGGAATTCTTCCTTGGTCGATACAAAATCCTGTGGCTTTAGTATTTGATGAATATGATGCTGGTAGACCAGATGTTATGTTTGTAATTCAAAGAGTTTTGGAAGCCGAGGGAAATTTTACTTTATTAGATAAGAATAAGGTTATTAAACAAAATAAATATTTCAGATTATTTGCAACTTCAAATACCGTTGGTTTAGGAGATACAACTGGCCTCTATCACGGAACACAACAAATCAACCAGGGGCAGATGGATAGATGGAATATCGTTACAACATTAAATTATTTAGCCTTGGAAAAAGAAATGGAAATTATTTTAGGGAAAAATAAATCTTTAGATAATAATAAAGGTAAAGAGAGAGTTGCAAACATGATAAAAGTTGCGACACTTACCAGAAAAGGCTTTATGGCTGGAGATATTTCAACTGTAATGAGTCCTAGGACAGTACTACATTGGGCAGAAAATTCAGAAATATTTAAAGATGTAGGTTATGCGTTCAGAGTAACTTTTTTAAATAAATGTGATGACGTAGAAAAGAATACAATCGCAGAATACTATCAAAGATGTTTTGGTGAAGAACTGCCAGAGTCGATGATAAATATTCAAGTTTAATGAACAAAGATGATCTTATAAAAGAGCAATTTAAACAAGCTTTAAACTCAACGATTAAAGCCATTTCAGGTGAATCATATCCATTAAAAGACAAAAAAAATTTAAAAGAATTTAATATTTCTAAATTTGATAATTTAAAAGATAAAGAAAACTTTATAAAATTAAGAGCCGAGGCAGATTCGGAGGCATTAAAAAGAAAATTTTCTGATAATTCTACATTGGAACAAAATATTCCAAAAACACCTACTTGCCATACGCTGTATAAAATTTCTGAAAAAATAAGATACGAACTTTTAGGATCACAAATGATGAGAGGAATTTCTAAAAATTTAATGGCCAAATATGACAATAAGATTGGTATGGCAAAATCTGAAAATATAAAAAAGAAAGAGGAATCAAATGTTTCTGAAGCTTTTGAATATTACATGCTTAACAAAATAATGAACGTAAGTTTAACTGAAAGCGCTGAAAAAATTTTATCATACTGGAAAGATGATTTCGAAAAATCTTTAGATAAACACATAGACTTTTTAAAAGAAAATGCAGAGAATCAAGATATATACAATTCTAAAATATCAGAAATTCTTCAGAATATGGAAATCTTCGAATCCGAAGAAGAAAATAAAAAGGAAGAACAGAAAGAAGATGAGCAAGATAACAATAATTCAAAAGATGATCAAAAAACAGATAGTGGAGAATCCCAGGAAAGAGAAGAGGATGAAAGTATCAATGAAGGAGTTGATAGTTCTGACGAAATGAATGAATTTAGACTTGATGAACAACTAGGAAATGATGATGCTGAAAATAATGAAATAGAAAATATTGTTCAGAAAAAAAATTTAGGAATAAGTAATAAAGAATATAAAATATATACTTCAGAATTTGATGAGACAGCAAAAGCAGAAACATTAGAAAATTCTGAAGAAATTTCAAAATTAAGAAGAAATTTAGATCAACAGCTAACTAGTTTCCAAGACATAATTACGAAACTCGCAAATAAATTACAAAGACAGTTACTTGCAAAACAAAATAGATCTTGGGAATTTGATCTTGAAGAAGGTTTGTTAGATAGTTCAAAATTACCAAGAATAATAATTGATCCATATAATTCTCTTTCTTTTAAAAAAGAGAAAGATTTAGAGTTTAAAGATACAGTTGTGACTTTACTCATAGATAATTCCGGATCTATGAGAGGGAGACCAATTACTATTGCCGCTCTTTGTGCTGATATATTGTCTAGAACATTAGAAAGATGCTCGGTTAAAGTTGAAATTCTTGGTTTCACAACAAAAAATTGGAAGGGTGGTAAGAGTAGAGAAAAGTGGAATAAACTTGGAAAATTAAAAAATCCAGGACGTTTAAATGACCTAAGACATATAATTTACAAATCTGCTGATACTCACTGGAGACAATCAAAAAAAAATTTAGGCTTAATGCTAAAAGAGGGTTTGCTTAAAGAAAATATTGATGGTGAAGCCATTACTTGGGCTTTCAATAGACTTAAAAAAAGAAAAGAAGAAAGAAAAATTCTTATGGTTATTTCAGATGGAGCTCCAGTTGATGACTCAACATTATCTGTTAACTCGGGTGATTTTTTAGAAAAACATCTTAAGCAAACTGTAAAATCAATTGAAAACAAAAGTGATATCGAAATTCTTGCCATAGGTATAGGACACGATGTTTCTAGATATTACAAAAAAGCGATAAAAATAGCTGATGTTCAAGAGTTAGGGGATGTAATGATTGGTCAGCTTAGTGGTTTATTTGAAAATAATAAAAAATTACACTAATTTTTTTAAATTTTTATTTTCCCACTCTATTTTTACTTCAGCTCCACCTCTAGTTTCTGAATTTCTAATTGTTATTTTGGCAGAATTTTTTTCTAACAAAGTTTTGCCTATAAAAATCCCTAGGCCTAATCCAGTTTTTTTATTATCCTTAGGTTTAAGTGTCTTAATATAAGGCTCTCCAATCTTGTTAAGTATATCTTTTGGTATACCAGGACCATCATCCTCTATTGTTATTTCAGTCTTTTGACTATCACTTTTGATGGCAATATAAATATTTTCATTTGAAAATTTGTTAGCATTTCCAATGAAATTTCTCAAACCATAAACAATTTCAACAGATTTTAATATTTCAAATGAGTTGGAATCTTGCTCTTTATCAATATTGAAATTCTTATTTGAAATTTCCTTAAATGAGTTAACTATCTCACTAATATAATCGTAAAGTGTTTTATTTTTGTCAATAAAATCATCTTCTATTGTAGGATTTAATGTTAGTTTTTTTAAAATATCATTACACCTGTTAACTTGACTAATTAATAGTTCGAGATCTTTTTTTACATCATCATTGTCTTTAAATTGATCAAAGAGATCGTGAGAAATAATTTTAATGGTAGACAAAGGAGTACCAAATGAATGAGCTGCGGCTGCGGCTTGTCCCCCAAGTGAAACGAGTTCGTGCTCTTTGGAAATTACTTCTTGGATTTTATCCAGGGCATCTTTCCTAAGGTTTGTTTCTTGCCCAAAAATAAATGCGAAATAGTTCAAAAAAAATAACGCAATTATCAATGCTAAAGGAATTGCATAGTAATAATACAAACTAATACTATATTCATCTAATGGTTTAGGTAGTTCATAGTGATAGAAAGTTAAAAATATAATCGATGCTAGAGTAATTAAAATTAAAGCAATATTTGTTCTGATATTTAAATTGGATGCAGCAAATACGCTTGGTATCAAAAGAAATATTGAAAAAGGGTTTAAAATACCTCCAGATAAGTAAAGTAAAGCACTCAATTGAAGGATATCTAAAGATAAAAAATTAAAAGAAGTTACATTTGAAAGTATTGGTTTTTTGTAAAAAAACATTAAGTAGAAGTTACTTAAAGCTCCTATAAAAATTATTAGATTAGATAAAATAAAATCGAATTCAAAACCAAAAATAAACTTTACTGTGTTTATAGTTATAAACTGACCTAAAATTCCAATCCATCTTAAATTGATATAAGTAGACTTATTCAATGATGCTGCTTTGACAGATTGTTTTAAATCCATCTAAATATCTAAGTTTGAAACATTTATTGCATTTTCAACAATAAAATCTTTTCTTGAAGAAACATCGTTACCCATTAAGGTTTGTATCAAATCTTGATCTTTTTTACTATTCTTTGAATATTGAACTTGTAACAAATTTCTTGTTTCGGGATTTAAAGTTGTATTCCATAACTCATCAGGGTTCATTTCACCAAGTCCTTTAAATCTTTGAATGTTAAGTTTAGACTTTTCAATTTGGAGAATATTATTAAATTCTTTAGAATTCTTTTTATATTTTTTAATATCCTTTGAATTTTTTATTAAATAACTTTCAAGCTCACTTTCATCTTTGATATATATGCTTTTAGTTCCTTTATTAATTTTAAATAAAGGTGGCTGAGCAAGATAAACATGTCCAAACTCAATTAATTTATCAAATGGTTTATTATTAAAAAACGTTAATAATAATGCTCTTATATGTGAGCCATCAACATCAGCATCTGTCATTATTATTATTTTTCCATATCTTAAATCTTTGAGATCTATATCCTCATTTTTTGGATCAAGACCCAGCGCGTTTATCAATGTAACTATTTCATTTGATGAAATCATCTTTGATAAACTTTTAGTTCTTAAATCATTTGCATTTCCGTTCTTTTTCGATCCATTCAAATCTGTGAAAGTATTTAATATTTTTCCTCTAAGCGGCAAAACTGCTTGATTTTCACGGTTTCTGCCTTGTTTGGCTGAACCACCAGCTGAGTCACCCTCTACAATAAATAGTTCGGTGCCATCTTGTTTTGAATTTTGACAATCAGCTAATTTACCCGGCAATCCTGTTAATTCTAAAGCTCCTTTTCTTCTTACATTTTCTCTTGCCTTTCTAGCTACATCTCTTGCTACGGCAGCCTGAATAATTTTAGTTAAGATAATTTTTGAAATTGATGGATTTTGATCAAACCAAATAGACAACTTCTCGTTAATGATAGTTTCAACAATATTTCTAACTTCTGATGATACTAATTTATCTTTTGTTTGAGATGAAAATTTTGGATCGGGAATTTTGATAGAGAGAACCGAAGTTAATCCCTCTTTAACATCATCCCCTGATAAAGAAACTTTATTTTTTTTTAATAAGTTTTGTTCATTTGCATATTTATTTACTACTCTTGTTAATGCACTTCGAAATCCAAGAAGATGTGTTCCTCCATCTTTTTGATAAATGTTATTAGTATAAGGCAAAACATCTTCACTATATCCCGCATTCCATTTAAGAGAGCATTGGACATCAATATTATTTTTTAAACCTTCTATATATATAGGTCTTTTAAAAAGATCATTTTCATTTTTGTTTTTTAAACTTTCTTTTTTTTCATCAATAAATTGTACAAATTCGGTGATACCTCCTTCAAATTTAAACTCTAATGTTTTTGGTTTTTTCTGTCTTAAATCACTTAAAACTATTTTTATGCCCTTATTTAAAAAAGCTAACTCTCTCATTCTTTTTTCCAAAATAGAAAAACTAAATTTAATGGATGAAAATATTTCTTCCGATGGAACAAAATTAATTTCGGTTCCACTAATTTTTGCTTTTCCAACTTGTTTTAAAGAAGTTTTAGCATCACCATTTTTAAATTCTATATAATATTTTTTATTATCTCTATTAATTGTAAGTTTTAATCTTTCAGAAAGAGCATTAACAACTGAAACACCTACTCCGTGTAGTCCTCCAGAAACTTTATAAGAATTATGATCAAATTTACCACCAGCATGAAGTTGGGTCATTATAACTTCAGCGGCTGATTTTTTTTCTCCCTTGTGAATATCAACAGGAATTCCTCTGCCGTCATCAATCACTGTTACAGAGTTATCTTCGTTTATACTTATTTCAATTTTTTTACAAAAACCTGCTAGAGCTTCATCAATAGAATTATCTACAACTTCGTAAACCATATGATGTAATCCAGTCCCATCATCGGTGTCACCGATATACATGCCTGGTCTTTTTCTTACTGCTTCTAAACCTTTTAGGACTTTTATGGAGTCAGCTTGATAGTTGTTTGAATTATTTTTTGTCATTAATTTTTTAATATGGAAGAAATTTTTATAACATTTTTACAAAAAATTTAAAAATCACGGTAAGTTAAATGCTTAAATAAGCATTGATTACCAACGTTTATTTGATGTTTTTTAGATTTTTTTTCTGTTTCAGTAAAACACGTTAAAAAGATCATTTTTCTAACAAAAATATGGCGGAGAGAATGGGATTCGAACCCATGATAAAGTTTCCCCTATACACGCTTTCCAAGCGTGCGCCTTCAACCACTCGGCCACCTCTCCCCAATAGTTTCTAAAATTAATAAATTTGTTAATATAAATATATTAGAATAAACAATTAAAAAATACAAAAATGGACATATCAGTTGTAATTGTTTCTTATAAAAGTGAACATTTGATAATAAAGAATATTAAAAAATTTAATAAGAATACTCGTATTTTTGTAATTGAAAATGCAGAGGACAAGACACTTAAAGAACAAATAGAAAATAAATTTAGAAACGTAAAAGTGATACTCAACAAAAACAGAGGATTTGGTCAGGCAGCGAATCTTGGAGCAGAACTTGCTAAAACAAAATATATTTTTTTTTGTAGTCCAGATAATATTATATCAAATAATTGTTTTCAAAAATTGGAAAAAATCGCAGATGATTTAAATGATAAATTTAGTTTACTTGTTTTATCAAATCAAAAGGATTACACTGACAGGTTAAAGAAGGTTGAAGAAGTTGAAGGAATTTCATGTTTTTTAATAAAAAAAGACAGTTTCTCTAACATTTCAGGTTTTGATGAAAACTTTTTTTTATATTATGAGGATATAGACTTAGTCAAAAGATTACTTAATAATAATAATAATATTTATAAAATTCCTGTAAAATACCACAGCGAGGGAGCTTCGCATAATAAACGATATAACTATCCATTAGAGTTAAATAGAAATTGGCACTATATGTGGTCAAAATTTTATTATATAAAAAAACACAAAGGTTATTTTTTTTCTTTAATACTTACTTTACCTTTTTTTTTAAGATCTATATTTAAAATGATATATAACTTTAATAATCCAGAAAAAAGAAATATATATTATGCAAGATTTAGCGGATTATTAAATTCATATAGATTAAAAAAATCTTGGTATCGACCAAATTTAAAAATAAAATGAAAAAGATATTAATCACAGGTGGTTCGGGTTTTATTGGAACAAATTTTATAAATTTAATCTCAAAAAAAAAGTTAAAAATATTAAATATTGATAAAATTTCAAAAATTTCTACTGCAGAAAAATTTAAAAAGATTCACAGCACTAAGAATTATTCATTTGTCAAATATAATCTTAGTGACAAGAGAAGACTACTGTCAATTTTTAACAAATTTAAACCTGATATTGTAGTAAATTTCGCAGCTGAAAGTCACGTCGATAGATCGATTTCTGATCCAATTTATTTTATAAAAAATAATATAATTTCTTCAACAAATCTTTTTTTTTCATATAAGGAATATTTCAAAAAAAGAAAAATTAAGTTATTTCACATCTCCACAGACGAAGTATATGGATCAATTAGACAAGGCCAATTTAAGGAAAATGATAATTATAATCCATCTTCACCCTATTCAGCATCTAAAGCATCTAGTGACTTAATAGCAAAGGCTTTTAATAGAACCTACAAAACAAAAATAAAGATACTTAATTTAACAAATAATTTTGGTCCTTACCAGTATCCCGAAAAATTTATACCAACTTTAATTTTTCATTTTTTAAAAAATAAAAAGGCTCCAATCTATGGTGCAGGTTTAAATATTAGAGAATGGATGTATGTAGATGATTGTTGCAATGCAATAGTTAAATGTATTTTTTCAGATGTTAAGTACGAACAATTAAATATAGGTTCTGGCGTAAGAATTACAAATTTAGATTTGGCTAAATTATTATTCAAAATAATGAAAAAAAGAAAGTTAACAAAATTAAAGGAAAACAATTTTTTAAAGAATGTTAAGGATAGACCAGGGCATGATATAAGATACGCTTTAAATAGTAATTTTTTTAAAAAAAATATAAAACTTAATATAAGTAAAAATTTAAAAAATGGACTTATTAGTACTATCAATTGGTATATTGAAAATAAAAAGTGGCTCAAAAGCGTCAACAAATCTTATGACTTCAAAAGGCTAGGTCTCATTGATTAAAAAAGCAATTATTCTTTGTGGTGGTACAGGTTCTAGAATGTATCCTTTAACATATTCTATTAATAAACAACTTTTACCTCTTTTTGATAAACCAATGTTTTATTATCCATTATCATTAATGATGTTATGTGGTGTAAAAGATTTTATTTTTATAATAAATAAGGGTCAACAAGAAAAATTCGAAAAAGCAATTGGGGATCAAAGAGATCTTGGTATTAAAATAAAATTTGTTGTTCAAGATAAACCTAGAGGCCTTGCAGATGCTTTTATAATTACAGAAAAATTAATCAAAGATAATTCAATAGCCATGATACTTGGCGACAACTTCTTTTTTGGAAATATGCTATCTCCTCTAATTAAGGAATCATTTAATAGATCTAGTGGCTGTAATATTTATCTTTACCCAAGCAATAAGACTTCATCATATGGTGTTGTAGAATTTGATAAAAAAAATAAAATAAAAAAAATTATTGAAAAACCTAAAAAATCTAATTCAAAATTAATAATAACTGGACTTTATGTTTTCGACAAACAAGTTTCATCTATTGCAAAAAAATTAAAGCCATCAAAAAGAAAAGAGTTAGAGATTGTAGATTTAATAAATGAATATAAAAAAATAAATAAATTAAAAACGATTCAACTTGGCAGGGGTTCAGCATGGATGGATGTTGGTAACTTTATAGATTTACAAAGTACAAGTAATTTTATTCAAAACATTGAAGAAAGACAGAATTATAAAATAGGATGTATCGAAGAAATAGCATTTAATAATAATTGGATATCAAAAAAAAATATTGAGAATAGAGTGAGTTTTTACTCAAATACAAATTACTCCAAATATTTAAAATCATTTATTTCATCAAAATGAAGCCTATAAAATTTAAAATTAAAAATTTTTATGATAATAGGGGTTTTCTAACAGAGTTAATGCCTAATAAAATTAAATTAAACTTTAACTATAGTATAATTACTTTTTCTAGAAAAAATGTATTAAGAGGAATGCACTATAACAATACAGGTAGAGAGTGTAAGCTGATATATATGCTAGATGGTAAAATTTATGATGTGCTTGTTAATTTAAATAAAGGTAAAAACTTTGGAAAAGTATTTTACTTCACACTAAAAAAAAATGATCTTTTATTTATCCCCGAAGGTTTTGCTCATGGATATCATTGTTTAGCAAAGCGAAATTCTATCTTATATTTTTTAAATCAAAAGTATAAAAAAAAAAACAATACAGGATTTAGTTGGGACGATAAAAGTTTTAATATAAAATGGAATACAAATAAACCTATACTTTCAAATAAGGATAAAAATTTAAAAAGGTATTTTAAAAATTGAAAACAATTTTAATTTCAGGCGGTGATGGAAAATTTGCTAGAAGTTTAAAAAACATTAAAAATAAATACAGAATTCTTACACCAAATAAAAAGCAGCTGAATATTCTTTATCAGAATTCGATTAACAACTATTTATCGAGAAATAAAATTGATTATTTTATTCATGCTGCAGCATTCTCAACGCCAATGATAAAACATAAAAAAGAGATTAATAGAAGTATTTCAACTAACATAATAGGTTCTGCTAATGTTGCTGTATGTTGTTCAAAAAAAAACATTAAATTAATTTATATTTCAACAAATTTTGTCTATCCCGGAAAAAAAGGAAATTATAGAGAAACAGACAACATAAATCCTGTTAATGAATATGGTTGGTCAAAATTGGGAGGCGAATGTGCAATGCATATTTATAAAAATACTTTGATATTAAGAATTTGTATGAATGAAGATATTTTTCCTCATAAAGCAGCATACGTCAACTACATTACTAGTTTTTTGAAAAAAAGTGATGCTGCAAAGATAACTTTAAAACTTTTGAATAAAAAGGGAGTTATTAATGTTGGAGGAAGAATACAAAGTGCTTATAATTTTGCTAAAAGTATGAATAGTAAAATTAAGAGAATTAAAATGACTAAATCAACAAAAAAATTGTTAGGTACAAATACTAGTATCAATGTTAATAAACTTAGCAAAATTAAAGTTTTATGAAAAAAGTTATTTTTTTAGACCTTGGCAAACATCCTATAACAAATAATTTCCTTAAAACTCCAAAGCCGGATAAAGAATTTTTTTACAATCTTAAACTTGTTTTTAATAATAAAACAAAGCTTATCTCTCTTGCAAATTTTGTGAAACCAAAAATGATGTTTAATGATACCTATGCTCATCGAGCGTCAGCATCAATGACAATGCAAAATGCGTATAATAAATTAGCTGAAAAAATTAAAAAAAAATACGATCCAAAAAAAATATTAGAAATTGGTAGCAACGATGGTGTTTTTATTAAAAATTTTAAAAAAGTAAAAAATATAGGAGTTGAGCCTTGTAAAAATCTTGCAAAAATTACAAAAAATATGGGAATTGAAACTTATGATGAGTTCTGGGACTTCAAATTGTCGAATAAAATTAAAGAGAAACACGGTAAAATTGATTTAATTTATTCTGCTAATACTATTAGTCATATTCACAACCTTTCAGAAACTTTTAAAGCAATTAAAAATTTACTTGGGGAAGATGGAATTTTTATTTTAGAAGATCCATCTTTAATGGAAAGTTTAAAAAATGTTGCTTATGACCAATTTTATGATGAACATTCATATGTTTTTTCGATTACAGCGTTAAAAAATATTACAAAAGATTTTGATCTTGAAATATTTAAAATTGAAAAATTAAAAACTCACGGTGGCTCTAACAGGGTTTATTTTAAAAAAATTGATAATAAAAAATATAAAGTTTCAAAAATTGTAATGAAACAACTAAAAAATGAAAAAAAATATGGAATAAATCAATTAAAAACATATACGAAATTTGCCTCAAAAGTAAAAAAATCTAAAAGAAATCTCATTAAAATATTTAAAAAATTGAAAAAGATTAATAAAACAGTAATTGGATATGGAGCAACATACAAATCAAGTACTGTGCTGAACTATTGTAAATTAAATTCAAATTTTATTAAGTATTTTTTAGACACAACACCTACTAAAAAGGGAAAGTATACTCCAGGAACACATATACCTATTTTCAAATATAAGGGAATACCAAAAAATATTGATTATGCTTTTCTTGGAGCTTGGAATTTTAAGGATGAAATATTCAAAAAGGAAAAGAGTTTTATAAAAAGAGGTGGAAAATTTATTACTCACGTACCAAATCCAAAAATTCTATGAAAACTAAAAAAAAAGATTTAATTGATTTAAGAAAAGAACTTGCATCAAAAAAAAAACCTATTCATTCTCTAGTTTCAATAAAAAATTGGTACAAAAAAATTATAAAAAAATCCAATATTAAAGTAAAAACCATACCTTTAGAAAAATGTAAAGAGTGGAAGAAGGACAAAAATGGACAATTATATCATACGTCAGGTGGTTTTTACAAAGTAGAAGGAGTCAGAATTATTAATTCATTTAATAGAGAGGTAAAAAAAGGATGGGATCAACCTATGTTCACTGAAAAAAACTTTGATGGTGGCATATTGGGTTTATTAAAAACAAATATAAATAGTAACCCTCATTATTTAGTAAACGCAAAATTTGAACCAGGTAATTATAAATTCATTCAATTAAGTCCTACAGTTCAAGCGACTTTTAGTAATATAAATAAAATGCATGGTGGCAGTGATGTTAAATTTTTAAATTTTTTTAAGAGCCCAAAAAAAAATAAATGTAGAATCATCTTTAGGCAGTGGGTTTCAGAGGAAGGTGGAAGATTAAGAAATAAAAGGAATCTTGGCATGCTAGTTGATTATTATGGACATGATAAGATTAACTGCGGTTTAGATTACAAGTGGCTAACCTTAGGTCAAATAAAAACATTAATTCAAGAAAATGCTATGGTTAATCCTCATCTTAGAACCTTAGTATCATTTATTTAATGATTAAATTGGGTATATGGTCTTATAGTAATCATTTTAAATATAAAGTTTTTCCAAGTATAAAAAACAACAGAAAAATCAATGTTGTAGCAATTTTAAGTAATAAAGAAAAAGATAAAAAGCTTGAGTTAAAGAATATTAAATGGTTCAAAAATAAGAAAAGTTTTTTTGATTTTTGCAATTTAGATTACGTCTATATATCATCAATCAATTCAAAACATTTTGTAGATTGTAAGTATGCCCTAAATAAAAATGTAAATGTAATCTGCGAAAAACCAATGTGTCTTGATTTAGATCAATTAAATAAATTAAACAAAATAGCTAGAGAAAAAAGAAAAAATATTTTTGAAATGATACAATATACTTCTCATCCTTTATTTATTAAACTAAGAAAAATTTTATCAAGCAAAAAAATTGGTGAAATAACAAAAGTCGAAAGTTCTTTTAAAATACCTTTGAATGACAGAAAAAATTTTAGATTCCATAATAATTATGGTGGCGGAGCTTTATTTGATGTTGGTTTTTATCCAATCTCTACAATGTTCACATTATTTGGTTCAAAAAGAATTAAAATTGAAAAAATTAAATTCAATAAAAAAAATAAATTAGATATTTCTGGTAATTTGTTCACTATAAACGAAGAAGGAATAAGATTTTATCTAAAATGGGGGTTTAATTCTTTGTATGAAAATTATATAAATATTTATGGAAAAAAAGGGAAAATAAAAGTCAATTTTATTTTCTCAAAAAGTGTCGAACAATCCGGTAAAATTGAAATTTTAAAAAAGAAAAAAGAAATAATAAAAGTTGAAAATGCTAATCAAATTAATTTAGCTTTTAATGAAATATTTTTTAAAGAAAAATTTGAAAAAAAAATGAAATTTAGTTCTCAAATTTTACAGATAATTGAAAAAGTAAGAAATTAAGTGAGATCTATAAATAATTTATTCTTTGCTAATTTTTAATACTCCAATAAATGCTTCTTGAGGAATCTCAACTTTTCCAAATTGCTTAGCTCTAGCTTTACCTTTTTTCTGTTTTTCTAGCAGCTTTCTTTTTCTATCTGTCGCTCCACCTCCATGAATTTTTGTTAAAACATCTTTTTTAAAACCTTTGATAGTTTCTCTAGCAATAATTTTACCGCCAATAGCTGCTTGAATCGGTATCATAAAGTTGTGTCTTGGGATTAAATCTTTTAATTTTTCACAGACCTCTCTACCTGTAGTTTGAGCAAAATCTTTATGTATCATCATTGCAAGAGCATCAACAGGTTCTGAGTTTACAAGTATATTCATTTTTACTAGATCTCCTTCTTTGTGATCAATAATTTCATAATCAAAACTTGCATATCCGCTAGTCATAGATTTAAGACGATCATTAAAATCAAATACGACCTCATTTAAAGGTATTTCATAATTAATTACTGCACGATTTCCTGAATAACTTAAATTGGTTTGTATACCTCTTTTATTTTGACATAACTTAATAATTGATCCCAAATACTGATCTGGAGTTATAATTGTAGCTTTTATCCATGGTTCTTCGATAAATTTTATATAATTAGGATCAGGTAAATTTGAGGGATTTTGAAGTTCTACAGTTTCACCATTATTTAAGTGAACTTTGTAAACAACACCAGGTGTTGTGGTTAATAAATTAATATCAAATTCTCTTTCAAGCCTTTCTGTGATTATTTCAAGATGTAAGAGACCTAAAAATCCACATCTAAAACCAAGTCCTAAGGCAGATGATGATTCTGCTTCATAAGAAAAACTTGCATCATTTAATTGTAACTTAGCAAGTCCATCTTTTAACTTTTGATATTCTGAACTATCCACAGGAAACAAACCACAAAAAACCACTGGCTTACTTGGTTTAAAACCTGGTAATGCATCTTGGAGGGGATTTTCTGCATCACATATAGTATCTCCAACTTTAGTTTCTGATAAAATTTTAATACCAGTTGTAATAAAACCTATTTCTCCAGCGTTAAGTTCACTCACATCTTTTACCTTAGGTGTAAAAACACCAACTTTTTCTACTATATATTCTTGATTTGTAGACATCATTTTTATTTTCATATTTTTTTTTAGTTTTCCGTCTATAATTCTAACCAATATAACTACTCCAAGATAAGTGTCATACCAGCTATCAACTAGTAAACATTTTAATTTGCTATTTTTTTCACCTTTAGGTCCAGGCAAAGAATTAATAATTTGCTCAAGAATTTCATCTATTCCTTGTCCAGTTTTTCCAGAGCAAGGAACGGAATTAGATGTATCTATGCCAATAACATCCTCAATTTGATTATTTGTTCTTTCAAGATCAGATGCTGGTAGATCAATTTTATTTAATACTGGAATTATCTCATGATTTATATCAAGTGCTTGATATACATTTGCAAGTGTTTGTGCTTCTACACCTTGTGTACTATCTACAATTAATATTGAGCCCTCACATGCATAAAGGCTTCTACTAACTTCATAACTAAAATCTACATGTCCTGGGGTGTCTATAATATTTAAAATATATTTTTTACCATTTTTAGCTTTATAATTTAATTTAACTGTTTGTGCTTTAATTGTTATCCCTCTCTCTCTTTCTATATCCATAGAGTCAAGCACTTGAGATTTCATTTCTCTATCACTCAAACCTCCACATTTATGAATTATTCTGTCAGCTATAGTTGATTTGCCATGATCTATATGAGCTATAATTGCAAAATTCCTAATGTTGTCTATTGTGTTGCCCATATTTAGGATCTAATTTTTGCGCCAGACTTTGATTCAACTGAAGAGATAATTAGTTTATTAATGTTGTCTAGGTCATTTTCATTTAATGTTTTTTCTTCTGACTGAATAGTTACATTAACAGCTATAGATTTTTTTCCCTCTGGGATATTTTCTCCCTCAAATACATCAAATACTCTTACTGACTTAATTAATTTGTTATCAACAGATTTAATTATATTAACTAATTCTTGAGATTTAAAATTTTTATTAATAATAAATGCAAAATCTCTCTCGGATTTTTGATAATCAGAAAATTTATATTCAGATTTTGAATCTTTTATTTTTTGATTTGACTCTTTTATGTAATCAAGACAAATTTCAAATATTACCAAACCTTCAGTTTTTATATCTAATTTTTTTATTATGCTTGGATGTATTTCACCAAAATATGCTATAGCATTTTTTTCTTTTTTATTTTGGAATACTCCTCCAGATTTTCCTGGGTGATAGTAAGAAGGAGTTCTATCATCTATAATAATATCATCTTTATTAATCCCCGCTTCATAAAGACTTTGTATTACATCTTTTTTTACATCGAATGTATCTACAATTCTTTCTTTATCATTCCAAGATAGTCTTGAAACCTTTCCTGCTCTTACAGCACCTATCACAGTCAGTTGATCTCCAGGATTTTTTCCTTTAAACGACGGACCAATTTCAAATAAGGAAATATCCTTAAATCCTCTATCTAAGTTTTTCTTTAAATAAAATATCAAATTCGGAAAAATAGAATTTCTTAGAACATTTAGATCTGAACTAATCGGGTTTACAATTGGTATTTCTTCATCATTTTCTTTAAATAATTGATTAATTTTAGAATCTGTAAATGACCATGTCACGGTCTCTAAATATCCTTTAGATGCGACAGATCTTTGTAAAAAATGAAATAATTTCTGATAATAATTAAGTGTTGGCTTTAATCTTGTCTTAATAGGTTCTGAAGTATTAATATTTTCATAACCTTTGATTCTCACTATTTCTTCAACAATATCAATTGGTTGAGTTATATCAGGTCTCCAAGAGGGTACTACTAACTTTAAAATTTTTTTATTCTTAGATACATTAAAACCTAACTTTTCTAGTATTTTGATTAATTCTTTATTTTCAACATTAAATCCAGTCGTTTTTTCAAAAAGAAATGGATCAAAATTTATTATTGTTTTTTTATAATTTTCGATTTTTTTTACATCTAAATTGCTTATTTCACCTCCGCAAATTTGTTTTATTAGTTCAGAAGCTTTTATTAATCCTTCTTCAATTGAAAGGGGATCTATACCTCTTTCGAATCTGAATTTTGCATCTGTATCTATATTTAATTGTTTAGAGGTTTTTCTTATTGAACGTGGTAAAAAATAAGCAGATTCTAATAATATATTTTTAGTCGAATACTCTGTTCCAGATCTTGTCCCACCAATTATACCGCCAAGACCAAGAACTCCAGATCTGTCAGAAATAACGCACATATCATTTTCTAAAATATATTTTTTATTATCTAAGGCTTCGAAGCTTTCTCCTTTAGAAGAACTTCTAACAATAATTTCATTATCTATTTTATCTGCATCATAAGCGTGTAATGGTCTATTTAAATCAAACATTACATAATTAGTAATATCGACTATCGCAGATATTGGTTTTTGACCTAAAGACAGAATTTTGTCTTTTAGCCATTTTGGACTCTCTTTATTTGTTACACCTTTTATTAAACAACTTCCAAATATTGTGCATCCTTGAGCTTTTTCTTTTTTTATTGTTACGTTTATATTTTGATTACCTCTATATTTTAAATTGGATTTTTTATTAATTTTTAACTTACCTGCACCAGAAGCAGATAAATCTCTAGCAATTCCTCTAACTCCTAAACAATCTGGTCTATTGGGCGTAATTGATAAATCTATTACTTTTTCAGAAGTGTTTTTAAAATATTTTTCTCCAATTTTATTTGCATATTTATTGTTTTTTAATTCTATAATTCCATCACTTTCATTGGATAATAGTAATTCTGACTCAGAACAGAGCATTCCATATGATGTTACACCTCTTATTTTACTTATAGATAATTTCATCTGATTTTTAGGAATAATCGATCCTGGAGGTGCATAAACAGTCAAAAGACCATTTTTTGCATTTGGGGCTCCACATACTACTTCAATTGTTTTGTCGCTACCTATATCAACATCACATAACTTCAATCTATCAGCATTTGGATGAGTTTTGGCATTTATAATTTTAGCAACAATAAATGTATCTAATTCAGATGTAGAACTCTCAAAACTTTCTACTTCTAGACCAATATTGGTTAATTTATCTATTATTTGATTATTGTTAAATTTTGTATCAAGATGGTTTTTTAACCAGTCAACTGTGAACTTCATCTACTTAGTCCTCTATAATTTGAAGGGACATCCAGTGGATCAAAGCCAAAGTGACTTAACCATCTATAATCAGTCTCAAAAAAGGCTCTCAAATCATTAATTCCATATTTTAACATTCCAAGTCTGTCTATGCCAATTCCAAAGGCATATCCTTGATATTTACTTGGATTAACATTTACATTTTTTAAAACATTTGGATGAACCATTCCACAGCCTAGAATTTCTAACCATTTATTACCTTCACCAATTACAATCTTTCCATTTTTAATTTCATATCCTATATCTACTTCTGCTGAAGGTTCCGTAAATGGAAAATGACTTGGTCTGAATCTCATTTTAATTTTATTAACTTCAAAAAACTCCTTAATAAAATAATTTAAACATCCTTTTAAATGTCCCATATTTATATTCTTATCTATATGAAGTCCCTCAACTTGATGAAACATCGGAGCATGGGTTTGATCACTATCTGATCTGTAAGTTCGTCCTGGAGCAATAATTTTAAAAGGAGGTTTACCTTTTAGCATAGTTCTTACCTGGACTGGAGATGTGTGAGTTCTCAAAAGTAATTCCTTATTATTATCAAGGTAAAAAGTATCATGCATATCTCTAGCTGGATGATTATCTGGTGTATTTAATGCTGTAAAATTATTATATTCATTTTCTACATCTGGGCCTTCCTCAACACTAAATCCTATTTCAGAAAATATAGATGAAATTTCATCTATTACCTGGGAGACTGGATGAATTTTACCAATTTCAATATTTCTTTCTGGAAGAGTTACATCAATTTTTTCTTTCTCAAGCTTTAAATTAATTTCTTTAGTTTCAATTTCTTGAATTTTGATTGATATTTTATTTTGAAGTTCATCTTTAATATTATTTAAATCTGAGGCTAATTTTTTTCTTTCCTCTACAGAAATCGAACCTAATTTTTTAAATTCGTTCGATATAATTCCGTTTTTTCCAAATAGTTCGGATTTGATGTTATTTACTTTTTCAATATTATTTTCTGTGTTGAGCTTATCGATATAATTATCTTTTATTTTTTTAATATCAGACATTTTAATAGAATATTTGTTAAAGGAAGAAAAACAATAGTCTTGATTAATTTAATGCTGCTTGAGCCCTTTTAACTATAGTTTTGAATGCTTCGGGGTTGTCGTAAGCAATTTCTGCAAGAATTTTTCTATCTAATTTAATTCCTGATTTGCTTAAACCATTAATAAACTTTGAATATGTTATACCTTCGGATCTGACGCCAGCATTAATTCTTTGAATCCACAATGATTTGAAATCCCTTTTTTTATTTCTTCTATCTCTATAAGCATACTGCATAGCTTTCTCCATTGCTTGTCTTGCAACTCTTATAGTATTTTTTCTTCTTCCCCACTGACCTTTAACGGCTTTTAAAACTTTTTTGTGTTTAGCTCTGCTTGTAACTCCTCTTTTAACTCTTGCCATTTTATCCTCTTAAGCTGTAAGGCATATAAGATTTTACTATCTTACCATCTTGTTTGGATAAAACAGTTGTGCCTCTTTGTTTTCTAATTTGTGAATTTGTTCTTTTAATCATACCGTGTCTTTTTCCAGCTTGTGGGGTAATAACCTTACCTTTGGCTGAGATTTTAAATCTTTTTTTAGCTGAACTTTTTGTTTTTAACTTAGGCATAATTTTCCGGGGTTATACAAATATTAAATTAAATTTACAACTAGAAATATGGCTTATAAAGGCTGGATAACCATAATCATTTGCTTTCCATCAAATTTTGGCTGAAGCTCTACTCTTCCAATATTCTCCATGTCTGCCTTAATTTTATCCATTAATTGATTGCCAAGGCTCGAATGTTGTAACTCTCTCCCTTTAAACCTTATTGTAAATTTGACTTTATCACCCTTTGCCAAAAATTTTTGAGCGTTTTTAATTTTGAAAGTGTAATCATGAACTTCTGTAACTGGCCTTAATTTTATTTCTTTTAATTCAATTTTCTTTTGTTTTTTTTTTGCCTTGTTAGCTTTTTTTTGTGCGTCATATTTATATTTACCCATGTCCATAATTTTACAGACAGGCGGTTTTGCATTTGGAGCAATTTCAATTAAATCTAAACCTTCATTTTTTGCTTTATTGATAGCTTCATTTAAATTTAAAATTCCTAAGTTTTCTCCATCACTTCCAATAACTTGGACTTCATTTGAAGTAATTTTATTATTTGACCTAGGGCCTTTTGCTTTAGTTCTTTTTTGAAAATAATTTTGTTTAAAATCTGCCACTTAGATTGAAGGGGCTTTATTTAGATCAGAGTATTTTTTTATAAATTCTTTCAAAGCCATATTTTCTTGTTTTATAGAATCCAATCTTCTAATAGTTACACTGTTGGAGTCAACTTCTTTTTTTCCACAAATCAATAACATTGGTACTTTTGTTAAAGAATGGTCTCTTATTTTATAATTTAAATTGTGATTTTTAAGATCAACCTCGACAATCAAACCATTCCGTTTTAATTCATTAGCTACACTTTTAGCATATTCATCAAAATCACTAGAGATTGGAATAACTACTGCCTGTAAAGGTGATATCCAAAATGGAAGCTTACCTGCATAATTTTCTATAAGGATACCTATGAACCTTTCTAAAGATCCAAATAATGCTCTGTGTAACATTACAGGTACTTTTTTAGTTCCATCTTTATCAACAAAAGAAGCTCCTAATCTACCTGGTAAATTTAAATCTACTTGCAAGGTTCCACACTGCCAATCTCTACCGATTGCATCTCTTAAAACAAATTCAATTTTTGGTCCATAAAATGCGCCCTCACCTTTATTAATTGAGTACTCTAGCTTTGTCGCTTTGATTGCCTCTAACAACGCAGCCTCTGATTTATCCCAAACTTTATCGTCACCAACTCTTAAATCTGGTCTATCTGAATATTTTAAAATAACATCTTCAAAACCAAGATCTTTATAAATTTCTAAAATTAAATTTGTAACACTCAAACATTCTTCGGTAATTTGTTCTTCTGTACAAAAAATATGTGCATCATCTTGAGTAAAGGCTCTTACACGTAATAATCCATGCAATGCACCTGAAGGTTCATATCTATGAACTTTTCCAAATTCTGACATCTTTAAAGGTAAGTCTCTATAACTTTTAAGTCCTTGATTAAATACTTGAACACACCCAGGACAATTCATGGGTTTAATTGCAAATACTTTTTCATCTGGTGTAGTTGAGGTATACATATTAGCTCCAAATTTTTCCCAGTGGCCAGATTTTTCCCATAAAGATCTATCAAGTATTTCTGGCGTATTTATCTCTTTGTAACCATCGTGATCTTGTTTCATTCTCATGTATGAAACTAATTTTTGGAACAAATTCCATCCTTTCTGGTGCCAAAACACAGATCCAGGACTTTCTTCTCTAAAATGAAATAAATCCATCTCTTTTCCAATTTTTCTATGATCTCTTTTTTCTGCTTCCTCAATTCTCTGAAGATAAAGGTCTAATTCTTTTTGAGTTGCCCAACCAGTACCATATATTCTTTGAAGCATTTCATTATTAGAGTCACCACGCCAATAAGCTCCAGATACTTTTGTCAGTTTAAAAGCTTTACCTATTTTACCAGAAGATACTAAATGTGGACCTCTACATAAATCATGCCATGTTTCGCCATGATGATAAACCGTAAGTTCTTCGTTTTTAGGAATGCTCTCAATTATCTCAGCTTTGTATTTTTCTCCAATTTTTTTAAAATGACTTATTGCTTTATCTCTCTCCCAAACTTCTTTTCTTGTTTTTACATCTTTATCTATTATCTCTGACATTTTTTTTTCAATCTTTTTTAGATCATCGCTAGTAAAAGGCTCTTTTCTTGCAAAATCATAGTAAAATCCATTTTCTATAACTGGCCCAATTGTTACCTGTGTGCCTGGGTATAGTTCTTGAACGGCCATAGCCATTATATGTGCAGTGTCATGTCTAATAACTTCTAAACCCTCAGGATCTTTAGCTGTAAATATTTCAATAGAACAGTCTTTATCAATAACAGTATATAAATCTTTAAGTTCACCGTTTATGCTCATCACCAAAGCTTGCTTACCTAAAGACTTGCTAATTTTTTCAGCAACCTCTGTGCCTGTTATACTCTTTTCAAAGTTTAATTTTTTTCCATCAGGTAATGTAATATTTGGCATTAGTTTATTAATTTTTTATACTCTGAATAAGTAGAAAAACACATTTTTTCAACATTAAATTTTGAAACGACATTTTTTCTACCTTCTATACCCATTTGATTAATAGTCTGTTCATCTAAATTCATAATTTCTATTAATTTTTTTGAAAGATCCTCAGAATTATTTGCTTCAAATAAAAATCCTGTTTTATTTTCATTTATAGTCTCTTTTGATCCCCCAATATTACTTGCAACAATTGGTTTTTTCATTGCCTGAGCCTCAACAGATATTCTTCCAAAAGCTTCTGGTTCTATAGATGAAGAAACTATGATGTCTGAAATTTTGTAAGCTAGAGGCATATTTTTACAATGATCTATAAATTTTACTTGGTTAGTTAATCTGTACTGTTCAACTAACCTAATAAGTTTCTTTTTGTAAAGTTCTCTTCCTTGATCGCTCCCAAGAATAATTACATTAAATACCTCGTGTCCTAAATTAATATTTACTTTATTAATAGCATCTAAAAACATTTCTTGGCCTTTCCATTCTGTTAATCTTCCAGGCAATAGAACAGTTTTTCTCTCAATTTTAAGTCCCCACGATTTAAATAATTCATCTTCATCTGTTTCTAAAGTAGTTGATGGATCAAAATAATCAGTATTAATGCCTCTAAATATCACCAAGAATTTTTTTTTATCATTAAGGTATTCAGAGTAATTTTCTTTAATATGCGAAAATATAAAATTAGACCCAGCAATAATTAAATCTGATCTCAACATTACAGAATTATATAATTTTTTTAATTTACTTTTAAAATTGTATGTTCCATGAAATGTAGTAACAAATTTACGTCGTGTGATTTTAGTAGCTAGCAAACAAGACCATGCAGGTGCTCTACTTCTCGCATGAACAATATTAATTCCATAAAATAAAATTATTAAAGAAATAATTATTGAATTAAAAAAAACTAAAATGGGGTTTTTGGAATTAACTGGTAATCTTATATATTTAACTTTTTTTTTATCTATAAACTTTGTTAATTCGCCACCGTTACATATTAAAAAAGATTTACACTCATTTTCATGTAGATAGTGTGCGATATCATAACAACCTGTTTCTGCTCCACCATATCCAAGTTTTGGTATAACTTGCAGAACTTTCAATTTTGGATGCATATGGTAGAGTTATAATATTTCAAATCAATTTTAATACTTTATATGAAAAAATTTAAATTTCTAAAAATTTCTAAAACAAAAAAACTAAGATATATAAGCAATTATTATAAGAAAAATCTTTATATTATATTTTTACCAGGTTTTGCATCCGATATAGAAGGAGATAAACCTAAAAAATTTTTGACCTATGCTAAAAAAAATAAATTGGGTTTTTTGGCACTAGAATATTCTGGATACGGAAAATCTTCGGGTGAGTTTACAAAAGGGAATATTTCCACTTGGGCAAATGATGCAAAACTTAGTATTAAAAATATAGTTAAAAAAAATGATATAATTTTAATAGGTTCTAGTATGGGTGCCTGGATTTCTTTATTATTATTTAAATCAATTAAAAAACAGATTAAAGGCTTTATGGGAATTGGCTCTGCTCCAGAATTTTTAACAAGAATAATGTGGAAAAAATTTTCAAAAAAGACAAAGAGTGAAATTATAAAAAAAGGTATTAGCAAAATTAAAAATGGTGGGTATGAGTATCTCATAACTAATCAATTAATTAAAGATGGAAGAAAAAAACAAAATAAAGTTTTGAATGTTAAAATTCCAATGAAAATACCTGTTACTATGGTCCATGGTCAAAAAGATGAAGTTGTACCAATTAAATACTCAAGAGAAGTTTTAAAAATCTTCAGCAAAGCAAAAAAAAAATTAAATATAATTAAGAAGGGTGACCATAGTCTCTCGTCAAAAAAAAATCTAAATATTATTTGCAAAGAGTTAGATAATATTATTAAAAATACTAACTAGCTTGACCGACTAATTTTTTGTTTGATATAGGATTTTCTAACTTATCTAACATTTCTTTTGGACAAACTTGGACAAAATTATTTATTTCATTTTCAAAATTCTCAACAATTTTTTTCGAGATGGTTGAATTTGTTTCTATCGCATGCTCTTGAATTAATTTCCTTAGATGCTCAATCCAAAATTTAGTTTCTGGAGTTTGCCAAACTACACTTTCAGGATTTACTTTTTTATTAAATTGATTTTCAGGGTCATAAATAAATGCCATACCTCCTGTCATGCCAGCTCCAAAATTATCGCCAATATCTCCTAATATAATAATGTTTCCTCCTGTCATGTATTCACATCCATTTGAATCACAACCTTCTACTACTGCAGTTGCACCTGAATTTCTAACAGCAAATCTCTCTCCTGCTTGTCCTGCAGCTAATAATTTTCCTGAAGTAGCTCCATACAAAACAGTATTTCCAATAATAGTATTTTCATTTGAAACAAGGTTGCTTTCATCTTGTAATTTAATCACAATAGTTCCACCTGATAATCCTTTAGCAACATAATCATTTGCATCCCCTTTTAAAATTAGTTTTAATCCTTTAATAGCAAAAGCGCCGAAGGATTGACCTGCTGAACCTTTAAAATTTAACTCGATCGAATTTTCATCAAGATTATTATTTCCAAATTTTTTGTACAAATGATAAGAAATTCTAGTCCCAACTGCTCTATCCGTATTTTGAATTTCAAATTCTTGATCTATTTTTTCTTTTTTATCTATTTTGTTTTTTATTTCTGGCCATAATTTTTGATCTAAAGTATCTGGAACAGAATTAATTTCAGTTTTTTCACAATATCTTTTATTTTTTCCAGGATCTGCCTGAACAAAAAGAGGATTTAAATCTAGATCATCTAAGTTTGGCGATCCTTTGCTTACTTGCCTTAGTAAGTCTGTTCTTCCAATTACTTCATTTAAAGATTTGAAACCAAGATCAGCAAGTATTTCTCTTACTTCCTCCGCTATAAATGTAAAAAGGTTTACTACTTTTTCAGGAGTTCCAGTAAATTTCTCTCTTAATTTATGATCTTGTGTGCAAACACCCACTGGACACGTATTTGAATGACATTGTCTGACCATTATACAACCCATTGCTACTAAAGCAGTAGTTGCTACGCCAAATTCTTCTGCTCCCATCATGGCTGCAATTACAACATCTCTTCCTGTTTTTATTCCACCGTCAGTTCTAAGCGTAACTTGATGTCTCAAGTTATTTAAAGTCAATACTTGATTTGCTTCTGTCAATCCCATCTCCCAAGGAACTCCAACATATTTAACGCTTGTCTGTGGAGTGGCTCCTGTACCTCCTGAGTGCCCTGAGATTAAAATTATGTCTGCTTTAGCTTTTGCAACTCCAGCAGCTATCGTTCCAATTCCTGATGAAGCAACTAATTTAACTCCAACCCTAGCCTTAGGATTTATTTGTTTTAAATCATAAATTAATTGAGCTAGATCTTCTATTGAGTAAATATCATGATGTGGTGGAGGTGATATTAAAGTAACTCCTGGCGTTGAGTGTCTCAATCTCGCAATTTCATCCGTAACTTTAAAACCTGGTAATTGTCCGCCTTCACCTGGTTTAGCACCCTGTGCAATTTTGATTTCAATCTCATTGCAGTTATTTAAGTAATTAATGTTTACTCCAAATCTAGCTGATGCAATTTGTTTAACCCTTGAATTTGCACTATCTCCATTCTCCATAATCTTAAATCTTTTTTCATCTTCTCCACCTTCACCACTACAAGATGCACCTTTGATTCTGTTCATACCAACAGCAAGAGTTTCATGTGCTTCTTTCGATAAAGCTCCATGAGACATACTTCCACTTCCAAATCTTTTTAATATATTAGATGCAGGCTCAACATTAGATATGTCGATAGGATCTTTTGATTTAAAATCTACTAAATCTCTTAAACTTATTGGATTTAGATTATAAATACCTTTTGTGTATTTTTTATATATTTCATAAGATCCTTGTCCAACCGCAGTTTGCAGTAAATGAATTAGTTTGCCTTGATACTGATGTGTTTCACCATTTTTTCTATATCTGTAAATACCTCCAATAGGTAAAATATTTGAATTATTGAAGAATGCTTCTTTGTGTATAGTTCTGATTTTCTTTTCTATTCCTTTTAAACCAATTCCAGAAATCTTTGATAACATCCCAGGAAAGTAATCTTTCACAATTGTTCTGCTTAGTCCCACAGTTTCAAAATTACATCCGCCTCTATAAGAACTTAAAACAGAAATTCCCATTTTAGACATTATTTTAAGAAGACCGAGATTGACTGATTTAATATATCTTGAAACACATTCATCAAAAGTGAAATTTCCAAATAATTTCTTAGAATGTCTTTGATATAAGCTATCAAAAGCTAAATAAGGGTTCACTGTAGTAGCACCAACACCAATTAATGTTGCAAAAGAGTGAGTATCTAAAGCATCTCCAGTTTGAACATTAATAGAAACATAACCTCTTAAACCTAATTTAATTAAATGTGTATTTATTGCCCCTATACATAAAAGCATTGGCATTGGCATTCTATTTTCTGAAATATTTTTATCTGATAATATTATTTGTTTAATTCCCTCTCTAACAGCTTGTTCAGATTTAACTTTGAGTAAATTTATTGATGTCTCTAAATCATCATCTTTGCTGAATGTGCAATCTAAAACTTTATTATTATTTCCAAAAAATTTCAAAAATTTTTCAAATTGTGCATTTGATAATATCGGACTATTTAAGACATAAATATTGTCTTTAGTTAATTTACTAAAATCTAAAATATTACCAAGATTTCCAAATCTTGTCTTTAAACTCATAACTTTATTTTCTCTTAGAGAGTCAATTGGTGGATTTGTAACCTGGCTAAAGTTTTGTCTAAAGTAATGATATAGTGGTCTATATTTGTCAGATAAAACCGCTAAAGGCGTGTCATCACCCATTGAACCTGTTGCTTCTTTAGCATCTTCTGCCATTGGATGAAGAATTAATTCTAAATCTTCTATGCTATATCCAAAACAATGTTGAAAATTCCTCAAACTTTGACCTTCTAGCTCTACTTTTTCAGTTTCTGCCTCTAATTTTTTATCAAGATCAATAATCTGATTGTTGTAATGTTTATATTCTTTTGAAAGGTAGTTTTTTATTTCATCGTTTGAATATACTTTGCCTTTTTCTATTCTTACTCCTAATATTTCTCCAGGTCCTAATCTTCCTTTAGATACAATTTTTTTCTCATTTAAATCTATCATTCCTGTTTCACTTCCTGCAAAAAGAAGTTTGTCTCTTGTCACTGTATATCTAAGTGGTCTTAATCCATTTCTGTCAGTTGCAACAATTACCCATTCATTATCTGTTGCAGCTATAGCAGCTGGCCCATCCCAAGGTTCCATAGTACTATTTAAAAAATTGAATAGTTGTTGATGATCTTTTTTTAATACCTTATTTTTTTTTGACCAAGCGTCTGGTATTAACATTAATTTTGCTAGAGGAGCAGGCTGTCCAGAAATATTTAATAATTCAAAAACATTATCTAATGATGCAGAGTCAGAATTGCCAGCTGGTATTACAGGCTTAAGATTCTCTATATCTTCGAAAACTGGACTAAACATCTCTTCTTCGTGAACCTTCATCCAATTAACATTTCCTTTAAGAGTATTTATTTCACCATTATGCGCTATAGATCTAAATGGTTGAGCTAAGTCCCAACTTGGCGCAGTATTAGTTGAAAATCTTTGGTGAAATATTGCATACCTAGATATAAATCTTTCATCTTTCAAGTCAGTATAAAAATCTGACAAAGCTTCTGCTAAAAACATTCCTTTGTAAATGATAGATTTAGAACTAAATGAACATATATAAAAATTATTTAATTGATTATTGAGAGCTTCTTTTTCAATTACTCTTCTAGTTTCATACAATTTTTGTTCCAGAGATTTATTGACAACTTTTTTGTCATTGTATGTGAACAATACTTGAGTAATTTCAGGTCTTGTTTGTTCAGCTTTTTCTCCTAAGACAGAGGGATCAACAGGAACTTGTCTCCAGCCATAGATACTAAAATTTCTCTTTGTTAGTTCACTTTCAACAATAGTTCTACATTGCTCTTGAGCGCTATAATCGTTTCTTGGTAAGAAAATCATGCCCACACATAGTTCAGAATTATCATGCTTATGACCAGTGACTTCAATTTTTTCCTCAAAGAAATCTTTAGGAATTTCAATATGGATTCCAGCACCATCTCCAGTTTTTCCGTCTGCATCGATTGCACCCCTATGCCAAACAGCTTTTAAGGCGTCGATTCCATATTCTACGACTTTTCTTGATTTTAGACCTTCGGTGGATGCTACTAAACCTACACCACATGCATCATGTTCCATTTCTTCCGAGTAAACATGATTACTTTTTAAAATTTTTAAATTTTTATTTCTTAAGTTCATTAAGCAACTCTAAGTTTTTGTTTACTTTGTAAATAATTATCAATTGATGTTGCGGCATCTCTTCCGTCTTTGATACCCCAAACCACTAAAGATGCTCCACGAACTATATCTCCGGCTGCAAAAACTCCCTCTATACTAGTTTCCATTGTATCAAAATCTGCTTTTATTGTTCCCCATCTTGATACTTGTAATTTTTCTTCGTTAAATAATTTTGGAAGATCTTCAGGATCAAATCCGAGTGCTTTGATTATAAGATCAGCTTTAATTTCAAAATCTGAATTTTCTTCAACAACTGGTTTTCTTCTACCGCTATCATCTGGCTCACCCAATTTCATTTTATTAACAACTACACTTTCAATTTTATTTGTTCCCTTAAACTCTTTAGGGCTTGTTAACCAGATGAATTCAACACCTTCTTCTTCTGCATTGCCAACTTCTCTTGCTGATCCTGGCATATTTTCTCTATCTCTTCTATATAAACATTTTACAGATTTAGCATTCTGTCTTACCGAAGTCCTTAAGCAGTCCATTGCTGTATCGCCACCTCCAATTACTACAACATCTTTGCCTTCAGCATTTAAAGTTCCGTTATCAAACAACTCAACTTTATCACCTAGTCCTTTTTTATTTGATGCTGTCAAAAATTCCATGGCAGGGAAAATATTACTCAAATCGTTACCAGGTATATTAACTTCTCTAGCTTTATAGACTCCTGTAGCTATTAAAATTGCATCATGTTTTTCTCTTAACTCCGTCAAGCTGGAATCTTTTCCAACTTCAAAGTTTAAGACAAATTTTATTCCGCTTTCTTCCAAAAGTTTTATTCTTCTTTGAACAACATGCTTTTCTAATTTAAATCCTGGGATACCATATATTAGTAGCCCTCCAGCTCTGTCGTAACGATCATATATAGTTACCTTGTATCCTTTTTTTCTTAGTTGTTCTCCACAAGCAAGTCCAGCAGGACCAGAACCTATAATTCCTACACTCTCATTTTTTTCACTATTTATTTCTATTGGTTTAACCCAACCATTTTCCCAAGCTTTCTCTGTGATATATTTTTCTATTGATCCAATAGTTACTGTTCCATGACCTGATTGCTCTATTACACAATTTCCTTCACACAGCCTATCCTGGGGGCAGATTCTTCCACAAACTTCTGGCATGTTGTTTGTGCTTTGTGATAATTGATAAGCTTCCTCATATCTTCCCTCTGCGGTTAGTTTAAGCCAATCTGGTATATTGTTACTTAATGGACAATGAACTTGGCAAAATGGTACTCCACATTGGGAACATCTGCTTGACTGTTGAACAGCTCTATCTTTTAGAAATTCTTGATATATTTCATCAAAATCCTCTTTTCGGTCTGATATATCTCTTTTAGGTGGATTTTGTTGACCTATATCAACAAACTTAAGCATTTTTTCTGACATGGTGGACGCTGTATATACGATAAAAATTTAATAATAAACAATTACAAGGTCATAAATATTGACTAATATTTCACAAAACTTAAGTAAATCAGCGGTTTTTTCTTATTATGCATAGATGATATGCAAATATGTAATTGCTTTAATTTGGTTACAATTTCGTTATGAAGTATTGGATCTAAATGATTTCAAAATATGTAGAGACGCTAATTTTATCAATTATTCAAGGAATATCTGAGTTTATTCCAGTTAGCTCGTCTGCACATCTTTTAATTATATCAAGATTGAGTGACTTCAATGTTAGCAACCTACAATTAGATATTAGTCTGCATTTAGGTTCTTTGTTAGCAATTATTTTATTTTTTAGAAAAGAGTTAATAAATATCATTAATAATAAAAATATATTTCTACTAATAATTCTTGGGTCTATACCATTAGTTATTGTTGGTTATATTTTTTACTCCACAAATTTAATTGATCAATTTAGAAACTTAAAAGTTGTCGCTTGGACAACTTTGATTTTTGGAATTTTATTATACTTTTCGGATAAGTTTGAATTAAAAAATAAAATTTCTTCAGAATTAAATATTAAAAGTATTATTATAATAGGGTTATTTCAGATTTTAGCTATTATTCCAGGAGTCAGTAGATCAGGTATAGTAATTACAGCTTCAAGATTTTTAAAATTTGATAGAGTTGAATCATCAAAGATAGCTTTTTACTTGTCTATTCCAGCTTTAGCAGGTGCAAGTGTTTTGGGATTTAAAGATGTTATTGATGATCAAATAAATTTTGATGCTATATTTATTTTTTCTACTTCAGCTTCATTTTTATTTTCTTATTTTACAATTAAATATTTTCTTATTTATGTTAAAATGTTCAGTTTGAGTTTTTTTGTTATTTATAGAATAGTTTTAAGTATTATTCTTTTTTCAATTATTTACATATGATTTTTTGGACGTTGGAGCAATTTGAGAAAATATTACGGCAATAAGAATTAATACACATCCTATAATATTATTTATATTAAGAACTTGACTTAAAATAATCCATCCAGCAATTGTTGCAAAGACACCTTCAAGAGAGTAAATTATTGCTGCTGGAGCTTCTTCAATATTTTTTTGTGCAAACATTTGTAAAGTAAAAGCAATTCCTCCAGATAAAACGCCTGCATATAATATTGAGCTATACTCAGTTAAAATTTTTGTAATAACTACTTCCTCTAAAATAAAAGCAAATATAAGAGATAAACTAAAAACAAGAGCTGCTTGTAATGCTGCATAAAAAATTGGTATATTAAACTTCTCCATAAATTTTCCAGCGAAAATTATATGTAAAGCCCAAAATAGTGAGCATAGAATAACTAAAGCATCACCTATCATAATTTCTGAGTTTGAAAAATCACTTAATAGGTAAACACCTATTATACATAAACCTATTGAAGGCCAAAGACTCCAATGGACTTTAATAGAATAAATAAAAAATAATAAAATTGGAACTAACGGAACGTAAAAAACTGTAAAGAAAGCTGCATTAGCTATATTCGTATATTGTAATGCGGCTTGCTGTAAGTAGGTACCCAAAAATAATGATATACCCATTAAAAATAAATATTTTAAAAATAATTTTTTATTAGAATTGATTTCATAATTAATTTTTTTTCTCTCTAAAATTAAAGCTATTGGCAGGACTGTAAGAAAACCAACAAAAAATCTAGATGCATTGAATGTTAGTGGACCAATATTGTCCATGCCTGTGTCTTGAGCAATGAAAGCAGTGCCCCAAATAAATGTTGTTATCAAAGCACATATAAGCGATGTAGTTTTGGACATTAATTTAATTAAATTTAGATAATATTATTCATTCTACAACAGCTATCAAAATCTTCTTTATTAATATAGCAACCAGCCATTTTTCTTATACCTGAAAATGCACCTCTACCATGCATTACTCTCCAATTATTAAAAATTAGTAATTCACCAGGTTTTAAAATATGCCTCCACTGATATTGCTTTTGGTTTGCCATCATATCAAATACTTTAATTGCTTTATAAAAATTAATTGTTTTCTGATTAGTTTCTCTAAAAGGTGCTCTATCGTAATTGTTAAAACTAATTTGTTCAAAATTATTTTTTTCATTTAATTTTATTATTGGTCTTTTTGCTTCAAGGCGAACACCATCACCAATATAAGAACCTTTAACTTTTGTATTTGTTAAAGTTTTAAAATGTTTTTTATATTTTTGTTTGATTTCATTTGCCAATTTAAATCCATCTACCATTATAGAATCTCCACCTTTAGCATCATACTTGCAACAAAGTAGTAATTGTAAACCTGGAGCATCATTACTATATGTAGAGTCTGTATGTGGTCTCAGTTCTTGGTTTGAATATGCACTGTCTGCTTTTTTATTATTTGATTCAAAAGTCCACAATCCTCCAAAAATCGAATTTCTGACATAACCTATTTTTTTAGCTATATATTCAACAGAGTTTAAATTCTTTGAACAATTTCTTACGACTGCAAAACCATATATGTGGATTTTTTTTAATAAATTTTTAAATCCAACTTTAGTTTTTAATTGTTTATAATTAATGAAAATTTGATTTTTTATATCTTTATCTTTCCAAAATTGAGCATCACTTTTAGTTTCTTCTTTTTTTAAAGAATTTTTTTTTAAAAATTTATATGAATATTTAGTTGGTTTATTTTCATCAGACCATAATATTTCAATGAATTTCCCTTTTTTTAATAATTTTGCTTTTTTAACTTTGATATTAATGTTTAAATTTGCGGTATAAGTTGTTCTTTGATTGGTTTTAAAATCCCAGTTTTCTTTATTTTTAATATGATCTCTTAACCAAATATTAGGAAATGTTTCAAACTTATTGTCATTAAAGTAAAATACAGTTTTATTATTTAAAAGTTTAAAATTTTTAATCATTGCTTAGCTAATTTGTAGGCAAAGTTTTTACCAAGGTTATTTTTTAATTCATTATTAAATCTTGAACCCTCAGCACCGTCAATAATTCTATGATCGTAAGAGAGAGATAAAGGCAACATTGTTCTAGGTTTAAATTGTCCATCAATATAAACAGGTTTAATATAAGTCCTTCCAATTCCTAAAATAGCAACCTCAGGATAATTTATTATAGGAGTAAAATATGTTCCTCCAATGCCGCCTAGGCTTGTTATAGTTATGGATCCTCCATAAAACTCTTTTTTATCTATCTTCAAATTTCGACAATCATCACTAACTTTTTTTAAATCCTTGCTTATTTGATCTATATTCTTTTGATTAGCATTTCTTATTTTTGGCACCATTAAACCATTGGGAGTATCAACTGCAATTCCTACATGGAAGTATTTTTTTAATGTTATTTTTCCATTTTCAATATTGTCAATAGAACTATTAAATCTTGGAAAAACTTTCAAAGCTTCCACAACTGCCTTTATAATAAATGCTAATGGAGTAATTTTCTTTTTTTCTCTAGTAAAAGTATCAGTCAAATTTTGTCTAAATTCTTCTAACTCAGTGATATCTGCTTCATCACAACTAGTAACATGCGGTATTGTTTGCCAAGAATTTGATAAATGTGGAGCAGCAATTCTTTTAATTCTTGGTATATCTTGAATTTCTACATCTCCAAAATCAGCGTGATCATATTCTGAGGGCTTTATAGATGGAGCCTTCTTTTCTTCTTGAGGTTTATTAAAATTAAAAGATACGAATTTTTTTATATCCTCCTCTATAATTCTTCCTGATCTTTGTGATCCAGTAACATTATTAATATCAACACCAAGTTCTCTTGCAAATTTTCTAGTTTTTGGGCTAGCAAGTGCTTTGCTTGATTTGAATACACTAACTCTATTATTCTTTAATATTTCTTTTGGTTTTGAAATTACTTTTTCGGGTGGTTTTTGTATAATTGTTTCTTCTTTAATCTCTTTGACCTCTTCTTCAATTTGCTCATCTGGTTTTTCTTCTTCTGAACCAATTATTAGTATTGATGAACCCTCTGAAACCTTATCACCAACTTTTAAATTAACTTTTTTAACACTACCTGAGTATGGGCTTGGGATCTCAACACTTGATTTATCACTTTCTATTGTAATTATCGGATCATCTTTATTAATATTTGATCCTGCCTCTATTAATACCTCAATTACTTCAACATCTTTAAAATCACCAATGTTAGGAACTAATACTTCTTTCTCGCTCATTATAATTTTGTGGGCATAGGCTTATCTTTATCAATTTTATATTTTTTAATTGCATCTACCGCATGTTTAGAAGCAATTAATTGTTCATTAGATAAAATACTTAAGCCATATGCAACTATATGCTCTTTATCGACTTCAAAAAATTTTCTTAGATTTTTTCTTGTATCACTTCTACCAAATCCATCTGTACCCAATGAATAAAAACTTTTATTTATGTAAGGTCTAATTTGGTCAGAATTCATTCTCATGTAATCTGAAGCTGCTAAAATAGGACCTTCAGTTTTTCCAAGGCATTTTTCAACGTAAGAGATTTTTTTCTCTCTTCCTGGATTAAGCAAATTATACCTTTCTGTTTCAAGTCCATCTCTTCTTAATTCATTAAAACTGGTAACACTCCATACTTCACTATCAACTTGATATTCATTTTGTAAAATTTCTGCTGCTTCAATCATCTCTCTTAAAATTGTTCCTGAACCCAATAATTGAATCTTATTTTTTTTATTTTTGCTGAAATCTTTTATTTTATACATCCCTTTTAATATGCCTTCTTCACAATCTTTGGGCATCTCTGGATGAGAATAATTTTCATTCATTGTTGTAATATAGTAAAAAATATTTTCATGTTTTTCATGCATTCTTCTTAAACCTTCTTTAAAAATTGTAGCTAATTCATAATGAAAGGTTGGATCATAAGAAACACAATTTGGAATTGTTGATGCTAATAAATGACTGTGACCATCTTGGTGTTGAAGGCCTTCTCCAGCCAAAGTTGTTCTTCCAGCTGTAGCTCCAATTAGAAATCCTCTTGTTTGACTATCTCCAGCTGCCCACGCAAAATCCCCAGTTCTTTGAAAACCAAACATAGAATAAAAAAGATAAATTGGTATCATTTCTATATCATGATTTGAATACGATGTTCCTGCAGCTATCCATGATGCCATGGATCCAGCCTCATTTATTCCTTCCTCTAAAACTTGACCACTTTTCTCTTCCTTGTAAGAGCTTAATTGAGCTGAGTCCTCTGGCTCATATTTTTGACCTTCATGCGCATATATACCTATTTTTTGGAAAAAACCTTCCATACCAAATGTTCTTGCTTCATCAGGGATTATTGGAACAAGTCTTGGAGCAACATTTTTATCTCTTAGCAAATTCGTCAACATCCTAACAAGTGCCATAGTAGTTGACATTTCTTTTTCACCGGTTGATTTTTTCATAAAGTCAAAAATATCATTACTTGGTGTTTTGATTGGTTTCGAAAAAGACGATCTCTCAGGAATATATCCTCCTAAAGCCAATCTTCTTTTTTTTAAGTATTTTATTTCCTCTGAATTTTCATCAGGTCTAAAGTATTCTATATTTTTGACTTGTTCATCTGTTAATGGAACATCAAATCTATCTCTATAATATAGCAAATCATCTACACCTAATTTTTTTTGCTGATGGGTTGTATTTATACTTTCACCAGATTTTCCCATACCGTATCCTTTAATTGTTTTAGCTAATATGACTGTTGGTCTGTCTTTTGTATTAATAGCTTTATGATAAGCAGCATAAACTTTATGTGGGTCGTGACCGCCTCTATTTAATTTCCAAATATCGCTATCCGTATAACTTGCAACTAGATTTTTAAGTTCAGGGTATTTCCCAAAGAAGTTATCTCTAACATATAAACCGCCTTTTGCTTTAAAGGCTTGGTATTCTCCATCAACTGCTTCGTTCATTCTTTTTACAAGTAAACCTGATTTATCATTTGCGAGTAAAGGATCCCAATATGATCCCCAAATGACTTTTATTACATTCCATCCAGCTCCTCTAAAAATTCCTTCTAATTCTTGAATAATTTTACCATTGCCTCTTACTGGACCATCTAATCTTTGTAGGTTGCAGTTCACAACATAAATCAAGTTATCTAACTTTTCTCTTGCTGCTAAACCAATAGATCCTAGAGCTTCTGGCTCGTCTATTTCACCATCTCCTAAGAAAGACCAAACTTTTCTATTCTCATCTTTAATTAATTTTCTATTAATAAGATATTTCATAAATCTTGCCTGATAGGTTGCCATCATTGGTCCAAGACCCATGGAAACAGTTGGAAACTGCCAAAACTTAGGCATCAGCCATGGATGAGGATAAGATGACAAACCTCCTGGGTAAACTTCCTGTCTGAATCTATCTAATTGTTTCTCGTCAAGTCTTCCTTCCAAAAAAGCTCTAGCGTAAATACCTGGGGCTGAATGTCCTTGGAAATAAATTAAATCTCCACCAAATTTATCGCTTTTAGCTTTCCAAAAATGATTCATTCCTATATCATAAAGAGTTGCTGCTGAAGCAAATGTCCCGATGTGACCTCCTAATGAAGGATCTCTCATGTTTGCTCTGACAACCATCACTGCTGAATTCCATCGAATTAGTGCTCTGATTTTTCTTTCGATATTTTGATCGCCTGGAGATTTTATCTCTTCATCTGCTGGTATAGTGTTTATGTATGGTGTATTTTGGGTGTAGGGTATATTTGATCCCTCTTTATATGCCTGATCAATTAATTGTTTAATTAAAAAGTGAGCTCTCTCAGGTCCCTCGGAATGTACTACAGCAGACAAAGATTCTAACCATTCTTTTGTCTCTTGAGGATCAATATCATTATTATTTTCAACTATTTCTAATCTTTCATTATGTTCTTCTACTTGTGTATTTTCTACTTTGATCTCTTTATGTGCACTCGTATCTAATTCAGAATTATTATATACATTAGAATTTTCCGCTTCGGCAATTATTTTTTCCGTTGCAGGTGGTATCTTTTCAATAGTTTCTTGTTTTTGCTTAGTTCCATTCTCAGAGGATAATGTTAGTATCAAATCTCCTTTAGAAACTTTGTCACCAATCTTTATGTTAATACTATCTACAACACCCTCAAAAGCAGATGGTACTTCAACACTTGATTTATCACTTTCTAAAGTTATTACAGGGTCATTTTTAGAGATTTTATCTCCTTCTTTTACAAGAATTTCTATGATTTCTACTTCTTCAAAATCTCCAATATCTGGAACTAGTAATTTTTCACTCATTTCGCTATTTGTATATATATATATTATTTACTTTTAATAGATGTATATTTTTGACCATTATTAAAATTTAGTAAAATTAATAATAAATGTTAAAAGAATGGATTATATTTAGCGCCTGTAGCTCAATTGGATAGAGCGCTTGGCTACGGACCAGGAGGTTCTGGGTTCAACTCCTAGCAGGCGCACCAAAAAAGAAGGAAAAATGAAAGTATCTTTGCAAAAATCTGTAATTTATTTTTTTGTAATAGTGTTAATAATATTATTTTTAATTACTTTAATAATTTAATGAAAAAATTTAAACAAATTAGCGTTAAAAAAGGTTTCATGAGACACAATGGAGGTTTGTTACTAAGAGATATTTCAAAAACTAAATATGAATTTAAAACTAAAATAAAAAGAAATCATCTTAACAGAGCCGGCATAACTCATGGTGGGTATATAGCATCTATTATAGATACTGGGTGTGGATCTGGAGCCCATAGAATTTCAGGTAATCAACCTTGTGTAACTATAACACTTAATATTAACTTTATTGGACCCTCAACTATTGGTGATGAAATTTTTGGACATGTAAAAATTAAAAAGAAAACAAAAAGCATGGTTTTTTTAGAGTGCTATTTAGAATGTAAAGGTAAAATAATTGCATCTGCTACAGGTATTTGGAAAATACTTCAACGTAAGTTACCCCATGCAGGTCTAAGCTAAATTCTTCTTCTTATATTTAAATAACCAAAAATTGATAAAAGAATAAGAGCGATAGGATAAATTATTTCTTTTTTTGGTCTATTCTGATTTTCAATTTTAAATTCATTAATAATGTCTCCCATATCTAAACCAGATTTTTTTGCAATTCCATTCCATTTTAAAGTATCAATTATTGTTTTATTGTCGTCTAAAACTAAGCTCATTCCATAATCATCTAAACTGAAATTTTGATCAAAACTATTTTTTTCAATTACAAATAATTTATATCTTTCACCGTACTCTGTTAGTCTAGTAACTTTAATTCTTATCTCTTTATTATAATCAAACTGTTTTTTGTTTATCTCTTCAATGCTTAAAAAATTATATTTTGGGTAAAATTTATTTAGAATAAATTCTGGAGATAATAATGATATTGAAATTATTAAAAAAATAATAATTTCATACCATCTGAGCTTATTTATAAACCATCCCTGAGTAGCAGATGTAAAAACTAAAATCCCAATCAATGAGGTGACTATTACCATTAAGCCATGCCACATGCTTTCAATACCAATTAATAATAGCTCGCTGTTAAACAAGAATACAATAGGAAGTATTCCTGTTCTCAGACTATACCAAAATGCCTGGGCTCCTGTTCTTAACGGGTCTCCACCAGAAATAGCAGCTGCTGCATAAGATGCTAGGCCAACTGGAGGCGTTACGTCTGCCATTAGACCAAAATAGAATACGAATAAATGAACTGCAATTAAAGGAAAAATAAATCCTGATGCATTTCCAACATCCACAAGAACAGTTGCCATTAGAGACGCTACAACTACATAGTTTGCAGTAGTTGGTAAACCCATACCCAATAGTAAACACAAAATAATAGTTAAAAATAAGAGAATAATAACATTATCTTTTGCAATCGACTCGATTACAATTATTAAATTAGTACTCAAACCTGTAGATCCAACTGCACCAACTATAATACCTGCTGTTGCAATTGCTATTCCGACACTAACCATATTCAAAGCACCCTTTTCAAAACCAACAACAGTTTGGTTGTACCAATATATAAACGCATTCTTAAAGTTCTTTTCTTTAAAAATTTTATTTAAAAGATTGACTATAATTAAAGTTATTGTTGCAAAAAAAATAGAGTAAGAAGCTGTAAGCCTCATATAAACTAGTAGATATATAAGAACAAATATTGGAACTAAAAAATGTATTCCTCCAAAAAATGTTTTTTTCAATTTTGGAATATCGTTTTCATCCATACCTTTTAAATTTAATTTAAGCGCTTCAAGGTGAGATATATAAAATAGCGCAATGTAAGAAATTATAGCTGGTAAAAAAGCATGTTTCACAACTTCAAAATATGTAACACCGATAAAACTTGCCATCACAAAAGCTGCTGCTCCCATAACAGGAGGCATTATTTGACCATTAACTGATGAAGATACTTCGATTGCACCCGCTTTTTCTTTGGAAAAACCAGTCTTTTTCATAATTGGAATTGTAAATGTTCCAGTTGTAACTGTATTAGCAATTGATGATCCAGAGATTAATCCTGTCATACCAGATCCAAGAATAGCTGCTTTGGCAGGTCCACCTCGCATTTTTCCAACCATTGCAAAAGCTAAATCTAAAAAGTATTTACCCCCTCCAGCAGTTTCTAAAAGTGCTCCAAAAAGTACAAAGAGAAATATGAAATCTACAGAAACACCTATCGGAATTCCGAAAATAGCTTCTTGATCAAACCATTGAAAACCAACTAACCTTTTTAATGATAATCCACCATGAGAAATTATGTCTGGTGCATATTGCCCAAAATAAGAAAATAACAAAAAACAAACTGCAATAACAACTAATGGGATACCTATTACTCTGCGTGTAGCCTCTAGAAGAATTAATATTCCAATTATTCCGAGTATTAACTCAATTGGAATAGTAAAATTATCGGAAAGATTTATTTTAAGTAATATTCCACCCCTATCTACTAATTGATCATAAAAAACATAAATATATAAACAACAAATTGCACCTGTTATTGCAATTAATATATCTATAAAATTTACTTTTTTACCCCTTGCATATGGAAATATTAAAAAAGCTAGTAAAAGTGCAAAACCAAGATGAATTGCTCTAGCTGGTAAACCTTTAAACATTCCAAAATTTAACCAAAATGGAAATGGAGAAGCATACCAAAGCTGAAATAAAGACCAGGTTATTGCAATAATAGCAACTAACTTTAAATGAAAACCTGTTAGGTTTCTTGTAGGAGAAAGATCTTCTTTAATCTTATTTTCAATTTTTTTATCTATGTCTGCTGACATTCAGCTTAATATATAAAAAAAAAGGCCCAATAGATATATTGGGCCTAAATTTTTTATATAGATTTAATTACATTAAACCAGCTTCTTTATAATATTTAACAGCTCCAGGATGAAGTGGTGCTGATAAACCATCAGCTATCATATTTTTTTTCTCTAAAGGAGCGAAAGCTGGATGTTGTTTTCTAAAATCATCAAAATTTTCAAAAACGGCTTTTGTAACCTGATAAACTAAATCCTCAGAAACATCCATACTTGTTACTACAGTAGCTTTAACACCAAATGTAGTTACATCTTTTTTCTGTTTAGTATAAGTACCTTTTGGAATTGTTGCAGATGCATAATAATCAGCTCCACTAATAATTCCATCAATCACATCTCCTGTTAAATTGATTGGCATTGCTTTAGCCGCACATGTTGCCGCTTGTTCCATTGCCCCATTTGGAAAACCTACTGAATATCCAAACGCATCAATTTTACCATCGCATAGAGCTTTTACTTGCTCTGAAGATGTTAGCTCAGTAACTGATTTAAAGAAGCTGTTGTCAACTCCCATAGCTTTCATTAATTCTTCCATAGTTCCTCTTTGACCAGAACCTGGATTTCCAATGTTTACTACTTTTCCTTTGAGACCCATAAAATCTTTGACTTTTGCTTTTTTTCTAGCCCAGATTTGAAATGGCTCATTATGTACTGAGAAAACAGCTCTTAAATTTTTGAATTGTTTCCCTTCCCATTTGCTTGATCCATTGTAAGCATGATATTGCCAGTCAGATTGTGCTACACCAAATTGAAACTCACCATCTTTTATTTGTCCGATGTTATAATTTGAGCCTCCAGTTGAAGGAGCGGTACATCTGTAAGCTTTATCTTTCATACCTTTTTTTCTACCATGTTCAGCACTAATTGCTGATTTGTGTAACATTTTACAAATAGCGTTTCCTGTCTGAAAATAAACTCCAGTTGGTCCTCCTGTGCCTATTGTGAAAAACTCTGCTGATTTTGCTATTGATCCAAATGAAAATATAGCAGCAAAAATAATCAGAGAGCTTGATATTGTTGATAATATTTTTTTCATATACCCTCTCTAAAGTTTTAAAATCGAATCTAACTATTTATTACTACGAGTGTCTAGTAAATTCAGTCAATATAAGTATTGTTAATTAAGGAATTTTTTAACTGATTATTATTTTTCAACCCAAGATTTTAATTTATGTACTCCTTCTACAACCTTAGGGGCATACAATTTTATTAACTCATCATTAATATCAGTTTTTTCATTAATATTTTTCATAAATATATCGCCGTCAAAATCTGTAAAACTTAGACGAACAATCATCCTTTTTTCATCAAATCCAAAGTCACTTCCTGGAAGTAAAGCAATATTTAAATTAGTTAAAATTTCATCACACATGATTGAAGAATTATTAAATTTCTTGTTCAAAAATTCAGGCATCAAATAAAAGCCACCCATGGGTTTGTTCATAATAATATTATTAGATTTTAAATTTCTATATACATATTCTCCAACAGCTTTAAGAATTTTTTTTGATTTTAAGATATATTCATCATGGTTGACATTAAATGCAGATATTGCAGCAAACTGTATTGGTGAACTTACGGCGGAAAATGTTTCACTTGCTAAAACTTTCATAGATTTAAGTAATTCAATTTTTTTCTTTGGAATTATAAAGTACCCAAGTCTCCATCCTCCAGCGCCACACCATTTACTAAGTCCGTTACTTATTACGACATTATCAGTGCAGTGTTCAAAGATAGAAATATAATTTTCATCAAATGTTAATTCAGAATAAATTTCATCTGATAAAACTAAAATATTATATTTTTTTACTATTAAAGAAATTTCTTTTAAATTTTCGCATACTTGTCCTGATGGATTATTTGGAGAATTAAGAAATAAAAGATATTTTTTATCTGGTTTTTTCAAAATAATTTTTTCTATTTCTTGAGCTTTAGGAAACCAATTATTTTCAGCAGATGTTTGTATCCAATTATAGTTATTTTTAGCTATTATTGATTGTGGCTTATAAGATACCCAACTTGGAGCTGGCAATAAAACTTCGCCTTCAAATGCTAAATGCATCAAGAACATAAGCTCTTTGGTACCAGGACCTATTATGACTTGATCTGAGTCAAAATTATAATTTTTCTTTTTTGACTCATATTTTGCGATTGAACCTCTTAATTTATCTAATCCTTGGATAGGTAGATAACTTTTTTGGTGTGCATTTTTTTTTAATTCTTCAACAATAGTAATTGGAACTGGAAATGGTGATTGTCCAAATCCAAACTTAATAATATTTTTTCCTTCAATTTCAATAACTTTTGATTTTTCATTTATTTTTAGTGTTGCTGATAAACTTAAGTTTTTGATTGTATCTTTGATCATTACGATTTTAATTCAATAAGATTTTTATATTCATTTAAAGCAGATGGATTGGATAATGCTTCAATATTATTTATTTTGTTGCCGTCTATTATATTTTTAACAGCTACCTCTACAATTTTACCATTCTTAGTTCTGGGAATATCATTTACTGCAATTATTTTAGCAGGTACATGTCTTGGAGAAGCCTCATATCTAATTGTTGTTTTTAATTTCGAAATTAATTTTTCATCTAATCTATTATTTTTTGATAATATCACAAAAAGTATTATTCTTACATCATTATCCCAAGATTGACCTACTACGATTGACTCTTTTACTTCTTTAAATTTTTCTACAACAGAATAAATTTCAGCTGTGCCAAGTCTAACACCACCTGGGTTTAATGTTGCATCAGATCTTCCATAAATAATATAAGACCCATTATTCTTTCTCTCAGCATAATCTCCGTGATGCCAAATATTTTTAAATTTTGAAAAATAAGCTTTTTTATATTTAACTTTTCCAGGATCATTCCAAAATTTTAAAGGCATTGATGGAAAAGGGTTTCTGCAAACTAATTCTCCTTTTTTATTTAAAATTGATTTACCTTTTTCAGAAAACACTGCTGTATCCATGCCAAGACCATTGTTTTGTATTTCGCCAATGTTTACAGATGAATAAATGTTTCCATTTACAAAACAGGAGACAATATCTGTTCCTCCAGAAATAGATGCTAAATGAACATTTTTTTTTATATTTCTGTAAACAAATTCAAAACCATCTTTAGAAAGTGGAGATCCTGTAGAACAAATCGTTTTTAAAAACTTGAGTTTTATTTTTTCTTTTACCTTAACATTCTGTTTAATAAGTTGATCAATATATTTCGCACTTATACCAAATAGAGTAACTTTCTCCTTATTTGCAATTTTTAACAATAACTCTGGAGATTTATGCATAGGAAAACCATCAAATAGCAATATTGATGCTTTAGATGCTAGGGCTGTAACAAGCCAATTCCACATCATCCATCCACAAGTTGTAAAGTAAAATACATTATCATTTGGTTTTATATTGCAATGTAATTGATGCTCTTTCAAATGTTGCAATAAAACACCACCAGATCTATGGCAAATACATTTTGGTTTACCTGTAGTGCCGCTTGAGTATAAAATTGCTAATTCGTGGTCAAAATCAAATTTTTTTAATTTATTTCTGCTTATTTCAAGTTTTTTAATCTCAGTGAAATTATAAATTTTTATATTTTTAATTTTGTTAAATTTTCTTAATTTTTTTCCAGGATAATTTAAAATTAATACTGATTTTATACTTTTTATTTTTTTTAATATTTTAGGCAATCTCTCAATAATATTTATTTCCTTTCCGTTATAATAATATTTATCAGTAATAACTAGTAATTTAGGTTTAATTTGGGAAAAACGTTCGATAACACCAAGTACACCAAAATCGGGTGAACACGAGCTCCAGATTGATCCTATAGCGCTAGCACCCAAAAAACACTCAACTGTTTCTATCTGATTTGGGGTATAGGCTACTATCCTATCCTTTTCAGAAATATTTATTTTTTTGTAAAATGTAATTATTTTTTGTACATCTATATTAAGTTCTTTCCAGGATTTTTGCTCTCTGTAACCATTTTCACTAACAAATGTGATAGCTTTTTGATTGGAATTTTTAGCTAAAAGATTTTCTGCAAAATTTAATTTTGAATTAACAAAAAACTTACTATTAATAAGATCTTTTGTTAGTTTAAATTTATCAGTTTTTGCTCCAATTATTTCAAAATAGTTCCAAATAGAATTCCAAAAATCTTTTGGATTTTTTACACTCCAGTTTAGTAACTTTTTATATTTTCCAGAGAAATTGTATTTATAATTCTTTGAAACAAACTTCTCGTATTTAAATAAATTCGAATTCTTTATAAGTGCTTTTGACGGTTCCCAAAGTTTTTTAGGCATTAAAAATTTATATTTATATTGTAAAATTTATGCTAACCTTAGATGATAAAAATTGAAAATGAGAACTTTTTCCTATCTGATTCGGACTAGTTTTAGTCTATTTTTGTTCTTTTTGAGTAACAAAATATAGTAGGCCAAAAAAAGATCATACTAAAAGTTGATATGTCAAAAAATAAGATAACTGCAGTTCTTGGGCCTACAAATACTGGAAAGACTTTTTTAGCAATAGAGACAATGCTTTCTTTTGATTCTGGAATGATCGGATTTCCACTAAGACTATTAGCTAGAGAGGTTTACGACAAAATAATCCAAAAAATAGATCCTTCTATGGTAGCCCTTATTACAGGGGAAGAGAAGATTATTCCACTAAATGCTAAGTATTTTTTATGTACGGTAGAGTCAATGCCCGTAGATAAAGTTTTAGATTTTGTAGGCATTGATGAAATTCAAATGTGTTCTGATCATGAGCGAGGTCATATCTTTACAGATAGATTATTAAATCTGAGAGGTGAAAAATTAACAATGTTAATGGGCTCAAATACTATAAAAAGTATTATTCAAAAACTTGATGATGATGTTGAATTTATAAATAAACAAAGGCTATCAAAGCTATCATTTGGTGGACACAAAAAAATTTCAAGAATTGAGAGAAAAAGTGCTGTAATCGCTTTTTCTACAGAAGAAGTATATGCAATTGCAGAACTCATAAGAAGACAGAAAGGTGGAGCAGCAATTGTTATGGGATCTCTCAGTCCTAAGACTAGAAATGCTCAAGTAAGTTTATATCAATCAGGAGATGTTGATTATCTTGTTGCCACTGATGCTATTGGAATGGGAATAAATATGGATTTAGATCATATTTATTTTTCAAACATAAAAAAATTTGACGGGAAAAAAATAAGAAGGTTAAAAATATCTGAAATAGGACAAATTTCAGGAAGAGCAGGCAGATATTTGAATGATGGTAGTTTTGGTATTACTGGAGATTGTGATGAAATTAATCCAGAAGAAATTGAATTTTTAGAAAATCATAATTTTCCAGAAATACAAAATATATTCTGGAGAAATTCTAATCTAGATTTTAAAAATAAAGTAACCCTTTTAAAATCATTAGATGAAAAACCCAATAAAGATTGGTTGAGAAGAGTAGGAGAATGTGAAGATGAGAAAGTTTTAAAATATTTTTTAAAAGAAAATAATAGTAATATTGAAGACAATACACACATTTTGAAAATTCTATGGGATTGCTGTCAAATTCCTGACTTCGTCAAAAAAACTTATGGTCATCATTTAGAGATTATAAACAAAGTATTTAACTTTTTGACTAATGCAGATCAAAAAATACCAAATTACTATATGAAAAAACAGCTTTCTATGCTTGATAAACTTGATGGAAATGTAGACTCGATATCTAATAGAATATCAAATGTTAGGACATGGTCATATGTTTCAAACAAGTCAAATTGGGTTGAAAACCAAGATTACTGGATTGAAAGAACTAAAAAATTAGAAGATAAATTATCAGATAGACTTCATGATGAATTAACCAAAACATTTATTGATAAAAGAGCAAGTGTTCTGGCAAGAGGTTTGAAGCAGGATATAGAATTAAAAACTGAAATTATTGAAAAAGAAAGGGTCTTGATTAATAATCAATACATTGGGAACTTAAAGGGATTAAAATTAAAACTAGATTTAAAAGTTGATGCATTAGATGCTGATATAAAATCTTTAAAAAAAGCTGCAAGACATAACGTGGGTCCAGAAATTATTAGTCGAATTCAACAAATAATAGATACAGGTCTTATTGAATTGAAAGAAGATTTTAAAATTTATTGGTTAAATGACCCTATAGCGAAATTAATAACTGGACCAGACTATCTTAAACCAAAAATTGATTTAATTATTGACGAGATGATTGAGAATGATGAAAGAAAAAAGTTAAACGAATATTTAAATAAGTGGATAAATAAAAAAATAGAAACTGAGCTAAATAGTCTGATCGAGCTAAAAAATATTAAAGAAGAAAATCCTGAACTTAGAGCTTTGGCCTACAGACTCTATGAAAATAATGGAGTAATTAAGAGGACTAATATCTCTGAATATTTAAAAAAAATTAATCAAGACGATAGAAAAAAATTAAGAAGGTTAGGTGTAAAGTTTGGAAGATATCATGTTTTTTTATTTAAATTATTTAAACCAAGCTCAGTTTCATTAAGAATATTGTTATGGAAATGTTTCAATAACAAATTCCTTGCCTTGTCTCCTCCAACTTTTGGATTAAACTTTTTAGATGGAATGAAATCTGCAAATAAAGATTTTATGTTACTTTGTGGATTTGAAAAGTTTGATGATATTTACGTTAGAATAGATATTCTTGAAAGACTATTTTTGCTAATATTTAATTCTGAAAAGGGTGACAAGGAAGAAATAAAAGTTATTCCCGAAATGCTAAATTTACTTGGTTGTTCAAAAAAAAATTTTAAAAAGCTGCTAAAAAAAATGAATTATAAAATATATGAAAAAGAAGATGAACTTTTCATAAAGTATTTTCCATTAAAAAAGAATGTTTCAATAAAACAAGACAAAAAAGACTATTCAAATAATCCTTTCAATGTATTAAACCAGTTAAACTTAAAATAATGTTTAATTTATTTTCAAAAGAAAAAGAAGCAAAAAAAGATGAGAAACATTTAACGTTAATAAGTGTAGCAGCACTTTTAATTCATTCAGCAAAAATTGATGAAAATTATACAGAAAAAGAAAAAACTATTATCAAAAATGCTTTGATAGAAATGGGTGCAGATCAAAATAATTTAGATGAAATATTAAATGATGCAGAAATAAGAGAAAAAGATTCAAATCAAATTTTAGAGTTTACCAAAGAAGTAAAAAATAAAAGCACTGATGAAAAAAAGATAGTAATAGAGGCTTTGTGGAATATTATTTATTCAGACGAGAAAGCTGACATGTATGAAACAAATCTTATGAGAAGATTATCTGGACTACTATATCTTGATGCAAAGGTAGTTGGAGATATAAAAAAAAAAATTAAATCAAATCAATGACATATTTAGTTAATGATAAATGTATAAAGTGTAAACACACAACTTGTGTTGATGTTTGTCCAGTTGATTGTTTTTATGAAGGCAAAAATATGCTTGTAATTAAGCCGGATGAGTGTATAGATTGTGGCGTTTGCGAGCCTGAGTGTCCAATAGATGCTATAATCTCGGATACAGCATCGGGGAGCGAAAAATGGTTAGAGGTAAATAAGAAATACTCAGAAATATGGCCGAATATCTCTGAATCAAAAGAACCTCTTACAGATCATGAGAAATATAAAAATGAAAAAAATAAATTTGATAAATACTTTGAAGAAAACATTTAAAACAAAAAAGGCTGTTAAAAAAAAAAAAATAAAGAAAAAAAATGTTGCGGTAAAAAAAGAAAAGAGTGTAACAAAAACAAAAAAAAATAAAACTAGTGTTAAGTTAAAACAAGTAAAGACAAAAAAAAAAGGTATCAAACCAAAATTATCTAAGATAGAAAAAAAAGAAAATTCTGAAACAAATTCTAGTTTACTTCGTATTCCAAAAAATAATGAGCAAAAACCAGAAATAAAAAAAGTTAAAAAACAAGATTCAGAAAAAAAGGAATATAAAGTCAAAGATTATGTAGTCTACCCAAAACATGGAGTTGGTCAAATTACCGATTTTAAAAAAATGAGTATTGGTGGAATAGATATAGAAGCATATATTTTAAAATTTGAAAAAGACAAAGCAAATGGAATGGTTCCAGTAAATAAACAATCTCACCTTAGACCCTTGGCTACAATCAATCAGGTAAATAAATGTATAAGTATTTTAAAAAGTAAACCTAAAATTAAAAGAAGTATGTGGAGTAGAAGAGCACAAGAATATGAAGCAAAAATATCATCTGGTAAAATTTATGAACTAGCTGAAGTAGTTAGAGATCTTAACAAAGGAGATGATCTGATGGTTGACCAATCATACAGTGAAAGGCAACTTTTTGAAAAAGCTTACGAAAGAATACTTACTGAGTTTCAAATAGTTCTAAATGTAAGTTTAGAGGATACTCAAAAGAAACTTGATAAAGCATTGAAAAGAAATCTTGAAAAACAAGTTCAAAAAATTGAAAATAAGCCCAGCGAGACTGAAATTTCTGAAGAAACTGCAAAATAAAAAAAACGCTTCTCACGCAAGCGCCATGAGAAGCGTTATTTAATAAAAAGAATACTAAACTATTTTCTTCTTCTCTTCTTAGCTTTTTTCTTAGCTTTTTTCTTAGTTTTCTTTTTAGCAGCTTTTTTTCTTCTTTTAGCCATCTTTAGCT
>CACAZL010000006.1:0-5000 GCA_902536925.1 uncultured Pelagibacteraceae bacterium
ATATTTTTATTAATATTATAATCCTCCGCAGTGTCTAAAGTAAAAATATTAGATTTACATTTATTCAATATGTTTTTAGTATTGATGATATTTAAACTATTTTTTTTTTTATATGTTATACCATATGGATTTCCAAATTGAGCTGTACCTAAAATTAATTTTGAGTAAAAAATATTCATTCTCATAAGATATTCTTTTCTATAATTCTTGATTATAAAAAATCCTGATTTTTTATAACTTTTTATTGCTGGAATGTTTTTCTTATCAACTTTTAAATAAAATATACTCAAATCTAATTTTTTATACAAATAATCTGTCAATAAATTTATTGTATTACAACCTATGTTCTGACTTCTGAATTTTTTTTCACCAATAAAAATACCTAGCCATGCACTTTTTTTTTTTAAATCAATATCGTGAAATTTAATGTTTCCGATATGTCTAGAGCTATTATTAAATATACCAAAATAAATTATATTTTTTTTTTTTAACTCCTTTTTAATAAAATCTAATAGTTGTTGTTTACTTTCATATCTGGAATTTATAAACAATTTTGCCTGTCTATCTTTAAACCAATTAAAATAATTTTTAGATATATGGTTAAATTTTAGTTTTTTTAAAATAATTTTTTTTCGATTTATTTTAAATTTTCTATCTAAAATTTTTTTTTGGAACATGCTTAATTTCAAATTTTTAATAAAATTTTTAAAACAATATTTGATATAAAATCAACATCTTTCAATTTTAATTTGAAATATAAAGGAAGTGAAATACATTTTTTAAAATATATTTCAGAATTTAAATTTGTCTTTTTAAAATTTATACTGTTGTTTTTTTTAAAAGTACTTAATCTATAAGTTGGAATATAATGAAGTTGAGATTTAATTTTATAATTAAGCAGTAAATCATAGAACTTTTCTTTATCAAAATTTTCAACATTTACTTTTACAATCAAAAGATGCCAAGCTGAATATTTGAAATCATCTATGTTTATTATTTCGATCAAATTTGAATATTTATTAAAATTTTTACTGTATCTTTTTACTAATTGTCTTCTTTTTTTAATAAATTTTTTTGTCTTATCTAACTGAGATGAAGCTAAAGCACAATTAATATCACTTAATCTAAAATTGAATGAACACTTTTTAATATCATAAATATATTTATTTCTATTTGTTATTCCGTGCGACCTTAAAATTTTAATTTTTTCTGCAATTTTATTGTTATTTGTGCAAATCAATCCACCTTCCCCTGAGGTAATTGTTTTAACTGGGTGTAAAGAAAAAGTTGTGATGTCCGAATATTTACAACTTCCTACTAAAAATTTTGTTTTTGAATATTTTCCACCTAAAGCATGACATGCATCTTCAATTAAAAAAAAACCATGTTTTTTTTTTAGTAGATAAATTTCTTTTTGATGTCTTGAAGATCCGCCCAAGTGCATTGAAAAAACTGCTTTTATTTTTCGAATTTTGTATTTTTTTATGCATTCTTGAAGAGATTTTTTTGACAGTTGAAATGTTTTAGGATCCACATCGGCAAAAAAAATATTTGCTCCCAAAATACTACAGGAACTTGCTGCAGCAGTAAAATTTATAGATGGAATAATTACATTATCACCTTTTTTAATATTAATAGCAACTAATGATAAAAAAATAGCTGATGTTCCAGAATTACAACATATTACATTTTTTGCATAAAATTTTTTTTTTATCTTATTTTCCAAAAAATCAACATACTCGCCTGTTGTTAAAAGATTGCCTTTAAGAGACTTAATAACTTCATTTACATCTTTTTTATCAACATAATGTTTTCCATACGTGAACATATTTTAAATATTTTAATCAGATAATTTATTTAGTAATTTAGAAATTTTATTGTCATCGTAATTAATTCTTTTCATTAATTTAGATGTATTTTTAGGATCTAATTTAAACGCTAATCTCAATATGTTCATCCAATTCACATTATTCTTGGATCTTATTTTTTCAATTTCTTTAATTATTTTTAAGTGGTTGTTATTTTTCATTTATTTCAATACTAGTATATAAATAATAAATAACAAACATTTAATGAAAATTTACAAAAAAAGGATTTTAGTAATAGTTGCACATTCTGATGATGAAAGTTTTGGATGTGGCGGTTTAATTAAAAAATTAAGTTTAAATAAAAATGATATAAAAGTAGTATCATTTACAGATGGTGTTGGATCTAGATTAAATAGTAATTTAAAAGAAATTAAAAAAAGAGAAATATCTAGCATTAATGCTTCAAAAATTTTAGGATTTGACTGGATAGCAAGATATAGCTATCCAGATAATCAACTCGATAAGATAAGTTTATTAGAAATTATAAAAAAAATAGAAAAGTTAAAAAAAAAAATTAAACCTCACATCGTTTTGACCCACAATTTTTCTGATCTAAATATTGATCACAGAAAGATTGCGGAAGCAACACTTACTGCATTTAGACCAGAACCAAATGAAAATCTTGAACAATTAATAACATTTGAAGTTCCTTCTGCAACCGATTTTAGAGTTTTAAAAAATAAAAAAAATTTTTTACCAAATTATTTTTTAAACATTGAAAAATATTTAACGCACAAAATTCAAGCTATCAAATGCTATAAACAAGAATTTAAAAAGTATCCTCATTCAAGATCACTGATCGGAATAAAAAATCTTAGCAAAATAAGAGGTCATCAATCTGGATTGAAATTTGCAGAAGCATTTGAAGTTATAAGAAAAATTGAAAGAAAATAAATGAATAAAAAAATTGTAATCGCTTGTTCTAAAAAGTGGTTTTTAAATGAACCCAAAATAAAAAAATTTATAAAAAGAAAAAACATTATATTGATAACTGAAAGAAAAAAACTTAAATATAAGTTTTTAAAAAAAATTAATCCAACTGAGATTTTTTTTCCCCACTGGAGTTATAAAGTAAACAATATTATTTATAATAATTTCAAATGTATTTGTTTTCATACTGCTCCCTTGCCTTTTGGGAGAGGAGGCAGTCCAATTCAAAACCTCATTATTCGAAATTTTAAAAAAACTCCAGTTTGTGCGATAAAAATGACAAATGTTTTAGATGGTGGACCAATATATTTAAAAGAAAATGTAAGCTTATCAGGTAATCTTGAAAAAATTTTTCAAAGAATATCATTAAAAATTCTTGATATGATTAAAATACTAATTTCAAAAAATATAAATCCAAAAAAACAAACTGGTTTAATTTATAAGTTTAAAAGAATTAAAGAAAAAAATTCTCAAATCAAAAATGAAAAAAATATATTTGAAATTTATGATAAAATAAGAATGTTAGATGCAGAGAATTATCCAAAAGCTTTTATCAAAATTAATAAATTCAATTTTTCTTTTACTAATGCAATTTTAAAAAATAATTCAATAATGTGTAATGTAAAAATAAACACTTCAAAAAAATAAAATGAGCAAAATTAGTGTAAGACTTGCAAATATAAGTGATATTAGATTTACTTTAAATTTATATAATCAAAATATTGTCAATAAAAAATTTTTTTCTAGAAAAACAATATCAATGAGTGAACACGAGAAATGGTTTAAAAAAAAACTTAAAGAAAAAATGATATTTATCTGCTCTGTTAATTCAAGAATTGGCTATATAAGATATGATCATTTAGACGAAAATAGTCTTTCTGTTTCCATCGCAATTAAAGAAAAATACAAAAGAAATGGATTTGGCAAAACTATGTTAAGGAAAACAATGTTGAAAAAAAAGATAGTCAAGTATAAAATTTTTGCTCACGTAAAAGACGATAATTTTTCATCCAAAAAATTTTTTTTGAATAATGGTTTTAAACAAATTAATAAGAATATTTTTTTAAATAATTTGAAACAAAATAAGAAAATTTATAAATAACAAAATGAGAAATTTTATAGATAAAGCACCTTTTATTATTGCAGAAATATCAGCAAATCACAATGGCTCACTTAGCAATGCAAAAAAATTAATTCATCTAGCAAAAAAATCGGGTGCCAATGCTATCAAATTGCAAACATATACTCCTGATATGATGACAATAAAGGATAATGTAATAAAATTTAAAATTAAAAAAGGATTATGGAAAGGATATAATCTTTGGGAATTATACAACTTAGGTAAAACTCCTTTAGAATGGCATACAAAACTTTTTCAATATGCAAAGAAACTAAAAATAAAAATTTTTAGCACACCTTTTTCTGAAGATGCAATTTTTTTTTTAGAAAAACTTAATTGTCCTGCCTATAAGATTGCATCTTTTGAAATGAATGATTATAATTTAATTAAAACAGCAGCAAAAACAAAAAAACCGCTAATAATATCAACAGGTTTAGCAAGCATTATCGAGATCGACAAAGCTGTTAAGATTGCAAAAAAAAATGGATGTAAAGATTTGACCCTGTTGTATTGTGTTAGCAATTACCCGTCAAAAACTTCTGATTTTAATTTAAATATTATAAAAAAATTAAAACACCAATATAACTGTAGAATTGGCTTATCAGATCATTCATTAGGTTCTGAAATAGCCAAGTACTCTTTGATTTTAGGTGCTAGGGTTTTTGAAAAACACATTGCGCTTGACAATCAAAAGAGGGGTTTGGATTTAGAGTTTTCTCTTAAAGGAAGAAATATCAGAAGATATATTCAATCAATTAAAGAAACACATGACTTAATAAAAGAAAACTCGTTAAAAAGATCTAAAACTGAGTTAGAAAATAGAATATTCAGAAGGTCTATTTACGCCATTAAAGATATAAAGAAGGGTGAGAGATTTACAAAAAAAAATATAAAAACCTTTAGGCCAGATGTTGGTCTATCAGCTAGTAAATTTTTAGAAATTCTGGGAAAGAAATCTCCAATTAAGATTAAGAAAAACTATCCATTGTCTAAGAATTTATTTCATAAAATCAAATAAGATTTATATCTATCAAAATTCAAAATTTTTTTCAGTGCATAAATTAAGCCAATTGAGCTATTAG
>CACAZL010000006.1:7500-58727 GCA_902536925.1 uncultured Pelagibacteraceae bacterium
TCAATTGATTTCTTTTCCTCCGGTTACTTAGATGTTTCAGTTCTCCGGGTTATCTCTTTAAACCTATGTATTCAGTTTAAAGTAACACATAAAGTGTTGGGTTTCCCCATTCGGAAATTTACGGATCAAAACTTGCATACAGCTCCCCGCAACTTATCGCAGTATACCACGTCCTTCTTCGGCTTTCAGTGCCAAGGCATCCGCCACACGCCCTTAAACGCTTAATTTATGCACAGAAAAAAATTCTGTGTAGAATTAAATTTTTAAAAATATTCATCTATTCGAATATTTTTTTGATTGTTCTTTTTTTTTAAGAACAATCGGATATAGATATTGATAATAATTTTTATTTACAAATTTAAATAACTAAATGTTTCTATGGTGGAGGATAGCGGGATCGAACCGCTGACCTCCTGAATGCAAATCAGGCGCTCTCCCAGCTGAGCTAATCCCCCAGAATTTATTGGTGGGCCGAGAAAGACTCGAACTTTCGACCCCACCCTTATCAAGGGTGTGCTCTAACCAACTGAGCTACCGGCCCTTTTCGCAGAAGAGTGAAACACAAATTTCAAGAAGAGAAATGAGGACGGTCAACATTATCCTGTTATATTTTTTAGATTAAGAAATGTTTCTTAATCATCCTTAGAAAGGAGGTAATCCAGCCGCAGGTTCCCCTACGGCTACCTTGTTACGACTTCACCCCAGTCGCTGACTATACCGTGGTCAAGGGTTTTAAACCTTGCCTTAAGGTAGAACCAACTCCCATGGTGTGACGGGCGGTGTGTACAAGACCCGGGAACGTATTCACCGCGGCGCGCTGATCCGCGATTACTAGTAATTCCAGCTTCATGTACTCGAGTTGCAGAGTACAATCCGAACTGAGGCATCTTTTTAGGATTTGCTTGACGTCGCCATCTTGCTTCCTATTGTAAATGCCATTGTAGCACGTGTGTAGCCCAACACGTAAGGGCCATGAGGACTTGACGTCATCCCCACCTTCCTCCAGCTTATCACTGGCAGTTCTTTCAGAGTGCCCAACTAAATGATGGCAACTAAAAGTGAGGGTTGCGCTCGTTGCGGGACTTAACCCAACATCTCACGACACGAGCTGACGACAGCCATGCAGCACCTGTGTTTCGTCCGGCCGAACCGAAAACTTTAATCTCTTAAAGTCGCGACGAACATGTCAAGTGTTGGTAAGGTTCTGCGCGTATCTTCGAATTAAACCACATGCTCCACTACTTGTGCGGGTCCCCGTCAATTCATTTGAGTTTTAACCTTGCGGTCGTACTCCCCAGGCGGTGTGTTTAATGTTTTCACTGCGACACTGAAAATAAATTTCCAACGTCTAACACACATCGTTTACGGCATGGACTACGAGGGTATCTAATCCTCTTCGCTACCCATGCTTTCGTTCCTCAGTGTCAGTAATGATCCAGAAAGCTGCCTTCGCAATTGGTATTCTTTCTAATATCTACGAATTTCACCTCTACACTAGAAATTCTGCTTTCCTCTATCATACTCTAGCTAAAAAGTTTTGATGGCAGTTCCAGAGTTAAGCTCTGGGATTTCACCACCAACTTTTTTAACAACCTACGAACTCTTTAAGCCCAGTAATTCCGAACTACGCTAGGTCCCTTCGTATTACCGCGGCTGCTGGCACGAAGTTAGCCGGACCTTCTTATTCGGGTACAGTCATTTTCTTCCCCGACGAAAGAGCTTTACAACCCAAAGGCCTTCTTCACTCACGCGGCATCGCTGCATCAGAGTTTCCTCCATTGTGCAATATTCCCTACTGCTGCCTCCCGTAGGAGTTTGGGCCGTGTCTCAGTCCCAATGTGGCTGATCATCCTCTCAGATCAGCTATTGATCAAAGTCTTGGTAGGCCATTACCCCACCAACAAACTAATCAAATGCAGGCCCATCCTTCGGCGCATAAAGCTTTCTCCGTAAAGACTTATGAGGTATTAGCACAAGTTTCCTCGTGTTATTCCTCACCAAAGGGAAGATACCTACATGTTACTCACCCGTCTGCCACTAAGTATTGCTACTTCGTTCGACTTGCATGTATAAGGCGTGCCGCCAGCGTACGTTCTGAGCCATGATCAAACTCTCAAGTTTAAAAACGGCGCACACTAGCTTCTACATAAATACTAAGAATAATATTCATGTAATGTTGAAGTGTGTACGACAAATTTTGGTAACCTTAACCGTCCACACTTCTCTTCTTAAAATATTAACAAATTAAATAGCTAATTGGGTAAACCCAATAAATAACATTTTTTTTAATGTTGAGTGGAACGCTTATAAATAATAATATTAATAATTCAAGATATTTGATTAAATAAAAATGATGCAAAATGCCTTAAAAATCAGCACTTTTTAGATAAAAATGAAATATATTAAAATAAACACTTTAAAAGAGTATTCAATTTTCTTTTGGTTAGTAATTGTTGCAATGCTAGGACTTTTTACATCAACAATTTACTCAAAAAACAAGATAGAACGGATAGCTCAAATTGAAACAGGTCTAGATAATATTTACTTGAGAAATACACTAATCGAATTAACAAGTAATTTAAAACCAAGATATAATGAATTAAAATATATTTCTGAAGCAGGCGACACTTATCAAAGTATTGTAAATAAATTAGAAATTAATAAAGAAGAAAAAAAAGTAATATTAGATACAATTTTAAAAGAAAAAACTTTAAAAATTTTAAGAATAAATCAAAAATTCATATTTAAATTTGACAACTTATCAGAAAAGAAAATTGAACAATTTAAAATAGAAACTGATAAAAAAAATGAAATTTTATTTTCAAGGAGTAATGATGGGGCTCATTTTGATGCTAAAAAAATTAAAAAAAATTTCACAAAAAGACTAGTTTATAAAGAAACTGTTATAACAAATAGCTTATATGATAGTGCTATAAATTTAGGCATAAAACCAAATATCATCATTGAGTTTGCACGACTTTATGGATTTCAAGTGGATTTTCAAAGAGACATTTGGAAAAACGATAGTTTTCAAATTATTTATGAAGAATTTATAAATCAAAACAATAAAATTGTAGATACAGGCGAAATCGTATTTGCAAATTTAAACTTACAGGAAACTGATTTACAACTTTACAAATATGAATATGAAAAAAATAAAGTAGATTACTTTGATGAAAATGGAAAAAGTATTAAAAAAACACTAATGAAAACTCCGATAAATGGGGCAAGATTGTCTTCGTCTTATGGAAAAAGAAAACATCCTATTCTAGGATACACTAAAATGCATACTGGGACAGATTTCGCAGCACCAACTGGGACACCTATTATGGCATCTGGAGATGGAAAAGTAATAAAAGCAGGATGGTGTGGAGGAGGTGGAAATTGTGTAAAATTAAAACATAATAATACATATCAAACTGTCTATGCTCATATGTCAAAATTTGGCAGAGGAATTAAAAAAGGTGTTAGGGTAAAGCAAGGACAAATTATTGGTTATGTGGGCTCAACAGGTCTATCAACAGGACCTCATTTACATTACGAGGTAATTGAAAATGGAAGAAAAATTAATTCTCAAAAATTAAAACTGCCATCTGGGAAAATTTTAAAAAATGAAGAAAGAAGAAAATTTGAAGTAACTAAAATTAAAATTGATGTACTTAAATCAAACCTTATTTCCAAAATAAATTAGTCAATTTCGCTAGATGATTTAGAATTGTCACCATTATTTTCTAGTGATTTTATATTTTCAACATCTTTTTTAAAATTTTGCTCAATTACATTATGATTTGCAACTTGAGATTTATTTAATTCTTGCATATTTAAAATCCTAGAAAAATGTTCAGCGTGTTGCAAATAATTTTCTGATAATATTTTATCTCCAGATGACAAAGCTTCGCGAGCTAAATTATTATATTTGTCTATAAGTTTTGCTGCATTTTGATTATTTCGGCCTGGGTTTCTGTGTCTAAATTCAGAGTTATTATTAAAGTCGTTTTGAACCTTTTGACCATTTATAGATCGTTTTCTAAAATTTCTCTCTCCATTAGATTTAAATCTATTTTTTCTGTTATTATTACGATAATTATTCATCAAAATAATTTAGTAGATATTACTACTCGTGGAATTGATTGAATATCCTCACAGACTTCATTCACATAAAATTTGTTTTTATTTAACATCTTTACAACATCAGTAACTTGATTATTACCCATTTCAAATATTAATTTCCCGTTGTTCTTTAACAATCTTTTGCTTTTAGCTATTAATTTTTCTATATTCCTCAATCCATCTAAGCCGCCATTTAATGCCAATAGTGGCTCATAACATCTAACATCTTTATCTAATCTCATTAAGTCAATTTTTTTAATGTATGGAGGATTAGAAACAATAAAATCATATTTATAATAATTAAATTTGTCAATATCGATATTTATGAATTTAATTTTATTTTCTATATGATGCATTTTTGCATTAGATATAGCTAATTTTAGTGCTTTTTTGCATATATCAATACCTGTTCCATAGAATTTTGGTCTTTCTTTAATAATTGAAATCAATATACATCCAGAACCTGTACCTACATCTAAAATATTTTTTTTTGAGTTAGAGTTTGATAATTTTAATACATTATTGACAATAATTTCGGTTTCTGGCCTTGGAATTAAAACTTCTTTGCTAACTCTGAAAGTATACTTCCAAAATTCTTTTTTTTTTAATATATAAGCTATAGGCTCATTATTTCTTCTTCTTAAAATTAATTTTTTATATGTTTCAAAATTATTTTTTTTTATCTTGTTGTTTAAATTTATTAACAACATTTCTCTTGTAGAATTAATCGCTTTAGATAAAAGTAGTTCAGTGTCTAAATTAAAACATTTAATATTTTGTGCTCTCAGTAATTTATTACCATAATTTAGTGCACTTAAATAATTCATTAGCCTATCCTACTCAGTTCATCTTGTTGAGCTTGTAAACTTAAATTTTCAATTATTTCTTCAAAAATTTCCCCTTCCATGAATTCTTCTAATTTGTGTAAGGTTAGATTGATCCTGTGGTCAGTAACACGTCCTTGAGGAAAATTATATGTTCTTATTCTCTCAGATCTATCTCCTGTTCCAATTTTACTTTTTCTATCTTTTGATCTTTCTTGATCAATTTTTTGTCTCTCAAAATCGTAAATTCTAGATCTTAAAATTTTCAAACCTTTTTCCTTATTTCTTATTTGTGATTTTTCATCTTGTTGGCTCACAACTATTCCACTTGGAATATGTGTAATTCTTACAGCTGAGTCAGTAGTATTAACACTTTGACCACCAGGTCCACTGCTTCTAAAAACATCTATTCTTAAATCTTTTTCATCTAACTTAATATCTAACTCTTCAGCTTCTGGTAAGACAGCAACAGTGGCAGCAGATGTATGAACTCTTCCTTGAGTTTCTGTATCGGGCACCCTTTGCACTCTATGAACACCACTTTCATATTTTAAAGATGAATAAATATTTTTTCCTTTTATTATAGCTATTATTTCTTTTAGACCCCCGGCGTCACTTTTTGATATTGAAATAATTTCAATTTTCCATTTTTTTTTTTGACATACTTTTTCGTACATTTTATACAAATCAGCTGCAAATAAACTTGCTTCAAGACCACCTGTGCCTGCTCTAATTTCAATAATTGCATTTTTGCTATCAGCGCTATCTTTTGGAAGTAAAAATAACTTTATTTTTTTTTCATTAATTTGATAATTATTTTTAAGATTTTCACGCTCGCTGATTGCAAACTCTTTCATTTCTTTATCTGAATTTTTGTCATTTATTATATTATTTAAATCATCAGTATCTTTTTTATAACTTAAATATTCTTTTGCTTGTTTTACGATATCATTTAAATCTGAGTACTCTTTAGAAATCTCTGCGTATTTTTTTTTGTCTATCTCACCTGAAGAAAGATCGCTCTCTAATTTACGATGTCTATCAATTAAGTTTTGGACTTTTTCTTGTGGGAGCATTTGTTTATTACTTATAAATTCGAGGCTTTTTCTTCTACTAAAGAAACAATTCTATTAATCATGTCTTTGGTCATTACTTTTTCTGTTTCTAATCCATTTAAATACAACATATGATTATCTTTTCCACCACCTGTTATTCCTATTTCTGTTTGTTTTGCCTCTCCTGGGCCATTAACAACGCAACCAATGATGGATAGTGTTATTGGTTTTTTTATATGAGATAATCTGCTTTCTAATTCTTTAACAGTTTTAATAACCTCAAAAGCCTGTCTAGCACAGGATGGGCAAGAAATAATTTTTACACCTCTATTTCTTAAATTTAGAGATTTTAAAATTTCATTACCAACTTTAATTTCCTCAACAGGATCATCGGAAAGTGATACTCTTACAGTATCTCCAATCCCATCTAATAATAAACTACCAAATCCTATTGAAGTTTTAATACTGCCTGGTAAGTAGCTACCAGCTTCTGTTATTCCAAGGTGAAGAGGATAATCTGTTTTTTTAGATAATAACCTATATGCTGCTATAGACAAAAAGACATCCGAAGATTTAACACTAATTTTAAAATTTGAAAAATCCATATCCTCAATTATTTTTATATTTCTCAAAGCACTATCTACTAAAGCCTCAGGACAAGGTTCCTTATACTTTTCTAGGATATCTTTTTCAAGCGATCCTGCATTTACACCAATTCTAATCGAACAGTTGTTATTTTTTGCTGCGGAAACAACTTCTGCAACTCTTTTTGTTTCTCCTATATTTCCAGGATTTATTCTAAGACAATCTGCACCATTCTCTGCAGCTTCAATTGCTCTCTTATAATGAAAATGGATATCTGCAACTAAAGGAACATCCACATGTTTAATTATTGTTTTTAGAGCTTCTGTTGACTTACTATCAGGGCATGAAACTCTGACAATATCTGCGCCAGCTTCAGTAACTTTATTAATTTGTTCTATTGTAGATTTATGGTCAGTTGTCAATGTATTGGTCATTGTCTGGACAGTGATTGGATTATTTCCACCAACCTTAATTTTTCCAACACTTATTTCTTTAGTCTTCTTTCTATTAATTTTTCTAAATGGTCTAATTTCAGATGTCATTTGTCTAACTTAAATTCTTTATGCAAACAATTTATAGCTTTTGATGCATTTGTACTTTTTATTAAAACTGATATTTTAATTTCTGAAGTTGAAATAACCTGTATATTTATATTTTTTCTTGCAAGTGCTTGAAACATTCTAAATGTAACGCCTGGAGTAGTAATCATTCCAACACCTATTATTGACACTTTCGATACATTTTTATCAAAAATTAATTTTTTAAAAACAATATTTTCATTTTTGTTTATAATTTTTTTTGTTTTATTCAAATCATTTGACTTGATTGTAAATGTAAGATCTGTTTGCTTACCATCAGCAGATATATTTTGAACTACCATATCTACGTTTATCGAATTTTGTGAAAGTGGTTTAAATATCGATGCTGCTATACCTGGTCTATCTTTAACTCCTAATAAAGTTACTTTTGCATCATTATCTGTGGAAGAAATTCCTGTGATAATTTTATTATTAATAATATTTTTTCTTTTTGTAATTAATGTGCCAGATTTGTTTATGAATGATGATTTTACCTCAATATTTATCCTATTTAATCTTGCATCTTGTATAGAATCTGGTTGCATTACTTTTGATCCTAATGAGGCCATTTCTAACATTTCTTCATAAGATATATTTTTAATTTTTTTTGCAGAATTAAGTTTATTTGGATCTGTTGTATATACCCCCTCAACATCTGTGTAAATGACACATCGATCAGCTTTAAAAAACTTTGCAACCATAATTGCACTTGAATCTGAACCACCCCTGCCAATAGTTGTAATATTTGAATTTTTATCCACCCCCTGAAATCCAGCGATAATAGGGACTCCACCAGATTTTAAAAATTTTAAAATTTTAGTTTTATTTATATATTTAATTCTTGAATATTTGTGTTTACCCTCTGTCACAATTGGTATTTGCCAAGCCATCCAAGATCTAGAATTTAAACCATTTGCTGCTAGATGGCCTGCTAATAATGAACACGAAATCTGTTCACCAGCAGAAACTAGCGTATCATATTCATTATCAGGAAAATTTTCACTGATTTTTTTTGACATATTGATCAACTTATTAGTAGTGCCGCTCATTGCAGACGACAAAACTATTACCCTATATTTTTTTGAGTAAGATTTAATTATTTTTGATACTTTTTTAATTCTTTGAATTGACCCAACTGAAGTACCGCCAAATTTTAATACAATAATTTTCATTGGTAGTTTTATTTACAAGCCTTATAATATTGATAAAATACATCTTATTTATAATATCAATAAAGAATGAGCAATAATACTATAAACAAAGAAGAAGTAGAAAAATTTAGCAAAATTGCCGAAGAATGGTGGAATCCTAATGGAAAATTTAAACCACTTCACAAATTTAATCCAATAAGAATAGAGTATATAAAAAACAATATTATTAAAGATTTTAACATTTCATCAAATCATAAACCATTAGCAGGAATAAGTATTCTTGATATTGGATGTGGAGGAGGCTTACTATCTGAACCTTTAGCAAGACTTGGAGCAGATGTTGTAGGTATCGATGCGTCCAAAAAAAATATTGATATTGCAAAACATCATTTAAAAAAAAGTAATTTAAAAATTGAATATCATGATAGATCTCCAGAGAATTTTAATTATGAAAAAAAATTTGATGTAATTCTTAATATGGAAATAGTAGAACATGTCGAAGATATTCCTAAATTTATAAATCAAAGTACAAAATTTTTAAAAAATAATGGTTTAATGTTCATTGCCACCTTAAACCAAACATTAAAATCTTATGTATTTGCAATAATAGGAGCTGAATATATTTTAAGATGGCTTCCAATCGGAACACATGATTGGAATAAATTTGTAAAACCTGAAAATCTAGAAGATATCTGCAATAAAAATTCACTTAAATTAAAAAGTATTGATGGTGTTAAATTTAACCCAATTTTAAATAAGTGGAAACTTTCAAATGACAAATCCGTAAATTATATAACAAAGTACAAAAAGAGTTAATTTTCCTTATCTTCAATCCATGGAATGGTTGAGGTCTCTATACCTTCTTCTTTTAGTTCCTTAACGTCTTCAATTGATGCCTTGCCAAAAATATTTTTTTTATTCTTTTTTTTGCTGTAATGAATAGATCTAGCCTCATAAGCAAAATTTTCTCCAACATATTCAAAGTTTTCTTTTACAAATTTTTGATATTCTCTTAATTTTTTTTTAACATTTTTATAATTCTTATAAGCTTTATCCTGTTTGAAAGTAGAATTAGCTAAATTTGGCTTCATCAAAGACTTTTCAATCTTTTGAGAATTACATTGCTGACAACTAAGAAGTTTTAATTTTTTTAATTTATCAAATTCTTTTGAGCTAGCAAACCAGCTTTCAAACTCAAGACTGCAATTTTTACAATTTAATAAATACTTAATCATTGAAATGACTTAATTACATTTTATAGGATTTCAATACCTAAGATCTGTAATCAGAATTAATTTCAATATATTCCTTAGATAAATCCATAGTATACGCTGTAAATTTTTTACTTCCGATAGATAGATCAATTGTTATCTCTATATTCTCATTTTTCATATAATCACTAAGGATATTTTCGTTATAATTTTTATCTAATTTTCCATCTTTAAGGATCATATTAGATCCCATTAATATAGATAATTTTTCTTGTTTAACAGTCACACCACTTTTTCCGATTGCCATCGCAATTCTACCCCAATTAGGATCTTCTCCAAATATTGCTGTTTTAACTAATGGTGAGTTGGCTATTGAGAAACAAATATTTTTTGCATCTTTCTCGGTTTTACTATTAATGCATTTGATGGTAACAAATTTTGTTGCTCCCTCCCCATCACTCGCAACTCTTTTTGCTAAGTTTAACATGACCTGATGAACGCTACTAATGAATTGCTTTAATTTTGGATCTTTAAAACTTTTTATCTCTTTGTTGTTTGCTTTGCCTGTTGAAAATATTGAAACCATGTCATTGGTACTAGTATCCCCATCGCATGTTATAGCATTAAAAGTAGTCTTAATATTTAGATTAAGTATCTGTTTCAAAATTGATGAAGAAATATTGGCATCAGTAAAAATAAATCCTAAAGTTGTTGCCATATTTGGAAAGATCATTCCTGATCCTTTTGCAACACCATATATTTTTACATCAGAACCAGCTATCTTACATTCTGCCATTGATAATTTTGGTTTAGTGTCTGTTGTCATAATCCCAAGAGCTGCTTTGATCCAAATTAATTTATTTTGATTGTATTTTATTTTATCAACTAAGTTTTTAGTGTTACTTAAAATTTCATTTTCAGGAAATTTTTCCCCTATTGTACCTGTGCAAGCAAATAATAATTGGTTTGGTTTAATTTCTCTTGGCTTTTCCTCATCTTCTATTTGTTTTGATGTTAATAATTTTGACAAATTTAATGAAATTTTTTTAAGAGAGTTATAGCCATCATTTCCTGTTAGGGCATTTGCGTTTCTTGTATTGATTAAAATGCCATAAATTTTTTTATCTTTTATTTTTTTATTCCATTTTATGTTTTCAGATACTAAACTAGATTTTGTATATACATTTGCATAACTTGCTCCATCCCTAAAATAAAATAAAACTAAGTCGTCTCTTTTTTTGTTATAAAGACCACAGCTAATTGTTGAGATAGATAATCCATCAATATGTTCAAGATCTTGAAAATGTCCTATTTTAGAGTCCTTGTGTTTCTTATCAAAAAAGTTGTTTATACCAAAATCCATGCTATTTAATTTTTTAAATAAATAACTATATAATTTATAACTATTAAAACATCAAAAATATGCTTAATCCTTTAAACATTATTAGTAAATTTATAAAAAGTGGCAATCAAAAGGAATTAGACAGAATTCAAAAAATTGTAGAAGAGATTAATCTTAAAGAAAGTAAGGTTAGTAAATTTGAGGAAAATGAATTTCCTTTAAGAACAAATGAATTTATCTCTAGATTAAAAGATGGAGAAAAATTAAACGATATATTACCAGAGGCATTCGCATTGGTAAGAGAAGCTTCGAAAAGAATTAACAATGAAAGACACTTTGATGTCCAGCTTATTGGAGGTATTGCGTTACATGAGAATAAGATTGCAGAGATGAAAACGGGTGAAGGCAAAACACTTACTATAGTTCTTGCTGCATACCTTAACGCATTAGAAAAAAAAGGTGTTCATATAGTTACTGTAAATGATTACCTCGCAAAAAGAGATAGTGTAAATATGGGTAAAATTTACAATTTTTTGGGTTTGAGCTGTGGATATATAAACTCAAACCAGTCAGATGAGGAACGCAAAGAAAATTATAATAAAGATATAACTTATGCCACTAACAGTGAATTAGGCTTTGATTTTTTAAGAGATAACATGAAATATTCAAAAAATGAGATGGTCTTGAGGAAGCATAACTTCGCGATAGTTGATGAGATTGACTCTTGTTTAATAGATGAGGCAAGAACTCCTTTGGTTATTTCTGGGGCAGCAGAGGATAAAACTATGCAATATATTGCTGTAGATAAATTAATTAAAAATTTGAAACAAACAGACTTTGACTTAGATGAAAAAGAAAAAAATATACTCTTAACAAATGAGGGAATAGATAATGTTGAAAAAATATTTTCTGATGCTGGTATTTTAAAAAATAACAATTTTTATGACCCACAAAATTTACATTTAGTTCATCATGTAAATCAAGCCTTAAGGGCAAATTATTTATTTGAGAATGGACGAGATTATATAGTTAAAGATAACGAAATAATTATAATTGACGAGCAAACAGGTAGGCAACTGCCAGGTAGAAGATTTGGCGATGGACTTCATCAGAGTTTAGAGGCTAAAGAAAAAATAGAAGTTAAAGCTGAAAATCAAACACTGGCATCAATAACCTATCAAAATTTTTTTAAGTTGTACGATAAACTAGCAGGTTGTACAGGAACAGCACAAACAGAGTCTGCAGAATTTTTTGAAATTTATAACTTGCCTGTTTTACAGATACCTACCAATAAAGAAATGATAAGAAACGATCTTAATGACCAAATCTTTAGAACAGGTTTAGAAAAAGACAATGCAATCATTCAAAAAATAAAAGAATGTAATGAAATTGGACAACCACTGTTGGTTTTCACATCTAGCATAAATAAATCTGAGCATTACTCGAATTTGTTAGAAAAAGAGAAAATTAAACATATTATTTTAAATGCTAAAAATCATGAGAAAGAAGCAGAAATTATTGCAAATGCTGGCAAAATAAATTCAGTAATTATTACAACAAGTATATCGGGAAGAGGTGTTGATATTAAGTTAGGTGGACAAGACCAATCTGAAAAAGAGGATGTAAAAAAAAGGGGGGGGTTATTTGTTATTGGAACAGAAAGAATGGAAAGTAGAAGAGTTGACAATCAAGCAAGAGGACGATCTGGAAGACAGGGAGATGAAGGAAGTTCAATATTTTTTGTAAGTTTAGAAGATGACTTGATGAGATTGTTTGGCTCAGAAACCATGAATTCAATGCTAGAAAAGCTTGGTCTTAAAGATGGTGAAAGCATTGATCATCCTTGGATAAATAAAGCGATTGAAAGAGCACAACAAAAAGTTGAAGCTAGAAACTTTGATATAAGAAAAACGCTTATTAAATTTGATAATGTTCTTAATGACCAAAGACATGTAATTTTTGAACAACGAAAAAATGTAATAGATGGTAAGGAAGATGAGAATTATTCAGATATTTTCCTAGAAGAAGTTTTAGAAAATTTAAAAAGACAAAAAATATTACATGAAAAATCTCCTAATTCTAAAGAATTTCCAAAAGCCTTAAAGCAGACTTTAGGTAAATCAATAACTGATGATGAGTTGGATGAAATTTTAAATTCAGATCTTAAAACAATGGAAAAAAAAATAAAGGATAAATTTATAAATAACAGAGATGAAAGAAATAATTTATTAGGCATTGAACAAGGAAAAGAAATTGAAAAAAGAATATTGGTACAAATTATAGATCAAAATTGGAAATCACATATTCAATACCTAGAGCAATTAAGACAAGTAATTGGCTTAAGATCTTATGGACAAAGAGATCCTCTAGTGGAGTACAAAAAGGAAGCTTTTCTATTATTTGAAAATTTACTTGGAAAATTAAAAACCGATCTTGTAACAATGCTTCTAAATTTAAGAATAATAGAAAAAGATGATAGTCAGACTAAAACAAGTGATAATATTAAGAATGATCCAAAATGCCTACTTGTAAAAAATAAAGAAGGAAAAATATCTAGAAATGAAAGATGTCAAGCTACTGGAAAAAAATTTAAAAATTGTTGCGGTGCCTTATAAATTAAAAAATCACTGTTAATAAAATTAATAATAGAAGAATTGATGTAGTTGAAATAAATAATTTTTTATTAGTTTTAATTTTTAAAATCAAATTTTGAAAGAGATTATTTTTAATAGTAAGTTTATCTTGATTCGTTGCATTAGTGGTGAAGCCTTTATTCCTTCCAATATCTAAAAACTTATTCTTTCTTTGATTTAATATTTCTTCCTCATTTAACGTAAGAAATTTACTTAAGTTTCTATCAATAGCATTTCGTACATTATCTAAAATAAGATCTTTATCTCGATGCGCACCACCCAAAGGTTCGGGTATTATCTCATCTATAATTTCTAGTTTTAAAAGATCTTTCGCTGAAAGTTTCATTGCTTTCGCAGCTTCTAAAGTTTTTGTTGGATCTCGCCAAAGTATGGTTGCACATCCCTCTGGAGATATTACTGAATATATTGCATTCTCTAACATCAATACTTTACTTGAAGAAGCTAATGCAATAGCACCACCAGATCCTCCTTCGCCTATAATTATAGATAAAGTTGGAACAGTCAGTTGCATAGAACATTCAATAGACTTTGCAATTGCTTCCGCTTGTCCTCTTTCTTCAGCACCAACTCCAGGGTATGCACCTGGAGTATCAACAAAATTAATAATTGGTATTTTGAATTTATTAGCTAAATTCATTAATCTTATTGTTTTTCTGTAACCTTCTGGTCTCATCATTCCAAAATTTCTCTCAATCCTTGTATCTAAATTTTCGCCCTTTTCCTGTCCTATTACTAAAACTGACTTAGAATTAAATTTACCAAAACCACATATTACAGACTTATCCTCTCCATAAAATCTATCCCCAGAAAGTGAAATAAATTCATCAAATAAATTATCAATAAAAAATTTTGATTTAGGTCTATCCTCGTGTCTTGCAACCAATGTTGTCTGCCATGCATCTAGATTTGAATATACATCGTTAAGTTTTTTATCTATTTCATTTTGTAAATCTGTTATTTTAGTTGTATCAACTTCTGAAATGCCGTCTTGATTATAAGGATCTTTTAATTTCTCTAATTCTGTTTCTAAGTTTTTTATATCTGTCTCAAAATTTAAATAATTTTTCATTGCTTTATTATATATAATTTTTTGGCGATAAAATGATGAAATTACAAAAATTATATTCTTTTCGGATGAAAAATAACATTTTTTTAAATAAAGTAATGACATAATTTATTGATTGTCATATACAACGGTTTCTAAATTTAAAATTTATGGGTGATTCATTTATTAAAATAAATACTTTATCTGTTTCTAAGAATTTGGTTGATTTTGTAAAAAATGAACTTCTTACAGGATTAGATGTTAACGAAAAAGATTTCTGGGATGGATTTGATAAAAGTATTAATGAACTTGCGCCAATCAATAAAAAGTTATTAGAAGTTCGTGAAACTCTTCAATCTGAAATTGATTTATGGTTAAAAAAAAACAGAAATGGAGAATTTAATCATCAAGAGTATAAGAATTTTTTAAAAGAAATTGGATATTTAAAAGAAGAAGGGAATGATTTCAAAATAGATACCAAAAAGCTTGATCGTGAAATTTCAAGCATTGCAGGTCCTCAACTTGTAGTTCCTATAATGAACTCTAGATATACATTAAATGCTGCTAATGCTAGGTGGGTGAGTCTTTACGATAGTTTATATGGAACAGATTTAATTGAGTCAGAAGAAACCGGAAGTCAAAAGTATGATCCTCTAAGAGGACAAGAGGTAATAAGATATGCACGTGATTTTCTAAATGACCACTTCTCTATCAATGAAATTCATTGGAAAGATATAAATGGATTTAAAATAAAGGGAAGTGACTTGAAAATTTTAAAAGATGATAAAGAGTTTGAGCTAATAGATAAAAATAAATTTATTGGATACAGAGGAGAGCCTAATAATCCAACAACAATAATTTTAGAAAATAATAATTTAAAAATTGAGATAATAATTAACCCAAAAGCATTTAGTGCTGTTCAAGATGCTGCGGGAATAAGTGACATAATTATAGAATCTGCAATATCTACAATATGTGATAACGAAGATAGTGTTGCAGCAGTAGATTCAGAAGATAAAATATTATGTTACAGAAATTGGTTGGGTTTGATGAAAGGAACTCTAAAATCTGTCTTCGAAAAGGATGGAAAAACTTTAGAAAGAAAACTAAATCCAGATAGAAGTTATATTTCAAAAGATAATAAAAAAGAAAAATTACATGGTAGAAGCTTACTTTTAATTAGGAATGTTGGTCATCTAATGACTAATTCAGCAATTATTTTAGAAGATGGTTCTGAGGTCCCAGAAGGTATCATGGATGCATTTATTACAACTGCTGCAGCAATTCATGATTTAAAAAGAAAAGGTAACTCAAGAACTGGATCTATATACATTGTAAAACCGAAAATGCATGGACCTGAAGAGACTGCTTTTACAGATAAAATATTCACAAGAGTTGAAGAAGTATTAAAACTTGAAAAGAATACAATTAAATGCGGTATTATGGATGAAGAGAGAAGAACATCTGTAAACTTAAAAGAATGTATCAGAACATTAAAAAGCAGGGTTTTTTTCATTAATACAGGTTTTTTAGACAGAACCGGAGATGAAATGCATACATCAATGGAAGCAGGTCCAATGATAAAAAAAGGTGACATGAAAAAATCAAAGTGGATAGCTGCTTATGAAAATAACAATGTTGTTGTTGGTTTAAAATGTGGATTTTCAGGTGTTGCACAAATAGGTAAAGGTATGTGGGCTATGCCAGATAAAATGAAAGACATGATAGATCAAAAAATATCACATCTTGAAGCCGGTGCGAATTGTGCATGGGTACCATCTCCCACAGCAGCTTCTTTACATGCAATGCATTACCATAAGTTAAATATTTTTGAAAAGCACAAAAAATTAAATGAAAATAAAATTAATTACATTGACAATTTATTAACTATACCAATTGCAGATAGACCAAATTGGAGCAAAGAAGAAATAAATAATGAGTTATGTAACTCAGCTCAAACAATATTAGGATATGTTGTTAGATGGGTAGATCAAGGGATAGGGTGCTCTAAAGTTCCAGACATAAATAATGTTGGATTAATGGAGGATAGAGCAACACTAAGAATATCATCACAACATATAGCAAACTGGTTGCATCATGGTATTTGCTCAAATAGACAAGTTTTAGAAATTCTAAAAAAAATGGCAAAGATTGTTGATAAACAAAATCAAGGTGATCCAGAATATCAAAATATGTCACCTAATTTCGACAAGTCAATATCTTTTAAGGCAGCATGTGAATTGATTTTTCATGGTAAGTCACAACCTTCGGGCTATACTGAACCTCTATTGCATTTAAATAGGTTAATTAAAAAAAGCTAGTTTTAAATTTATAAATCTCTTCTATTTTTAAAGGCAGATATAAGCGTTCCGTCATCTGAAGTTTCTATTTCTCCTCCAACAGGCAAACCTTGAGCTAATTTTGAAATTTTTACATTTGTATTTTTTAAACTATCCTGAATGTAAAAAGCAGTGGTTTGCCCTTCAACGGTAGCGCTTGTTGCTAAAATCACTTCATCAATATTATCATTTTTTATTCTTTCAATTAAAGAATTAATTAGCAAATTTTCTCTATTATTGGTGTTATCGGTATCAGAAATCGTGCCACCTAAAATATGATAATAACCTTGAAAAATAGATGAACTTTCTATTGCCCATTGATCTGAAATGTTCTCGACTACACAAATTTTATCATATTTTTTTTCTACTAAACTACAGTTATTATATTCGCAATTAATTGTATTAGGTTTTAATGTTCCACATATTTTACAACGTTCAATATTTTTTATTACCTGACTTAAATTATTTGCCAAAGGCCTTAATATTTCTTGGCGATTATTGATCATTTTTAAAATTATTCTTTTTGCAGACTTTGGTCCAAGACCTGGTAATTTAGATATTAGTTTTATTAAATTATCTATTTCAGGAAGATTTTGCATTTAATTATAAAGGCCATTTAAATCCAGGCACACCTAATCCACCAGTCGCTTTAGATATTTCTTCGGAAGTTTTTGATTTTAATTTATTTTTAGCATCATTATGTGCGGCAGTGATTAAATCCTGAATTATCTCTTTATCTTCTTTTAGTACTTTATCGCTTAATAAAATTTTAGTCATCTCTCCATCTCCGTTAAGCGTAATTTTAACCACATCTCCTCCAGAAACACCAATAACTTCAATTTTTTTGAGATTCTCCTGACCTTCTTTCATTTTTTTTTCTATCTCTTTTGCTTTTTCAAGAATTTTATTAAAATCAGTCATCTTTTTTTTCAATATTAATTAATTCAATATCAGGAAATATATTCAACAAGTTTTTATATTCGTTTGAGCTTTCATAATCTTTAAAATTCTTTTTTTTAAGACTATTTTTTTTCTCTTTTTCACTCATCTGTCCTTTTTCTTTTGAAAAAGAGATTAGCCAACGGTTTTTAGTCCAATCATACAATTTTTCAGATAAATCTTTTACAAAATTCTTATTTAGTTTATCATTAAAAGATATTTCGATATTCATATTTGAAAAAGATACTAAGTTTACATTATTTTCTAATTCATATTTTAGTTTCATTTCTTTTTTTTCTAAGCACATATTAATTAAATCTTCTAAATTTTTGATCTCTTGATTATTTTTTTTTTCAATTTTATCCTCTTCTTGTTTAATATTTTTAATTTGGTTAATTGCATCTTTGTTTATAGTATTTTTCACATCTATATTTTTTATTTGTGTTTTGTAGAGTTCATTTTGCTGATTATTTTGTATTACTTTTTTTTTTTTCAAATAGGTTAACTGTACAAGAAACATCTCAACTAATAAATTTGGATTAGCAACTATATTTATTTCTTTTAAAGTTTTTAAAGTAAATTCCCAAAATAATAATAAGGCATTAGAGTCTATTTCTTTTGATAAAGATGTTATTTTTTTGTAATCACTATCATTTAATGAAAAATTATTTCCTACATTTTCAATGTACGATATATTCTTAACAAAATATAATACCTCTAAGAAATCATTTAAAAATAGGTTGGGTTCAATACCTGAATTATACAATTTTCTATAATGATCTATTATTTTTTCCTCATCACCTAAAAAAATTATTTCTAATAATTCTATATATGAACTTTTATTGACATAGCCAAAAATCTTTTGAGCGTCTTCAAATGTCAGGGAATTATCGTTGTTAGAAATTGTTGCTCTATCTAGTAAAGATAATGCATCCCTAACAGACCCCTCCGATAATTTGGCTATTAATTTGATTGCATTATCCTCAACATTCTTTTTTTCTTTTATTGTTATATTTTTTAAAAAAACAAACAGTTCTTCAGACTTAACTCTTGACAAATCATACCTTTGACACCTGGATATAACAGTAATTGGAATTTTTTTTACTTCAGTGGTTGCAAAAATAAATTTTAAATACTCTGGGGGCTCTTCCAAAGTTTTAAGTAATGCATTAAATGCTTGTTTGCTTAACATGTGCACTTCATCGATAATAAAAATTTTAAATTTTGCTACAGATGGTGGATATCTAGAAAATTCTATAAGCTCTCTAACATCATCTACTCCTGTTTTACTTGCTGCATCAATTTCAAGAACATCAATATGATTTGAATTTGCTATAGGGTCGCAATGACTGCATTTCTTTTCACACATCCCTTCAAGTGTGTGCTCGCAGTTTAAAGCTTTAGCTACAATTCTTGCAAATGTGGTCTTTCCAATTCCCCTAATGCCAGTAAACAAAAAAGCATTAGCTGAACTATTATTTATAATAGAATTATAAATTGTCGTTGCAATTTCTTCATGCCCTATTAAATCTTTAAATATTTGGGGTCGATATTTCAATGCGAGAACTTGAGATTTTATTGTCATAATAGGAGACCAACCAACCTGGAAAAAACTCATTACCCTTGCTCTTTTTCAAGTCTGGGGGAGTTCATGGTAATCCCACCTGGAAGGCCTCCAAATGTATTATAACAATAATTTTTTCTAATCTACAATAAAGTTAATTATTTTTTTTCCCTAAATTCATGTGCTTTGTAAACACCTAGGACGTGCATATCTTCACAGTGGAAAGCAAGCTCTTCTAGTGAATTTTTTATTTTTTTATCATCCAAATGTCCATCAATATCACATAGGAAAAAGAATGACGAAAATGAATTTTTTTCTGGGAAACTTTGAAGCTTCGTCATATTCACTCCATTAATAGCAAAACCGGACAAAGCAGAATACAAAGCTGCCGGCCTCTCTCTAAGTTTAAATAACAATGATGTAATAAAATTATTTTTATCAATTTCTGGCTGAATTATATCTTTACCCATTATCAGAAATCTTGTGTAGTTATCATCAACATCCTGAATATTTTCTTGTAAAATTTCTAAATCATAAATTTTAGCACTTAATTTTGATGCAATTGCAGCTTTTGTTTTATCTTTTTCTTCTGAAATATATTTTGCAGAACCTGCAGTATCAGCTCTAACATTGGCTAAAAATTTATTTTTTTTTATAAATTCTGAAGCTTGACTTAACGCTTGAGCATGGGAATAAACATTTTTAATGTCTTTTAATTTTGATCCTTTTATGCCAATTAAATTATGATTAATTGGGAAAAAAAATTCTTCATAAATATTTAACCTATGTTTAAAAATTAAATATTCTACTCCAATGTTTCCTGTAGTTTTATTGGACTCTGGTATGATTGCTCTAATATTGCTATCTTTATGTGCTTTTTCAAAACATTCATCGAAAGTTTTGCAAGGAATAGTCTCTACATTTGGAAACATATGTTTTGCACAACTTTCACTATAACTTCCAGCAATTCCTTGGTAAACAATTTTCATATTGTTATTTATTCAATAAATTTATGTATTCTTCTAGATCTTTTTTAGTATCAATTCCAGAGGAAAAATAATTTGCCAATAGCACTTCGATTTTCATATTATTATCAATTGCTCTTAGTTGTTCCAGTCTTTCTTTGATTTCATTTTTACTTTTTTTTAAATTAACAAACTTTTTTAAAGCTGAGTACTTAAATAAGTATATCCCAAAATGCTGGTATATATTGTCATAGCTGACTTCTTTAATCACTCGATGAAAATTCAAAGCTTCTGATGTTGAGTTATCAGATATTTTATTTTTTGTAATAACTTTTACAATATTTTCATTGTCATAATCTTCATTTTTCTCAATGTTGTATGCTAGTGTTGAAATATTTGAACTTTTTTCCTTTGATAGCTTATTTAAATTTTTAATATCTAAAGGATTGATCATCGGTTCATCACCTTGGATATTCATAATAAAATCTATATCTTTTAAGTTTAATTTTTGAGAGGCTTCAAATACTCTATCCGTCCCAGTTGTGTGATTTATATCTGTCATTATAAATTTACCTCCATTTTTACTTACTTCTGAGGCAATTTCCTCATCGCATGTTGCAACATAAACCTCTCCAATTTGGCTTTTTACAGCTTTTTCGTATACATGCATGATTAGTGTTTTATTATTAATTTTTATTAATGGCTTTTGAGGAAGTCTTGTTGCTGCTAATCGTGAAGGAATTATTATAATCGTATTGCTCATTTATTCGTTTTTATGCGTCTTTGAGACGCAAATTTATAAATTAAATTTCGTATAAATTTGTTTAACATGTTATACGACCTTAATAAAAATATATAATGGATTCATTTGAGATAAACAAAATTATTGCAGCTGTGCTTCTTATTGCACTACTTGTAATTGGAATTGGGAAAATTTCAGATATCGCCTTTCATGTAGATAAACCAGAGAAATCAGCGTACAAAGTGGATATTCAGGAAAGCACCCAAGTTTCAAGTTCATCAGCAAAAAAAATTGAGGAAAAAGTTGATATTTCTGCATTACTTGCATTAGGAGATGTTTCTCATGGAGAGAAAGTTTTCAAAAAATGTTCAGCTTGTCATTTAGTAAATAAAGGTGGGGAAAATAAAATTGGACCTGCATTGTATGGTGTAATAGGAAGAAAAGTTGCATCAAAACAAGATTATAAATATTCAAAAGCTATGGCAGCATATGACAAAAATTGGACATTTGAAGAGATGAATGGTTATTTAAAAAAACCTCAAAGTTATATTAAAGGTACTAAGATGGCATTTGCTGGACTAAGAAAAGAAAAAGATAGGGCATCAGTTATTTTGTATCTTAATCAAAATTCAGATAATCCGATACCTCTACCTTAGTTTTCCAAAACAATACAATAGAATACTTTTTTGAACATGAACCCTGTTCAATGCCTGTTGCCACACATGGGAATTTTTTCCTAAAAATACATCCTCATCAACTTCATCTCCTCTAGGTAAGCAATGCAAAAAAATACAATTTTTTTTTGTATAACCAAAAATCTCTTTTTTAATCTTAAATTTTTGAAACTGTTGTTTTTTTCTTTTTTTGTTCACTTTGTCATTTAGAGATATTACTTTATCAGAAAAAATTACATCTGCATTCAAAGCTGCTTTTTTTGCATCATGATAAATAAATATTTTTTTCTTATTTTTACTTACCCAATCTTTAATCTTCTTGCCTGGTGCAAATTTTTTAGGACATCCAATACTTAATCTAAAAGAAAACTTAACAGATGCTGCAATTAAACTATCCAAAACATTATTAGAGTCTCCAATCCAACAAATTTTTAATTTTGATATTGGTTTTTTTTTTATTTCCTCAACAGTAAAGATATCAGATAACACTTGAGTTGGATGAGATGATGGACTTAAACCATTTATTATCGGTATAGTTAAATGCTTTTGAAATTCTTCAATTTTTTTATCATCATCAGTTCTCAACATGAAACCATCACCATATGTAGAAAGAATTTTTGCAGTATCAGCAACTGTCTCACCACCTTGTCCAAGATGAAGTTCGTTAGATCTAAGTGTCAATGTTCCGCCTCCAAGTTGTTTAATCGCTAAATAAAAGCTTATTCTTGTTCTTGAACTAGCTTTTTCAAACATTTGTACTAGCATTTTACCTTTAAGAGGTGAGCCGTTATCTGGCTCCAAAGTATTTAATTTTTTTCTTTGTTTTTTTCTTTGTTTTGCATCAGCAATTATTTTTCTAAGATCTTTGCTGGAAATATCTTTTAAATTTATAAAATGTTTCATTTTATTTCTTTACAAACTTTGCTGATAATTTTTAAAGATATATCAATTTCTCTTTTTTTTACATTTAATGGAGGCAAAATCCTTATGACATTTTCAGCTGCTCTAATAGTCAATAATTTATTTTCCATTAATTTTTTTATAAACTCAGTTTGGTCCTTAAAAAGTTGTAAACCAATTAATAGCCCCACCCCTCTGACTTCTTTAATTATTTTGGGATATTTAATTTTTATTTCATTAAGTTCGTGAATAAAGTATTTCGACATTTTATTTACATTAATTAGTAAATTCTTATTTATTTGATCTAAAACAGCATTACCTACTGCCATTGCAAGGGGGTTACCACCAAATGTTGAACCGTGCGTACCTGGCAACATGGCTTTTGCGACTTTCTTTGTCATTAGGACTGCTCCAATAGGAAAACCACCACCAATTCCTTTTGCTATTGGAACTATATCTGGTTTTACGTTTGCATACTCAAATGCAAAGAATTTTCCCGATCTTCCAATGCCACACTGAACTTCGTCGAGAATTAAAAGTATTCTTCTTTGATTACATATTTTTCTAATTGCTTTTATACACCAATTTGGAATTACTTTAATACCACCCTCGCCCATGACCGTTTCAATCATAATAGCTGCAGTATTTTTATTAATCAATTTTTTAAGTTTTTTGTGATCACCAAATTCAAAATGATCAAAGCCTGGAACTCTTGGGCCAAATCCTTCTGTCATTTTTTTTGAACCACTTGCATGTATTGCTGCAATTGTTCTTCCATGAAATGAATTTTTAACACAAATAATTCTATTTTTATGTTTTTCACCTATTGAGTAAAAATATCTTCTGGCAACTTTAATTGCTGCTTCTGTGGCTTCTGCTCCACTATTTTGGAAAATAACTGAGTCCGCAAATGTTTTTTCTGTTAACCTCTTTGCTAATCTTTCTCCCTCAGGTATTTTAAAAGCGTTAGATACATGCCAGAGTTTCTTTGATTGTTTATTTATTGCGTTTACAAGCTTTTGATTTGTGTGGCCAAGAGAATTAACTGCTATGCCTTGGACAAAGTCCAAATATTTTTTGCCATCTGCAGCTATCAGAAAACTGCCCTTTCCTTTAACAAACGACAAATTTTTTCTTTTATAATTTTGGGCTAAAGCGCTCATATTTACTTATATTTTTTTTTAAATTATTTGACAGTTTAATTTGCAACCTCAAGTTATTATTTCAATTTGATTGTTGAAAAATAACAAAAAAACCTTGTAAATGTTTTATTTATGCAAGATGATGTTGTATTAATTATCTAAAGCACTAAATGTTGTATTATATATGAGTTGGACAGATGAAAAAGTTAATAAATTAAAAGATTTATGGGGAAAAGGTCAAACTGCAAGTCAAATAGCTGAGATAATTGGAGGCGTATCGAGAAATGCAGTGATTGGAAAGGCACATAGACTTAACTTATCTTCTAAAATTAAAACTAGGTCTTCTATAGTCAATAACAGAAATGAAATAAAACCTGACAATCAATTAAAAATCAAAGGAAGAAGAGGTAAATTTAAATCACTTTTATTAAATAAAAACTTTGAACCAGCAAAAAATCTTAGTTTAGAGGAATTAACTGAAGATACATGTAAATATATGGAAGGCAATCCTAATGAAAAAAATGCAAGTTTTTGTGGCAGAAAAAATGTTGAAAAATTTTCTTACTGTCCACTCCACTTAATGATTGTATTTCAACCAAAAGGCAAGAAAGAGGAATTAGTTGAAAAAGACGATGAAGTACCAAAGTTTATTCAAAAGAAAATTAAGTCAGCTTAGTCCAATAATTTTTTCTTTGCTTTTTTAAACTCATCCTCTGTCAATGTTCCTTCTATTCTTAACTTATTAAGTTTTTCAATTTCTTCTGATATATTTTTTTCATTTAAATTTTCAATTTCAATTTCATTTTTACTCAAATTTTCAATTTTTTCTTTATCATCATATTCGTCTTTTATATTTCTTCTAGCTTCTATTCCCATACCTATAGGTTTCGCTGATATAAATATGACCGCTAATAACAAAACAGAACATATGCCAATAACTATATATGTCATTTTATATTTCCTAAATTATTATCTTTTGCAAATTGACCGCCGGTCCTCCAATTATAACTATACTTACTTATTTCCTCCTCAAATTTTTTATTAGTTTTAAATCCTAAGTCAAAATTATTTGTATACTTTCCAGATAAGCAATTGTCGTATTTGAGCAGATTTAACTGGTCTTCAGTTAGTAACGGCTTGGGAAATAATTGTAAAATTTTAGCTGAAATTTTTGCTAATGTCAAAGGCAGTGGTACTAAAAGTCGTTTCTTATTTATTGAATACAGTAGTTTCTCCAAAATTTGTTTAAAAGTAAATACTTCGGGGCCTACACATTCTAATATTAATTTTTTGTTCTTACTTTCAATTAATTTACATATGATATCAACTAAATCTGTAACATGTATAGGACTAAATTTGGTTTTACCTTCAAAATAAATAGGCATAATTGGAAGTATTTTTAACAAGGACATAAAATTTGTAGTAAATTTATCATCTACAGAATAAACAATAGAAGGTTTAATTATAATATAACGATCAAAATTTTTAGTAATTTTCTTTTCACCATCAAGCTTACTTTGTGCATATTGACTTTCGACCGCATCTTCGATTCCTAAAGATGATAAATGAATAAATTTATTTAGTTTATACTTATTTGCTTTTTGTGATAAAAAATCTGGTAAATCAGTATGAATAATTTTGAAATCATTTTTTTTTTTTTCGTATAGAATTCCAATTAAGTTGATACAAATTGATACATTTTTCATTAATTCATCTATTTTTTCTAGATTGAAATTTTTTAATTCAACTAAATTTAAATATCCCGGGTTTGACTGTGTTTTTAATATATAGCCTGCTTTATGTATATTTCTTGTTACAGCAGTAATTTTGTAGTTATTTTTAGTAAGCTTTCTGACCAGATTTCTGCCTATTTGTCCAGTAGCACCGAAAAGTAGAATTTCTTTTTGATTCATATATATATCTTATCAAATGAATTTAGATATTAAATTACACGATGAAGATTTACCAGACCAATTAGTGCTAAGTGACAAAATATCAGTTGATTGTGAATTTATGGGCCTGAATGTTGAACGTGACAGGCTCTGTTTAGTTCAAATTTCAACAGGAAATAATGATGCTCACATAGTAAAATTAAACAGAAATACCTACAATGCTCCAAATTTAAAGAATGTGCTACAAAATCAAAATATCAACAAAATTTTTCATTTCGCAAGAGCAGATTTATTGTTCATAAAAAAATATTTAAACATAAAAGTTGAAAATATAAATTGTACTAAGTTAATGAGTAAAATTGCCAGAAGTTATAGTGACAAACATGGTCTGAAAGATTTAATTAAGGAATTTACAGGTAATGATATAAGTAAAAATTTACAATCATCAGATTTTGGAGGAGATCTATCAGATAAGCAATTACAATACTGCGCAAAAGATGTCATTTACCTTCATGAAATTCACAAAAACTTAAAAAAAATTTTAATAAGAGAAAAAAGATATGATTTATATAATGAGGCAATAAAGTTTATTCATTGTAGAGTTGAACTAGATTTAGCCTCATTTACATCTGATATTTGGTCCCATTAATGAAAAAGATAAAAAGTCAAAAAATTGCAGAAGATGTTATTCAGCACGAAATCGATGCATTAAAAAATTTAAAAAAAAGTATAAATTTATCTTTCACTAAAATTGTTAAATCAATTGTTAATTGTAAAGGGGGAAAAATTATTGTTTCAGGAGTTGGAAAAAGTGGAATCATAGCTAAGAAATGGGCTGCAACTTTTTCGTCCACAGGTACGCCATCTTTTTTTTTAGATGCTTCGAATGCTAGTCATGGTGATATGGGACAAATAACTTCTAATGATATAGTTATTTTGATCAGCAATAGTGGAAGAAGCGAGGAGTTAAAAAATATCATTCAATATGTTTCAAGGAATAAAAATATTAAGTTAATTGGAATAACTTCTAAAAAAGATTCAATATTATTTAAAAATTCAGATATTTCATTTCTTACGCCAAATATCAGGGAAGCGGGACCTGAAAATATTGTGCCTACTTCTTCAACAACAAATCAATTAGCACTTGGTGATGCAATTGCGATAGCATGCATGAGGCTTAAGAATTTTACAAAACTTGATTTCAAAAAAGTACATCCAAGTGGAAACCTTTCAATTAAATTAAAAACTGTTGGTGATTTAATGATTACTGGATCAAAGCTGCCTTTAGTTAGTGAGAAGATGAAAATGAAAAGGGCATTAAAAATAATTAATTTGAAAAAGTTAGGTGTTTTAATAATCAAAAAGAAGAATGGTAACACTATTGGAATCATTACAGATGGAGATTTAAAAAGAATTGCTCAAAAATTTAATAATTTTGAAGATTTAGAATTAAGTAAAATTATGACGAAAAATCCAATAACAGTTAGCAAAGATACTTTAGCTGCCTCAGCGCTGTCGATTATGAACCAAAAAAAAATAACATCTCTTTGTGTTCACAAAGATAAAAAAATTAAAAGAACTATTGGACTGGTACATATGCATAATATCTTAAGTTCAAATATTAATTAATGTCTATAAAATCATTGTTACAGATAATATTGCTTTTATTAATTATTTCAATTCTAGGTTCAATATATTTTTTTTATTTTTACTCAAAACCAAATAATCAAACAATTAAACTTGATGAGATAACTCAAAAAAACTTAACATCCATGGAGGCTGCGGTTGATGCTGAAAAGCCTAATTTTGAAAGTAGAGAAATTATTTTAAGTAGTGATAATGAAAAAAGCTCAAATGAAACTAGAAACGAAGATGCAATTAATAATAAAAATGCAATATCTGAAGAAAATAATGCAGAAAAAAAGTTTGATCTAGAAAAAATAAAAAACCTTACCACAGAAATTGAGTATATTACCTCTAACAAAAATGGAGATGTTTTTAAAATTTCAGCAAAATATGGCAAAACAAATTTTAAAAATACGAATATATTAGATTTAGAAAATGTTAGTGGGGTAATTTCGTCAAAGGAAAGATCGAAAATATATATTTCTTCGAATTACGCAAAATACAATTATAACAATCAAAATTCTAAATTTTATGGAAATGTAATATTGAAGTATGATAATAAAATTATTACTTGTAATAATTTAGATTTAATTATAAGTGATAATATCGCAGTTGCATACACCAATGTTATGATAAAAGATGACAAATCTAAAATGACAGCACAAATGATTACTTTAGATACTGTAACAAAAGATATAAACATAAATGCTCAAGAAAAAATTAAAATTATTTCGAATTAATGGCCTTAATCAAAAAATTTAGAATAAAAAGTTTTAAGAGTGATGAAAATATTGTCGAAATTAAAAATACTTCAGTATTTTATAACAAAAGACAGATATTAAATAATTTAAATCTAAATATAAAAAAACAAGAAATTCTTGGAATGTTGGGACCAAATGGTGTTGGCAAATCTACTATATTTAATCTAATTACTGGTCTCAAAGATCCTAACTACGGAAAGATATTTATCGAAGGGTTTGATGTAACAAATTTGCCAATAAATGAGAGATTCTTAAAATTTAAACTTGGATTTGTCCCTCAATATGGTGGACTGATTCATGATTTAACTTTATTAGACAATTTGAGACTAGTATCAGAAATACACATTCCAGAGAAAGAATTAAGAGAACAAAAAATAAATAAATTAATATCACAATTTGAATTTGAAACTCTTTTAAACGTTAAAGCAAAGCATTTATCTGGTGGACAAAAGAAAAAGCTGGTTATAGCTATGGCTTTGATAAACGATCCAAAAATATTATTGTTAGATGAACCATTTGCTGCTCTTGATATTTTAACAATTAGAATGTTACAAGAAATTATAATAAATTTACAATCTACTGAGGAAATATCAGTTGTAGTTTGTGATCATCAAGCAAGAGATCTTTTAAATTGTGTTGACAGAGCGGTAATTTTATCAAACGGACAAATAATTGCATCTGGGAGTCCTAAAGAGGTAATAAGTGATAAGGCTGCAAAAAGTCAATACTTCGGAGATGAATTTAATATAAATTAATTCATTTATGAATAATCAGGTCAAGATATCAAAAAAAATTACTAAATTTAATAAAACTATTGAAGTTAGTGGAGACAAAAGTATCTCAATTAGATGTGTACTGTTAGCATCACAAGCTATTGGTAAATCGAAAATATATAATTTGCTAGAAGCAGATGATGTTTTGAATGCACTTAAATCTATAAAAAAATTAGGAATAAATTATAAAAAATTCAAAAATTATTACGAAATCTACGGCCTCGGTTTAAAAGGGTTTGAGACAAAAAAAAAATTAGTTTTAAATGCAGGTAATTCAGGAACCTTAGCAAGATTAATATTAGGTTTATTAGTTGATGCAAAAAATCAAATTACAATAACAGGAGACAAAAGTCTCTCTAAAAGAGATTTTTCGAGAGTAACAGAGCCTTTAAAATATTTTGGAGCTACTTTTGGCTCAAATAAAAAAAAATTGCCCGTTAAAATTAAAGGAACAAAATTTTTAAGACCAATTAATTACTATGAAAAAATTGGAAGCGCGCAATGTAAAAGCGCAATTATGTTGGCTGGACTAAAATCTCCTGGCATTACAAATGTAAAAGCTAAAAAGTCAAGAGATCATACTGAAATACTTTTCAAAAATCTTGGAATTCCTACAAAAGTAATAAAAGGAAAAAAATATGACTATATTCAAATCAAAGGAGAAAAAAACTTTAGCTGCTTTAATTACAAAATTCCCGGCGATATTAGCTCTTGTTCTTTTTTTTTAGTTTTAACTCTATTATCTAAAGATTCTAAACTTATTATAAAAAATGTTAATATTAATAATACAAGAACCGGAATAATAAAAATATTGAATAGGATGAATGCAAAAATATTATTTAAAAACAAAAAAAAATATAAAGGGGAATTAATTTCAGATATTGAAGTAAGAAGTATTACGAACATTAAATCAATAAATTGCCCACCAAGTTTAAATAGTTCTGCTATTGACGAGTTTTTAGTTATCTTTTTAGTTGCTGCAAAGGCAAATGGCGTGTCAAAATTTTATGATTTGGATGAATTGAATAAAAAGGAAAGTCCTAGATTAGATATTGCTGTAAATTTTTTAAAAATGATAGGCATTAAAGTAATAAGAAATAATAATGATATTAAAATATTTGGAAATCCAGATTTAAATTTGAGTGATAATTATTACGTTAAAAATTTTAATAAAGATCACAGAATTTTTATGATGTCATGTGTGGCAGCTTTAACATATGGAGGTAAATGGAAAATTAATGACAGAAAATCTACATATACCTCATTTCCCAAATTTTTTAAAACTATAAAATCACTTGGTGCAAAAATAAATTGAATAAAAGAAAAAATATTTTAACTGTTGCTATAGATTCTCCTGCTGGAGCAGGTGCAGGTACACAAGCTATATTAATTGCTAAAGAATATAACTTACTATACTTGGATACTGGAAAGATATATCGTTTTATTGGAAGTTTAAAATTAAAAAAAAAAAAATTAAACTATAACTATATAAAGTCAAAAATAAAAAAATTAAAATTCAAAGATTTAAAAAGTAAAAGGTTGCTTGATGATAATGTTGCAACAATAGCATCAGTCATTGCAAAAGATAAAAAAATAAGAGAAATTGTAAAAAAATTTCAAATCAATTGTGCTTATAATCCTCCAAAAAAATTCTTTGGATCTGTATTAGATGGAAGAGATATCACATCTGTAATAATGAAAAGTGCGATGTTTAAATTTTATATAACTGCAAGTCTTAAGGTGAGAGCTCTAAGGAGATATAAAGAATATAAAAAATTAAAAAAAAAATTGAGCTACAACGATGTTCTAAAAAGCTTAAAAAATAGGGATTATTTAGACAAAAATAGAAAAAATAATCCTTTGAAAAAAACTAAAGATTCAATCTTGATTAATACTACTAAATTAAGTAAGAAAGCCTGCTTTAAAAAAATTAAAGCAATAATTGATAAAAAAATAAAACTTAATGGAAATTTACAAAGATTTACAAACGCCTGAAAGTCAAGAATTTCAAAAACTTTTAAACTCACAATTATCAAAAAACAAAATAGAAGAAGGCAAAATTATTGACGGTAAGGTTACAAAAATAACTGAAAAATTCGTATTTATCTTTATACCAGGTCTTAAAAGTGAGCCAATTGTAGATATAAACGAGTTAAAATTAATTGGCCTAAAGGATAAAATCAAAATCGGGGAAAAAATATCAGTATTATTGGAGAAAATTGAAAATATAAATGGGGAAGTCATTGTCTCAGCATTAAAAGCTCAAAAAATAAAAGGTTGGTATAAACTTGAAAAAGCATATGAAGAAAATGAATCAATTTTAGGGAAAATAACTTCAAAGTGCAAAGGTGGAGTGATTGTTGAGCATATAGATACTGGATCTCTTATGTTTTGTCCAGGATCACAAATAAGTGATAAACCTTTAAAAAATATTGATCATCTAATAGGCATAGAGCAAAAGTTTGCAATCATAAAATTAGATAAAATTAGGGGTAACGCTTGTGTTTCTAGAAGACAAATTGTTTCTTCAAATAAAAGAGAAGATAAAGCAAAAATAATTGAAAAATTTAAAGTTGGAGACATAATAAAAGATGCTGTGGTAAAGGGATACTCATCTTTCGGATGTTTTTTTGAGGTAACAACTCCAGAAGGAACATTAGATACACTCTGTCATCTTCAGGAAATAAGTTATAGCAGAGTGAATCATCCTGATGAAATTTTTAATATTGGGGAAAAGCATGACTTAAAAGTAATTTCTATTGATATGGAAAAGCTTCAGGTTGGATGCTCTATTAAACAATTATCACCTGACCCATTTGAACATATATCAAATTACGAAATTGGAAAAAAATACAAGGTAAAAGTTGAAAAAATAACTGATTATGGATGCTTCTGTTCATTAGAACCAGGTCTTAGTACTTTACTACATAGCAGCGAAATGAGTTGGACGAAACGAAACATAGTACCAAAAAAATTATTTAAAGTTGGAGATTTAATTTGGTGTGTAATAACAGAAATAGACACGGAAAAAAGAAGAATAGCTATTTCTCATAAGCTAACTATAGATAATCCTTACGAAACTTTTGCGAAAGATTTTCCAGAAGGCAGTGAAGTTAATGGTGTAATTTCAAGCATGAATGAATACGCATTGTACATAAAACTCGAAAATTATGATATTGACGGCTTCCTCCACGCTAATGATTTAAGTTTTTTAGGTAATCCTGAAGAAGAATTAAAGAAATTTAAAAAGGGTGAAAACATAAAAGTTAAAGTTTTAGAAATAAAAAAGGATGAACAAAAAATTCGTGTGGGCTTAAAACAACTTGGAAAAGATCCATTTGATTGGTTTAAAGGAAAAAAAGTAAATGATATAATAACAGTAAGCGTAATTTCTTCAGATAACAAAGGTTTAACAGTAAAACCAGAAAACTGTGAATTAGAATTTCTTATTAAAAAATCGAATATTGCAGTTAATGCTTCAGATGCTAGACCATCAAGATTTGTGGGTTCAGAGAGGATTGATGCCGCCATCTCGGAACTGAATTTAGAAAAAAGAAAAGTGAGTTTAAGTATCAAACTACTTGAAGAATTACAAAATAAAGAAGCTGTATCGAAATTCTCAAGTACATTAAGTGGAAAAAACCTTCCATTTTCTTCATTGTCAGAAAAGCTAAGTGAGAAAAAAAAAACAGATGATGAGTAAATAGTTGAGTACAAAAAAATCAGAACTAGTAGAAAAACTCGCAAACAACTACCCATCATTTTATAAGAAAGATCTTAAGCGTCTAGTAGAAATTTTTTTTTTAGAATTAAAAAGAGCATTAAAAAGACATGAGAGAGTGGAGCTAAGAGATATATTTACATTAGAAACTAAATTATATAAGGCAAAATTTGCCAGAAACCCCCGTACAAATGAAAAAATTTATGTAAATGAAAAACATTCTATAGCTTTCAAGTTGTCAAAAATGTGGTCAGAAAAGATTAATGAGGAAAAATAAAATATTTGTAGCTTGCGACACAAATAAAATCAAAAAAATAAAAAAAATTATTAAAGACACAGCTAGTAGTGAAATTACTGTTGGGTATAAATTTGGCTTGGAATTCTTAAACTCTGTAAATGGAAGAAAATTTGTATCAAGCTTAAAAAATAAAATTACATTTGGTGATTACAAAATCTCAGATATACCTAATACATGTTTTTCTGCTTTAAAAGCGGTAAGAGATTTAAATTTTAATTACATAACTATACATATAAATTGCGGTTTAGATTCTTTAAAAGCTGCAAAGAAAGCCTCAGGAAAAACAAAGCTAGTAGGGGTAACAGTACTTACCTCTCTCGATAATAAATCATTAAAAAAAATTGGATTTAACGAAAATTTAGATAAAATTATTTATAAGCAAGCAAAGTTAGCAAATGAGGCTGGCTTAGATGCCGTAGTCTGTAGCGCGCATGAGGCAAAAATTGTTAAGAAAGTCTTTAAAAAAGAAATCATTACCCCTGGCATTAGGATGAATAATAAATTTGACGATCAAAAAAGAGTGTATACTCCAAAAGAAGCTTATAAAAATGGAAGCGATTGGATTGTTATGGGTAGACCTATTATTAAAGGTAATATTAAAAAAAATATTCAAAAATTAATTGATCATTTAAACCAATGATCAAAGGTCTAAAAATATGCGGGGTCTCTGATCCTAAAACTTTGGGTTATATTTTGAATCATATTAAGCCTCCAGAGTTTGTGGGCTTCATAACAAATTATAAAAAAAGTAAAAGATTTGTTGAATATGAAAGATTAAAAGAATTAGTTAAAATAGACAAAAAAAAAGTAAATTTTACTTCCGTGCTTGTAAATCCAACCAATGAAACTTTAGAAAAAATTAAAGATTTAAATTTTGATTACTATCAGCTTTATAATGTTACACCTGAAAGGACCAAAGAAATAAAACTAAAGTATAAAGTAAAAATAATAACAGCAATAACTGTATCCAAAACAGAGGATGTAATTAAATATAAAGATTATTTAGAAATGTCTGATATAATTTTATTTGATTCAAAAGGTTATCATAAATCTGAAAGTTTTGACCATAATTTATTGAAAGAAGTGCCCAAAGAATTAAACAAAATGATTGCAGGAAATATACAAATAGAAGATATTCCTAATTTTAAATATGAAGATTTCATAATAGACATAAGTGGATCACTAGAAGATATTAATGGAAAAAAAGATATTGATAAAATTAACAAGTTATTAAATCTTTATGCAAGAATATGAAAATTAAGAAAAAAATTCCACTAATTGATCAAGCTAATAAATTTGGATTTTGGGGTGGAAAGTTTGGAGGAAATTTTGTTCCTGAAACTTTAAAAAAACCTATCGAAGATTTAGAAATTTTATTTAATAAACTTAAAAAAGACAAAAGATTTATAGCTGAAAGAGACAAATATTTTAAAAATTGGGTTGGAAGTCCAACTCGTTTTATTAAATTAAAAAATTTAACAAAACATATTGGTGGGGCACAAATATGGTCAAAAGTTGTATCAGATGCCAATGGAGGAGCTCACAAAATTTATAACGCAACAGTTCATTGTTTGCTTGCAAAACGATCAGGCAAGAAAGTTGTGATAGGCGATACAGGTGCTGGATATGCGGGTAAGATGTTGAGTATGGCTGCTAAAAAATTTGATCTAAAGTGTAAAATTTTTATGGGTGCAAAAGACATTGCTAGACAACAACCTAATGTAAAAGCTATAAAAAAAAACGGGGCTGAGGTCATTCCTGTATATTCAGGAAGTCAAACATTGGTAGATGCGGTTTCAGAATGTATGCGTTACTGGGTTGCTAATTGTGATACAACAGCTATGTGCGTTGGAAGTACTGTAGGACCAGCTGTTTTTGTTAGAATTTGTGGGTGGAGCACAAGTCAAATTTCAAGGGAGCTGAAAGTTCAATTAATTAAGGAATTTGGATCGATACCAAAAAAACTTAAACTTTACAATTGTGTGGGTGGAGGAAGCTCTAGTTTTGGGTTTTGGAATGAGTTTATGCATTATAATAAAAAGCAGTGCGAATTTATCGGTGTAGAAGCTGGAGGGCCTACAAAAAGTAAAAAACATGCGGCACCTTTAACTTATGGTTCGAAAATCGGAATTCTCCATGGTGCAGCCCAATATGTTAATCAAAATTCAGATGGACAAATAGAAGAGACAGAGTCTATTTCTGCAGGTTTGGATTACCCCGGAATTTCTCCGCTGCATTGTTTTTTAAAAGACACAAAGAGAGCTAGATATACCGCCGCAAGTGATGAACAAGCATTAGAAGCTTACAAACTTGTCACAAGATTTGAAAAATTAAGACCATCTCTTGAACCTAGCCACGCATTCGCTGTTGCAATAAAAGAAGCAAAAAAATTGAGCAAGGATACAATCGTAGTAGTTAACAGTTGTGGTGATGCTTATAAGGATCAGGAAATTTTAGAGAAAAGATTAGGAAAAAAGTATGTTAAATCCAATTAGTGCAGCATTTACAAAAGCAAAACAAGAAAATAGGCCTGCTTTACTAACTTATACTGTTGCTGGTGATAGTTCAAAAAAACAATCTTTAAATATATTAAAATCAATTTCTAAAAATGCAGATATTTTAGAAGTAGGTGTACCACACAACACCCCTGTAGCAGATGGTAGTCAAATTCAAACAAGTGCGTATAGAGCAATCAAAAATGGAATTAAAGTAAATGATATTTTCAAAATTGTAAAAGACTTCAAAAAGTTTGATAAAAATAAGCCCGTTATCTTGATGGGATATTACAATATGATCTTTCAATATGGTGAAAATAAATTCTTAAATAAATGTAAGTTATCTGGGGTAAATGGATTGATAGTTGTAGATTTACCTTGGCCAGAAAATAAGGATTTCGCAAAAAAATGTAAAAAAAAATTTATCTATTTTATTCAACTTTTATCACCAACAACTACAAAAATTAGGCTAAAAAAGATTATAAAAGATTCTCATCCGATGAGTTATTTTATTTCAATGTTAAGCACAACTGGTGGCAAACTAAAGGTATCACCTAAAGAGATAATAAAAAATTACTTCAAAATAAAAAAAATTAATCCAAAGAAAAAGGTAGTTATTGGTTTTGGAATAACAGAAAAAACAATAGGTAAACTTAAATCTGCAGATGGATTAGTTGTTGGAAGTGCTATTTGCAAGGAAATTAGCAGGAGTTTAAAGCATAGACAAAATCCTGTCACAAATGTAAGTAATCTTGTTAAAAAACTAAAAAACAAAATAAAATGAACTGGATAACAAAAGCCCTGAATTTTGGTGAAAAGATTAAAAGAGTTTTAAAAAAAAGACCATCAAAAGAAGATATAGCAAACTCAGACTGGACTAGTTGCTGCAAAGGTCCAATATTAAAAAAAGATCTTGAAGAAAATCTTTGGGTTTGTAGCTCGTGTGGAAAACATCATAGAATTAATTGCCGTCAAAGGTTTGATATTATTTTTGGAAAAAATGCTTATGAAATACTTGATACACCAATTCCTGCCGAAGACCCGCTAGGATGGGTTGATACTAAATCTTATAAAGACAGATTAAAATCTGCACGCAAAAAAACTAATCAAAACTCAGCCGTGATGATTGCTAAAGGTAAAGTAAATGGTATTGATGTAACAGCTGGTGCAATAAATTTTGAGTTTATTGGTGGCTCAGTTGGGGCTGCTGAAGGAGAAGCAATTATTTATGGAGTTCAACACGCTATTGACAATCAAACACCATTTGTATTCTTTCCTTCTGGTGGTGGACAAAGAATGTTTGAGTCTCCTATTGCACTTGCAAATATGACAAGAACCACGCTTGCTATTAATGAGCTCAAAAAAAATAATCTTCCTTATTTAGTTTGTTTTACTGATCCAACTGCTGGTGGTATTACGGCATCATTTGCAATGTTAGGAGATATTCATTTTGCTGAACCAGGTTGTTTGATAGCCTTTGCGGGAAAAAGAGTTATACAAGCAACAGTTAAAGAAGAGCTTAGTTCTGACTTTCAAACATCTGAATTTTTAGAAAAGCATGGATTTGTAGACAGAATTGTTGAACGAAAAGATTTAAAAACAGAAATAAGCTTACTATTATCAATATTGTTAAAAAAAGATAATGCGGTAAATGAAAAGCAAATAAATGAAACTTCAGACAATATTGAATCGCTTGCAAAAGCTGCATCCTAAAGAAATTGATCTAAGTCTAGATAGAGTTAAAAACCTTTGCAAAAAATTAGGTGATCCACAAAAAGAATTAAAATATATATCAGTCGTTGGAACAAATGGTAAGTATTCAACTATACAAGCAGTAAGATCAATTTTAAAAACTGCAAATATAAATTGTAATATTTATACTAGCCCACATATTCAAAAAATTAATGAGAGATTTATTTTTAACGACTTAGAAATATCTGACAATGACTTATGTAATTTATTAATAGAAGTAGAAAATATTAATAATGGTGAACAAATAACTTATTTCGAAATATTAACTGCAGCCTATTTTTATCATGCAAGTAAATTTAAAGACAAAATAAATATTATAGAAAGTGGTTTATTTCATAGATATGATGCAACAAATATTATTGATGCAAATTTGTCTAGTATTGTTACTTCAATAGGATTAGATCATCTAGATTGGTTACCAAAAAACGAGCAAAATATTAAAAAAATTGTTTATGAAAAAACCTCATCCCTACTAAATTCTACTATAGTAGTTAGTAAACAAAGCTCAGATGAAACTTTAAATTTAATAAAAAAAACAATTAATAATAATTTATCAAAAAAAATCATTTACAAAGATGATTTCAATTATTCATTAAGTGGGAATGGTTTTATTTATTACGAAGATGAATATGGTGGTTTAAAATTACCAAAACCAAATCTTTTAGGTAATTTTCAAATTGATAATTGTACGACTGCTATTGCTACAGTAAGAAATTTACAGGTGGGGGTAAAAGATGAAAATATTAAAGAAGGCGTTACTAGGATAAAAAGTATAGCAAGACTTCAAGAAATTAAATCTGGAAAGCTTAAAAATATTTGTAAGAATAATAAATTATATTTAGATGGCTCTCATAATCCTTTAGGAGCAAAAGCTCTTAATGAATATTTAAACACTCAAGATTGTAAAAAGCACTTAATTCTTGGAATGATGTGCAACAAAGATCACAAAGAATATTTAAGCAAATTTAATAATATATCTTCCATAACAACAATTGATATTCCTAACCAACCGAATGCTATCAAAGGAATAGATTTAAAGAAAAAATTAAGTAAATATCCTAATATTAGTTACAAAAAATCTATTGAAGAAGCTCTTAATTCTCTTAAACCAGAGAAAGATGATTTAATAATGATAACTGGGTCCTTGTATCTTGCTGGTGAGCTACTTAATTTGAATTAAATATTTTCTTTTATAAAAGCAACAATATCGCTCTTTGGCGTAGCTCCAACTTTGGTTGCTTTTAATTCGCCTCCTTTAAATAAAAGCATAGTAGGAATTCCTCTAACACCATACTTAGTGGGCATGTTAGGCTCTGAGTCTATGTCGTGTTTTGCAATGACAATATCATTTGCCATCTCTTCTGAAATTTCCTCTAAAATTGGTCCAACCATTTTACAAGGTCCACACCATTCAGCCCAAAAGTCTACTAAAACAGGTTTTTCGTTTTTTAAAACTTGTTCCTCAAATTTTTCATCTGTAACTTTTAATGTTGCCATTAGCTTTATATATAAATAAAAATTTTTTTATCAATAGTTAAAAGTGAAATGTTAAAATTATCCACATTAAACATTTTCATACTTTTTCTGTATTGACATTGCATATTCATTAAACTCGTCTAGTAGCGATAGCTTTTCGTTATCATTCTCATTTGTATATTTTTCTCTCAGAGTATCAATTTCTGTGTAGAGCGTTGGAATTGTCCACCATTTTTCTTTCTTTTCACTCAAAATTCGCTTTGCAATATCTCGTTTTATTGTTTTAAGCATGTTCTCAGGCAGAATATCGGGGGCTTCTTGATATATGATTTTTTTTCCGAAACCTACCAAACGATCATCATCAAATTTATCTAATAATTTAAGTTTATCTTTCCATGATGCTGCATGCCAAGCAGGAAATAAGGCAGTATCTTTATTTGATGTAAATTTAGTATAAATACTTTCTTCAGCATATATATCTTCTTGTGTTTTAGACTGTTCTTTTTCTTCAGCAACTTCTCTTAATGCATGAAGGATATTTTGAGAAAATTTCTCATTATTTTTAACGATATCTGCTCTTTTATTAATTAATGACTTATCCATGGCACTATAAGGTTCTGCTTGCATACCATATTTTGCATCTACAATAATTGGAGCCTTGTTAGATCTAATAGTTCTTAAAAATTTAGGAGACTTTTTCATTTCAACCTTAAGCTCATTTATTGATAAATTTAGTAAAGGTTCTATATCAATCCTTAAGTCGAACGCATAATACCAACCAGCATATATTGGATGCATACAATATTTTTGATGAAGAGGTGCAACTAAATGAAGTCTGGATTTACCGTAATAATACTCATTTAAGGTAATAATTTCCCCTTTTTTAATTATAGTTTCAGTATCAGATTTATTTGCGGTTTTAAAAAAAGATTCCCAAGTCTCTGGCTGTTTTTTTTTGACTATATTTAAAACTTTAGCTGTCATTATACTATCACTTAATGCACTATGGGCGTCAGTTGAATCAATACCTTGCATTCTAGCTAAAGATTCTAATTTAAATACTGCATTATTTTTTTCGTTAAATTCTACTTCTAAAATTGAGGGGTCAATTGCATAAGCTGCACGAGCAATATTAATGCCATCATGTCTTTTATTGGGAGCAGCATTTGTAAGATATGGATATCTAATCCCTTTAAAAAACTCTTTTCTTATCATTTCATCGTCAAATCCAATATTAGACCAACCAAGAAATACTGCGGGGCTCCATTTTTTAAATATTTTTTCAACTTCTGCTAACATTTGATAATGAGAAAGATTAGTTTGAGTTAATTGCTTTATTGATGTTTTATTTACAATAAGTGCCATGGCCTGAAAGATTTCTCCTTCAGGTAAGCTACATCTTAAATTAAATCTGTCTTTCTCTTTAAAATTCTCATCAACTAAAACTCCGCCAATTTCAATAATGCTCCCAAAGTCTGTGCTTGCACTAGATGATTCTATGTCCCAAATTGCTAAATTCATAATTTTATCCTCAAATTAGCTAATATTTTAATTGTTTTTGGAAAGTTTTTTAAAGACTTTACCATTAGCATATAAACGATTAGCTCAGGTATTAATAGCTCTTTTATGGATAAGTTAAGTAAAGTCAAGATATATTATTCAATTCGTAAAACTTTTTAACCCTTCCTAAAAATAAATTTTGATACATTTCTAATTCTGATCCCTCAATTTTAAATTCTTGGAATAAAATATCTTTAGTACATAATAATATTATTCCTGCTTTCATTTTAGTTCCATGAACAACATCATGAGCTAAAGTATAAGCTCCTAATTGTAAAAAGTAGTCTTGAATATAATCTGTTTTTTTTGGTTTATTAGCTTGTTTAAAATCTACAATTACATCTCTACCTTCATAAACTGCTATCATATCGGCTGTACCGGCATATTGATCTGGATAATATAATGTTTCTTCCATGCCATATACTTCATTTAGTCTTCCGGTAATTCCTTTTTGAATAATTTCTTTAGCCATATTTTTGTATTGCTCATTACTCTCAAAAAAACTCTCGTTAATTCTTCCTCTTAAGTAGTCCTCAATATAAGAGTGCATAGAAGTACCTCTTGATGAAGCTTCAGTTTTAATTCTATTTGCTTCCTTAATTCCTACCCTCTCTTTCCAATTTGCAAGAGCTGCCTTCTCTTCTTCTGACTTTGTGGCCCCTAGAATTGTAGTAACACTTGGTAGTTTATTCTCCCCTAATAAATATTTTCTGTATCCATCTTCAATTGATCTTGAAGTCTTGGGATAATTAAATTTATTATTCCATTTCATTAAATTTTTTGTTTTAGAATTAAATTAATTGTTTGCTTGTCTTGGAATATCCTCAAACTTTTCGACATTTTCTGTTTCAATAGCCTTTTCAATTTGCTCTGGATCTTTTATATTTTCTAATGTTCTTTTAATAGATCTTGCATCTGTTCCAAATTTATCAACAGCTGTCATTGCCTCTTCTAATTTTTTTCTGAGATTAACAATTCCATCAAAATGTTTTGTAAATCTTGTGCTTATTGTTTTTAAATGATCATATATTTCTGTTGCATGTTTTTGAACTTTTAATGTTTGAAAACCCATGTGTAATGATTGCAAATACCCAGATAAATTATTTGGTCCCATAATAGTTACTTTGTATTTTTTCATTAATTCTTGGCTCAATAATTCCTTAGTATTTGGGTCTTGGTAATTAGCTATCTCTAAAAACAAACTCTCAGTTGGCGCATATACAATTGCAAAATCAGTAGTTTTAGGTGGAGCAATATATTTTTCATTTACACTCTTAGCTTTTTCTTTGAAAGCTTTTGCAAGTTTAGTTCTTGCATCCGCAATAGCTTTTTTATCGTCTTCTTGATGTGCATCTTGAATAGCTTTAAATCTCTCAACAGGAAAATGGCTATCAACCGGAACCAATACACCTTCTTGGAGTTTAATAGCAAATTCAACGTTTTCACCAGTTTCCTCCTTCATTTTAACATTTGAAAGGTACTGCGAAGAAGGCAGCAAATCCTTAATGAGTGAGCCCAGACTGAACTCTGCTAAAGTTCCATACTTTTTAACTCCAGCTAAGATTTTATTAATACCTTTTTGACTTTCGTTTAAATTTTCAACTTGGGAATTAAAGGCTGCAACTTTTTCATCAACTTTTGTTAGAGCTGCTGTCATGTCTTTTGTAACTCCAGTTGAAAGATTATTAAATGACGTAGACATGGAATTTAATGAAGAATTAATAGTAGTATTTAAACTATCTTTTAATTTAACTATTTCTGCATTTAATTTTGCAATTTCGTCAGCTTCTTTATTTGTATCTTCTTTTGTTACATTCGACTTAATATTTAAATAAAGGATAGCCGAAGTGGCAATCAATATTAAAGCTAAAATAATAATTAAAATTGTATCCATGATTCGTATGTTACACTTACTTAATGATATTTAAAGTTTATTTAAAACACTTTTAAGATTTTTTATCTCTCTATTTTTTTTTGATGTCATTAAACAAGCCTGAGAATTAAGAATTATTCCATCTTTTAATATCCTTAATTTATTAGCTTTTAAAGTTGCTCCAGTTGAAGTTATATCGGTTATTATTTCAGATGATCCGGTAAATGGATATATCTCTGTTGCACCAAGGCTCTTCACCAATTTAAATTGAGTAACTCCTCTGGAGAACATAAATTCTCTTGTTAAATTTGGGTATTTTGTAGCTACACGTAATCTATTTTTTTTTTTTTCTTTAAATTCAAAAGCTATTTCTTCAAGATCAGGCATTGTCTGTACATCTATCCAATCATCTGGGATTGCAACTACTAATGTAGCTCCTCCAAAATCGTACTTTTTTTTTACAATTACCTTTTTTTGAATGTTAATTTCGCTTTCCATTAATAAATCATATCCAGAAAAGCCAATATCTAGAGATCCATCCGCAAGACGTTCTATTATTTCTCTAGCATGCAGATAATTAATAATAATATTTTTTTCTCCTTTAATAAATCCAAATAAATCTCTCTCACCTCTTTCAGAAAGAATTTTTAATTTTTTTCTTTTAAAAATATTTAAAACTCCAGATCGCAAACGTCCCTTACTTGGAATTCCAATTTTTAAGATGCTATTACTCACAATTTCTCTAAGTTAATAGCTGCTCCAACAGCTGGTATATTTTTTTTAAAGCCAAGATCTTTAATTAAAGAATCGTATCTACCACCTCTAATATTTAACTTCTCAGACTTTGATTTAATATCAATCTTGAATACCAAACCAGTGTAATATTCGAGATGTCTTCCAAAAGAAGAATTGAATCTAACATTTAATTTATTAATTTTATTTTTAGTTATTGGGAAATAATCATCCTGAACTCTAAGATTAATTTTATTTTTTTTAAAAAATAAATTTAACTTTTTGGATGCTTGATTGATAGGACATTCAATTCTTAAGTACTCTTTTAAAATTTTTACAACATTACTACCTTTTTTTGTTCTTCTTGGATCTTTAATTTTACTGTCAAATCTTAATAATATTTCTTCTACTGATCTTCCAGCAACTTCTTTTTTTTGATTTCCATTAATCATTTTAGAATATTTTTTTTTATCTATTTCGACATTTGTTGGGTCGATATCAGAATTAGTCTCCAATCTTTTCAATAAATCATTAAAATATTTTTCTCTCCAAAAATGACGTTGTAATCTTAACTTCCATCTTGCTGGACAATCCAATTTATCTAACAAAAGCCTAAAAATTTCTATGTTACCTATTACTAAATATCCACTTTTATATTTAATTTTTGATAATGCTTTAAGTGAAGTTTCTATTATTTTTTTATCATCTTTTTTTTCAGTAAAAGATCCCAATATTTCGAAACCAATCTGATTTCTGATAACAGAGTCTTTTTTATTTAATCCTTTCCTAAATGCTTGACCACTATAGAAAATTTTTTCACTAGTTTTCTTTTTTTGTTTCAAATATCTAACACAAGATGCAATTGTTAAATCAGGTCTTAAACAAATTTCATTTCCTAATTGATCATTGAAAGAAAATATAAATCTTTTGAAATTTTCTCCTGACCTTTCCAATATTAAATTAGTGTCAATAACTGTATCAAGATCAATATATTTATATCCGTTTGACTTAATTACTTTTAAAATATTTTCAGATAAGTTTTTTGATTTCATCAATCAGGTTCTCCTTGTCAAATGTAATTTGAGTATTTTCAGATTTTTTCCATTCTTCTCTAGATAAATTTCTTGATGTTTCTTCTAAATTTGGGACTAATTTTTTTATAGTAATTTTATTATTTTTAAATTCATCATCTCCACAAAGAATTACAGCTGGTGAGCTCCTTTTATCTGCATATTTTAATTGAGATTTCAAACCAGAGTCTCCCAGATAAACTTCAGATCTTATGTTTTGATTTCTAAGTTGTGATAACAATTCATAGTAATTAGAGAGATATTTTTGATCTAAAACACATATAATTATTGGTGAATTATTTTTTACCTCGATTTTATTTAACTGAACTAATGCGTATAACAAACGATCAAGGCCTATGGAAACTCCTGTTGCAGATAAGTCTACTTTTTTAAATCTTGAAACTAAAGAATTGTATCTTCCACCTCCACCAACTGAGCCAAACTCCACCTCTTGGTTTTTTTGATTTTTGACTTTAAATGTTAAATTTGCCTCAAATATTGGGCCATCATAATATTCAAGTCCTCTAATAACTTCAGGAGAAAAAATTATTTGATCAAAATTAGATGAATAATTTAATCCATCTAATACTTTATTTAATTCATCAACACCATCTTCAATTAATTTATTTGGTATAGCTGACTTAATTTCATCTAGGGATTTCATATTTATAAAACTAACTATTTCTTCAGCTTGATTATCGGAGAGGTTTGCTCCAATAGTTTTATCACCGGATTTGTCTTCACGTCCCGTTGTAAGCAATTGTTTAACGCCATCAGTTCCAACTCTATCAAGTTTATCAATAGCTCTTAAAACATTAAGTTGTTGTTTGCTTTCTGAAATTTTTATATTTTCAATAAGTCCCTGTATTAATTTCCTATTACTCAACTTAATTTGATATTGATTTTTTTCTAAGCCACAAAAATATAATGTATCAGCTAAAAGATTACACATCTCAGCATCTGCTAAAGGATTATTAGATCCAACAATATCACAATCAGCTTGTGTGAACTCTCTAAATCTACCAGGGCCAGGTTTCTCATTTCGCCATACATTTCCGATTTGATATCTTTTAAAAGGATTTGAGATATTTAAATAATTTTGAGATACATATCTTGCTAATGGTGCAGTTAAATCATAACGTAATGATATCCAGCTATCATTTTCCTCTTGAAAACCAAATACACCAGAACTTGGCCTATCTTCATCTGGTAAAAATTTTCCTATATTTTCTGATATTTCAAAACTAGGAGTTTCTAACTTTGAAAAACCAAACTTCAAAAAATTTTCTTCAATCTTAGCAATTAAATTTTCTTTTAATGCTAATTCTTTACCGTATCTATCAACAAAACCTGAGGGGGTATTGACTGACAATTTTTTTTCTTTATTCATTTTTTGGTACACGGGGACAGATTCGAACTGTCGACCTTCGGTTCCACAAACCGCTGCTCTAACCAACTGAGCTACCCGTGCTCCTTCTACTGTTTTATACTAAATGTGGATAAAATTAAATTTATAAATAATTAAATAGCTAGCTTGCAGCCAGCATGAAAATGATGTCTGTGAATTTCTCTGTTTATAAGAACTATTTTATTCATTGCCTTGTAAGTAGCATTTTTTTTTTAAAATGCAAGAAAGAATAAACTTTGCACAGGAATAGCTATGTTTTCTAACATATCCTATTCCTATACAAATATTTTTGATGAATTAAATTTTATTAACCTAATTTTTTCAAATTTACAGCGCTTGGACCTTTTTCGCCATCTTGGATTTCGAATTCTATAGCATCGTTTTCATTCAAAAATCTAAGCCCAGCTTCTCTAACTGCGCTCGCATGAACAAAACAATCTTTTTCTCCGTCTTCTCTTTCAATAAAACCGTAGCCCTTCTTACCGTTGAACCACTTTACTTTACCTTTTAATGTACTCATACTTTAGTTACTCTTTCTTTGTTATTATATAATTAGCTATAAATAGCTGATGGATAGGTATTAGATTTTAATTTTGAATGCAAGCATAATGATGGATATTAATACCACATGGTGTGGTGGCTTCGGCGGGACTCGAACCAGCGACACAAGCCTTTTCAGGGCTCTGCTCTACCAACTGAGCTACGAAGCCGTATTGATCAATATCTAAATGAGATCCGTCCACGTGTCAAATCATAAGGACTAACTTCAACCTTGACCCTGTCTTGAGATAATATTCTAATTCTCATCTTTCTCATTTTTCCAGAAACTGTACATATTAAGATTTTTCCGTTATCTAGCAAAACTTTACTTTGGGCATTTGGAAGTAATTCTTTTACAACCCCTTCAAAAATTAAAATGTCTTCTTTTCCCAAATTATTATCTCCTCATTCTTGATCTTATACTTAAAGCATGACCATATAATTCCTCATACTCTGCGAGATGTGTAGCGGATTCTCCTATTTTCTCAACACCTTTTTTAGATAGAGTTATATAGCTAATTTTTTTATAAAATTCGTTAACATTCAATCCTGACGCAAACTTTGCAGATCCAAAAGTTGGTAAGACATGATTTGTACCAGCATTATAGTCTGTAACTGCCATAGGAGAATATTTACCAACACAAACACTTCCAACGTTTAATACTCTATTAATTATTTTATCTGGTTTTGAAATATTTATTTCTAGGTGCTCTGGAGCTATTTCATTTATTGAATTAATTATATCCGAATTTTTTTTTGCAAGAATTGCTAAACCATTATTTTTAAGACTTTTAAAAGCTATTGATCTCCTTGGTAATTTTTTTAATTTTTCATTAATTTTTTTTTGAAACTCTTTTATTAATTTAAAATCTTTTGAAATAAGTATACACTGTGAATTTTCATCATGTTCTGCTTGACCTATCATTGATGTGAGCACATCTTCTATTTTAGTTTTATTATCAGCTAAAATTGTTATTTCTGAGGGACCAGCTACCATAGATTCTATACCAACTTGGCCAAATAATTCTTTTTTAGCAGCAGCAACAAAAATATTGCCAGGTCCAACAATTTTATTAACTTTTTGAATATAGGCTAAACTTGCAATAGCCTGCGCACCTCCCATTGAATATATTTCATTAATTCCGACTTTCTTTGCAGCATACAAAACAGCTGGATTTAACTTTCCGTTAAGCTTAGGGTTGGCCAAAACAATTCTTTTAACACCAGCAATTTTAGCAGGTATAGAATTCATAAGTAATGTTGATGGTAAATTTGCAGGAACATAAATTCCTACAGATTGTAATGGCAGATATTTATAAGCAAGCTTATTGTTATATTTATCCTTATAAAAAATATTTTTCTTCTGCTGTTTCTTGTGGAAATTTAAAATCCTGTTATATGCTAAATCAATTGATTGTTTTATTTTTTTATCTAAGGATTTAATTGAATTTTTTAGCTCAATATCTTTAATTTTTATGGAATTGTTATCACTAAATTTTTTTTCGTATTTTAACAGTGCCTTGTTCTTGTTTACTTTTACGTCTTTTAGAATTCTTTTTACTATAGTTGTATCAATATTCTTTCCAGATCTCCTTAAATCTAAAAAGTTTATTAATTTTGTTTGATAGTTTTTACTTTTAGCATCTAAAAACCTAATCATTTTTAATTTTTTGATCCTCCAATGTTACATCAATAACTTCTGTGGACAGTGTTATAATTCGATTTTTTGAAAATAACAGAACTATTTCATATTTTTCTTTTTTTTTAAAAATATCAATTGCAAATAACTCTAAAGTTAAATCTGTATTGGACTGGTTAATGTTTTTAGACTTGGAGCTTTCAATAAATTCAAATTTTACAACACTATTAACAGGTTTTTCAATATCTGTTTCTTTATCTATTCTTAAAACAGAAAGTAAAAAAATTTTTGTAGATGGTAAATATTTTATATCAGAAATTTTGACTTTAGATTCTGCGCATATTGCTGATATAATTTGTAAGTCATCTGGAGATTGTGCGATTACTTTCTTTAAAAAATTATTCACTAAGATATTCTCTTAATTTTTACCCCAATTTTTTTTAATTTATTTTCAATTTTTTCATAACCTCTATCTAAATGATACACTCTATTTATAATAGATGTTCCTCTCGAAATAAAAGCTGCTAAAACTAGAGCTACTGATGCCCTTAAATCACTAGACATTAATTCAGCTCCCTCAAGATTATTGGTTCCTTCAATAATTGCCTTGTTACCTTTAATATTTATTTTTGCACCTAACCTTTTTAATTCTGGAACATGCATAAATCTGTTTTCAAATATGTTTTCTTCAATTATGCTTTTTCCATTTGCTCTGGTTAATAATACCATAATTTGAGCTTGCAAATCAGTGGGGAAACTTGGATATTCACCAGTTTTTAAAATATTCAAACTTTTAATTTTTTTTGGTCCCTTAATCTCAATTGTATTTTTTGTGGTTTTTATCTTTGCACCAATTTTCTTAAGTAAATTTATCTCTGTATTGATAATTTTAGGTTCGAAGTTTTTAATTTTTAAGTTTCCACTATTCAGACACGCAGCAACACAAAAAGTACCTGCTTCAATTCTATCATTCATAATTGAGTAAGTTATACTTTTTAATGTTTTAACACCTATTATTTTTAAAGTTCTTTTACCAATCCATTTGATCTTGGCCCCAGCTGTTTTCAAAAAATTTGTCAGATCCTTGATCTCAGGCTCTATAGCACAATTTTTTATTGTTGTTATTCCTTTTGCTAGACAAGAAGCCAGAATTGAATTTTCGGTTGCCCCAACAGATATTTTTGAAAATCTTATTTTTGATCCAACTAACCCCTCTTCAGCTTTTGCATTAACATATCCTTTTTGAATTTGTATTTTAACACCTAACTTTGATATAGCTTTTAAATGTATATCTATTGGTCTTACTCCTATACTGCAACCACCTGGGCTACTTACTTTCGCTTTTTTATTTTTTGCTAGTAAAGGACCAAGAACTAAGATTCCTGCTCTCATTGTTTTAACAAGAGAATAAGGTGCAAAAAAATTATTTTTTCTCCCTTTTGAGATTATTGCAATTTTTTTATTATTTTTAAAACTAATTTTTTTTCCTAATGATTTTAGCAAATTAAGCATTGTATCTATATCTTTAACTCGTGGAAGATTTTTAATTGTTACATTTTTATCAAAAAGTAAAGTTGCAGCAAGTATTGGTAAAGCAGCATTTTTACTCCCAGAAATAGATACCTCTCCTCTGATCTTAGAGGGACCATTAATTTTAAATTTATCCATTTTAAATTTTGGGAAGCGTTACCCCTTTTTGGCCCATATATTTTCCATTTCTGTCGGCATATGAAACATCGGGTTTCTCATTTCCTTTTAAAAATATAAATTGAGCCACACCCTCATTTGCATATATTTTAGCTGGTAATGGAGTTGTGTTAGAAAATTCAAGTGTCACGTGGCCTTCCCATCCTGGCTCCAAAGGTGTTACATTAACAATTATTCCACACCTAGCGTAAGTGGACTTACCTAAACAAATAACTAAAACATCACTAGGAATTTTAAAATATTCGACTGTTCTTGCTAAAACAAAAGAATTTGGAGGAATAATACATTCATTAGATTCTTTTGTTACGAAATTTGTTGGTTTAAAATTTTTTGGATCTACAATTTCAGAGTTAACATTAGTAAATATTTTAAATTCATTTGATACTCTTGCATCGTACCCGTATGAAGAAACACCAAATGAAATTTTTCCTTCTCTTATTTGTTTATCCTCAAATGGAGAAATCATTGCTTGGTCTTTCGCCATTTTGATTATCCACTTATCTGATTGCACTGACATTTATTTATTTTTTTTATTTTTTCTTTGAAAAATTTTTCTTTTTCTTAAGTTTTTACGCAAAGCCTCTTCGAGTTTAGCTTTTCTATCCTTCTTCCTGTCCATCTTGATTACTTTTTGTCAGGATTTGTAAGGTGATCCAAAGTTATTACTTGATCGATTGGGATGGTTTTGTCCTCTGGACTTTTGGGGTCACCTTGTTTAGCTAATTTTTTTGCTCTTTTTTCCGCAAGCTTTTTCTCTCTTTTAGCCTGCTTCTCCATAGCTTTAGCTCCTCTAGTCGATTTATAATCATAGTGAATTCCCATATCAATTACCAAATTTAGATATACCTGATTTTATTAAAAAATTAAGGCAATTATTTGAAAAAAACAATTTTATACACTAGTTATAATTAAAAAAAAGTGCCCTTATAGTTAAATGGTATAACATATCCATGGTAAGGATGAGTTTCCAGTTCAATTCTGGGTGAGGGCACCACTTATTTGTAGAATTTTTTTCTGATTATAATTCCAATTAAAACCAAGATTATCAAACCAATTACTGGTAAATAAATATCTGGGGTTAAAATTATATCAAATATACTTGGTAATTCTTGATTGTTTTCAATAATTTTGTTTAAGCCTGCACCAAGTGAGGCTCCGATAAATAACTGAGGTGTCATTCCAATAACAGATCCGAGAAAAAAATTTATAATTTTTACATTAAATAAAGTTGGTAATATGTTTGAAATAAAAAAAGGTATACCCCCAACAAATCTATATATTAGAAAAAAAATAAATTCATTTTTTTTAAATTTTTCAGTAAGATTGGAGAACTTTGATGAAAATTTTTTTTCTATTAAATCTTTAAATAAATAATTTGCACTAACATATAAAATAGTTGCACCAATAGACAAACCAAACACAATAAGTATCGTTCCAATCCATTTACCAAATATGAATCCACCAACTAGAGTTACTGGTGATCCAAACCCCAAAAGCATTACCCAAATTATAACTCCTATAAGAAATAATACACTTGCAATAAAAAGATTGGAATTTTTTATTTCGTTTAATTTATTTCTATTATTTTTTATAAGTTCAAAACTTGAAAAGTCATCAAATGAGAAATAGCTAAAAAAAAGGAACAAAAAACCCATTACTATAAAAAGGTATATAATACCAATGATAATTTTTAATTTATTTTCATTTACCATAATGTTCTAATTTATTAAAAATCGCTGTACTTATATACATTAAATTGTATAACTACCGAAATTTAACAAAAAAAACCCTTAATATGAAACGTACATATCAACCTAGCAAAAAAGTGAGAAAACGAAGACATGGTTTTAGGTCTAAAATGAAAACTAAAGGTGGGAGAAAACTAATTAGAAGAAGAAGAAGTAAAGGTAGAAAAAAACTCACTGTTTGATGCTGGTTAAATTGAAAAGTCTATCCAAAAATGAAGATTTTAAATTTATTTTAAATGGTAAAAAAATCTCAAATAGATATTCAACGATTTTTTACAGGAGATTAGAGAATAAAAGCAATAAATATTTTAATATAAGTTTTGTTACAAAAAAAAA
>CACAZL010000007.1 GCA_902536925.1 uncultured Pelagibacteraceae bacterium
TTTTACTTCAAGACTATACTGGAATTCCTGCAGTTGCAGATTTAGCTGCAATGAGAGAAGCCGTAAAAGAAAAAAATAAAGATCCAAGCACTATTAATCCATTATCATCAGTTGATTTGGTAATTGATCACTCTGTACAAGTAGATAAATTTGCAAATAAAAATTCATTAAAAGAAAATGTTGATATTGAATTTAACAGGAATGCTGAAAGATATTCTTTTCTTAAATGGGGGCAACAAGCATTCAATAATTTTAGAATAGTTCCACCGGGAACTGGAATATGTCATCAAGTCAATCTGGAATACCTTTCAAAAGTTGTTTGGAATGAAAAATATAAAGATGAAGAATATATATTTCCAGATACTTTAGTTGGAACAGATAGTCATACAACTATGGTAAATGGTCTATCGGTTTTAGGCTGGGGCGTAGGTGGAATTGAAGCTGAAGCCGGAATGTTAGGTCAACCTATCTCGATGTTAATACCTGAAGTTATTGGGTTTGAAATGAAATCAAAAATGCCAGAAGGTACAACAGCAACTGATCTTGTTTTAACTGTAGTTAAAATGTTGAGAGACAAAGGAGTTGTTGGAAAGTTTGTTGAATTCTATGGTGAAGGACTAAAAAATCTGACTTTAGCAGATAGAGCTACTATAGCAAATATGGCACCTGAGTATGGTGCTACTTGTGGTTTTTTCCCAATAGATGACGAGACTTTAAAATATTTAAAATTCTCAGGAAGAGATGATCAAAATGTTGAAATTGTAAAACAGTATGCTCAAGAACAAGGACTTTGGGCAAGTTTAGATATAGAATTTACAGATACTCTATCTTTAGATATGTCAACTATAGTGCCGACTATTTCAGGACCAAAACGTCCCCAAGATAAAGTTTTGCTAACTAATGCATCATCAAATTTTAAAAAAGTGTTTTCAGAAGTTACTAAAAAAGAAGAACCAAATATTTATAATGTTGAAAAAGAAGAATTTAAAATAACTGATGGTGATGTTTTAATTGCTGCAATCACTTCTTGCACTAATACCTCTAATCCAAGTGTACTAATTGGAGCAGGTTTACTTGCAAAAAATGCAATTGAAAAAGGTTTAATGACTAAGCCCTGGGTGAAAACATCTTTAGCACCTGGATCTCAAGTAGTTACAGATTATTTAGAAAAAGCTGGGCTGAATATTTATTTAGATAAGTTAGGATTTAATTTAGTTGGTTATGGATGCACTACTTGTATTGGTAATTCAGGTCCATTAGCTGATAACATATCAGACTCCATAAAAAATAATAATATTTATGCTGTTTCAGTTTTATCTGGAAACAGAAACTTTGAAGGAAGAATTTCACCTCTAATAAAAGCAAACTATTTAGCATCTCCGCCATTAGTTGTTGCTTATGCAATAGCAGGAACTATGAGATTTGATTTGTATAAGGATCCGTTAGGCAAAGATAAAGATGGTAAAGATGTTTTTTTAAAAGATATATGGCCATCTAACAAAGAAATAGAAGAAACATTAAGAGATTCGTTAAATGCAGAAATGTTTATAAAAAGATACTCAAATGTTTCCCAAGGACCAGAACAATGGCAAAAAATTAAAACAGATGAAACCAATATTTATAATTGGGAAGATAATTCAACATATGTAAAAAAACCTCCATTTTTCGACAATCTTCCTGATAAACCTGAAGGATTTAAAGAAATTAAGGATGCAAGACCACTATTAATATTAGGTGATAGCATTACCACTGATCATATTTCGCCTGCTGGATCAATTCAAAAAGATAGTCCGACTGGAGAATATTTTATGAAACATCAAATACTTCCTAAAGACTATAATTCCTATGGAGCAAGAAGAGGCAATCATGAGGTTATGATGAGAGGGACTTTTGCTAATATAAGAATTAGAAATGAAATGGCACCTAGTACTGAGGGAGGTTTTACGAAGTTGTACCCTGAGGAAAAAGTAATGCCAGTATATGATGCGGTTGTTGAATATAAAAAACGAGGTACCGATTTAGTTGTAATTGGTGGTAAAGAGTATGGAACTGGTTCCTCAAGAGATTGGGCGGCTAAAGGAACTAAACTTTTAGGTATAAAAGCTGTTTTTGCAGAAAGTTTTGAGAGAATTCATAGATCAAATCTTATAGGAATGGGTATACTACCATTACAGTTTAAAGATGGAATAAATAGAACTAATCTAAAATTAGATGGCTCAGAACTATTTTCTATTATTGACTTAGAAAAAGGTATAGATCCTAGAGATGAAGTTGAGGTTGAAATCAAATATGTCTCTGGAGACATCAAGAGAATTAAAATGTTAAGTAGAATAGATACTAAGAACGAATTAGAGTATTACAAAAATGGTGGAATTTTACAATATGTACTTAGGAACATGATTTAATGGATGAAGATATTGAAATAATAAATACCCAAACGCGTAATGAAAAAATTAAAAACTTTTTTATAAATAATAAAAATTCTTTAATTTCAATATTAGTAATAATTATCTTGGCTTTAATTGGCTACTTTTCTTTTGAAGAATATCAATCTAGCAAAAGAGAAAAATTAGCTGATAAATACGACTTAGCTGTAATAAGATATGAAGCTGATAATAAATATAATGTGATCCCAGATCTTAAAGAGGTGATTAATGCTAAAGACAAAACATATTCTCCTCTAGCTTTTTATTTTTTGCTTGATAACGATTTGATAAATTCAAAAGATGAAATTAACAATTATTTTGATATTTTAATTAATGATATTGGCTTGGATAAAAAGTTTAAAGAGCTAACCATCTTTAAAAAAGGCCTATATAATTCAGATTTTTCAGATGAAAATGAATTGCTAGCTATTTTTAATCCTTTAATTAAAGCGGATAGTATATGGAAACCACATAGTCTTTATATTATGGCTGAATATTATTTATCAAAAAATCAAATGCAAAAATCAAAAGAATTTTTTGAGCAAATAGTTAGTCTTGAAAATAATAACTCTAAAATAAAAACCAAAGCTCAAAAAAGGCTAAGATCTAGTTTCAGTGAGTAGGATAGTATTATATTTCGTTTTTTTACTTTTATTATCAAGTTGTGGTCAAAGTGATAAATCTGTAGAAAATACTAATTCTAAAATTTTATTTGAAGAAATTAAACCAATAAAACAACAATTAAATCCAAATACACAAATAAATCTATCTAAATTTGTTAAAGATAATAGTTTTATAAATAATAATACAAATAATAATGGAAATATAAACTTTGAGCCAACATTTGAAAAAAAGAAAACGTTTAAATTCTCAAAGATTAAACAGTTTAATTCAATTGATACAGATATTTTATTTATCGAAAATAATGATCTAATTTATTTTGATAATAAAGGAACGATATTCAGAATTAACGAAAATTTTGAAACTTTGTGGAAAGCAAATCATTACTCAAAGAAAGAGAGAAAACTTAATCCAATATTATATTTTAATTATATAGATAATAAAATTCTTACCGTAGATACTCTTTCAAATATTTTTTCATTTAATTTAAATAATGGGGAACTAAACTGGAAGAAAGATAGTCTATCTCCATTTAATTCAAATATTGCTATAAAAAATGATAAATTTGTTACTGTCGATTTTGATAATGTAATTAGATGTTTCTCAATAGTAGATGGAAATGAATTATGGAATTTCAAAACAGAAAATACATTCATTAAATCTCAAAAAAAATTATCTGTAATTATTAAAGATGACATTGTTTATTCACTTAATAATTTGGGTGATCTTACTGCATTAAATATTAATGATGGGAGTTTAGTTTGGCAAACACCTACTCAGAGCAGCGAAATATTCTTAAATGCATTTAGTCTAAAAAATTCTGAAATGATTTTAAATAATGAAACAATATATTTTTCAAATAACAAAAATGAGCTATTCTCAATTGACACAAGAACGGGCATAGTAAAATGGAAACAAACTGTAAATTCCAGTTTAAAGCCTACGATTTCTGAAAATTATATTTTTAATATTTCTGAGGAAGGATATTTATTCGTCATTGATAGTGAGAGTGGAAATATAATTAGGATAACTGATGTTTTCTCAAATTTTAAAAAAAGAGAAAAAATTAAACCAGTAGGTTTTGTTCTTGCTAAGAATAAAATTTATTTGTCCACCGATAATGGAAGAATTTTGATTATCAATTTAACTAATTCTGAAACAGAAAATGTAATTAAATTTAATAATGAAAAAATATCGAGACCATTTATTAATAATGCTAATATTTTTTTAATTAAAAATAATGGAATTATAAAATCAAATTAATGTTATTAAAATTTTTAGAAAAAATTGGAAGAAAAAAAGTAGTTTTAGATAGGGGTCCATCTCATCCTAAATTTAATGAAGCTAAACCATGGATGAATAGATATTATTTATTATTTAGGAATAGACCAAAATGGTTCCCATTTAATATATTAATTCATGAAATGTTGGATGATGATCATGGGGATGGAGTTCATAATCATCTATTCCCTTATATTACAATAATTTTGAGAGGCGGTTATTGGGAAACTACTAAAAAAGGAAAGTTCTGGAGAAAACCTGGATATATCGGATTTAGATCAGCCAATGCATATCATAGAGTAGACCTTGAACCAGGAACAAGGCCAATGACAATTTTTATCTCTGGACCTTTTGGATTAAGAAAAGGACCAAGATCAGAATACGGTATTGATTTTAATTCAAAAAAGAATTAATGCAAAAAAGTTTTGTTAAAGAGTTTAAACTTTACTGCAAAAAAAAAAATTTAGATGTTAATTCCCATCAGATAAAACTCATAAAAACATTAGAAGAATATTTTAAATTAAACTACAAATCATTTATCTCAAAAATTTTATCAAAAAAAAATTATAAAAAAGGTTTTTATCTTTATGGAGATGTTGGCGTTGGCAAAACCATGATATTAGACTTTTTTTTCAACTTAGTTGAGGGTAAAAAATTAAAACTTCACTTCAATGAGTTTATGCTTAGCTTTCACGATTTTGTACACCAATTCAAAGATAAAAATAATGAAAATAAAATAAGTAAATTTGTTAAAAAATTAAAATCGAAAGCAAAATTAATATATTTTGACGAGTTTCAAGTTACAAATATAGTAGATGCAATGATACTTGGAAAATTATTTGAGGAAATATTTAAAGAAGATTTAAAAATTATTGTAACTTCTAATATAAAAATCGAAAATTTGTATAAAGATGGGTTACAAAGAGATCAATTCAAACCTTTTATAAAAATAATGCAAAAGCAATCATTTGAATATCAATTAAATATAGATGATGATTATAGAAAGTCCAAAGGCAATAAAACTCAAAGATATTACTCACCTTTAAATCAAGAAAACAATTTTAAAATAAACAAATTATTTAGAGTGATGACTAAAGATAAGGTTTTAAAAGAAAAGATTTTAAACATTAAAGGAAGAAAATTTATTTTAAAAAATTTCTATGATGGAATTGTTCGATTAACCTTTAAAGAAGTATGTGATAAAAATTTAGGATCAGAAGATTATATTAAAATAGTAAAAAATTGTTTTTTTATAGTTATGGAAAATGTACCAGCATTTAATGATTTAAATTCAAATCAACAACAAAGATTTATTACTTTTTTAGATATCGTGTATGATCAAAATATACCTATAGCCATTAGTGCAGAACAAAATATTGATAAACTTACATCATCAAGATTATTAGAAAAACCATTTAAGCGAACCATTAGCCGAATATATGAATTAACATCTAAAAAACATTTATGAGACAAGAATTTTTTAATCTGGAACTTAAAACAAATGGTCAAAAATTATATGAATTTACCGATCAAACGATAGGCTGGATAAATAAAAATAATTTTAATAATGGTATTTTAAATTTAAGCATTCAGCACACTAGTGCATCTTTAATCGTTCAAGAAAACGCTGATCCTGATGTTCAATCAGATTTAATTAATTATTTTGACAAAATTGCTCCAATGGATAATAAATTGTACATTCATACAATAGAAGGTAAGGACGATATGCCAGCTCATATAAAGTCAGCTTTAACTAATAATCAAATATCCCTAAGTATAAAAAACAAACAACTTTTGTTAGGAACTTGGCAAGGAATTTACCTTTTTGAACATAGGTTAGCTTCTACTAAAAGGCTGATTATTCATCACTTTATTGGAGATTAATTAATTTTTTAAAGTTTGAAATGCTTTAAGAGCTGCGTTCCTAGCTTCTTCATGCACGACTAATGGGGAAGGGTAGTCCAAACCAATTTTAGTTTTTATAGCTTCCTGATATTTTGTTTCCATCTCCCATGGTTTATGAATAAATTTACTTGGAACTCTCTCAAGTTCAGGTACCCATTTTTTTACATACAAACCTTGTTTATCAAATTTTTCACCCTGCAATATAGGATTAAAAATTCTAAAATATGGGGCTGCATCTGCACCACAGCCAGCAACCCATTGCCATTGTGCAACATTGTTTGCTTCATTAAAATCTAACAAACAATTTCTAAAATGTTTTTCACCCTCTTTCCAATTAATTCTTAAATGTTTTACAAGAAAAGAACCAACTACCATTCTAATTCTATTATGCATCCAACCTGTTTCATAAAGTTGTCTCATCCCGGCATCAACAATTGGGTATCCGGTCATACCATTTTTCCAAGCTTTCAAATTTTTTGCATTTTTATCCCATGGAAATTTATCAAATTCTTTTCTTAAATTACCTTTTAGCATTTCAGGGAAATAATTAATTAAACTATGTGAAAATTCTCTCCAGCCTAATTCATTTAGATATTTCTTAACACTAATATTTTTTGATTTATATTTATAACATTTTTCCCAAATGTTACTTACATGTATTTGTCCGTTTCTAATGAATGGAGAAAGTTTTGACGAACCATTTATAGCTGGATAATCTCTATCAACTCCATATTTCAACATTCTATTTTCAACAAACTCATTTAAATATTTTTCGGATTGTTTTTCTGTAGGGTCCCAATATTTTTCAAATTTTTTATACCAATTTTTCTTTGGCAAAATTTGATCTGGAACATTATTATTTTTGAATAATTTTATTTTGCTCTTAACTTTTTTTACATTTAATGATTTATTTGGGATACTATCCAAGTAAATTTGCTCTCCAACTCTCCAAAATGGACTATAAACTTTATAAGGGCTTCCATCATCTTTTGTAACATTATTATATTCATTAAGAACATTTCCTTTAAAGCATTTTGAAAGTATTTTATTTTTTTCAAAAATTTTAATGAGATCATTATCTAACTTTAATTGAGATGGCTCATATATTTTATTCCAAAATACAGAAATTTCTTGTTTGTTTTTGATTTTACTAAAAAAAGTTATCTCATCAGAAAATACTAATTCTAATTCAATATTGTATTTAATTAACTCAATTTTAAAATTAATTAAAGATTTACTTACCCACCATTTTTGTGCTTCTCTAACATCATCGAAATTTTCTTTATTATAAATATATAATGCTGTGACAGTATCGTAATTATTTGTTGCATAAGATAACGCAGAATTATTTTTTATTCTAAAATCGTCTCTTATCCAAACAACGGCTTTTTTTGACATATGATTTACTTTCTACCTTTAGATAGCAATTGTTTGTAAAGTTTTACATCTGCATTACCTTCGCATCCAATAACTAAAACATTAGATTTTTCGTTAAGATTTATTAATTTCTTTGTTTTAGGATTATTACAGAGACTAATAAGACTGATAATTCCTGGTGTAGCACATTCACCACCTATTATTGATCTTTTACTCAGTTTCTTGTCTTTAAGCATTGCAACAGTTTTAGGAACTTTTGAGTCATTTACAGTAACACAACAATCACTAGTCTTTTTTAATACATGCCAAGGTATGAGAGACATTTCATTGCATGACATACCACCCATTATACTTTCTTTTCTTATTTTAATTTTTTTTAAACTTTTGCTTTTTATGCTTTGAAGTACACAATCAGCTCCATCAGGTTCAACTATTATTATTTTGGGAATTCTCTTGAAATATTTTGCAACTCCTGCAACTACACCTGCGGCCATGCCACCAACGCCAGCTTGAAGGAATATATGTGTAATATAATGCGTAGTTTGTTTTGAAATTTCTTTAACCATAATTGAATAACCAGCCATAGTTAACAAAGGAACATGACTATAATTCTTCGTAGATACATCTTGAACAATATTCCAATTATTCTTTTTTGATAATTTTTTACACTCGTTTAATGAATTTTCGTAATTACCTTTTACTCGAATTACATCGGCTCCAAATTTTTCAATTTCTTTTACTCTCGCTTCACTTACATATTGACTAACAAAAATTTTACATTGTAAACCCAATCTTTGAGCTCCCCAAGCAACTGATTTACCATGATTTCCAGCTGTTGCAGATGATATTATTATATTTTTTTTCTTTTTAGATATTTTTTCTACGGCATATGCTCCACCTAAAGCTTTAAATGATTTTAAATGAAATCTTTTCGACTCATCTTTGTAAAAAATATTATTAAGTTTTAAATTTTTGTTTAGTTTCTCTAATTTTAATAATGGTGTTTTTTTATAGTTTTTCCACTTAGATATAGAATTAAAAGCATCGGTGATTATTTTTGACGAAATAATATTTAAAATATAGTTTCGATTAAAACTATAATTTTTATTCGATAAAAATTTTGTATATTTCCATTTTCTATAACTATCAAAGCTTTTCACTTTAACAGTCTAGAGTATTCTGTCTTTCCCATTTTGTAATTGGTTTGGACTTATCAAATTTTTCGTTATCATTAAAATCTTTTAATTCCGAAGTCCTTAACTTGACATAACTTTTAATTACTTCTTTTCCAAATGCTTTATTCATTTCTTTATTATTTTCAATTTTATCAAGAGAATCTTTTAGTTCATTTGGTAATTTAGAAAGGTTTGGATATTTTTTATAATCCTCATACATATTACAAAAAAGAGGTTTGCCAGGATTAATTCTTTTACTTAATCCCTCTATTCCTGCAGCTAATACACTAGCTTGAAGTAAATAAGGATTTGCGGATCCATCCATAAGTCTTAGTTCAAATCTTCCCGGATCAGGAACCCTTATCATATGTGTACGGTTATTTCCTGTATATGATATACTGCTTGGAGACCATGTCGCGCCAGATTTTGTTGGTGCAGCATTTATTCGTCTGTAACTATTTATTGTTGGATTAAAAAAAGTAGATAAGGATGAAGCATGTCTCATGATGCCTCCTAAAAAGTTATAAGCGGTCTTGCTTAGCCCAAGTTTATCATTTTTATCAAGAAAGATATTTTTCTTCCCTTTCCATAAAGAAATATGGGCATGACATCCGTTACCAGTTAAATTTTCAAAAGGTTTTGGCATAAATGTTGCTCTTAAATCATGCTTTTCTGCAATAGTTTTAACCATAAATTTAAAGAAAGTGTGTCTATCAGCAGTTTTTAGACAATCTGAATAATCCCAATTCATTTCAAATTGCCCATTAGCATCTTCGTGGTCATTTTGATAAGGACCCCATCCCATTTCAATCATACAATCACATATTTCTTTTATAAGCTCATATCTTCTCATTAAAGAAGACTGGTCATAACAAGGTTTAGATTGAGTATCTCTATTATCTGCAATTGTGTTCCCATCAGGAGAAATCAAAAAATACTCACACTCCACACCTGACTTCATGCTATATCCCAATTCAGATAATTTTTTTATTTGTTTTTTTAACATCACTCTTGGTGAAGCATCGACTGGTTTACCATTCATCCATAAATCTGAAGCCAACCAACCAACTTCTTTATTCCATGGTAGTTGAATTAAACTGTCAGGATCAGGTATTGCAAACATGTCAGAATCAGCTGGTGTCATATCTAGCCAAGCTGCAAACCCAGCAAATCCAGCGCCATCTACTTGCATATCTTTTATTGCATTAGCAGGAACCAATTTTGATCTTAAGACACCAAATAAATCTACAAAACTTATCAAAAAATATTTAATTTTTTTTTGTTTTGAAATTTTAAATAAATTTTTTGCCATCTAATAACGTAACACAATTATTTAAAAAATGATAAAAAGAAATCTTTGTAATAAATTAAATTTACACCAATAATAATTAATATCGCTATAATTACTCCATACTTTGCTTTTGGCCATGCAAGACGTGCCATTTTGCTAGGAGTTTTATTTTCATTTTGATTATTTTCTTCAGAATTTTGCATTAAAAAAAAAGAGGGCACAGTATTTCATGCGCCCTCTTAAAAGTTTTAACCGTCTGTTATATTGCTTTTCCAGTCGTTAGCACTTGGTTTTTTTCTGACAATTGCATTCATCTTACCATCTTCTTGTTTAGATGAAATAACATGCCAGCCAACCCAAATAAGAATTGCTATTATAACTAGCACTCCTTCCGAACCAACACCTGGATAGACAGATCCTTGTACCTCAGAGGCACTTAAATGATCTATCCAATTTGATACTGTTGCCATTTACATACCTCCTTTATCTACTGGCTGAGACTACAGCTTTTTCGTCTTCTTTAGCCTCTTCCATAATTGTATAGTCAAGTCCTGCAAGCTCTACTTCTCTTGGTATTCTTAATTTACCCATTCCGTGAAGAACTTTTGCAATTATATATCCAGGAAGCATACCTAGCACAAAAAACATTATTATTGCGCCGATAAACATTCCAAGGGGATTAATTGCTGCATAATTAGTTCCATCCCACATAGCTCCAACACTGTATCCAGATGAAGGATAACCATTTAAAACAAAACCACATATTACAAGACCAACAAATCCAGCATAACCATGAACAGCTACCGCTCCAACTGCATCGTCGATTTTATATTTTTTCTCGACCCAGTAATGCATTTTGTAAGCTATAACTACTCCGATCATACCGATTATCATTGATTGTATTGGATGATATAAATCATTACCTGCAGATGCACATATTATTCCCGCAAGTCCTGATGAATAAGTCCAGAAAGGATCTCCCTTCGAGACCACATATCCTGCTAACAACCCTCCAGATAACGACATTAAAAAGTTCATCGTTATTCCACTAAGTGTGGTTGGAGTTAGGTAGATGTTCGTTGCAGTAAAGAAAGTTACACCTTCCATACCGTATTCAGGTCCAAGATCATAAATCGGAACATTACATGCTGCATAAAAGCCCCAAAAACCTGTATATATTAAGAATAATCCAACAGTCACCAACCAAGGATTTCTTGGTCCAATGTTTCTTGGTTCTCCGCTAGATGAAAATTTTCCAATTCTTGGTCCTAAAACAATTAGAACACCTAAAGCAAAACCTCCGGCAATTGCGTGAATTACTCCAGAAGCATAAGCATCGTGATATCCTAATATTTTTAACATCCATCCATCAAAATGCCATCCCCATGAAGCATCTATTGTCCAGAAAACAGATCCAATTGCAATTGCAAGTATTCCAAATGCAAAAGTAGTTATTCTTTCAATAACCGCTCCAGATACAATTGATGCTGCAGTCCATGAAAATAATAAAAAAGCTGCCCAGAAGACACCCATTATATGATCATTAAGATTTACGGCCATCAATGCATTTGTAGGGTTAGCAAGATCATTTCCACCAAATCCACCTCCAAGAACTAGACCCGTACTTTCGGTCATAATTGAAGGAGCTAATCCAGGTCCTGTTGGAAATGCCCAGTATATCCACCAACCAAAGAAAAACCATGTGACTGTTACCAGTGGTATCAGCATTGTATTTTTCATAAGAGTGTGTTGGTGATGTTTGTAACGAGATGCCCCAACTTCATACATACAGAAACCCACGTGGATCAAAAACATAAGAACCACAGTTACCCAATAGTAAAATTCTGTAAATAAGGTTGTGAGAGCACCTAATTGATCAGTCATATTTCTCTCTCCTATTAATAGTTAATAGACTCTATGAAATTTTTTTTACGCTGACAATTTTATTTTATTTATAAAAAGTAGAAGTTAATAATTATTTTATCAACTTGAAATTGAAAATTAGAATTTTAAATATGCTTTTTTAAGATCAACCAGAGGATGATTCGGCGACATTTGAAACTTTACCAATAATTCTCTAGCTATCATATCTCTATCCTGCTGATTGTTAGGTAATTTTATTTTACTTGGTATCGTTACCCAACCATTAGCATTTCTATCAAAAACAGCAGGTCTATTTTCTTCATAACCCATATGAACATCTTCTAACCAATTAAGATCGTCCCAACCCATAGCTTCTATATATTTTTTTAAAAATGGAGTTAGTCGACTATAGTCAGGTAAAAGATTAACGTCATATCGGTAGCCAATTGTTTGGCCAATCATTTTTTCTCTTGCAGTTTCTTTTTTCTTTCCTAATTGACCTTTAATCTCTTTTGATTTGACTTTTTTCTTACCTTTTTTCTTTGGCATGTTTGCTATTAGATTTTATGGAAATCTTTAACTCCTACTGTATGATTTGTTCCTGCAAGAGGTACTTTAGCTAAAGCAGAAGCCTCCATTGTTAATGCAGCCATATCTTCTGGTTCAAGAGAGTGAATATTTGTTTTTCCACATGCTCTAGCCAACAATTGAGCCTCCAATGTCATCGCATGCAAGTAATTATATACTCTTAATGCTGCATCATCAGGATTTAATCTTTTTCTTAATTTAGGATCTTGAGTAGCAACTCCTACCGGACATCTACCCGTATGACAGTGATAGCAATGACCTGCGGGAACACCCATTTCTTTTTCAAAGTTAGATTCTGGTATTTCCTTATTACAATTTAAAGCCACCATTGCACCTGTTCCAATTGCAATTGCGTCTGCACCAAGCGCTAAAGCTTTAGCCATATCCGCTCCATCTCTAACACCACCTGCATAAATTAAAGTTACTTTTCCAGTTTTACCTACATCATCCAAAGCTCTTCTTGCTTCTCTAATTCCAGCAATTCCTGGGATACCTGTGTTTGCAGCTGCAATGTGTGGTCCAGCACCAGTTGAACCTTCCATTCCATCAAGATAAATTGAGTCTGGATCACATTTTGCTGCCATCCTTACATCATCATACACTTTAGCTGCTCCAAGTTTTAATTGAATTGGCACTTTGTTTTTTGTTAATTCTCTTAGCTCTTGAACTTTTAAAGCTAAATCATCTGGACCCAACCAATCAGGATGTCTTGCCGGAGATCTTTGATCAATACCTGCAGGTAGTGATCTCATTTCTGCAACTTGGTCAGTAACTTTTTGACCCATCAAATGACCACCCATTCCAACTTTTTGTCCTTGTCCAATAAAAACCTCAATTCCATCAGCTAGTTGAGCATGGTGTGGGTTAAAACCGTATCTTGATTGTATGCACTGATAAAACCATTTTTCTGAATATCTTCTCTCATCTGGTATCATTCCACCTTCACCAGAACATGTTGCGCTACCAGCCATTGTAGCACCTCTAGCTAATGCAGTTTTCGCTTCATAAGATAAGGCTCCAAAACTCATACCCGTAATGTAAACTGGAATATCAAGCTCAATTGGATTTTCACATCTTGGACCAATAATAGTTTTGGTCTCACATTTTTCTCTGTAACCTTCAATTACAAATCTTGTTAATGTACCTGGCAAGAAAACTAGATCATCAAAAGTAGGTATCTTTTTCATCAAAGCCATTCCTCTCATTCTGTATCTTCCTAATTCCGCTTTGATGTGAATGTCGTCCATAACTTCTGGAGTAAAAATAGCGTTGTGTCCCAACAAACTTTTATTTCTTGAAGCTATTCCATTATCATTAGAATGTCCGTTTGACTTTCCATTACCATTTTTTTTCTTTGCCATTTAAATTGCTCCTTTTTTTTCTGTAGGTTCAAGAGCGTCGTAATTCCAAAGTTTTTTTCCTGCTACAACTTTGGTCATCTTAGAAACATCGAAATTTTCTCCGATCTCCGCAACCTTTAATTTTCTTTTAAGCCAGTCTTGATCTGAATCAGTTAATTCAGCTTCGACAGCATCACTACCAAATGATCCAATTTTTCCACCTACAAAAATTGTCCCATCATACATAGAGTCACCTAGATTTATACCTACGTCACCCAAGATTATTATTCTGCCTCTTTGCATCATAAAACCTGTAAAAGCACCAGCATCTCCACCAATAATTATTGTTCCACCTTTTTGATCAATTCCTGTTCTGGCACCTACGCTTCCTTTGCATATCAGATCTCCACCTCTAATTGCCGCACCAAAACAAGATCCTGCGTTTTTTTCAATTACTACTTTTCCTGCCATCATATTTTCTGCACATGACCATCCCACTCTTCCATTAATTCTAACAATAGGACCATCCATTGATCCACATCCAAAGTATCCCAAACTACCTTCAAAAATTAAATTTAATTTATTGAGAATTCCAACTCCCAAGCTATGTTTTCCCTGTGGGTTCTTTATTACAATAGTTCCGTATCCATCTTTCATTAATTCATCAATTTTTTTATTTGCTTCACGACAATCCATGTTTTTAACGTCAATTTCAGTTCTTTTGTTAAAATCTACATCATATGTCCCAAAGTAATAAAAATTCTCTGCCTCATCTGGATTAAAAAATTTTTGTTGTGTTTTTCCAGTTAAGACTTCTGTATGAAGTCCCATTGATTGAGCTTTACTTTTTTTTTCTGATGTTTTTAAATTTGCCATACTTTAACTTCTCCATCAAAAGGATCATAAGTTTCGATTTCTTGTGGTAATATTGATCTTATTGCAATTTCCTCTGACCCCATTGCAACTAAATCATCTGACTCATACAATACTAGTGGTTTTGCAGCCATTGTATCTTTCGCCATTCCTAAGCTATCTTTTGTTGCAACAAAATAAGTAAATACCCCATCTAAACCGACGAGAGACTCTTTCATTCCCTCTTCTAATGTAGCTCCATTTCTCATTTTTTCTGCAAGATATACAGCGATTAATTCAGAGTCACATTCTGACATAAATCTCATGCCCTTGTTTTCCAATACTCTTCTATTATTCCAATAGTTTGTTAATTGTCCATTATGAACGACTGATACATCGCTAAAAGGATAGCCCCAAAATGGGTGAGCAGATTTAATATCCACTCCCGACTCTGTTGCCATTCTAGCATGACCAATTGCATGTGTCCCGACAACTTTATCTAAATTATATCTGTTACAAACAACTTCAGCGTTTCCTAGATCTTTAATTACTTCTAGAGATTTTCCCATAGATAATATTTCTACACCTTCAACGCTTTCTATTTTTTGAGAAAATTCCATTAAATCTTTGTCATACTGAATTTCATATCGTAATGAATAAGGAAGAATTCTATCTTCTTTTATCACCTTAGCGCCTAGCTCAGAAAGATAAGAATCAACAATTTTTTTTCTTTCATCATAAACTGATACATCTTCTTTTACAGAAGAGCTTCCCTCTGCAACATTTTCACCAACCTTAAATCGCATGATGAAATTTTCTCCATCAGTTTTTCCATACAAAGCATATCCAGTTGAGTCCTCACCTCTATGCTTTAATGCTTGAAGCATACCTTGAAGTTCAAAACCAACGTTTGATGTATTTCCTCTATGAATTAATCCTGCTATTCCGCACATATAATTTCCATATTGAATTATGGTAAACAATCCAGATAAGTATCAAGATCCCATTGTGTTGTTGCACCTAAGAATTTTTCCCACTCATCTCGTTTGTACCAATTAAATACTTTATACATTTCATCTGGCATTGATGATTTTATTACTTCATCTTCCGCCAATCTATCTAAAGCTTCACCTAAACTTAGCGGAAGTTTTTTAACATCTTTACCAGCTTTTTGAGCTTCATATATATTTCGAGACTCAGGTTTAGCTGGTTTCATTTTTTTAGATATTCCTTCATCACAAGCTTTAAGCAATGCTGCACCTAATAAATATGGATTATGCATAGAATCAACTGATCTGTACTCAAATCTGCCCGGGGCTGATACTCTTAAACCACAAGTTCTATTTTGATAACCCCAGTCAGCATATACTGGAGCCCAAAAACCTTGATCCCATAACCTTCTATATGAGTTCACTGTCGAAGAACCAATTGCTGTTAAAGCTGGTAAATGTTTCATTATCCCTGCAATTGATTGTAAACCAATTTTTCCAGGTAATTGCATATCCTTAGTATCCGGCATGAAAGTATTAGTTCCACCTGATACATAACTAAACACTTCTTCTACACCTGGAAGTTTTTTGTTACCTAATTTATTTACAGATACTTTTCCACCTTTCCATAAAGACATGTTTGTGTGACATCCACTCGCTGAAACCCCCATAAATGGTTTAGTCATGAAGCAAGCAATAAGATTATGTTCTCTTGCTACCTGAGCACAAATTTGTCGATATGTAGATAATCTATCTGCGTTTCTTAAAACGTTATCAAATGTCCAGTTAAGTTCTAATTGGCCAGGAGCATCTTCATGGTCACCTTGGATCATATCAAGACCCATCGCTTTTGCATATTCAATAACCTTCATAAAGACAGGTCTTAAAGATTCAAATTGGTCTATATGATAACAGAACGGTTTTGAAAAACCTTGTCCAGTTGGAGTTCCGTCAGGATTTTTTGTTAACCACATCATTTCAGGCTCTGTTCCAACTCTTAATTCTAATCCATGTTTCTTTTTGAACTCATTCATGAAAATTCTAAGATTACCTCTGCAGTCACTTGTTAAATGACCGCCTGGATTTTTTCTTTCTTCTCTATTTCTAAAACATGTAACAAAAACTCTTCCAACTCTCTTATCCCAAGGCAATTGAACAAAAGTTTCTGGATCAGGTATTCCTACCAATTCCATAGCTTCTGGACCATAACCAATATAATTATTATGACGATCTAAAAATAAGTTTGCTGTTGCTCCATAAACCAATTGAAAACCTTTTTCTGCAGTTCTTTCCCAGTGGTCCGCTGGTATTCCTTTTCCAACAACTCTACCAGTTACTGAAATAAATTGATAATAGATATAAGTAATTCCTAATTCGTTTATTTTTTCTCTAACCTTTTTGACGAGTTTAGCTCTACCTGGTTGGTTTACGTGTTTTTCAAGATCCGTCATTCTTCCCCCTTTGAATTTTCAGATCAAAAAGGTAACTGAAAAAAAAACGTTTGTCTACTTAGATAAATTAGCTCCAAGGAAACGGACTGTTCGATGTCGGATGAAGTTTTCCTTTTTCATATCTATCGAACCTAAACGGTTTTAATAATTCACTTTCATGACCTAAAATTTCTTGTGCAACAAGGTGCCCAACACCTATCATTTTATAACCATGATTTGCATCTGCAATCATGTAAACATTTTCAAAAAATCTATCGAATATTGGGAATGAGTCTGGCGTCAAACAACCCAATCCTCCTGATGGTCCCTTTCTATACAGGTGAGATTTACCAACAAAACGTTTCTGAATATGTGCAAGTGCCGAAGTCCACATATCAGAAAATTTATCAGTGGTTTGATATTCTGGAGAGTCTATCCCATATGGATCAACGTTAACTTCATCAAAATGTTTTTGAACAATGTAAGGTGATGTTCCACCTTGAACTCCTAATCCTTCAATATCAGGTTTATAATAAATACCCCACAAGTCTTCTGTAATTATTTTGCCATCTTTGTCAGAATAAAGTGGTGCATCTGTATCAACATGAATTACTGGAGGCGATTTACCTTCATTAGTTTTTAAATAATCTGCATCTACACCTAATACACCTTCTTGTAAAAACCAGTACTTCCACATTTCAACTTCATGCATTTTTCCATTTTTAGCATCTTTTATGTTTGTTGTTTTTGGTAACTCCAACATATTCCAAAAATCTCTTACCCATGGTCCTGCTCCAATAACTACCTGATCACAATCAATTGTACCTTTATCTGTAACCACGCCAGTAATTGCATTGCTGTTACTCCCTCTTTTAAAACCTGTAACCTTTACTCCTTTATGAACGTTTACACCGTTTGAATTCGCTTTTTTCTCTAGTGCTTTAATTGAGTCTTTATTAAATGCGTATCCACCTTTTTTTTCATGCAAGACTGATGTAATACCTTTTGCTTGCCAATCACTAAAAATTCCTTGCATATATTTCATGCAATCTTTTTCACCTTCTATAAATTCTGATTGATATCCAATAGCTTTTTGTTGTTCATAAATACTTGCAACATCTTTATGCATTACTTCTGGAGAAATTTGCATATAGCCAACAGCATTATATTTAAATGCCTCTGGATCACTTTCCCAAACACTAACTGAATGAGCCATTAATTCTCTCATTGCTGGTTGAAAATAATTATTTCTAACAACTCCACATGCAATTCCACTTGCACCTGCAGCAGTATCTTTTTTCTCTAGGACAACTACATCGTTTGGATTTTTGTATTTTTCAGAAAGTTTCCAAGCAGTACTTAACCCGTGAATTCCTCCACCAATTATCACAACTTTTGCTTTTGTCGGTAACGACATGTTTGAACTTTAATTTTTTAGCAAAGGAAAGAATATAATAATTTTTATATATAATTTATATAAATTCTAAATATTAGTGAGAATTTTATTTAAAAACTCAAATTTTTGAGAGTTTTCAAATACTCGTTAAATTCATTAACAAAATTCTGTGTGGGTAAAACGTACTTTTTTCTATGGTCATTTCCTGTTTTCTCGAGGTAAAAAAATTGTTTATCACAAGCTTCCTTGATCATGAGTGCAGATTTAGGTCTAGAGGTTTTAAAAAGTCTAGTCTTAAGTTCTTCGACAGATAAGTTTTCATTTAACTTATAGGAATTCATCACAATCAACATCATATGATAATGTGAAGGAGACTTTCTGAAAAAGTAATTACTAGATGTATGGGATAGTTTCATTTGATCTTCCCAAAATTCCAGTAAATCCTTTGATGATTTTGACATTAAGATTTTACACGTATTTTTTGAGGATCGTAATGCGGGAAACCAACAACTTTGGCAGGTATTCTTTTTTGATGTCCATCAATTTTACCCACTTCAACATTCATACCTATTTCTGAATGACCTACATCAATTCTGCACAAAGCAATATTTTTATTCAAAGTAGGAGATAGACATCCGCTTGTGACTACGCCAACTTGGGATCTTCCAATGTGAACACAATCACCGTGATTAGCTTTTTCTTTGCCTACAAGTTCTAATCCAACTAATTTTTTTTGCGGATTTTCTTTTCTTTTTATTAATGCTTCTTTACCAATGAAATCTGCTTTTTTTGTTTTTAAAGGAACTGTAAATCCAACACCAGCTTCAAACGGGTCAACTTGGCCGTCAAATTCATTACCAAACAATATTAGACCTGCTTCAATTCTTAACAAATCTAATGCTCCAAAACCAGCGGGTATTAATCCTTCATCTTTACCAGCTTCCACAAGCACATCCCAAACTGCTGGTGCATCAGAAGGGTGACACCATATTTCATATCCTAACTCACCTGTATATCCTGTTCTAGAAACCATTAATGGAATTCCACTAAGCTCTTTTACTCTGCAGATTGTAAACCTAAACCATTGTAATTCTGAAATAGAAGGCTGTGTTGGTGGAGTAAAAATAAACTTTTCTAAAATTTTTCTACTATTTGGCCCTTGTAGAGAAATATTATTTATTTGATCAGTAGAGTTTTTAACTAAAACATTAAATTTTTTCTTTTTTGCCTGTTCTTTTAACCATTCACCTGCATATTCATCACCACATACCCATCTAAATCCATGATCACTCATTTTTAACAATGTTCCATCATCAAACATAGAACCATTTTCATAACACATCGAAGAATAAACAATTTGTCCAACTGACAATTTTTTAACATTTCTAGTTAAAGTATAGTCCATCAATTCTTCTGCATCTGGACCTAATATTTCAAATTTTCTTAAAGAAGATAAATCAATTAAAACTGCTTTTTCTCTACACGCTGTATATTCATTTATTACTCCGTGTTTAGTGTAATCATTGGGCAGCCAATATCCTCTAGCATCAACAAAGTTTCTTGTTAATTTAGAAGTTCTTTCATGAAATCCTGTATTTTTTGTCAGTTTTAATTCTGAGTCTGGTTTCATTCTAAATGCAAAAGATTTTGTAAATTCTCTTTTTTTTTCATAAGTTCTAACAAAAATATCTGTAGGGTTCCATGAATTACATGGATCTATATCACTTGGACAGGCTGATGTTCCGCAGGTTAAATCTTTTAAAGCTCTTAATATTACATAATCTCCAGGTCTTGCAAATGACTCATCAGAAAGTACAGTATTTAAACCTCCTGCCGAAGTATTAAAAAATAAATTTATAGCGTGCCATCCTTTTTGTCTATTAACCCCAAAATTTTCCATAGCACCACTTAAGTTATCTGAGCAATTTGGATGCCCAAAATAACCAGCATCTTCGTAATACTTTGATGTACAAGCAAGATTAAAAGTGTCATGTCTACCAACGGTATCTCTTATTACCTCCACTAAAGGTTCATGATCTGTATCAAAAAATTTTGAATATAATCCCGGCCCTGGAAAAGTATTACCCATAAAAGTCCTAGTTGTTTGCCAATCTAAACCTTTCTCTACACCTTTACCTAATTTAGCTGTATCGAAAGCAACAAAATCTGAACATTGTCTACCAGTTGGACAAATTATTTGAATATAATCTCCCTCTTTAACTTCAAAAGAAATCGCTGATTGTTTTGCAATATTTTTTTCGTCTAGAGGATCAAAAATTGGATCTGGAATTATTCTATGTTCTTTATAGTCAACAATATTATTTCTTTTAATAAATAAAGTTAGTTCAGTAGGAGGATTTTGTTCATGAACTAACATATCATTGCCAGGGGCAGCAAAAATACAATAACATTTATCTTTTGAGCTTATTTTAATTTTCTCTCCTGGTGGAGTGTCTTTATCAAAGAGGATTGAAGATTTAGACTTTGCAATTTTAAGATTTCTTTTTTCTAATTGACGTAATGCAATTTTTGAACTTTCTTCATTTCTATTTAAGATTTTAATTATATCATTTTCTGATTTAGAAGATTTTAAATTTAAAATCGATGGATCTGAATTTCCATCAGAATTAAAAACAACTATTTCGCAAATTTGATTTCCTTCATTATTAATTATTTCAATTTCATCATCTGGAAAAATCTGAACTCCTGTAAGTCCACCACCATTAATTACGTATCTTTCAACCCCAGGTGGCAAAACATTTAAACCAGGTTCATTTATTCTTAAATTTTCTTCTAACATTTTAAATCAATGATTACTTATGTTTGAGAATAAATCAGTACTGATTAATTGTATATATAAATTTTAGTACCAACTTCTGTTGACTGTAAGATTAAATTTAAGGATAATTAAATACTTAATATATTAAGAGAGGAGAAATAAATGAAGAAACTTTTATCAATAATTTCTGCTTTTTTGATTACATTTGCTCTAAGTTTTACAGGTGCGAATGCAGATAAAAGCGGAGTTGTTAAAATCCCAACACACAATTGGTCAAGTCAATTAGTTGGAGCTGAAGTTGTTGGTGAATTACTAAAAATGGTAGGTGAGAAAGTAGAGTATATTAATATGGACTCACAAGCAGTATACCAAGCAATGGCAGATGGTGATATTGATCTAGTTCATGAAATTTGGGAAGGTGCGTTTGGAGCATCTTATGAAAAAGCAAAAGCTGGTGGTGGAATTGAAGAAATTCTTACTCACGATGCAGTAACTAGAGAGGACTGGTGGTATCCAAACCATGTTGAAAAACTTTGTCCTGGTCTACCAGATTGGAAAGCTCTAAATAAATGTGCAGATCTTTTTGCAAGAGCAGACTCTGGAGGTAAAGGAGTATTTATCGGTGGTCCTGTTGATTGGTTAAAACATGATGCTGAAAAAGTTGAGGCTCTAGGAATGAACTTCATGGTTAAAAATGCAGGTTCTGCAGATGCTATTTGGGCTGAATTAGATGCAGGTGTGGCTCAAGGAAAAGCTGTAGTTGTGTTTAACTGGTCACCAAATTTCATCGGTGCAAAATATCCAGGTAAGTTTGTTGAGTTTCCAAAACATGATCCAGCTTGTACGAAGGATCCTTCATGGGGAATCAATAAAACTGCACTTTATGATTGTGGAAACCCAGCAAGTGGTTATTTAAAATTAGCAGTTAATGCAGATTTCAAAAAAAATCATCCTGCGGGATATAAGTTGTTAAAACAGATGAACTTTTCTGGTCCAGACATTGACAAAATGGCTAACTATAAGGATACAGATGGTTTAGAAGTATCAGCAGCTGCTCAAAAATGGTTAGATGATCACAAATCTAAATGGAGCAATTGGATTAAGTAATTTTTAGTCAATTAGAAACGAACCGACATAATCTTAAGTCGGTTCGTTTTTTTTTTATTTTATGTTAAGTTCTCTTAACTTTTTTTATTATGGACGATCAAATCAAAATTTCATGTTCAAATATTTGGAAATTATATGGAGAAAATCCAGAAAAGTTTTTAAAAGAAAATAATAATAATCCATCAACCGAACAACTAAAATCAAATAAATATATACCTGCGGTTAGAGATGCATCTATCGATGTAAAAACTGGAGAAATATTGGTTATTATGGGATTGAGTGGATCAGGTAAGTCAACATTATTAAGATGTATGTCTAAACTTATTCAACCAACTGATGGTCAAGTTTTTTTTGAGGGTAAAGATTTATTAAAAGCTAGCGATAAAGAGTTAATCGAAATAAGAAGACATAAAATGGGAATGGTATTTCAGCATTTTGCTTTATTACCTCACAGAACAGTTTTACAAAATGTTGCATTTCCTTTAGAGGTGCAAGGAATAGAGCCTATTAAAAGAGAAGATAGAGCGAAAGAGGTCATTAAATTAGTTGGTCTTGAAGGTAGAGAAAAATATTATCCTAGAGAACTTTCAGGAGGTCAACAACAAAGAGTTGGTCTAGCAAGATCTTTAGCGGTTGAACCAGATGTTTGGTTTTTAGATGAACCTTTTTCAGCTTTAGATCCATTGATTAGAAAAGAGATGCAAAACGAGTTTTTGAGACTTCAAAATATGCTTAAAAAGACAATTGTGTTTATAACCCATGATTTTGATGAAGCTATACGATTGGCAGATAGAATAGCAATAATGTATGAAGGATTAATAGTCCAAGTAGGCACTCCTGAAGAATTAATCACAAAACCAGCTACTGATTATGTTGCAGAATTTACAAAAGATATTCCTAGATCCAAGTTATTAAACGCTGAAAGTGTTATGAATAATGAGGATAAAAAACTCTATGATAATACTGTTAACTGTAAAGAAAAGATTGAAAAAATCGCATCAAAAGTTTTAAAATCCGAAGGATCTTACTCTGTTATTGATGAAAATAAAAAAGTTATTGGTTCATTAAGCAAAAAAGAAATAATCAAAGCTTTATTTGCAGAAGATAAGAATGAATAAAATTAAAACTATTTTTAAAGGAAAATTTTTATTTATTTTTGGACCATTCTTTTTGTTATGGTTGCTTCGTTATATTGTTCCTAATTATACGATTTCATCTAAAACACCACATTGGGCTTATATACCTCCAAAAAGTTGCTTGGGAGGATGCGGATCAATAGATGGATTTATACCTTTTGTAGATTGGACAAACGCATTAATTCAATTTCTAAGAAAGTATGAAATTTTCGGTTTGTTTACTTTTAGAGATTTCACAAGAGGTATGGCAAACTACGTCGATAAATTTTTAGATTTTACAGAAGCAGTCTTGCATAAAGGTTTTCCAAGCTACGAAATAGGACCTTTACCGTGGATATTTATAATAACTCTTACAGTAATATTAGGTTTTTATTTGAGAGGTTGGAGATTGGCATTGTTAGGGGGAACATGTTTTGCGTACTTAATATTATTTAGTAAACGGGGAATATGGGAGCTATCAATGAAATCTTTAGCAGCTATTTCTGTCTCTGCACCTTTGGCCGCATTAATAGGATTGTGTTTGGGTATACTTGCGGTCAAGAGAAAAAGGTTTGCAAATTTTTTATGGCCAATGTTAAATATTTTACAATCTTTGCCTCATTTTTCTTATTTAATACTAGTAGTTATATTTGTTGGAATAGGGACTAAAGCTGGAGTTATTGCTACCGTAATATTTGCATTTCCACCAATGGCTAGATTAACTATTTTAGGATTACAAAATATATCACAAGAAATAAAAGAAGCTGGGGTAATGGCTGGTTGCACAAAATGGCAAATGCTGTTCAAAGTTGAAATTCCTGCAGCTAGATCTCCAATTATGTTGGGAATAAATCAAGTTATTATGCAATGTCTTGCAATGATAGTTATAGCTGCATTTATTGGACAACCTGGTTTAGGTCACGATTTGTTAATTAGATTGCAAGGCTTAAGGTTAGGTGAGGCTTTTGAAATTGGTGTTGCGGTTGTTTTGATCGCAATTACACTTGATAGGTATAGTCAAGCTTTAGCATTAAAAGAACCAGAGCGAAGAGAGGGAAATTTTTTAAAGAGAAATCCATATTTGTGCACAACTTTTTTTGCAATTATAATTTGCTCTATCTTAGTTTTTCTTTTTCCATTTTTTAATGAATATCCAAAAGAGTTAACAGTTTCAGCATCTGTATATTTAGATAATGCCATTAAATCATTTACAAGATCTTTATTTGTACCATTAGGAATTTTTAGAGATTGGATGTTAATATATTTTTTGATGCCTCTTAAAGCTGTATTTCAATCTATGCCATGGACTGGAGTAATTTTATTCGTTGGAGCAATTGGGTGGAAACTTGGTAAAATGAGACTGGCATTAACAGTTATGTTATTCGTATTTTTTATAGCATCATCTGGTTATTGGGTAAGAGCAATGATTACTTTATATATGGTATTTGCATCATTAGTAATTTGTGCACTTATTGGAATTCCTTTAGGGATATGGGCATCAAAGAAAGAGAGCAGAACGAAGTTAGTTTTAAATATTTGCGATATTTTTCAAACATTCCCATCATTTATTTACCTACTTCCCGCAATAATGCTATTTCAAATAAGTGATGTTTCAGCAATATTTGCAATAGTAATATATTCCTCGATACCAATGATAAGATATACTGTTTTTGGATTAAGAAATGTTCCACAACAAATTATTGAAGCATCTATAACCTCTGGATGTACAGAAAGACAATTATTATGGAAAGTAAAAATGCCTTTAGCCTTTCCAGAAATTATACTAGGCGCAAATCAAACATTAATGTTTGCTTTATTTATGGTAATGATAGCTGGATTTATTGGAACTGTTGACTTGTCGCAAGAAATATTTAGGGCATTGTCTTTTAGTGATGGGGGCAAAGGTTTAATAATAGGATTGTGTGTCGCATTTATAGGTTTAACTGCAGATAGATTGTTAGTTGAATGGTCAAATCAAATGAAGAAAAAATTAGGATTTATCAACTAGTGAAAGAAATATTAATAATAGGTGGAGGAGCAATGGGATCAGCTTTTACTTTTCCATGCATTGATAATAATAATAAGGTAATAATAACAGAGCCATATAATAAAGTTTTTATTAGAAATTTAACTTCAAATAATAAATACCATTCTAGTTTGAAAAAAAATTTACCAAGTAAACTAAAATATAAAAAATATTCAACAGACTTATTGAAAAATAAATATGATTTAGTTGTTGTTGCTTTAAGTTTATCGGGAATAAAATTTATAAGTGAAGAGTTCAAAAAATCTCAAATCAAAAGTCCAATTCTTATTCTTACTAAAGGCTTAAAGTATGATAAAAAAAAGCAAAAAATTTATACAATTTCTGAGGATATAAAAAAAAATAATAAAAATATAAATATATCTGTCTTAAAAGGGCCTTGTTTGGCTAAAGAACTTTCTAATAAAAAACAAACAAGTGTTGTTGTTGCTAACAAAAATATAAAAACTGCAAAGAATATATGCAAAATGATTTCCACAAAATATTATATAACAGAGACTTCAAAAGATATTATTGGTGTAGAAATTTGTTCAGCAATAAAAAATATTTATTCTATGATTATTGGAGCTGGAGATAGTTTAAATATGTCATCTAGTTTATTTAAAAAATCTATTAATGAGATGATATATATTACTAAATATTTTAAAGGAAATATTGATACCGCTCTTGGATTAGCAGGAGTAGGCGATTTATATGTCAGTGCTGCTGGAGGAAGAAACAGTAAAATGGGAAGTTACTTGGGACAAGGTTATACATTTGACAATGCTAAAAGAAAATTCATGTATAAAGAGACTGTAGAGGGCGAGCAACTTGCAAGAGAAATTGCTCCTTATGTGCTAAAAAAAATTCAACGAAATAGAATCCCTTTGATGACAAAATTAATTAAATCTATAATTAATAATAAAAAATTAATATTAAATTAAAAATGGCAAGTATTAATATAAATAATGTGAACAAGTATTTTGGTAATACGCATGTGATCAAAGATGTCTCTCTTGATATAAAAAGTGAGTCATTTACAGTTCTAGTAGGCCCAAGCGGATGTGGTAAATCAACAATTTTAAGAATGATAGCTGGTCTTGAGGAAATAAACTCCGGAACAATATCTATTGATGGTAAAGTTGTAAATGATCTACCACCCAAAGAGAGAAATATTGCAATGGTATTTCAATCATATGCTCTTTATCCTCATATGACAGTATTTGATAATATGGCTTTTGGTTTAAAGATTGAAAAAAAATCAAAAGACGAGATAGAGCAAAGAGTAATGGAAGCAGCTAAAATCTTACAAATAGAAGAGTATCTTGAGAGAAAACCTAAACAATTATCTGGAGGACAACGTCAAAGAGTAGCTATAGGTAGAGCAATTACTAGAAAACCAAAAGTTTTCTTATTTGATGAACCGTTATCTAACTTAGATGCAGCGTTAAGAGTCCAAATGAGGGTAGAATTAGCAAAATTACATGATCAACTTAATGCTACCATGATATATGTAACCCATGATCAGACTGAAGCAATGACACTTGCAAATGATATTGTTGTATTGGATCAAGGTATAGTTTCACAAAAAGGATCACCTATGAACCTGTACAATAACCCAGATAATTTATTTGTTGGTGGTTTTATTGGATCTCCAAAAATGAATTTTATAGATAGTAAAATTTTAAGTAAAAGTTCAAAGAGTTCTGAAGTAGATATAATGGGGACAGGAAAGTTAAATGTACCAAAAATTTCTGAAAATATTAAAGAAGGTGACAGTATAAAAATTGGAATAAGACCAGAGCATTTAATATTGAATGGAAAAATAGATTCATTATGGGAAAGTAAAGTCTTCGTTGTAGAAAAATTAGGGTCAGGAACATATTTATATTTAGAGAAAGAGGGGGATCCTCTTGTTGTACAAACTGATGGAGATACAAATATCAAAGTAGGTGACACTGTTAAAATAGGTTTTGATCCATTTCGTTGCCATTTATTTGATAATAAGGGTATTTCTTTTAAAAATTCTTAAATCAATCTCAGGTAGTATTGTGTTATTTACATACTTGTTATTCTTCCATTAAATGTTCATTATGTGTTAATTTTTAAATAACTTTAGAAAACAAGAAAAAAGAGGGGAATATATGTTTAAAAATATATTAATAACAATCTCTGCAATAGCTATTGTTTTTAATTCAATTGCATTTGCAGATATCAAATTCTGGACGACAGAAACTCAACCAGCAAGGATGGCTAAGCAAGAAGAGATGGCTAAAGCTTTTGAGGCCAAAACTGGAATTGGAGTTGAAGTTATTCCAATTGATGAAAAAGATTTAGGCACACGAGCTACTGCAGCAGCAGCAGCGGGAGATCTTCCTGATGTAATTTATCATACACTACAGTATGTATTGCCATGGGCTGAGGCAGGAATTTTAGATGTTGATGCAAATAATGATGTAGTTAAATCACTCGGAAAGAAAACTTTTGCACCAGGTGCTTTAAAAATGGCTAGTGCTGGTGGTAAAATTGCAGCGGTACCAGTTGATGGTTGGACACAAATGGTTGTTTATAGAAAAGATCTATTTGAGCAAGCCGGACTGGAGCCACCAACAACATACGCAAACATTGAGAAAGCAATAGATGCTTTATCTAGCAATGATATGTTTGGATTTGTTGCAGCAACTAAAACTGATGAAAACTTTATGAGTCAGGTTTTGGAACATGTCTTGCTTGCAAATGGAGTTAACATTGTCAAAAAAGGTGGAACAAAAAAACAAGGAAGAGCTTTGAAAAATTCTTTAGAGTTTTATAAAAAATTAGCAAAAGCTAGCCCTCCAGGAGAACTTTATTGGAAACAATCAAGAGAACTTTATTTTGCTGGTAAAACTCCAATGATAATATGGTCACCATTTATCATGGATGAATTAGCCGGTTTAAGAGACTCAGCTCCACCAACAATTAATAGTGATCCTACATCACCTGAATTGGCATCTAAAACTGGTTTTATAACTAATTTTAGTGGACCAAATAATGTAAAAGGCGCAGCTTGGGCAGATGTTAGATACTTTGGTATAACAGCAGATGCAGATACTGATGAAGCTAAGCAGTTTATTCTTTATTCAATGGATGAAGGATACACTAGCACTTTATCTATAGCACCAGAAGGTAAGTTTCCTGTAAGAAGAGGTAATGCAAGTGATCCAAATGCATTTACAACGGCTTGGAGTAAACTACCTGTTGGAGTTGATAGAAAAGCTCCTTTAACAGATCTATATTCAGCAGATGTAATTAATAATATAGTTGCTGGTTTAGATACTGCTAACAGATGGGGAGTAAAAGAAGGTGAACTATCTAGAGCATCTAAAATTATTAACAATAAGTTTATAAATAGAATCACTAGACAATATATTGACGATCAATTGACGCTAGATCAAGCAGTAGATGAAATTAATACTGTGCTAGCTAGCTTCTAGTAATTTAAAAAATTAAAAAAAGCGGGTAATATTAATTATCCGCTTTTTTTTTATGAGTTCAAAACTTGCAAAAATTGAAAAAAGAACAGCTTATCTTTTAATATTACCATCGGTTCTTTTAGTATTTTCTATTATATTATTTCCAATATTTTCAAATATTTGGATCAGCTTTAAAAATGTAGAGCTTAAAGATTTAAGAATTCCTGAACCAAGAGCAAAGAAATTAGTAAAATCAATTAAAGATAATTCAAATCAAATAAAAATAATTTATAAATTAAGAAATAGCTCTCTCACACAAGAAATTACTAATGTAAAATTTAAGGATAAATATCCAAATAATATCGAACCAAGAAATTTAGATAAAAGATGTAAATTTAAATCAAAGTTACTTCAGTGTGAGTTTGGTAATTGGCCAAAAAAATATCGAGAGAATTTAGAAATAATATTTCAAAATACTAATAATCAAGAAATTTCCAAGAAGGTACTAAAATCTTATAAACCTAAACTATCAGGTAAGTCACAAAATATATTATTAACTTATGAATTTACTTTAAATAATTTCAAAAAAGTAATTAAAGACAAAGCGTTTATAGATCTATTATCAACAACTTTTTATTACACTTTTTTTGGAACCATAGGTGCAATAATTTTTGGAATTTTGGCTGCACAAATGGTAAATCAAAAATTTTTTGGAAGAACATTTGTGAGAAGCGTTTTGTTGTTTCCTTATGTTGCACCAGTAGTTGCTCTTGCCTATACCTGGGAACTCTTACTTGATCCGACAAGTGGAACTTTAAATAATTTATTAATTAATTATCAAATTATTGATGGACCAATAAATTTACTAGGACAAAAATACGTAACTTTAAATATACTTGGTTTTGATTTTAAGTTGAGGCTAGCATTGACAACTGTAATTATTTTTGAAATTTGGAGATATTTTCCTCTAGCATTTCTATTTATTCTTGCTCGTCTTCAAGCAGTTCCAAAAGAGCTATATGAAGCAGCTGATGTTGATGGTGCAAATCCTTTACAAAAATTTCTTAATATTACTTTACCCCAGATATTAGCAGTGATTTCAATTCTATTTATGATCAGATTTATTTGGAATTTTAATAAATTTGAAGACATCTTCTTACTCACTGGGGGAGCATCTGGCACAAGAACATTGCCAATCAATGTATATCAACAAGGTTTTTCAATCGGGGATATTGGTATGGGTTCTGCAGTCTCTATTGTGATTGTAGTGTTTCTGTTAATCTTTATGTTTATCTATTTTAAACTTTTAGGAAAAAGAGCTGATGAAAATTAAAAACATATTTACTTATTGTTTTATCTCATCATTATTTTTGTTTTCATTAGTTTGTATTTGGAAAATCTTAGTTACATTACAAGGAATTGAATTAACAAATTTTAATTTTAATAAATTATTTATATTTGGAATAACTCTTTGTGCAATAAATCTTCTTATTGGGAAAAAATTAAATTTAAATATTAAAATTACTATACTTGCACTTTTATTTTCTATCTTTGATTATTTCATCTCAATAAATTTACCTATTTGGTATAGTTTTGGCATATTTTTAATTTCATTATTTTTTTTCAATAATATAAAAGATTACGACAAAAACTTTTTGTCAAAAAATCATTCATCTCAAAAATTATTCTTTAATTTTTTAACATTATTCGGAATTACTCTGTTCTCTTTTGTAATTCTTTTCCCTTTTTATATGATGTTAGTTACAAGCTTTAAAACCCAAGCATTATTATTATTAAACCCCTTAGACTTTAGTATTAACTTTGCACAAGGATTACCAGAGTTGTTCAAATCTTATTTTATAGTATTCAAAGATTACAATTTTGGAAGATATATGCTTACGAGTACAATAGTCTCCTTAGGAACAGTCATTATAACATTAATTTTTGCAATACCGGCCGCTTATGCAGTTGCAAGACTTAATTTCTTTGGAAAAAATTTTTTATCAACATCCATATTGATAATTTATTTGTTTCCAGCGATAGTTTTAGTGATACCTTTGTACACAATTTTTAGTCAACTCGGTTTAAGAAATTCTATTGAGGGTTTACTAATAGTTTATACAGCTACGACTTTACCTGTAGCTATTTATATGTTGCAAGGTTACTTTAAAAGTATACCAAAAGAATTAGAAGAAGCAGGGATAATTGATGGTCAAAATTGGCTTGGTATAATTTTTAAAATTATACTTCCGCTAAGTTTACCTGCAATATCATCAGTAGCTTTGTATGTATTTATGATAGCTTGGAATGAATTTTTATTTTCATTAATGTTTTTAGACCGCCCAAATACGTTCACATTATCAAGAGCTATTCAGTTTCTAAATGTTGGAGCTGAAACACCTAGACAATATTTGATGGCAGGGTCTGTTGTGGTAACTTTACCTATTTTAATAATTTTTGTTTATTTTGAAAAATACTTGGTAAGTGGTCTTACCGCAGGAAGTGTTAAAGGTTAATAAAAATGGAACTTACAAGGAAAATTTAATTTATAGATTTTGGAAAATTATATAAGATTAATATAATTAATTTCTGATAAATATTTAATGGATCAATCTATTTACATATCAAAAATAAATAAAATTTTTCATGATTTGTACAAAAGTTATGAGGATAAAAATGATTTAAAATTTTATTCATCTGAAATATCTAATTTAATAAAAGATTTTAATAGAAGAATAAAGTTATCCAAAAATTTAATAATAGACGAGAAGTTATCAGTTCTAATAACTTATGCAGACAACATTACTGCTGGAAAAAATAAAAAAAAACTTAAAATTTTTAAAAGTTTTTATGCAAGATTTTTAAGAAATTACTTTAATACAATTCATTTTTTACCATTTTATCCCTCAAGTAGTGACAGTGGTTTCTCAGTTAAAGACCATTATGAAGTAGACGGTAAATTAGGTACCTGGGAAGATATTAAAGATTTGTCAAAATATAATTCAATTATGGCAGATATCGTAATAAATCACTCTTCTTCACGTGGTATCTGGTTTAAAAATTTTTTGTTAAATAAGTCACCAGGGAACGATTATTTTTTTACGATAGATAAAAAATTTAATTCTAAAAACGTTGTGAGACCACGTGAACATAAATTATTAAAAAAAATAAAAATTCGTAATAAGACTACTTATCTGTGGAGAACTTTTAGCCCTGACCAAATAGATTTAAATTTCAAAAATCCAAAAGTATTAATTAGATTTATTAAAATAATGTTCTTTTTAATAAATCGTGGAGTGAATATTTTTAGATTAGATGCAATAGCATATTTGTGGAAAGAAAGTGGCACAAAATGTATAAATCATTCAAGTACACACAAAATAATTAAACTATTAAGAATAATTTGTTCTAATCTTAAACAAAAAAAAATTTTAATAACTGAAACTAATTTACCTGAAAAACAAAATCTTAGTTACTTTGGAAAAAATGATCAAGCGAATTGGATTTATAATTTTTCACTACCTCCTTTAATAATTAAAAGTTTGCTATTTGAGAATGGCTCTGAACTTACTAAATGGAGTAAAAAATTTCCATGTTTAAAAAAAGGAACAAGCTATCTAAATTTTTTAGCCTCTCATGACGGTGTCGGAATGAGACCAGTTGAAGGATTATTATCCAAACCAACTTTAAATAAATTATTTAATCGACTAAAAAAAAATGGAGGTGAATTTTCATTTAGAAAAATAAATGGTTCAAAAAAGCAAGTGTATGAAGCAAACATTACCTTATTTAACGCTTTTAAAGCAAGTGATTTTGATGAAAGTGGAAATTATTCATTAGAACGCTATTTAGCTGCACATAGTCTAATTCTTTCGTTTGAAGGAGTTCCAGCTTTTTATTTCAATTCCCTTTTTGGAACTTCAAATGACATTAGTAAATTTATAATTACAGATAATAAAAGAGATTTAAATAGATATAAATGGAACAATGAAAGACTAACAAAAAATTTAAAAATAAATAATTCAAAACAATCAGTATTTTATAATGAAATGACAAATTTAATAAAAATTAGGAGAAAGCAAAAAGCATTTCATCCAAATGCACAAAGAAAAAATCTAAATTTTGGGTCAAAATTCTATGCATTGGAAAGAATAAGTTTAGACAAATCACAAAAAATATTAGCAATCACAAATTTAACATCAAAAACTCAAGTTTTAAAAATCAACTCAAAATACTTAAAATCTAAAAATTTATTAGGTCAAAAATTTAAGATTACTTTTGATAAAGAATTAGTTTTTAATCCTTTTCAAACTTTTTGGTTGAGTATTAATTAAAATTATAAATATACTGCGCTAAGAAAAATAGAAAAATTAAATATTATTTTAATATGAAAACTAATTGGAATTATCCTACTACAATCTGGGTTGGAGAGAACAGGATTCAAGATTTAAGCCAAGCCTGTAAAAATCTTAAAATTGATAAACCATTATTTGTCACAGATAAGGATTTAATTAATCTAAAAATGGTAAAAGATATTATTTTAAATTTAAAAAAAACCTTCAGTCATCTTCAAGTTTTTTCAAATTTTTCAGGAAATCCTGTTGGCGAGAATGTGGAACAAGGAGTTGAACAGTTTAAAAAATTAGGTTGTGATGGAGTGATTGCATTTGGTGGTGGCAGCGGTCTTGATGTAGGTAAAGCTATTGCTTTCATGTCAGGACAGTCTAGACCAATATGGGATTTTGAAGATATCGGTGATTATTGGAAAAGAGCAGATGAAACTAACATTGCACCTATTATCGCTATACCAACAACAGCAGGAACAGGATCAGAAACTGGAAGAGCATCAGCTATAATCAATAAACAAACAGGTATAAAAAAAATTATTTTTCATCCAAAATTTTTACCTTCAATCGTAATTTTAGATCCTAATTTAACTTTAGATCTTTCTCCAAGATTGACTGCAGCGACAGGTATGGATGCTTTAGCCCACAATTTGGAAGCTTTTTGCGCACCAGGATTCCACCCGATGGCTGATGGAATTGCAATTGAAGGAATGAAGTTAATTAAAAACTCATTAATTAAAGCAGTTAAGAACGGTAAAGATTTAAATGCTAGAGCGGAATTATTAGCTTCAGCTAGTATGGGTTCTACTGCTTTTCAAAAAGGTCTTGGTGCTATTCATTCTTTAAGCCACCCTATTAATGCGCAATTTAATGTTCATCACGGTTTATCAAATGCTATCTTTATGCCTTATGTATTAACTTTTAACAAAGAAATGATTGAAAAAAGGATAATTTCTATATGTGATTATCTCGAACTTGATAAAAGTTTTGATAGTTTTTTAAACTGGATTTTAGAACTGAGAAAAGAATTAAATATACCACACAAATTATCAGAAATTGTTGATGTAAATAAAATAAATTTAGATCAGTTATCAGTAATGGCATTGGAAGATCCATCCACTTCTACCAATCCAAAAACAATGAGCAAGGATGACATGAAAGCACTTTATGAACACAGTATTTCAGGTAAATTATTTTAATGAAAAGAATTCTTATAGTTGAAGGTAATCTTAGAGAAGAAAATCAAAGCTTTACTGATGGTGGAATTAAAACTCATACTGAAAGCTTAAAAGACAGTATTAGTTATTTTACAGATCAATTAGAAATTGATGTTGTTAATCCTTCATCGGATCAAAATATTAATGAAATAGCTAAAGATTTAACTAAATATCATGGAATGATATGGGGTGGTAGTAGTTTAAATATTTACAATGATACTCCAGAAATAAGAAGACAAATAAATTTTATGAGAGAATGTCAAAAGAATATAAAAAATATATTCGCAATATGTTGGGGATTGCAAGTTGCTGTGACCGTTGCTGGTGGTGAAGTAAAGAAATGCCCTAATGGTGCTCATAGAGGAATAGCTCATGACATAGAAATAAACGAAAACGGCCTTAAACATCCGCTTTATAAAAATAAAAATAAAAAATTTAATACTCCTGCATTTAATTTTGATGAAGTTGTAAAATTACCCGAGGGCTCTACATTACTTTCATCAAATCCAATAAATAAAGTCATGGGTATAAATTTTAATGTTGGTTCAACTAATATATGGGGAATTCAATACCACCCAGAGATAACTTATGCCAAAATGATAAGCTTAATTCATTTTAGGAGAGATCGACTGTTAGAAAAAAAAGCATTTATTGACCAAATGGAAATAGATTCTCATGTAAAAATTATAGAAGATGAAAATAAAATTTCTAATAAAGATGCAAGAATGAGAGAATTAGAAAATTGGCTAAATAATTTAAATTAAAACAAACCTTCTATTTCGCCTTTTTCATTAAGCTTAATAGAGTCGGCTGCAGGAACTCTTGGAAGTCCAGGCATTGTCATGATGGCTCCACATATAACAACAATAAATTCTGCACCTGAAGATAATCTTACTTCTCTAATTGGTAATGAATGGCCTGTTGGAGCACCTTTTGCGTTTGGATCAGTAGAAAAACTATATTGTGTTTTAGCTACGCATATAGGTAAATTTCCATAACCCGCTTCTTCAAAAGATTTTAATTGATCTTTTATTTTACTGTCAGCAACAACTTCGTTTGCTCGATAAATTTCTTTTGCAACAGTCTCAACTTTCTTTAACAAAGGTGTTTTTTCATCATATAAAAATTTAAAATTTGCTTGTTTTTGATCAATTAAATCTACAACATGTGCGGCAAGTTCTTTTGTCCCTTCACCACCATTTGACCAATGAGTGCATAAAGTAGCTTTAACTCCCATATTATCACAAGCATTTATTAACTCTTTTACCTCATTATCAGTATCAGCAATAAAATGATTAACAGCAACCGCTACTGGTAAACCAAATTTTTTTACGTTTTCAATGTGTCTTTCTAAATTTACTAAACCTTTTTTTAACGCGTCTACATTTTCATTTTTTAAATCATCTTTAGCTACACCGCCGTGCATTTTTAATGCTCTGATTGTTGCAACAATAACTACACACTCAGGTTTTAAATTTGATTTTCTACATTTAATATCTAAAAATTTTTCTGCTCCTAGGTCTGCTCCAAATCCAGCTTCAGTTACAACATAATCAGCTAGTTTTAAACCTGCTTTAGTTGCTATTACTGAGTTACAACCGTGCGCAATGTTTGCAAAAGGACCACCATGAATAATTGCTGGATTATTTTCTAACGTTTGAGTTACGTTAGGCCTGATTGCTTCTTTTAACAAAACAGTCATTGGTCCGTGGGCATTTAAATCTTTTGCAAAAATAGGCTTTCTATCTCTAGTATAAGCAACAGTAATATTACCGATTCTCTTTTCCAAATCTTCAAGATCATTTGCTAAACAAAAAATAGCCATTATCTCAGATGCTACTGTAATATCAAAACCATCTTCTCTTGGAAAACCATTAGCCACTCCACCTAAATTAATATTGATAGATCTTAAAGATCTATCATTCATATCCATAACTCTTCTCCAAACTACTCTTCTTGCATCTATGTTTAATTTATTTCCCCAATAAATATGATTATCAATTAATGCTGACAATAAATTGTGAGCAGATGTAATTGCATGGAAATCCCCAGTAAAATGTAAATTGATTTGTTCCATTGGAACAACTTGAGCATATCCACCACCTGCTGCTCCGCCTTTCATTCCAAACGAAGGACCTAAACTAGGTTCACGTAAACACACTATAGAATTTTTACCAATTTTATTTAATCCATCATTTAAACCAACTGACGTAGTGGTTTTCCCTTCACCTGCAGGAGTTGGTGTAATAGCAGTAACTAAAATTAATTTTCCATTTTGTTTATCTTTTAAACTATCCAAATATTCTAAATTTATTTTAGCAATATGACGTCCCATAGGGCTAAAAGCACTTGGTTCGTCTGGAACATTAATTTTACCCAAAATCTCATTTATGGGTTTCATTTTTGCTTCTCGTGCAATTTGGATATCTGATTTTGACATAAATCTAATTACTTATTAATGAGCAGAATTACTATCCTTTTTTGTCACGTATTTAAACATCTAAAAAATATATATAAAAAAAATTAGCAAAAACTTATATTTAATTTTATAAAACTTACGGATGCAGAAATATTCAGTATTTAGTCTAATCAAAAACGCTTTCTCCAATCACCAAAATTGGGAAGTTGCTTGGAAAGATCCAACTCCAAAAAGTGAATATGATGTAGTCATCATTGGAGGCGGAGGACACGGTCTTGCTACTGCATATTATTTAGCAAAAGAACATAATATTAGAAATGTAGCTATCATTGAGAAAGGCTGGATTGGTGGTGGAAATGTTGGTCGAAATACAACGATCATAAGATCAAATTTTATGTACGATGCTAATGCAAGATTTAATGAATTTGGAATGGATTTATGGAGAAATTTAAGTCAAGAACTGAACTTTAATGTGATGTTTTCTCCAAGGGGAATAATAAACTTAGCCCACTCAGATGCTCAAATGAATGCGTATGCTCGTAGAGGAAACTCTATGAGATTAAATGGAATAGATGCAAAGTTATTGGATAGAGACGAAGTAAAAAAATTTATTCCAATGGCTGACTTTAGTGATGAAGTACGTTTCCCAATTTTTGGAGGCTTAATGCAACCAAGCGCTGGTACCGCTAGACATGACGCTGTTGCTTGGGGTTATGCACGTCAAGCAGATGATATGGGAGTAGATATAATACAACATTGTGAGGTCACTGGTTTTGATGTTGTTAATGGAAAGATAAAAGGAATTAGAACTTCAAGAGGAGATATTAAAGCAAAAAAAGTTGGATTATGTGTTGCAGGTAGCACAAATATATTAGCTGAAAAATTAAATATGACACTGCCAATAGAAACTCATGTACTACAAGCTTGTGTTTCAGAACCTGTAAAACCATTATTAGACGGTGTAGTAACTTTTGGTGCAGGCCACTTTTATATAAGTCAATCAGATAAAGGCGAGATGGTAATGGGTGGTGATCTTGATGGATATAATAGTTATGCTCAAAGAGGTAACTTGCCAACTATACAACATGTATTGACAGGTGGCTTAGCTTTGTTTCCATTTTTAAGTAGATTAAAAATGTTAAGGACATGGGGAGGGATCATGGATATGTCTATGGATGGTTCCCCAATAATTGATAAAACTCATATTGAAGGATTGTATTTAAACTGCGGATGGTGTTATGGAGGTTTTAAATCAACTCCTGTTTCTGGTTGGACATTTGCTCATACAATTGCGCAAGATCAAGTTCACGAATTAAATTCAGAATTAAGATTAAACAGATTTTCTACAGGCCATCTTTTAGATGAAAAAGGTTTAGGTACCAAAACCTGGATTGGTTAAACAATGTTATACATCAAATGTCCTTATTGCGGTTTAAGAGCACAAAAAGAATTTTCATATGGAGGTGATGCAACTGTAAAAAGACCTAATATTAATGAAGAAGTATCTAGCGAAGATTGGGATAAATTTGTTTATATGAGAAAGAGTCCAAGAGGGAAACATGTAGAGTTATGGCAACATATAGCAGGATGTAGACAATGGATTAAGGTACAAAGAGACACCGCTACACATGAAATTTTCCAAACAGCAAAAGTCACAGAAGAAATAAGATGAGCCAACCATTTAGATTAAATAAAGAGGGATTAATCAATCGAAACAAAAAAATTTCTTTTACTTTTAATGGTAAAAAATTATTTGGATATGAAGGTGATACAATTGCATCTGCTTTAATAGCAAATGGAATACACTTAGTCGGTAGAAGCTTTAAATATCATAGACCGAGAGGTTTTTTTGGTGCAGGAGTAGAGGAGCCAAACGCAAAACTACAAGTAGAATTCAATGGTCATTCAGAGCCCAATGTTAATGCAACAGAAATGGAACTTGTTGAAGGTTTATCAGCAACGAGCCAAAATTGTTGGCCATCGGTAAATTTTGATGTTGGTGCAATTAATAATTTTTTAAAAATGTTTTTCCCTGCTGGTTTTTATTACAAAACATTTATGTGGCCTAAAAGTTTCTGGTACAAAATTTACGAACCTTTCATAAGAAAAGCTGCAGGTTTAGGGGTTGCTTCAATAGAAAAAGATAAAGAAAGATACGAACATAAATTTGAGTATTGTGATCTATTAGTTACTGGATCAGGACCATCTGGATTAGCAAGCGCTTATGCTGCTGCAAAAAATGGAGCAAAAGTAATTTTAGCTGAGGATAAACCAAGATTTGGAGGAACACTTTTAACTGATGATGTAAGTATAGATAATTTATCAGGAAAAGATTGGGCAGAAAAAATAATTACTGAATTAAAATCTATGCCTAACGTAACTGTAAAAAATAGATCTCAAGTTTTTGGTTACTATGACCATAATATGCTGGTTATGTTTGAGAGAGTTAGCGATCATTTAGAGAAAAAATCAAAATTCACTCCAAGACAAAGACTTTGGTATATTAGAGCCAAAGAAACAATTTTATCAACTGGTTCAATTGAAAGACCAATTGTATTTGGAAACAATGATACTCCAGGAATTTTTTTATCAGCAGCTGCAAAAGAATATATGAAAGTCTACGGAGTATTGGTTGGAAAGAAACCTTTAATATTTACTAATAACGATAGTGCATACGAAACAGCTTTAGAATTCAAAAAAAATAATGTTGAACCAATTATATTAGATACTAGAGAAGAACATTCGTCAGAATTAATCGATGAAGCTAAATCAAAGGGAATTGATATAAGATTTTCTCATGGTGTTATTGTTGCTAATGGATACAAAAAAGTTAAATCTGCAAAAATTGGCAAACTGAATAAAGATAAAAATTCTTTTGAGAAAATTGAAACTATAGAATGTGATTGCATTTGTGTATCTGGATTTTGGACACCATCTGTTCATTTAGCATCACAATCAGGAAATAAACTTAAGTATGAAGAAAAAATTGATGCATTTATTCCAGATAAGAAAAAACAACATGAGACCTCAGTCGGTGCAGCAAATGGATCATTTACATTAGAAGAAAGTTTAAAACATGGTTTTGAAAATGGTTCAAATCTTTCCGCAAAAATTACAGAGACTAAAACAGAAATCTCAATTCCAAATGTAAATGAAAAGAAATACGGAGCTCATGATAAATTTTGGTGTATGCCGTTACCTAAAAATGAAAATCCAAAAAGATTTGTTGACTTTCAAAATGATGTATCTGTCTCTGATATAGAAATCGCACTAAGAGAAGGTTACAGATCAATAGAGCACGTCAAAAGATATACAACTCTTGGAATGGCAACAGATCAAGGCCGTACAAGTAATTTAAATGGTCTTCAGTTGGTATCTAATATAGAAAATAAAATAGTTCCTGAAGTAGGACACACAACATTTAGACCACCTTTCACACCAATTACAATCGGGACAATAGTTGGTCGTGAAGTAGGTATGGAATATATGCCGACTAGAAAAACCCCAATGCATGAATGGCATGAGAAAAATAATGCTGTTTTTGTCGATGCAGGTGCCTGGAAGAGACCTCGATATTACAAACAAGGAAATGAAACTTTATTTGAAGCTTCAAAGAGAGAGGCAAAAAATGTTAGAGAGAACGTTGGTATCTGTGATGTAACAACATTAGGAAAAATTGATATCAAAGGTCCAGACGCAGCAGAATTTTTAAATAGAGTTTATACAAATGCTTGGATGAAATTACCTGTTGGAAAAGCAAGATATGGATTAATGCTCAGAGAAGATGGAATTGTGATGGATGATGGAACAACAACAAGGATTTCAGAAAATCATTATCATATGACCACTACAACTGCACAAGCTGCAAATATTTTATCTCACTTAGAATATTATCTTCAAATTGTTTGGCCAGAATTAAACGTAAATGTTGTCTCTACAACTGAGCAATGGGCAGGAGCTGCAATTGCTGGACCTAAATCTAGAGACATGTTATCAAAATTATATCCAGACCTAGACGTATCAAATGATGCTTTGCCTTTTATGGGCTATAGAGAAGCAGAATTTTTTGGTGTTCCATCAAGAATTTTTAGAATTTCATTTTCTGGTGAGCTTGCATATGAGATTAATGTCAAATCAGATCATGGCATGTTCATGTGGGAGAAAATGATGGAAGTAGGAAAAGAATTTGGAAATCAGCCTTACGGAACTGAAGCTTTATCAACATTAAGAATTGAAATGGGTCACGTTGCAGGACCAGAATTAGATGGCCGAACAATCCCATCAGATGTTTCACTAAATGGATTAGTTTCAAAGAAAAAAGATTTTATTGGCAAAAATTCTTTAGGAAGAGAAGCATTTAATGTTGAGAGCAGACAAAAAATTGTTGGACTTATTCCAATTGATAGAAAGTCTAGTATTCCTGAAGGATCCCATATTGTTCAAGATCAGAATGCAAAATTACCAAACCCTAAACTTGGTCACGTTTCTTCTTCTTGTTGGAGTGTAGAAAATAATAATCCATTTTCCCTAGCAATTATGAAAGATGGAAAAAACATGATAGGTAAAAAGTTTTTTGCGGTATCACCATTAAAAAATAAATCAATTGAAGTAGAAGTTATATCTTCACATTATGTTGACCCAGAAGGAAAAAGAGTTAGATCATGAAAAATGTTTCTGCATTAGAAAATATTCATAAACATGGATTATTTGGCAATCACGATAGCAAAGATGAGCTAATAAATATTAGGGAAATTAAAGATGTTTTGATTTATCAAATTGTCAAATATAAAAAATCTTCAATTAGCATTGATAAAATAAAAATAGATAATTTAAAATTACCTCAGACACTATTGGTATCTTCAAATCCTAATACAAGAATTTTATGGATGGGACCTGATAATTGGTTAGTCGTATCAACGAATAAAGAAATAGAAAAATCTATTTTAGAAAACTTAAGTCATGAAGATTTTGCATTAACAGATCTATCTCATTCAAGAACAATATTGGAATTAGAGGGTTCTTTGGTAGATGAAGTGTTGAAAAAAGGTTGTCCGTTAAATTTAGATGGTCTTGATGAAGGAAAATGTTCTAATTCTGCTTTTCATGCAATTACAATAACTATTGATTTTATTAGTTCAAATCCAAGAAAAGTAAGAATATTTGCTTTAAGAAGTTTTGGTGAATCTCTTTATCATTCAATAACTGATGCTTGTTTAGAATTTGGCTATAAAGCTGAATAAAAATTATTCTGAAGTTTTAAATTTAGTTTTTTGAATAATAACCACAAACACAATTGGAATTATTAAAGTTATTAGTGTTACTGTTATCAACAAAATACCTAGATCTGAATAATCGGCAGTGGTAAGAATAGCGTTTGTTACCTTATCTTTTACCTCTCTAGTAATAACATAAATTTCATTTAAATATTTAGTCCCCAAAGCACTTGCTGATAAAGCAAGATTTGTAAATGATGCGAATACTGCAAAGAAAGTTGCTTTTAAGTGCGAAGGCGCATTTTTAGCTATCCACGCAAGCAAAGGTATCATTGAGACTTGTCCCAAAGGTGACTCAAGTGCAGTATTTAATATTGCAATAAACTTGGCATCAACAACTCCATTAGTAATAGATGATGTCCAATTGTGAAATCCATAATACATACCAACACTTGGTAAAAATAAAATGGCGCCTGCAACAGATAAAATTACTATTATTCTAGCTATTGAGTTATTTGCCATAAATGGTCTTAATAAGATAATCCCCACAAGGGTTAAAACTGAAGCAATAAGTGATAACACCGAAAAAAATTGTTCATTGAATTCAAGTACATCAATTTCAAACCAAGATAAACCTGGACCAGGTCCTGGCATTGCTCTAAAAATAAAAATTATTATTGCAGTTCCTACAACAGTAAGTCTTAAATCCTGAGGAAGTTCTTTAACTAATTTATTCATTAAAAATAGAATAATTGCCATTGAACCTACGAAGACAATTTCTTGAGCAAAAGGCACTTTGAATGAACCAATACCTAAAGTGAAGATAACAAAAACCAAGCTTCCACCTAATATCCACCAATTAACTTCAGTTTTCTCTGAAGGAGCATAATCTTGGTTACCCTCTAAACCTTGTTCAATAAGTTTTCTTTTCTTTTGATTTTTTAGATATGAAGCAAGAAATATTCCTAGTACAGATACAATTGGAATAATTAAAGCATATATATAAATTGAACCGTATAAACTTATCTTATCTGCTTGTTCAAGTTCGTCTACTCCTTTAAAGAGAATTACATTAGCTAAAGCAACTAAAACAGTTCCACCAATTATTGCAAATCTTCCAAGAGTTTGCATTGTTGTATGCATAAGTTTGATTTCGTCTCTTGAAAATTTATTTCCGCTGTCATCAACTAAAGGAACTGCTTCTACAGTCATTGCATCAGCCACAACATCTTGCACAACATAACCAATCGGAGCAAGTAAAACACTGATTACAAACCATGTTTCTACTGAAAGAATTGATGACATCCATTCAGTATGAATTATTAAACCGTACATTATAATTAAACTTAATGAGATTAAGGATGCTCCAACAAAAACCATGTAATTTTTTTTATTCCAGATTAGATCAACAAGATGACCCAAAGGCATCTTCAATGCCCATGGAATTCCAGCCCAAAAACCCAGTCCAGCAAGAAAAGCAGCAGATAAGTTTAGATAGTCTTTAACGAAAAAAGTTCCAACAATACCTGTTAGTCCTGAAATACCAGCAGCAAGATAAATCATCAATGGTGGTAGATAGGTCCACTTAAACTGTCTTCCTAAATCTATTAAAGTACTATCTATAAATCTCAAAATTTTATTACTCATAAATTATTCTGTTAAATTTAATAATATTAATCCATTTTGTTTAGTTTCTTTACACCAAAGTTCATAACTTTCACAAACTCTCCACAAATGATCAAATGCTCTTTGAGATAATTCCAAAGGAAAGTGACTTTTTGCATAATATAATTTTGGGATTTTCATTAATTGTTTAATCATAGTATCTTTTTGTATTTGTAAAAGTCTTATAGTTTCTTGATTAATCTTTTTTTTTGTAGATTTATCCACGTAGTCATTGCTCTCAAGTTCTTTAAACCACTTATCATGAAAATTTCCTGAACTAATTTCATTATAATCATCTGATGCAATAAATATTTCAAAAGCTTGAATATTAGTTAAATTTGGATTTTTAATCTTGATTTCATATATCTTTCGATAAATGATTTCAGCAACATATAATACGAATGGTCTTGATTTATCAGTATTCAAATTAAACTCCTCAAATATCTACTGAATAATAGCATGAATTAGGATCATCTTTATAGTGCGCAAAAGGCCCACACTCTTTAAAACCAAAACTTTTAAAAAGTTTTCTAGCAGGTGCAAAAAAATCACCTGCACCAGTTTCGACACTTAGTTTAGTAATTCCTATTTGTTTAGATTTTTGAATAAGATGTGAAATTATTTTTCCACCATATTTTTTTTCTCTAAATTTATCTGAAACTCTTATAGATTTAAATTCTCCATGTGTTTCATCAAATAATTTCAAAGCTCCACAACCAATTAATTCGTCATTTTCCCATAAACTCCAGAATTTTATACTTGGATCCTTTAATCCAGGTATATCTAATACATGCGAACTCCCCTCAGGAGAAACTGATCTCAATTCAATAAAATGCTTAGTTAGCAACTCATTTACTTGCGGATCATCAAAATTATTTTCTATTGATTTCATAGTTTTGAAAAACATATAATCTAAATTTAGATTAAACCAAGAAAATTAAATATGTGTGGAAGATACGTAATAACTAGCCCCGTTACAAAAACAAAAAAACTTGTTAAGTCAGCTATACAAGTTGAAGATAATGAAAATTATAATGCACATCCATTTCAAAAATTACCTGTAATTAAAAAATACAATAATGGAAATACTCTAGAAAATTTAAAGTGGGGAGTAGTACCTAGCTGGGCTAAGCAAAAAGATTTTAAACCTTTAATAAATGCAAGACTAGAAACTATAGATGAAAAAGTGTCTTTCAAAAAATTAATTCGACTACATAGATGTGTAGCTGTAGCAGATGGTTTTTATGAGTGGAAAAGAGAAAAAGAAAATAAAACACCTTATTATTTTTTAAGAGAGGATAAAAAGCTTATGTATTTAGCGGCTATTTATGACAATGATCAATTTTGTTTAATAACCGAGGATGCAGATGAAAATATTAAAGAAATACATCATAGACAGCCTGTTATAATTAATGAAAATGATGTTAATAGATATTTAAATCTTGAATTAACAGGATCGAGTTTTCTGAAAGAGTGTAAAAAAACAAAATTAAACTTTCATGAAGTTTCAAAGGAAGTTAATAAACCTACAAACAATAATATTTCTTTGATACAAACAATTTCTTAAAACTATTTTTCTATAGTTGTTAAATGTCCCATTTTCCTTTTAGCTTTAACTTCTTTTTTTAAATAATCATAAAAAAATTCATTTTCTTTAAATTTTTTATTTTTATATTCTAATATATCTTCACCAATCAAATTAAGCATTTTTGCATTATAAATTTTTTTTGTTTCTAATTTTTCAAGTCCACATACAGCTCTGATATGATTTTCAAATTGGCTAATGTTGTGTGAATTTATAGTTAGGTGTCCAGAATTATGTACTCGTGGTGCAACTTCATTAGCATATAAATTATTATTTTTATCTATAAAGAATTCGACGCACATAGTACCAATATAATCAAGCTCTTCAGCCACTGTTTTCGCCCAGTCCAATGCTTTATTTTTAATTTCATCACTTATGTCAGCGGGAATTTTGGAGTGTTTTAAAATCTGGTCTTCATGATAATTTTCAATTGGATCGTAAATTTCATATTTTTGGTGACCAAATCTTGTAACCACTACTGAAATTTCTTTTTTTAAATTTACTATCTTTTCTAAGATGTAGCCTTTTGAAAAATCAAAATTTTCATTTAAATCATTTGCATTATTTATTTTATATTGGCCCTTTCCATCATAACCAAGTGTACAAGTTTTCAATAAACCAGGTATTAATCTATCGTTTATTTTTATATCATCTAAATCGTTGATACTTACAAACTGTGTTGTAGTTATATTATTTTTATTTAAAAACTCTTTTTCAGTCATTCTATTTTGAATTAATTTATTTATTTCAGGGCTTGGTAATACAGATTTGGTTTCATTAATTTTTTTCAATATATCATATGGGATATTTTCAAACTCATAAGTAACAAGATCGACTTTTTCTAAAAAGTTATTGATGATATTTATGTCTTGGTAGTCTCCATAAATAAATTCATCTGCAAAATTAATTGCGGGTGCATCTTTATCATCTGATAAAATAACCGTTTTAATATTAAGTTTTTTCGCTGCTGATGCTAATAGACTTCCTAATTGTCCACCGCCTATTATTCCTAGATCAGGTTTAGACATTAATTACTTTGGTTTTTTTTTTACTTTTGATGTTTGTTTTTTTCGCCAATTTAAAAGTGTTTTTTTTACATTATTATCATACGTAGCTATAATTGAAGCAGCATATAAACCAGCGTTGATTGCACCATCTTCTCCAATAGCAACTGTGCCAACAGGAATTCCTTTTGGCATTTGAGCAATTGATAGTAAGCTATCTAAACCTTTTAACTTTTTACTTTCAATGGGAACACCTATGACTGGAATTCTAGTTATAGCAGCAATCATACCTGGTAAATGTGCTGATCCTCCAGCCCCAGCAATAATAATAGAAATATTATTATTTTCTGCTTTCTTTGCATAGGTATAAAGTCTATCAGGTGTCCTGTGCGCAGAGACGATATTTGTCTCATAATTAACTTTTAAAATCTTAAGAACTTTTTCACAATTCTTCATTGTTTTGTAATCAGACTGACTGCCCATTACAATTGATACTTTATATGATTTTTTTTTGTATTTCATGAAACCAATATCAATTTACAGATATTTCCCTTAAATTGCAATTTTTAGCTAAGGACAGTTTAAGTTAGTGACAATCATAATAATAATAATAGTGTATACCAAATATGAATTATCGAATTGATAATCTTCAGTATTGTAAATGGTCTAGAGAAATCTTTGAAATAAATAATAAAGCTGGATTAAATGCGGTTCACGTAACTTTAGTTTATCATGAAGACTATGATGAATTGCAACAAAGAATACAAGAGTGGAATAAACATTTCGAAGAAAATGAAGATCTTATATTTCTAGGAAATAACTACAATGATATTACAAAAGCAAAAGAAGAAAACAAAACTGCAATTTTTTTTGGATTTCAAAATTGTTCTCCAATTGAAGACGACATAGGTCTTATAGAAAAAGTACACTCACAAGGTTGTCGATTTATGCAATTAACTTATAACAACCAATCATTATTAGCCACTGGATGTTATGAAAAAAATGATAGTGGAGTTACTAATTTTGGAAAACAGGCTATTAAAGAAATGAATAGAGTAGGTATCGTTGTTGACATGTCTCATTCAGCAGAGAAAAGTACACTTGATGCAATTGAAATTAGTCAAAAACCTATTGCAATCACTCATGCAAATCCAACTTTTTGGTTTGAAGCGAAAAGAAATAAATCTACAGAATTATTAAAAGTTTTATCCGATAGTGGAGGAATGTTAGGGTTATCATTGTATGCTCATCATTTAAAAGATGGAACGAATTGTAAAATAGAAAGTTTTTGTGAAATGGTTGCAAGAACAGTTGAAATTATGGGTATTAATAATGTTGGTATAGGATCAGACTTATGTTTGAACCAACCAGACAGTGTAGTTGAGTGGATGAGAAATGGAACATGGTCAAAATCAAAAAATTTTGGTGAAGGCAGTAAAGATAAACCTGGTTTTCCAAAACAACCAGATTGGTTTTTGGATGCAAGAGGATTTAATAATGTAAACACAGAACTAAAAAATAAAGGTTTTCACGAAGAAGAGATAAATAAGATACTTGGCAATAACTGGTTTAATTTTTATAAAGGAATTAATTAATGCAAGTTCCACTAAGAGATCCTAAAATTGTAATGAAACTCTCTAGACTTGGATCGTTTCATCAATCTAAATTATCTTTTCTAAGATCATTTTTAAATGAGTTCAAAGATTGGAAATATAACAGAGATTTGTTCGACTTGAATGATAGGGGGTATGGAGTTGCCATTTATTCATTTTCAAAAGATAAAAAAACATATTCTCTAGTTTGTTTTGCCAATGAACTTAAAGATGAGGAAAGATCTGATAGAGTAATAGCAACTAAATGGGATGCTGCATTTGCTTTGTATGATGGCATTCCTTCAAAAATTGATATTGATAGACTTTCACAAAATGTTCCTAAACAAGAAGTAGGGAGACTTTCTTATAAAGAACTAACTCTATCAAGAGCAAATAGATCAGTTAGAGCATTTAATTATGTGGTTGAGTGTTTATCAAAAGGTATCCAGCCCAATACTAATGAGCTCTCAAAAGTTGGATACTTGTACAGAACAACTGCAGTATACGGCTCAGGAAAATTTGGATTAGCAGACAGGTTTAGAATTAAAAATAGAGATGAAATAAATGGTCCTTTTAGATTGGAAATGATGTTAGTTTACCTTGTAAGACAATTCACTTTCGATCAAGTCAATCATATAGCAAAAAATAAAAATCCTAAAGACGCTGTAGAATTAGACTTGGATATTTGCAGAAATTTAGGAATTGGAAATTCAACTGGATTAGGAATGGCACCATTTATAATTAATCACCCTTCATTGTTAAATAATTGGATTCTAGCTAAAGAGACAGCTTTAAAAAAAATAAGAGAAATAGAAAAAGTATCAGAAGAAGATTTTAAAATTTTTTACAACTGTTTAACAAAATCTTTAAAAAATGTAACTTCATGGAATACTGACAGTGAATATCAAAAGAAAAAAGTTGAGAATTTAATTAATGATTTGCAAAATTTAGTCAAATACTTGAAACATAATATTGATAAATCAAATTTTTATATATTCGATAAATTATACAACTGGGCAGAGGAAAATTTATCTGAAGAAGGAGTTGAGTATTTGGTTTCTATAATGATGGAGCCATACAATAAAATAACCGATCCTTTAATTTCTCAAATGAGTTCAGACGAGGATAGTAGTTTTAATATACCTGTAGACAGAACTATAAATGACCTAAGAGAAATAATTGAAAAAAATTATTCAGATATTTTAAAAATTGATTTTTCAAAAAATGAAAATAATAAAAAATTTTGGTTCATTTCAAAAAATAAAGAAGAGCCTAGAATTGGAGATCGGTTTGAAGATAATGGTTCAGAACTTGAGCAGCCAACGGCTATTGCTAGAGATATAAAAAAACTTTATGAAACTATTTTTAATTTAAAAAACAGCTTAAAGATTGGTAATTTTCTAGTACAGAACAATGATTTAAGACATATTGTAAGAAGAGTGTTTATAACAGAGAAATATCCATATTCTGAAATTCAAGATAACACTATCGGCTCAAAATTAGTTCCTATTGATATGTTAAGACTTAAACTATCTTTTTTTGGGGCGGTAAAGTTTGATCCAAGATCTGACAAATGGTTAAGGATTTGTATGTTTCAAGGAGCTCCATTACCAAATGAACTTAATTCATTTAATCAATATTGGATATATAACTAAAGCAATCAATGAGAAGTTATAGTGAAATTGATACAATTGTTAAACGTTCAACTAGAGCAAAAGGTTTCTCATGGGGAGTTGCGGAAGAAATAGGAAAGAACATTAAACAACTTGAGTTATTTGGTTTACCAGGAATAAAACACATAAACCAATATTTTAAGATTTTTAATAATGAAAAGTTTGAAAATTGCCAATCTTTTAATAAAAGCAACAGACCTCAAAACTTTTACTGTCCGATTAAACTTGGATTAAGTTTTTTTGATCAATCTTTCTCTATTCAAGAGCTAATTGATATAGAAATAGATAAAATGGCTTACCCGTTGATATTTTTGCCATTTGTCAGCAGATCTTCTGAAATAACAGGAAAAAGAATTTTTTTAAAAATAGATCAAAAAGAATTTTTATTAAATTTCAATCAATCAATTTATTCGAATTATTTAAGTAGTGAGATTGTAGAAAAAGCTGATGTAATTAAAATTCAATTCTTAGAAAATAAGAATAATTTTTCCGAAGAAGATTGGAAAGAATTAACAAAATTATCTGAAAACACATTTGTGGAAGAAACTGATGAGTTAAAACAAAAAACTGCAGGAGCAGGATTAACAGATAATGACTGATAACTTTGAATACAAATCAGACAAATCAGATAATAATGAATTAAATGATATTTGTGATGAATGTAAAAAAGAAGATGAGACAGTAACTCAAAATTTAATACTCACAGGATATAAACTTTGTAACTCCTGCAGGACATCAAAAACTTTATTTCCACTTTAAATATTCGTACTAATAGGTAATGAATTAATTTTTGTCATTACGAAAGAAATTGTCAAAAAAGAAATAATTAAAAAAGACAAAAATACAATTCCAAATGCTTTTAAATTTGATTTTAAATTTAAAATATGTCTTGTTGCTATAATTAATGAAGCAAAAATCCAAAATTGGGTAAGAAAAATAATTAAAAGAACTAATTCTGGTGTGACAGCAAAAAATCTTATTAGTCCAGGAGCGTGTGCGTACCCAACGGCTATAAGAACTCTTTTAAATGGAATTTTTCTATCTTTATCAGGAAAAATTTTAACCCCAATTACAAATATAAAAATTGCCCACACCAGCCATGTTAATAATGCTGTTAAACCAGATATACCAACTGAAGTTTTTACAATCGTGTTAGCCGCAACTGCTCCAGCAACTCCATCTAAAATCATAATTAGAATTGCAAAATAAATTCCGGCTTCTCCATAATATCTTGGAGTTCTATAAAGAGTTTTATCAAGCTTTAACGATTTAAAAACTATATCTAAAAACTGAGCAAACATTAATTATCTTTATTTTTTTTTTGCGCCTTATACGAAACGATTAATGGGAATATTATTAGAGCAATAGCGATTATAATGCAAACAACTATGAAAAAGGTTTTCGTCATATTTAGGGGGAATTAAATTCCCCCTAAAAAAATTTTTATCACTTACTGACTACTTCTCTTGTATTTGCGTTGTAAGATTCTGTAAATGGAATATCAACTACAACTGCATCAACCGGTTCTCCAGGTTTATCAGAATATTTTTCTGGTAGGTGGACTTTAAATTTCGATCCAACCTTACCTCTTGGAAAACCATTTGCATTCAGCGTGCCATCAAATGGAACGTATCCCATAGCAATATTTTTCCCTTTTTCTGGGTGATACCAAGGAGAAGTTATAAATCCTACAGGTTCACTGCCATTTTCTGAAATTAACCAAAAATCTGGAGCGTATTCTTCAATAGGTTTTCCTCCTAGTTCAAGCCCAACTAATTGAAGTTTGTAAGGTTTATGACCTGCTTTTAAATCAGCTTTCATTTTCTCGAGAGCTTTTTTACCAACATAATCACCTTTTTTGTTCCATTCACCTTTTCCAGATAAAGAAACTTGATATCCAAGATTACATTGAAAAGGATTATGCTCATGATCCATATCTTGTCCCCATGAAAGAATTCCAGCTTGAATTCTTCTATGGTGTGCAGGAGCAATGACCATTAAGTTATGTTTTTTACCTGCTTCAAGAACAGCATTCCACATATCTTCAGCATATAAAGTTGCTTCTCTTAAATATATTTCAAATCCAGACTCGCCTGAAAAACCTGTTTGAGAAATAATACAACTTCTTCCACCTACTTTTGCTGATGCCAAACCGTAAAAAGGCATGTTGTCTATGTCAACTTCATCTCCACAAAGATCTTTCATTAAAGCTTTTGCTTTAGGACCTTGAATTTGTACAGGACAAGCATCTATTTCATTAATTTGAACATTAAAACTTTCATCTGCATTTACTCCTTGCAGATATAATCCAATATCACTATCTGATAAACTAAACCAAAATTCATCTTTAGATATTCTTAAAAGAATAGGATCATTTAATACTCCTCCATATGCATTACACAAAATTACATATCTTCCTCTCATTGGAGAAATTTTTGTAGCATCCCTTGTAATTACATAATCAACAAATTTTTCTGCATCTGGTCCTTTAACTTGTATTTGTCTTTCAACTGCAACATTCCACATTGTTACATGGTTTTTAATTGCTTCGTACTCAACCATTGCACCACCATCTTCAGGTTTAACATAACCTCTTGGATGGTAAATTCTGTTATATACAGTTGCTCTCCAACATCCTGCTTTCATTGATAAATGCCAGTATGGAGACTTCCTTACTCTTGTTGATATTAGCATCTCAACTTTAGTAGGTCCACTTTGTCTTAAATTGTATGGTACTTTTCTGTCAGACTGATCTACTGATGTTGTATGTCTTAGTTTACTATAGTCAAATTCATTAGACATAGTTATTCTCCTTCAACCACTTGTTAGTTTCCTTCAAGCCGCCGAATGTATAAATGTGGAAATAATCAGTATGCGATTTAACTTTCCCAATTAAATCATTAGGGTCTTTAGGTTTCAATAAATCTAACGCCTTACTAAAATTAGATTTAAGAAAGTTAATGGAATTTTTTGCCCCTACAATATTAGCAAATTTAATTAAGCTAGATATTTTCATTGGCCCAGTTATTCCAACATGAACTGGTATTGTTTGTTTTGAGATAAAATCTATAATAGGCTGAGTATCCATTAGCCACTGTGTAACTATATAATCAGCATAAGGCTTTTTATCTATCATAGCTTTTTCTAAATCAGAGTCGGATATATCAGGACTCCCCTCGGGATGTCCAGCAATTCCAATCTTGATACCATCAAAAAACCCTGTCTCTAGCATTTGATATGAGCTATCAAATTTTCCGATCGGGTCACGACTTCCACCTATCACCAAGACCTGCTTAACACCCAAATCTTTACATCTAGAAACATAATCTTTCAGCTGATTTTCATCATTTATTGACCTTGCAGGGAAGTGAGGAACTGGATTAAATCCCTCTTTAACTAACTCTCCAGACTGTTGAGCGGTCTCTTTATAATCACCCCCAGGTAGCATTGTAACATAAACATCTTTTACCTTTGGCAACGTGCTTAAATCAGTTTTAGGACCTATTTCTAAAGAAAAATTCATAAGTAAATTCTTAATTATTTTATATTCCGTGTCTATAAAAATATTAAACAGGTGAACACATTGTAACCCATTGTCATGATATGAAAATTTAATTAAATTTAGTTATGGAAAATAAATTATCTCAAATTACAGAATTATTCTCCAAAACAAGACAACAAACTCTATCCCTGTGCGAGAACTTAGAGGCTGAGGATATGGTTATACAGCCCAGCAAAAATGTTAGTCCTCTTAAGTGGCATCTTGGTCACACCACATGGTTCTTCGAAAAATTCATCTTGTCAGAATTGGATGAAAGTTACAAACCTTTTAACAAAGATTATAATTACATATTTAATTCGTATTATAATTCTGTAGGTGAGTACAATCCTCGAAATAAGAGAGGTTCACTAAATAGACCCATCTTAAAAGATGTTGTAAAATATAGACATTATGTAACTGAAAATATTATTGATTTTTTAAAAAGAACAAAAAATAACAGGACATCATTTTTAGTTGAACTAGGTTCAAATCACGAACAACAGCATCAAGAATTAATGTTAATGGATATTAAAAATATTTTTTACAACAATCCATTGATGCCGACTTATAATTCTAACAACGATAAACCAACTGCAAAAGAAGAAAATGAATTGACATTAGAAACTACTAAAAAATTTAAATATGGAAACAACGAGGATATTTTTTGTTACGATAACGAATTACCGGTATCTGAAACGCAGTTAGATCCTTTTAAATTATATTCATTTGTTACTAATGGAAAGTGGAAAGAATTTATTAATGATGGTGGATATAAAAACCATGAGTATTGGTTATCTGATGGATGGGACTTTGTAAATAATAATAAATTAGAAAGACCAATGTATTGGATAGATAATAACAATTATTTTACATTAAACGGTGTAAAAAAAATTGATAATGAAAAACCAGTTTCTCATATAAGTTTCTATGAAGCGGATGCTTTTGCAAGATACAAAAACAAAAGATTACCAAGTGAATTTGAATTAGAGTATTTTTTAAAACAATATGAGAAAAAAGGTAATTTTTTAGAAAATAAAATTTTTCATGAAGTTGAAGAAAAAGCAGACGATGTTTATGGAAATTTATGGGCATGGACAAGCAGTAATTACACACCTTATAAAAAATATAAACCATATGAAGGAAATTTAGGAGAATATAATAATAAGTTTATGTGCAATCAGTTTGTCTTGAAGGGCGGCTCACATTCTACATCTATTAATCATATCAGAGCATCTTATAGAAATTTCTTTTACCCAAGCGATACTTGGCAGTTTTGTGGTGTCAGACTAGCTGATGACATCTAGTGACTAATTTAAAATTAATAAACATAAACAATCAAATTCAAGATGATAAAAAATTAATCTTACAAGGATTATTAAATAAAAAACAAAAATATTTACTGCCAAAATATTTTTATGATGAAAAAGGTTCGAAGTTATTTAATAAAATAACAAACCTTAAAGAATATTACCCAACAAATAAAGAGTTAGGAATACTAGGTAAATTACAGAAAGAAATAAGAAAGAAATTACCAATTAATTCAACAATTGTAGAATTTGGTAGTGGCTCAAATAAAAAAATCAATAAATTTATAAAATCATTAAGCGAACCCAAAGAGTATATACCTATAGATATTAGTAAGGAATATTTGTTTGAAAATGCATCAATAATTGCAAAAAAATTTTCAGATTTAAAAGTAACAGCAATATGTGCTGACTTTAGTCAGACCAATAGGTTAAATAAAATTTTAAAAAATAAAAAAAAAATAGTCAGTTTTTTTCCAGGATCGACAATAGGAAATTATTTACCCAAAAATGCAAAAAAAATATTAAAAAATTTTTCAAAAATTATAGGCAAAAATTCTTATTTAGTAATTGGGGTAGATTTAATAAAAAATAAGAAGACCCTTGAAAATGCTTACAATGATAAATCGGGAGTTACAGCTAAATTCAATAAA
>CACAZL010000008.1 GCA_902536925.1 uncultured Pelagibacteraceae bacterium
AAGTCTTAATTGAAAAAATTTTACTTTTTTTGATTTAAAAACTATATCTAGAATGTTGTAAAATGATTTATTTATTATTTTATTAGGAGATATTAAATAAATAAATTTTTTATTTCGAATTTTCAAAACTTTTTGACCATTTCCCTTGTGCTGCTAAAGAACACATTTTAGCTCTATGATCGAAAATTTTCTGGGTTCCGACTATGTCATTTATATCTTTTGACCAAAATTTTAGCGCACTTTGTTGTAAAGCTCTTCCATAAGAATAAGTCATTATAAAATCTGTGTTATTATTAATATTAATATTGTTAAGGTTTGCAGTTGCCTCTATTTCTGTTTGGCCTCCTGAGAGAAAAGCTATACCTGGAACTGATGAAGGCACATTTTTTTTTAAACACTCTAACGTTAGACCTGCTATTTCATCACTAGAGATTTTTTCATTAGAATCCTTACCAGGTAAAATCATGTTTGGTTTTAATATTGTTCCTCTTAAATCAACCTTATTCAATTCTAACTCTTCATAACATTTACTTATTACGTCTGATGTTCTTATTAAACATTCCTTAGCTGAGTGATTACCATCCATTAAAATTTCGGGTTCAATTATTGGAACCATTCCCGCTTCTTGAACTAAAGCAGCATATCTAGCTAATGCATGAGCATTTGCATAGACTGATAGTTTACTAGGATATTTATCAGATATTAAGTAAACACCTCTCCATTTTGTAAATCTTGCTCCAAGTTTATAATATTCTTTTAGTCGTTCCCTTAAACCATCTAAACCTTCCGTAACTTTTTCTTCTTTAGATCCTGCTAATATTTTGGCACCCGTATCAACCTTAATACCAGTTAATGAACCACTTGAGTTTATTAATTCAGGTATTGTTTTTCCATCGGAAGTTTTTTGTCTTATTGTTTCGTCGTATAGTATTACTCCACCTATACATTCTTTCATTGATAAAGATGAAAAAAGAGTTTGTCTAAAAAGTAATCTATTATTTTCGTTAGAAGGTACTTTGACTGTTTCTAATCTTTTTGTCATCGTAGCTGTGCTTTCATCAGCAGCCAAAATACCTTTGCCGTTTGATAATATTTCAAGAGCAATTTTATTCAGTTCAGACATTTAATTTAATGCTTTTATACCAGGGAGAACTTTGCCTTCAAGATATTCTAAAAATGCTCCACCTGCAGTTGAAACAAAATTAAATTTATCTTTCATATTAAGTGAATTAATTACTGCAACCGTATCGCCTCCACCAACAACAGAAAATATTTTGTTACCTCTGTTTGCTATATATTTTGCAACTTCTGAGCTTCCTAATGAAAAATTCTCATTTTCAAAGTAACCTAATGGTCCGTTCCATAATATTGTCGAGGAATCGTCAATAATTCTTTTTATTTCAACTAATGTTTTTGATCCTACATCTAGTATCATATCATCATCTTCAATATCTTTAAAATCTTTTTCAAAAGATTTATCGTTCAATTTTTTTCCAATTTTAACATCTTTCGGAAAATATATTTTACATTTATTTTTTTTAGCATGCGTGAAAATCTCATGAATTATATTGTCAATATTTTTTTCATAAACAGAGTTACCAATTTTCAAACCTTTGTATTTCAATATATTGTTTGCCATAGCACCAACAATAATAATGCTATTAAATTTTGGTATTAAATTTTTTATTATATTTATTTTGGAAGTTATTTTAGATCCACCAATTATACATGTTATAGGCTTTTTTATTTCTGACGTTATCTTTTTGAGAGCATTTACCTCCGCATTAATTTGAATTCCGCTGTATGATGGAATATAGTTTGTTATTTTTGATATAGAAGCATGATATCTGTGTGAACACGAAAATGCATCATTAACATATATTTCACCTAAGCTTGCTAATTTCTTTGAAAATTTATCATCGTTGGCTTCTTCTTCGGGATAAAATCTAATATTTTCTAGTAATATCACCTCATTTTTGGAACTCTTAAAAATGTCTTCTTTATTTAAATTAAAAATGTTTTCTTTAAGTAATGATACTTCTTTTTTAATTTTACTTTTAATATACAACGATATCAATTCTAGAGAAAGTTCCTTAACTATTTTACCTTTAGGCCTTCCGATATGAGAAATTATTATAATCTTTGCTTTTTTTTTTAATAGAAATTCTATTGTAGGCATAACTTTATCAATCCGGTTAGAGTCTGTTATTTTTCCATTTTTTATTGGAACATTTAAATCAAGTCTGAGAATTACTCTTTTATTTTTAATATTTTCAATATTTTCAATGGATTTCATTATTTGATCTTGCTTACATACTCAGCAATATCACACATTCTATTCGAGAAACCCCATTCATTATCATACCAAGCTGAAATTTTACCCATTTTATTACCAACTACATTAGTAAGTGAAGAGTCTATGATTGCAGATGCGCTATTGTGATTAAAATCAACTGAGACTAGCTTCTCATCTGTAACATTTAGAATATTTTTAAATTTCGTTTTAGAAGCTGAAAACAAAGAGTTATTTAATTTTTTTAAGGTAACATTTTTTTTTACATTAAATATAAATTCTATTAATGAAACATTTGGTGTTGGCACTCTCATTGCTATACCCTCTAGCTTGCCTTTCAATGAGGGTATAATCTCACCAATAGCTTTTGATGCACCAGTAGACGTGGGTACAATTGATTGACTTGCAGATCTAGCTCTTCTAGGATCTTTGTGAGAATTATCTAATATTCTTTGATCACTTGTAAAAGCATGTATGGTTGTCATAAAACCATTAAGAATTATAAAATTTTTGTTAATTACGTCCGCAACAGGAGCTAAGCAATTTGTTGTGCAAGAAGCTGCTGAAATAATTCTATCATTCTTATTGATCTTCTTATGATTTACCCCAAAAACTATAGTTTTATCAGCCATTTTACATGGAGCCGATACAATAACTTTTTTTACCCCATTTTCTATATGTGGCAGTAATTGATCTTTAGAATTAAACTTACCTGTGCACTCAAAAACATAATCTACACCATATTTTTTCCACTTTATGTCATTAATCATAGAGTGTTGGGTGTAAGATATTTTTTCTTTATTTATTTTTATGTAATTTCCTCCAGATTTTACTAGAGAACTAAAATTACCATGAATTGAATCATATTTTAATAAATTTGCACAAATTTCAGAGCTCGATCTATTATTAATATGTTTGATAATTATTTTACCTTTGTAATTTTCATAAATTGACCTCACAATCATTCTGCCAATTCTTCCCATACCGTTAATACCAACTTTTATTGTCATTTTTGTAAATAAAATTTAATTTTTTTACATATTTTTTCACTACTTAAACCAAAATAATGATAGACTTTTTTATAAGGAGCGCTTTTACCAAAGTCTTCTATTGAAAAAGACAAGCCTTTTTCAATATATTTTTCCCAAGACATCTTTGATCCTGCCTCAATTGAAAAAGTATTTTTGCTTTCTTTTAAGATTTTATCTTTATAGCTCTTGTTTTGATTGTCAAAAATTTCTTGGCAAGGCATTGATATTACTTTTGAATAAATTTTTTGTTTGGCCAATTTATGACTAGTCTCAATTGCAAGATTAACCTCTGATCCTGAAGCTAAAATAGTTAAATTTATATTTTTTCCAGTCCTCATAACTTCGTAAGCTCCCATAGAGCACTGATTTTTTTTGCTAAAACTCTTTCTTATGGGTTTTAGGTTTTGTCTAGTTAAAGCTAATATGCTAGGTGTTTTATTGCTATTTAAAGCAATATCCCAACATTCAATTGTTTCAGTTTGATCTGCTGGCCTTAAAACATTTAAGTTTGGAATAGATCTTAAAGCAGCAAGTTGTTCTATGGGTTGATGCGTAGGTCCATCTTCTCCAAGTCCTATTGAGTCATGTGTCATTATATAAATTACCTTCTGTTTCATTATAGCAGACAGTCTTATTGAAGGTTTGCAATAGTCTGAAAATATTAAAAAAGTACCTCCATAAGGAATAAAATTACTATGAAGAGCTAATCCATTCATTATTCCACTCATTGCGTGTTCCCTAACACCATAGTGAATATAATTACCATCAAAGTTATTTGAATTAATAATTTTATGTAACTTAGTTTTTGTATTGTTTGATCCGGCTAAATCAGCAGAGCCACCAATTAAAGTATTTCTTTCTTTTAATATGGCTGATAAAAACTCTTCTGAGGATTTTCTTGTAGCTATAGTCTTAAAATTTTTAATTGCATCTTTTTTTTGTTTTATAATTGAACTCAAGAATTTATTTTTTATGATACTTTTAAATTTTTGTTTGTGTTTGCTAAAAGTTTTATTCCATATTTTTTCTTTTTTGACACCTTTTTCTCCAATTTTTCTCCAATCAGTTAAAATTTTTTGAGGTATTTTAAATGGTTTATAATCCCAATCTAATTTTTTTCTAACTAATTTAATTTCATCTATTCCAAGAGGACTTCCATGAGAAGAGGCCTTTCCACTTTTATTTGGAGATCCAAATCCTATTTTTGTCTTACATGAGATTACAGTCGGTTTTTTTGATATTTGCGCTTTTTTTAACGCATTATAAATTTCTCTGTAGTTATGCCCATTGATCAAAATATAATTCCATCCATAACTTTTAAATCTGTTTTTATAGTCATCTGAGACTGCTAAACTAGTAGGACCATCTATTGAAATAGAATTATTATCAAAAAGCATTATAAGATTATTAAGTCTAAGGTGACCGGCGAGACTCATTGCTTCATGACTTATTCCCTCCATAAGGCACCCGTCACCAGCCAATACATAGGTTTTGTGATTTATTAAATTACTTCCTAATTTTTTCTTTAAAATTTCTTCAGCAATTGCAAAACCCACAGAATTTGCAATTCCTTGACCTAAAGGACCAGTTGTTGTTTCAATACCTGAGTTTGGGTGATACTCTGGGTGTCCAGCACAAATTGAATTTAGTTGTCTAAATTTCTTGATGTCGTTAAGTGATACACTTTTATACCCAGTTAAGTACAAAAGCGAGTAAAGCAACATTGATCCATGTCCAGCTGATAAAATAAATCTATCTCTATTAAGCCAGTTTGGATTTTTTGGATTAAATTTTAGAAAATACTTAAATAAAATTGTTGCAACGTCAGCCATGCCCATCGGCATACCTGGGTGACCAGAATTAGCGTTTTGAACCGCATCCATTGATAAAAAACGAATAGCATTTGATAAATTTTTTTCTATATTTTTCAAAAAGTATCCTATCTAGACTTAGGTGATTCAATTTATTAATATAGATATATATATGAAAAACATTGATGAAAAAGAAAAAAAATTAAAGGATACTTTAAAAAAATTAGGAGAGATAAACATTCAACATAATGAAGGATTAGATAAAGTTGCAATTTTAAAAGATCAAAAAAATCAATTAGAAATTGAAAAAAAACAGATAACTACATCTCTCCAAAGCTTAGAAGAAGAAAACTTAAAACTTAGAAGTCAAATAAATGAATTAAAAAAGGATTACGAAACTTCAAAAAGAAAAGAAAATCAATTTAATGAAAAAATTGATGAATTAAATCAAGAAACAGATAATTTGTTGGAAGAAATTGATAAATGGCAAATGTAAATATAAAATTTAATGGTAAAGAATATTTATTATCTTGTGAAGATGGTCAAGAGGAACATTTGGAAGAATTATCCTTGAGTTTAAATAAAAAATTTAATGATCTAAAATTTGATCTTGGAAATATTGGAGAGAATAAATTATTACTAATATCTTCTATAAAAGTTATGGATGAGTATTTTGAAACAAAAAAAAAAGTAGCTGCGCAAAAAAAAGAGCTTCAAGAATTAAAAGAAAAATTTAAAGAATTAAAATCTTTAGTTTATCAGTACAAAGATAACAAAGAAAATCAAATTAAAAATTTAAGCTCAATACAAGAAGAACTTGAAAATGACATTGAAAACTACAAAATAAGTTATGAAAATTTAATAGACAAAGTAACTTTAGAAATAGAGGACTTTGTCAAAAAAAATAGCACAAATACTTCTGTATCATAAAATATCAGTGTCAAAATTTAAATTAAGAAAAAAAATTATTAACTTAAGAAAAAAAAAATATTTTGAAGTCAAAATAGGCAATAATATTATAAATAGTTTTCATAATAAAATTAATCTATCAAAAAATAAAATTATCGGAGGTTATTTTCCAATAAATTTTGAATTTGATTGTTTGCAAGTACTAAAAAAATTTTATTCTAACGGTTATATTATTTCTTTGCCAATTATAAAAAGAAATCATCAAATGGATTTTTATAAATGGAGTCCAAATGATCCTTTAACAATAAGCTCATTAGGAATTCCACAGCCACTAAAATTGAAAAAAGTATACCCAGATATACTATTTGTACCAATAGTTGCTTTTGATAAATTCAGGAACAGAATTGGTTATGGTGGTGGATTTTATGATAGATATTTAGAAAAAATTTCTCAAATTAAAAAATGTACAACAATTGGACTGGCTTTTTCACATCAAAAAGTTAATAAAATTAATGTTGAAAATTTTGACAGAAAATTAGATTTAATTTTGACAGAAAAATTAATTTAAAAATGAAGATTTTATTTTTAGGCGATATAGTTGGTGACGCAGGTTTTAGATCAGTAAAAAAAAATTTACCAAATATAGTTTTAAAAAAAGGTATAGATTTTGTTTGTGTTAATGGTGAAAATGCAGCCAGTGAAGGTGTGGGTCTAACTGAAAATATTGCTAATGAACTTTTTAATGTAGGTGTAGATGTAATTACAACAGGCAATCATGTATGGGATCAAAAAGAAATTTATGAATATATAAAAACTGAAAAAAAATTATTAAGACCAATAAATATGAGTGGAAACTTACCCGGTAAAGGTTTTTCCATATTCAATTCAAAAAAAAATCTGAAAGTTGGTGTACTAAATCTTATGGGTAACGTTTTTATGAAAAAGTGTGATGATGTTTTTCAAATTGCTACTGAATTTATTGCACAAAAAAAAATTTCAAAAGATTATGATTTTTTAATAGTGGATTTTCATGGTGAAATAACAAGTGAAAAAATGGCTATGGGTAATCTATTTGATGGTTATGCAACTTTAGTTGTGGGTACCCACACACACGTGCCAACAAATGATGCAAGAGTTCTAAAAAACGGAACTAGCTATATTACTGATGCTGGAATGTGCGGTGATTATGACTCGGTCATTGGTATGAATGCACAAAATTCAATTAACAGATTTCTAAAAAAAGAAGCTGTAAAACATTTTCCCGCCAACGGAGAGGCATCTCTGAGTGGGGTAGTTGTAGATTGTGATTTAAGAAATGGACTTGCAAAAAATATAGAAAGTTTCATTTTTGGTGGAAGTTTAAAAAACATAAATTAATTATGGCTGGACATTCACATTGGGCGGGTATTAAACATAAAAAAGGCAAAGCTGACAAACAGAGATCAAAAATTTTTTCTAAACTCTCTAGAGAAATCACTGTAGCTGCAAAACTAGGAGACAAGAACCCCGTTATGAATTCAAGACTAAGATCGGCAATACAAGCAGCCAGATCAGCTAACATGCCAAAAGAAAATATTGAAAGAGCAATTGAAAAATCTACAAACAATAATCAATCAAATTTTGAAAATATTAGGTATGAAGGTTTTGGACCAAGTAAATCTGCTGTAATAGTTGAAGCATTGACTGATAATAAAAATAGAACCGCATCTAATATAAGAACAATATTTTCGAAAAATAATGGTTCTTTGGGGACTCAGGGTTCTGCATCACATAATTTTCAAAGATTGGGTGTAATTAAAATAGACAAAAATGAAATTGAGCAAGATAAAATTTTTGAATTAGCAATCGAGTCGGGTGCTAATGATTGTATTTCTCGTGATGAATTCCATGAAGTACATACTGATATCGATGAAATATATGAAGTAAAAAAAAAATTTGAAAAAGTTATTGTAAATTTTCTCTCTACTGAAATAGAGTGGCTACCGATTAATAAAGTATTTCTTAAAGGCGAAGAAAATCAAAATATGGTAAAATTTTTAGAAACTCTTGAGGATGAGGATGACGTACAAAATGTTTATACAAACGTTAAATTTGAGGGTTAAATGATAATTGTTGGAATTGATCCAGGAATAGCAGGTGCTATTTGTTTTTTTTCCGATGGTAAAGTTATTGATGTTATCGACATGCCTACAATGGCCGAAGGAAAAAAAAATAAAAAACAAGTTAATGGTAGGCAAATATATAATGAAATAACGCTTATAAAAAATAAATTTATGAATGAAAAAATGAGTGTAATAGTCGAACAAGTTTCTGCTATGCCAGGACAAGGTGTAACTAGCATGTTTAATTTTGGACAATCATTTGGAGTTATCAAAGGTATATGTTCAGCAATGGAGCTTCCCATTTTTTATGTAAGACCTGCAAAATGGAAAAAACATTTTAATTTAATTAATTCTGAAAAAGATTCTAGTAGAACTAAAGTAATAGAGATGTTTCCTACAATTTCTAATAAGTTATCAAGAAAAAAAGATAATAATAAAGCAGAAGCTATTTTAATTGCTCAATATTTTGAAAACACAAGAGAAAACAAAGATATTTAGGCTTTTAGAGTTTTTGAAGTCAAATTAATGACATATTTTAATGGGAAACGATTGAATGGAAGCAGATATTGCAACACAAAGCTTAGGTTTAGCAAGTAACACAGATTTTTCTCTAATTAGTTTATTTTTGCGCGCGGATATAATTGTCAAGTCAGTAATCATAATATTAATTCTAAGTTCTATTTATTCATGGGCAATAATATTTGAAAAAATAAGAATGTTCAGAAAAATTAATAAAAGCGCAGAGGAATTTGAAGAGAAATTTTGGAAGTCAAAGTCTGCCGAAACATTTTATAACAGTCTGCCTTCAAACATTGAGGATCCTATGGCAAAATTATTTAAAAGTTCTATGCAAACAGTTATGAAGACTAGATCAAAATCAAATTTATCTGAGAGACTATCTAGTGTTTTAGAAGTAAATATTGAAAAACAAATGGTGGCAGTTGAAAAGTATAATAGTTTTTTAGCAACCGTTGGATCGACCGCTCCATTTATAGGATTGTTTGGAACTGTTTGGGGAATTATGAATTCATTTCAATCGATTGCAATTTCAAGAAATACTAGTCTTGCAATAGTTGCCCCTGGTATTGCAGAAGCCTTATTTGCAACTGCACTTGGATTATTAGCTGCCATTCCTGCTGTAATTGCATATAATAAATTTAGTTCAGACTCTAGAAAATACTCACAAAAATTAGAAAATTTTTCAAAAAGATTTTTATCAATTATTTAAATGGGATTTAAGCTCAAAAGTTCAAGAAACGATCCAATGAGTGAAATTAATGTTACACCATTTGTTGATGTAATGTTAGTTTTGCTAATTATATTCATGGTCACTGCACCATTACTTACTGTTGGAGTCCAGGTAGATTTGCCAGAAACTTCCGCTGATACACTTCCTGAGGAAAATGAACCTTTAACCTTAACAATTAATTCTAAAGGTGAAATTTTTATTCAGGAAACAAAAGTTGAATTTAATAATTTAATTGTAAAAATATTGGCAGTATCAAATAATAGAACTGATACAAGAATATATGTTAGGGGAGACAAAGCTATTAACTATGGAAGGGTTCTTGAAATTATGGGAATGCTTTCAGGGTCAGGATTTACAAAAGTTGCTTTAATATCTGAACCGAATAAAGAGAGATAAAGATTATGTATCGAGGTCTTTTAATCTCATCTGGATTTCATGTTGCTATTGTTGCTGTGAGTATTTTGGCTTTGCCATTTGTCGCCAAAAAACCTCTAGATATACCACCTCTTATTTCTGTTGAACTTATTCAAATAGCTGAAAAGACAAATATTCCTTTCGCACCAAAAGCATCAAAAATAATTGAGAAGGCAAAAAAAGAAAATCAAAAGCTTTTGTCTGAACAGGCCCCTCCTAAAAAAGTAAAAAAAGATAAAAAAAAAGAAGTTCAGACAGATAAAAATAAAAATGAAATTTCTAAGCTTGCATCAAAAAAAACCCCAACAAGTGATAATAAAATAGAAAAGTTAAAAAAAGAAAAATTAAATGCTGTACCTATGCCAGATGAAGATAAACAAAAAATTCAACCTAAAGAAGAAAAAAAGCAGAAACCCTCAAAAGAAATCAATGATGAAAATATAAAAAAAATTGTTCAAACTAAAAAACCTATTTTGGATGAAAAAAAAGTTAAACAAGTGTCTGAATTTGAAAAAAAAGAAAAATTGGATTTAAATGAAATTGCAGCTTTAATTGATAAAAAAAAAGAAAATTTAGCGGAAACAAAAAAAGAACAAGATAAAATTTCACAATCATCTGATAATACTATGGACTATTCAAAATTAACTTTAAGTGAAGAGGATGCTTTAAAAGCACAAATTTTTACATGTTGGAGTGTTCCTATAGGCTTACCTTTTAGTGAAGATTTATTAGTAAGAGTTAAACTTCAATTGAAACCAGATGGTACAATTGAAAAACTTGAAATGATGGATCACGTAAAAATGAATACCCCTGGGAAAGAAAAATTTAGAACTTTAGCAGATAGCGTTAGGAGAGCAATTCAGCTATGTAATCCTTTAAAAGTTCCTTCTAGTGGTTATGAAAGATGGAAAAATATGATTTTAAATTTTGATGCTCGTGATATGCTTGGAGGATAATGATTAGAATATTTAACTTAACCTTTTTAGTATTTTTGTTTTTAGTAACGAAAGCAAATTCTTTAATAGAAATTGATATAACAAGAGGTAATTTAGATCCATTGCCAATTGCAGTTTCACCATTATTTCAAAACGATGTCTCAAAAAAAAATTCAATTAGTGAATTAAAAATAGAAAATGTTGGTTCTGAAATTTCATCTGTAGTAGAAAATAATTTAAAAACCTCAGGTTTATTTAATCCACTTAGTAAAGAAGCATTTTTACAAAAGCCTGATATTGCGCATTTAAAACCAAGGTTTGAAGATTGGGCACTAATTAAAGCGCAAGCTTTAATTACAGGAAAAGTAACAATTGAGAACAAAAAATTAAAAGTTGAGTTTAGACTCTGGGATATTTTAGCTGGTAGAGAAATGATGGCTTTGGCATTTACAACAGTACCAAGTAATTGGAGAAGAGTTGGGCATATAATTTCTGATAAAGTTTATGAAAGATTAACTGGAGAAAAAGGATATTTTGATACCAGAATTATTTATGTTTCGGAAGAAGGACCAAAGACAGCAAGGGTGAAAAAATTGGCTATTATGGATCAAGATGGTTTTAATACGAAATATTTAACATTAGGAAATGAATTAGTTTTAACTCCTCGATTTAATCCGACAAGTCAGATGGTGACTTACCTATCTTATTTTAAAAATCTACCAAGGGTTTATTTATTAGATATAGAAACTGGTACGCAGGAAGTAGTTGGTGATTTTCCAGGAATGACATTTGCTCCAAGATTTTCTCCAGATGGAAAGAAGATTATTATGAGTTTTGCTAAAGATGGTAACTCAGATATTTATACTATGGATTTAGAAAATAGAATTGTTGAAAGAATAACAAATCATCCATCAATTGATACATCGCCTTCTTACTCACCTGATAATCGATTTATAACATTTAATTCTGATAGAAGTGGTTATCAACAAATTTATGTAATGAAATCTGATGGGTCAAATGTAAAAAGAATTTCATTTGGCAAAGGATTGTATGGCACGCCTGTATGGTCTCCAAGAGGTGATTTAATTGCATTCACAAAATTACATAAAGGGAAATTTTATATTGGTGTTATGCGAACAGACGGTTCGGGTGAAAGATTGTTAACTGAAAATTACTATCAAGAAGCTCCCTCATGGTCTCCTAATGGAAGGGTATTAATTTTTTATAGAGAGACCAAATCTAACGATAAAGGTGAAGGATTTAGCGCAAAACTTTGGTCTATAGATCTCACAGGATATAACGAAAGGCAGGTTCAAACAGAGACTGACGCATCCGACCCATCTTGGTCGTCTTTACTCAGTAATTAGGCCTTTTTTATTAATTTTTAATATAAATTAAGTTGATTTTTATGCTTGAAACATTTAATTAGTTGTGAAAAAGTTCTAATAAATTATTAAGGAGCATTAATGAATTTTAGCAAATCATTTAGAAATACTTTTCTAGTTATATTATTGAGTTTAATTGTATCAGCTTGTGCAACGAAAAAAACCACTACAAAAGTAGAAGGTCAAATGCAAGGTGATGTTTATACAGGCACTGATACTGTTAAATATTTAGCTGAAGGTGTTCCGGACAGAGTATTTTTTGCAACAAACGAGTCTATTTTAACAACTAAATCAAGAGACACATTAAGAAAACAAGCAAATTGGTTAAGAGAGAATTCTAGCATCAATGTTGTGGTCGAAGGCCACGCAGATGAAAGAGGAACAAGGGAATATAACCTGGCATTAGGTGAAAGAAGAGCAAATGCTGCCAAAGATTATCTTATCACTTATGGAATATCTGCAGACAGAATTTCAGTAATAAGTTATGGTAAAGAAAGACCTGTTGACTCGGGTTCAAACCCACTTTCTTGGTCGAAAAACAGAAGATCTGTAACCGTAAAAGCTAATTAAAGCTATTTGAAATATTTTAAAGACCCTAAGATTATTATAAATAATTTCAGGGTCTTTTTTTTGCCATCATTATAATTAAAAAATAATTTAATGTTTAAAAAGTACACTAAAATTTTTACTTACATAATCTCTATATTTTTTATTTCATTCGGTGCAGCTTCAGAGGAACTTAGCATGAAAGAAATCTTAGAAATTATTCAAAAAGATCTTAGAACTTTAGAAAGAGCAGTTTATTCAGAATCATTTCAGAAAAAAACGGGAGGTGAAACTGATTTGACAAATAAGGAAACAGAGGAAGTCTTGACAAGACATCTATTAAAATTGTCTGAAATAGAAAAACAATTTCAAAATTTGACAAACAAATTTGAAGAAATTAATTTTAAAGTAGATAAATTATCGTCAAGACTGTCTAAAACACAAGCAGATAATCAATTAAGATTTCAAGATTTAGAAAACAATTCTAACCTTGTTCAAAAAAGTGATAACAATCAAGAAAACTTAATTACAAATGAAAATCTAGATAATGATCTAGCCAGCAAAAAAATTATGCCAGGAACATCCCAACCTCAAGATTTAGGTACAATATCATATAAGGAAATGACAGATACAAATGAGACACAAGCAATACAATCTGTCGAAACAACTCAAACAATTTTGACAGAGAATTTTATAAACGAAGAAAAAATTTTACCTGAAGCTTCTCCTTTAGAGCAATATGAATTCGCAACTAGTTTTTTAAAGGTGGGAGATTACAATATGGCAGAAAGAGCATTCAGAGAATTTGTTGATACAAATCCAGATAATGATCTTTCTGGAAACGCACAGTATTGGTATGCAGAAACTTTTAGAATAAGACAGCTTTACACAGATGCAGCATCTGCTTATTTAGAGGGTTACCAAAGATATCCTAAGAGTGAAAAAGCACCTATTAACCTTTTGAAGCTTGGTGTATCTTTAGTTCAAATAGGAGAGAAAGATCAGGGTTGCTTAATGATTGCTGGTGTTAAAAAACAGTATCCAAATGCCACTCAATCAGTTCTTCAAAAAGCCAAATATGAAGAGAAAAAGTTTGAGTGCACCAAAGAAAACTCCTAATTTTTATTTAACAAAATTAAAGGATCCTCAAGTTAAAAAATTATATAAAGTATTTTCAAATAATCTAAAATCTTTAGATGTTGCAGAAAAAAAAGTAATGGTTGGAATATCGGGTGGTGCTGATAGCTTATCTATTTTATTTTTTTCTCAGTGTTATGCGTTGAAACACAAGGTAAAATTGTATCCAGTTATAATTGATCACAATCTAAGAAAAGAATCATCTATTGAGGCTAAAAATTTAAAGTTTAAACTTAAAAAAAACTTCGGCATTAATTGCAAAATTCTAAAAAAAAAAAATATTAAAATTAGTAAAAATATACAATCTTCCGCAAGAGACCTAAGATATGAATTATTTTATAAAGAATGTTGCAAGCATAATATTGGATATCTGTTATTAGGCCATCATAAAAATGATATAATAGAAAATTTTTTTATACGATTGATTAGAGGTTCTGGTTTAAAAGGACTTGTTTCTTTTGATAAAAATGTGAGTAATTATAATGATATAAAGATTGTAAGACCATTTTTATCCACTCCAAAAAAAGAATTAATTTATATTAATAAAAAAACATTTGGATTTTTTGTAGATGATCCTTCAAATAATAATGATAGATTTTTAAGGAACAGAATTAGAAAACTTTTAAAAAATTTAGATAAAGAAGGTTTAAACTTTGATAAATTCTATTTAACTTTAAAAAATTTATCAAAAAGCAATCAAGTTATTGATTTTTTTGTTGAAAAAAATGTTGTTGAAAACTCAAAATATTTTCAAAAAGATAAAAAAATTATTTTAAACCAATCTTTTTTTAAAAATCCTGATGAAATTATTTTAAGAAGTTTTATGAAAGTAATTCAACATATCAGTAAGAAAAAAAACTATCCACGAGGCAAAAAAGTTTTAGGTCTCTTAGATTCTTTAAAGTTTTCAAACAAAAATGTAAAATTGACACTTTCTGGATGTATTATTGAAAAAATTAGTGATTCAGTGATTATTTACCCAGAAAAATGATAATTTTTTTTGCTAAATGATCAAAATGACACTTGTCAATTTACTAATAATTCTTAATTTAAAGCATTATGAATTTTAAAAACTTAGCTATGTGGGGAATTATCGTTATTTTAACGATTGGGCTATATAATATGTTTAAAAACCCTCAAGGGTCTATTTCCCAAAAAAATAAAATTATTTTCTCTGAGTTCTTGACTGAAGTAGACAATGGAAGAGTGGTTAAAGTTGAAATACAAGGAAAAAATATAAAAGGTGTACTATCAAATGGAAATCAATTCACTACCTATGCACCTGAAGATCCTAACTTAATTCAGAAGCTAAGTGATAAAGGTGTTAGTATTTCTGCCAGTCCATTAGAGGAAAAAATGCCTTCATTATTAGGAATACTTCTTTCATGGTTCCCAATGCTTTTATTAATTGCTGTTTGGATCTTTTTTATGAGACAGATGCAAGGTGGAAAAGGTGGCGCAATGGGATTTGGAAGATCAAAGGCTAAAATGATGAATGAGATAAAAGGCAAAGTTACCTTTAATGATGTTGCTGGTGTCGAAGAAGCAAAAGAAGAAGTTGAGGAAGTTGTTGAATTTTTAAAAGATCCTAGAAAGTTTAGTAGATTAGGTGGTAAAATACCAAGAGGCTGTCTATTAGTTGGTCCTCCTGGAACTGGTAAAACATTGTTAGCTAGAGCAATTGCTGGAGAAGCAGGTGTTCCTTTTTTTACGATTTCTGGATCAGATTTTGTTGAAATGTTTGTTGGTGTTGGAGCTTCAAGAGTACGAGATATGTTTGAGCAAGGAAAAAAACATTCACCGTGTATTATATTTATTGATGAAATTGATGCAGTTGGAAGAAGCAGAGGAGCAGGTCTTGGTGGTGGGAATGACGAAAGAGAGCAAACACTCAATCAGCTATTAGTTGAGATGGATGGTTTTGATACTAATGAGGGTGTCATTATCATTGCTGCAACTAATAGACCAGATGTATTAGACCCAGCCCTTTTGAGACCTGGAAGATTTGACAGACAAGTTGTTGTTTCAAATCCAGATTTAATTGGAAGAGAAAAAATTTTAAAAGTGCATGCGAAGAAAATATCAATGGCACCCGACGTTAACTTAAGAACAGTTGCTAGAGGAACACCTGGATTTTCTGGTGCAGATTTAGCAAACCTTGTCAACGAAGCTGCATTGCTTGCTGCAAGAAAGAACAAAAGAATAGTAACCTATCAAGAATTTGAAGAAGCAAAAGATAAAGTGATGATGGGGTCTGAAAGAAGATCAATGGTAATGTCTGAAGAAGAGAAAAAATTAACAGCTTACCATGAAGCAGGTCACGCTATAGTAACTATAAATGAAAAAGCTGCATATCCTATACATAAAGCAACGATTATACCGAGAGGGAGAGCTTTAGGGATGGTAATGCAATTACCGGAAAGAGATGAGGTTTCACAAACAAGAGAACAACTACACGCACAAATGGCAATAGCCATGGGAGGTAGAGTTGCAGAGGAATTAATTTTTGGAGATGATAAAGTAACCACAGGAGCTTCGAGTGATATTGAACAAGCAACAAAAAGAGCTAGAGCAATGGTTATGAGAGCTGGATTAAGTAAAGAAATGGGTCCAGTAGCATATGGTGAAAATGAAGAGGAGGTATTTTTAGGTAGATCTGTTGCTAGACAGCAAAATATGTCTGAAGAGACTGCAAGAAAAGTTGATAGTGAAATTAGAAAATTTGTTGATATGGGTTATGAAAGAGCAAGAAAGGTATTAACCGATAAAATCGATGATTTACATAAATTAGCAAAAGCTTTATTAACTTATGAAACTTTAACTGGTGCAGAAATTGAAGATTTAATAAATAAGAACATATATCCAAAAAATAAAGAAGATCTTAAAGTTGAAGATGATGACCAAAGCTCAGCACTTGGTTCAATGGGCTTAAAACCAAAGATAGTGCACTAAGCACTAATGAATAAATATTACACAAGAGCGTGTAATTTTTATTTTGGATCGGTATCAAAAATAAACATTAAAAATAATAAATCAATTCCTCTTCATGGTAATACTAAAATATCTTTTGATAAAATAGAAATTATAGACAGAAAAAAAAACAAAATTATTAATATTAAAGATATTAGAAAACTTTCAGCTAAATTAAAAAAAAAGGTTAATAAAGATTTAAAAAATATAAAAAAAAAGAAAATTTTTAAACAAATAAATTTAACTGATATCCCTATTTTGATGGGCGTAGTTAATTTAACTCCAGATAGTTTTTCAGATGGTGGCAAATATAATAAAAAAAATTTAGCGTTAAAACGTGTGAATAATTTATTATCAGATGGTGCAAACATAATAGATGTTGGTGGAGAGTCTACAAGACCAGGTGCGAAAGATATTAATCCTAGAAAAGAATGGGATAGAATAAAATTTATTTTAAAAATTTTAAAAAATAAAAAATGTATTGTTTCATTAGATACTAGAAAAAGTTTTGTGATGAAAAATGCCTCCAAAATAAAATTAGATCTTATCAATGATGTATCTGGACTAAGTTATGATCCTGAGACTATAAATTTTTTAAAAAAAACAAAAAAACCTTTTGTTATTCATCATATGAAAGGAACACCAAAGAGCATGCAATTAAATCCAACATATAATAATGTGTTGCTTGATATTTATGATTTCTTTGAAAATAAATTAAAATACTTAAGAAACAAAGGTATTAAGCATAATAATATTATATTAGATCCAGGTATAGGGTTTGGAAAAAATTTGAAACATAATATTACTCTTTTAAAGAATATTTCTATTTTTCATTCATTAGGCCTTCCTGTAATGTTAGGATTGTCTAGAAAAAGATTTATTAAGGATATCTCAAAAGAAAATGATACCAAAGAAAGGATCGGTGGAACTGTATCTTCATGCATTCAAGCATATCTTCAAGGAGTTCAAATTCTAAGGGTTCATGATATTAAAGAAATTAATCAAGCATTTAAAGTATTTAAAGAATTACAAAATTAAAAATGATTAAAAAATATTTTGGAACAGATGGAATTAGAGGAAAAGTTAATGGATCTAAAATAAATGGAGAAATGTTTTTCAAATTTGGCTTAGCAGCCGGAACATACTTCAAAAATTTAAAAAAGAGCAAACAAACAGCAATTATTGCAAAAGACACTAGATTATCAGGATATACGCTTGAACCAGCTTTAGTGTCTGGATTGGCATCAGCAGGAATGCATATTTATACTTTGGGACCTCTACCAACAAATGGTTTAGCGATGCTAACAAAAAAAATGAGAGCTAATATGGGTATAATGATTACTGCATCTCATAATCCATATCACGACAATGGATTGAAGTTATTTGGACCTGATGGACTTAAATTATCTGATAGAATTGAGAAGAAAATTGAAAAGCTAATTGATTCAAAGATTACTAAAAATCTATCAAAACCAATAAAATTAGGGAGAGTTAAAAGATTAGAGGATGCTAACGATAGTTATATTAAAATATTAAAACAAAATTTCCCATCCTCATTTAGTTTAAAAGGTATCAAAATTGCTTTAGATTGTGCCAACGGAGCTGGCTACAAAGCTGGTCCAGCTTTATTTAAATCATTAGGTGCTAAAGTATATGACACTGGCACATCTCCCAATGGTTTAAATATAAATCTTAAATCTGGATCTACCTACCCAAGTAAAATTTGTTATATGACAAAAAAAAATAAAGCTCATATAGGTATTTCATTGGATGGAGATGCTGACAGAATAATTGTCTGTGATGAAAATGGTAAGATTATTGATGGAGATAAAATTCTTGCAATGTTAGGTGAGAGATGGAAAAGAAAAAAGATTTTAAAAGGAGGCGTCATCGGTACATTAATGTCAAATTATGGCTTAGAAAATTTTTTTAAAAACAATGGAATTAAATTTTTAAGATCAGATGTGGGAGATAGATATGTAAAAGAAAAAATGAAAAAAAATAAATTTAATTTAGGGGGGGAACAGTCTGGTCATATAATTCTTGGAAAGTTTGCGACAACTGGTGATGGGTTATTGGTTGCACTTGAAATCCTTTTCTCTTTAAGAAAAACAAAAAAAGCAAGTAAGCTTTTTAACAAATTTAAACCCACCCCTCAAATGTTAGAGAATGTAGAAGTTAAAGATAAATCAATTATTAATACTCCAAAATGCAAAAAAGCAATTAACAAAGCAAATAAAATAATTAAAAACAGAGGTAGAATTTTAGTTAGAAAATCTGGTACTGAACCAAAAATAAGAATTATGAGCGAATCAGAAGATTCAAATTTAAATAAACTGTGTGTTAATATAATTAAAAAATCTATTCAGTAAATTGAAAATCAAATCTAAAATATTAATTATTGCAGGATCAGACTCCTCCGGAGGAGCAGGCATTCAAGCAGATATTAAAACAGTTACTTCTCTTGGTTCTTTTGCTATGACAGCAATTACCGCTGTTACTGCTCAGAATACTACGGGTGTTAAGTCTATAATATCAATGCCTATTAAGGAAATTTCCAATCAAATCGAATTTACTTCAAAAGATATTAAGCCAGACTCAGTAAAAATAGGAATGCTGCATTCTACTAAAGTTATAAACTCAGTTTTAAAATCTATAAAAAAATCAAATTTAAAAAAAATAATATTAGATCCTGTTATGGTAGCTAAAGGTGGAACTAAGCTTATTGATAATAAAGCTATTTTAGTTTTGAAAAAAAAACTAATAAAAAAAGTTGATTTAATAACACCAAATATTCATGAAGCAGAAATACTTACAAAAATTAAAGTTAAATCTATAACGGATATGAAAATTGCTGCTAAAATATTATTAGATTTCGGTGCTAAGAATGTTTTAATTAAAGGTGGTCATTTAAGATCTAAAAACTTAAAAGATATTTTTGTAAATAAAAAAGAAATTGCAATATTTGTTAACAAAAAAATTGATACAAAAAATACTCACGGAACTGGATGTACATTATCAAGTGCAATTGCAACATTTTATGGATGTGGAAAAACTCTAAAGAAATCTTGTGAGTTAGGTATTAGATATGTAAACAATGCCATTAAAACTAGACCAAACTTTGGAAAAGGAAATGGACCAATTAACCATTTAAATAGTTTTACTATAGAAAAGAAATTTAGATGAATAATGTAGTTGTTGTTGGATCGCAGTGGGGAGACGAAGGAAAAGGTAAGATAGTTGATTGGTTATCAAGCGAAGCAGACGTAGTTGTAAGATTCCAAGGAGGACATAATGCTGGTCATACCTTAGTCATAGATGGTGTTACTTATAAACTGAGATTATTACCATCTGGGATTGTCAGAAAAAATAAAATTTCTATTATAGGTAATGGAGTTGTAGTAGATCCATGGGCGCTGCTAGATGAAATCGAGGAAGCTAAATCTAAAGCTGTAGAAATCAATGAAAATAATCTGATTTTATCCGAGGGTGCCACACTAATTTTACCATTTCATAGAGAGATGGATGAAATAAGGGAAGACTCTGCTGGTAAATCAAAAATTGGAACTACAAGAAGAGGAATTGGTCCAGCTTATGAAGATAAAGTCGGACGAAGATCTATAAGAGTAATGGACCTTGCATCCAAAAAAAATCTAGAAAATAGATTAGCTGTGGTTTTAGAACATCATAATGCAATCCGAAAGGGATTGGGTAAATCAATATATGAAAAAGATAAACTAGTTGAGGACTTATTAAAAATAGCTCCAAATATTTTAAAATATTCAGCTCCTGTTTGGAGAAAGATAGATCAATTTAAATCAGAAAATAAAAAAATATTATTTGAAGGAGCTCAAGGAATATTACTTGATGTGGATCATGGGACATATCCATATGTAACTTCATCTAATACAGTAGCAGCTTCAGCAGCAACAGGATCTGGATGCGGTCCAAATTCAATAAACTATGTGTTAGGAATTACAAAAGCATATACTACAAGGGTAGGTGAAGGACCTTTCCCAACAGAATTAACAGATGATATTGGTAATCATTTAGGTGAAAAGGGACATGAATTTGGAACTGTAACTAGTAGAAAAAGAAGATGTGGCTGGTTTGATGGAGTTCTAGTTAGACAAACTATAAAGATCTCAGGCATTAATGGTATAGCATTAACAAAATTAGATGTATTAGATGAACTTGATGAAATAAATCTTTGCGTGGCATATAAGCTAAATGGCAAAGAAATAGATTATTTTCCTGCTGCCGTAGAAGATCAGTTAAATGTCAAACCAGTTTATAAAACATTCAAAGGTTGGAAATCTAATACACAAGGAATTAAAAAATTTGATGATTTACCTAATAATGCTAAGATTTATGTAAAAGCTGTTGAAGACTTCATTGAGACAAAAATATCAAGTATTTCAACAAGTCCAGAGAGAGAAGATACCATCCTCTTAATAGATCCATTTAATTAATATTAGAATTAATTTAACTAACTATAAAATCCATCATATACTAATAATATGATCAATAAATATATTCACATATTTATTTTTTTTTTTGTTATTTTAGTCAATCCTAAGCATGTATACGCTGTTGATTTATCATCAACTACTCCTGCAGATAATGCAACACAGATTGCAGTGAATACTGGAATAGAACTTGTGTGGCTAGCGTCAGGGTCTGTATCAGCAAATAACGGAAATGTAATTTTAAAAAAAACATCAGATAACAGTACTGTTGAAACCTTTTCAACTAATGGAATGTTTTTAGCTGTGAGTTTGTCCGCTCCAGCAACAGTTACAGCTACATTTGCTTTATCATCAAATTTAGATGAGGATACTGAATATTATATCCTAGTAGATAGTGCAGCATTTAATAATTTTGATGGTATTTCAAGTAAAACAGAATTAAATTTTAAAACAGTAGATAATAATAATCCTACTTTAACATCTACTTCGCCATCTGATGATGCATCTAATGTTAGTGTATCATCAAATATAGTTTTTACATTTAATGAAGTTGTAGATGCCGAAAGTGGAAATATCGATATAATAAATACATCAACAGGCGAAGCGATAGAGATTGATGTAACAGGATCTTTATTATCTGGAAGTGGAACAACTGAAATTACTATTAATCCATCATCTGACTTAGAAAATGACACATCCTATCATGTAAAAATAGATTCAACCGCATTTGATGATACAGTTGGAAATTCTTATGCTGGTATTTCAAACACAACAACTTTAAATTTTACTACCGCAAAAGGTCAAATTTTTAATGATACTGTAAAAACTTTAATAAAAAATCAAACAACAGCTTCAATTCAATCAATGACACAGTCATTAAATAGAGTAAATAGCCGCTTAAATTTTATAAGACCAATTCAAAATAGTAACACTTCAAGAAATAAAATAGCATTAAATTTTAATGACCCATACGCAAACAAAATAGTTGATGCTTTAACAACTAACTTAACAAAATATGAAAAAAAAGAGAGAAAATTTGCTTTTTGGAGTGAAGGTAACCTTTCTTTTGGTAGAATAAACAACAAAGGTAAAGACTTAGGTCAGGATCTTACCACCAAGGGTTTGACGGTAGGATTTGATAAAAAAATTAAAGATCTAAAAACTATAGGTTTAGCATTAAATCAATCTGATCAAGAAACTCAAATTGGAAGTAATGATGCACATATGCATGCAACAGCAAAATCTTTATTAATATATGGAAGCAACCAATTTTTTGAAAATCGATATTTCGAGGCTGCCATTGGACTTGGAGAAACAGAAATCGATATCAATAGAAAAGTATCTGGAGGAAATAATAAAGGACTAAGAGATGGAAAACAATTATTTGGAAGCTTTACTTATTTGTACGAACCATTAGAGCAAAAAGAAAATAAAAACTTAAATTATTATTCTAGGATAGATTTGGGATATACTATATTAGACGATTATATTGAAAGTGGTGATGGTGATTCAATTAATTACAATGATCAAAATATAAAAAGTTCGTCATTATCTTTTGGATTTAATTTTTCAAATATATTAGAGATAGATCAAGGATTTATTACTCCTTTAATACAGTTTGAAATTGGTAAAAATAAAACAATAAATTCACTATCAGAAGCTTATTATGTAAATGATTCTTCAACTATTTATGCTAATGCAATATCTGATCAAAATACATCACATGCAAAACTAACCCTTGGAATAGGGGCTACGTTGCAAGATGGTTTAAATATAAGTTTCATGGTCGATCATTATAGAAATGATAACGAAGCATTTAATACCAATTTAACTGCAAATATTAGAAAAGAATTTTAATAAGCTTAATTAGCTGGTAATAGATTTTTTGATTTAGCAGAGTTCAGCATATGTTTTTGAAGTTTTTCAAAAGCTTTATTTTCAATTTGTCTTATTCTTTCTCTGCTTATTTTGAATTTCTTACTTAAGTCCTCTAAAGTTATTGGATCATCTGTCAATCTTCTAGAGTAAAGGATTTCTTTTTCTCTTTCATTTAAAATTTTAATAGAATCCTGAAGAAGATCTTTTCGTTGTTCCATTTCTTCATTTTGTGCAAATTTAAGTTCTTGATCCATATCATTATCCACAACCCAATCTTGCCATTCATCACCGTCTTCCCCAATTGGTGCATTTAATGACTGCTCTTTTCCTGAAAGCCTTCTATTCATAGATACTACTTCTTGTTCACTAACATCTAATCTGTTTGCTATATCTTTTACGTGTTCATCACGTAAGTCACCCTCAGTTCTAGGTGCAATTTGATTTTTTAACTTCTTCAAGTTGAAAAAAAGTTTCTTCTGAGCTGTTGTAGTACCAATTTTTACTAAGCTCCATGATCTTAAAATATATTCTTGGATAGAAGCTTTAATCCACCACATTGCATAAGTTGCAAGTCTAAAACCTTTTTCCGGTTCAAATTTTTTAACAGCTTGCATTAAACCTACGTTACCTTCCGAAATCATTTCATTAAGAGGCAAACCATAGCCTTTGTAACCCATCGCTATTTTAGCAACTAGTCTTAAATGACTTGTAACAAGTTTTTCAGCTGATTTTACATTTCCTGTAGTTTGCCAATTTTTAGCAAGCATGTATTCTTCTTCTGCATCTAGCATAGGGAATTTTTTTATCTGAGCTAGATAAGCTGCTAAGCCACCTTCATTCGAAAGCGTAGGCAAGTTGTAAGTATTATTACTCATCGAAAGTATTTATGTAATAGAGAAATTTTTTTTTACAATCGTTTTATTTACTTAATTTTCTTAGTTTTTTTAGGATATCACTTAACTCCTTTGGTATATTTGATGAAAATTCTAGTCTTTCCTTTGTCCTAGGATGCTCAAAACCTAACTGTTTTGCATGTAAAAATTGTCTATCTAGATTTAAAATTTTATCATTAAGATCTTCATCAATATTTTTAAATTTTTTAAATTTCTTTTTATATTTTTTATCACCAAGAATATTATTACCTTTGTATGACATATGAACTCTTATTTGATGAGTTCTCCCAGTTTCTAACTTACATTGTATAAAACTAAAAGTTGGAACTTTATCATTCTCAAAAAGCTCTAAAGTTTCGTAATGTGTAATTGCTTTTTTACCTTTGCTAGATGATACTTCCATCATTTGTCTGTTTTTTGAACTTCTAGTTATGAATGTTTCAATTGTTCCTTTTTGAGGTCTTAATTTTCCCCATATTAAGGTTTGATAAACTCTAGTTATAGAATGTTCAGAGAATTGAATTGATAATTTTTCATGAGTTGAATTATTTTTTGCAATTACAATTAATCCGGATGTATCTTTATCAATTCTATGAACTATACCAGGTCTAAGTTCATCTCCAAAATCAGATAAATTTTTACTATTGTAATTCATTAGTGCGTTTACTATTGTGTTATCATAATTACCAACACCAGGATGCATCGAGATTCCAGAAGGCTTGTCAATTACTATTAAGTCTTCATCTTCATAAATTATATTTAATTTAAACTCGTAGGGTTTTAAGCTTTGTTTTTTAGGTTCAACAATTTCAAGTTCAATTTTGTCATTTAATTTAGTTTTAATTGAAGGGTCTTTAACTATACTCTCATTAATTTTTAATTTACTATCTAATATTAAATTTTTTACTCTAGTTCTGCTCAAGCTTTTATCATGATTTGCTAATATCATGTCTACTCTCTTGTTATTATCGTCTTCTTTAACAATAAAATTAATGATATTTTTCATAAATTATTATATTAAATTAGTATGCGTTCGTAGCTCAACTGGATAGAGCGCCAGATTTCGGCTCTGGAGGTTCAGGGTTCGACTCCTTGCGGGCGCACCACTATTCACCCATATTAATAAGCGTTCCTTTATTTTTTGCGACATTGAATGAATAATAGAATAATATAATCGATAATACAAAGTAAACCCCATTCCACAAAAATGCATAATAAATATTTTGAATATTTACAGTTTGATTAATTAAAATATTTCTTGCCTCTTCAAAAATATATACCAACGGTAATAAGTAAGCTATTTTCTGAAAAAGCTCTGGCAATATTTCAATTGGATAATATATGCACCCAAAGGGTGCTAATAGAAACATTGTAGACCATGCTATATTTTCAAAAGACGGTCCGTATCTCAATAGACCAGCTGATACTAGGATGCCAAGTGTTATTCCAAATAAATACAGGCTTAAAAATAGAAAGAATAAAAATATTCCTAAATCTAAAATAGAAATACCAAACAATGGAGAAGTTAAAAGTACAGCTGGTATTAAACCTATAAGAGCTCTTATTAAAGCTGTAGCAACAAGTGAAGTTAATATTTCACCAATTTTCATTGGCGCAATAAATAAATTTGTGAAGTTTCTACTCCAAATCTCTTCAAGAAATAGCATATTAAATCCAATGCTTGTTCTAAAAAGAAAATCATAAAGGATTGCGCATGTTAATATAACTCCTACTGCATTATTATAATATGTTGTATGTGTAGCAAAAAAATTTGAAATAAATCCCCACAAAGTAATTTGAATAGTTGGCCAATAAACAAGATCCAAAACCCTTGGGAAAGATCTTGTAATTAAATAAAAATGTCTTAAAAAAAGACCATACATTCTAGTTAAGCTCATTTTTACTCCTAGATAATTTTAAAAAAACTTCCTCAAGGTTTTTTCTGCCGTGTTTATTGATTAATTCGTCAGGATTTCCTTTATCAATAATAATTCCGTCCTTCATCATTAGAATTGATTTACAAAGTCTAGTAACTTCATTCATATTATGAGAGGCAAGAAGTATAGATATTTTTTTTTCTTTTTTATAATTTTCCAAAAAAGATCTAACAAAATCACCTACTTCAGGATCTAATGATGCGGTTGGTTCATCTAATAGCAAAACTTTTGGTTCATTGATTAATGCTTTTGCCAAACTAACTCTATTTTTTTGTCCAGATGATAATTCACCTGTAATGCTATTAAGTAATCCTCCCAATCTTAATTTTTCTGATAAAAATTCAATCCTCTCATTAATATTATTTATTTTATATAATTTTCCATAAACTGTTAGATTTTGTTTAACCGTAAGTTTTTTTGGCAATTCAATATATGGAGATATGAAGTTTATTTGTTCCAAGATTTCAATTCTATTTCCCTCCAATTTTTGACCATTTATAAAAATTTCCCCACTAGTTGGTTTTAAAAGTCCTAACAACATACCAATAGTGGTCGTTTTACCTGAGCCATTTGGACCTAATAGACCTAAAATTTCGTCTTCTTCTATGTTAAAGCTTATACCTTTTACTGCCTCGTTCTTTCCATAATTTTTTTTAATATTTTTTACTTCGACTAAATTTTTCATTTTTTTGATGCTCTAAGAAGTCTATCGTTAATCACTAATCCAAAGTTTCGGTTTGGTATTCTTTGCACAGCTATTCTTCTGTAACCTAACTTCTTAATTTTTCTTAATGTTTTATACAAATTTTTACCACTCTCCATTAGATTATTTGTCTTACTTAAATAAAAATAATTCTTATTATTTTCTTTTTTCTTCTTGATAAGTATAAAAGCCTCATCTTTTTTTATTTTAACTGCATTTAATCTTATGGGTATACCTGGTGAATAATGAACCCTCCCTCTTCCTGGAGAATTTATATTGTTTTTTCCATGCAATTTAGTTTTTAAATTTATTTTTAATTTTCTTTTTAATATAGAAATATCTAAACCACCCAATCTTAAAATTTGGGGTTTTTTTACTAAACTTATTATTGTAGATTCAACACCAACTTTTGATCTTCCACCTTCTAGAATAAATTTAATTTTTTCTCCAAATTCGTCATATACATCATCTTTTGTCACTGGACTTATCCCTTCAGAAATATTTGCGCTTGGTGCTGCTAAAGGATATTTCAAAGATTTTAATAATATTCTAGTGGTTTGGTGATTTGGAAATCTTACACCTAATGTTTTTTTGTTATTAGTAACGTTTTTTGAAATTTTGCTTTTATTTTTTAATTTTAATATAAATGTAATTGGCCCAGGGCATAATGAATTATAAAGTTTATAAAACAAAGTATTAGTCTCACAATCTCTTTCCAAGTCTTTAATATTACAATAATGAACTATTAAGGGGTTATCAGCAGGCCTTCCTTTTAATTTAAATATTTTTTTGGTAGCTTTATCAGAATAAGCATTAGCAGCTAATCCATAGACAGTTTCCGTAGGTATTCCAATACATTCGTTATTATTTAAATATTTTACTGCTTTTTTAATATTTGAATCATTAATTTTCATATAATATTACAAATTATTATATGAAAGAAAAAATTTTGCCAGATGATATTGAATCAAAATCTTTGAGTGACCTTACAGATATAGCAGATCGTTTAATACAAGAATTAGAAAGTAAAAAAAATTTGGAAGAATCTATTGACGATTATCAATATTTAATAAAGTTAAATAATTTAATAGAGAAAAAATTTCAAAAGGACTCAAAAAATATATCTGAAAGTACCAAGCTAAAAATCGAAGAACTAACCTCAAAAAAATGAAAAAAAAATTAGCGAGAACTGTTTATGTAGTAAATAAATTTTTAAAGAATTACTTAGCAAAACAAAAAAAAACAGATCTAATTATACCTATTAAGTATGGTTTATTTCCTGGGGGAAAAAAAATAAGATCTAAGCTTATCTTTGATGTTGGAAAAATTTTTAATGTAGAAAAAAAAAATCTTTTATATTTAAGTTCAGCTGTCGAATGTATACACGCTTATTCACTAATACATGACGATTTACCTTGTATGGATGATGATGATATAAGAAGAGGTAAACTAACTACACATAAAAAATTTGGAGAATCAACGGCGGTCTTAGCCGGCAACTCTCTTTTGACATTAGCTTTTGAAATTTTATCAGATCCAAAGTTCAGCATAAATAACAATAAAAAAATAACTTTAATAAATCTAATATCTCAATCATCGGGACACCAAGGAATAGCTGGAGGTCAATTTTTGGATTTAAATTATGAAAGAAAAAAAGTTTCTAAAAAAAAAGTTATAAATATGGAGATTAAAAAGACTGGAAAATTATTTTCATTCAGCTGTTTGTCTCCAGTTATTTTGACAAACAAAAAAGATCAAATAAAAAAATTCTCGGTTATTGGTGAAAAAATTGGTTTACTTTTTCAAATTGTAGATGATTTAATTGATTATAGCAGTACATCAAAAACTGCAGGAAAAAAAACAAATAAAGACTCTAAAAAGGGAAAAGCAACATTAATAAGTTTACTAGGATATAAAAATGCTATTAAATATGCATCAAAACTAAAAAAAGAAATATTTAATAGCTTAGTTGGATATGGAAATAATGCTAGTGATTTAAAAGAGACAATTGAATTTATATTAAGTAGAAATAAATAAATGCAGAATTATAAATATTTAAATAATATTAATTTTCCTTCAGATATAAAAAAACTCAATAATGAAGAATTAAAAGTTCTATCAGATGAAGTAAGAAGCGAAATGATTGATGCTGTCTCAAAAACAGGTGGTCATCTAGGCGCAGGTTTAGGTGTTGTAGAATTAACAGTAGCACTTCATCATGTTTTTGACACTCCAAAAGATAAATTGATATGGGATGTTGGCCATCAATCATACCCTCATAAAATTTTAACAGGAAGAAAAGATAAAATAAGAACTTTAAGACAAGGAAGTGGATTATCTGGTTTTACAAAGCGATCAGAAAGTGAATTTGACCCCTTTGGTGCAGCTCATAGTTCTACTTCTATTTCTGCTGGACTTGGTATTGCGACAGCAAATAAATTATCAAATAAATCTGATCAGGTTATAGCAGTTATTGGTGACGGTGCCATGAGTGCAGGAATGGCATATGAAGCTATGAATAATGCTGGAGACTCAAAAACTAAAATGATCGTAATTTTGAATGACAATGATATGTCAATTGCAAAACCAGTTGGTGCAATGAAATCTTACCTTGCTAAAATTTTTTCAGGTAAGATTTATTTTAGTTTAAGAGAAACAGTTAAAATGATTATTTCATCCTTTTCGAAAAGATTTAGCAAAAAGGCTGGAAAGGCTGAAGATTTTTTCAGATCAGCTGTCACAGGTGGTACATTATTTAATTCATTAGGTTTTTATTATGTTGGTCCAATTGATGGTCATGATTTAGATGTTTTATTGCCAATTTTAAAAAATGCAAAAGAAAGTAATCATAATGGTCCAATACTAATTCATATAAAAACTCAAAAAGGCAAAGGATATAGTTTTGCTGAAAAATCTGATGATAAATATCACGGAGTTACAAAATTTGATGTTCAAACTGGAGTTCAGCAAAAATCAACAACTAAGGCTCCTGCTTTTACAAAGGTATTTGCAAATACATTAATAGAGCATGCAAAGAAAGACAGTAAAATCGTAGGTATAACTGCAGCTATGCCGTCTGGAACAGGCATGGACGCATTTAGCAAAGTTTTCCCGGATAGAACTTTTGATGTTGGAATTGCCGAACAACATGCTGTTACTTTTGCTGCAGGTTTAGCCACAGAAGGTTATAAGCCTTATGCAGCAATTTATTCAACATTTTTACAAAGAGCTTATGATCAGGTAGTTCATGACGTTGCAATTCAAAGTTTACCAGTAAGATTTGCAATTGATAGAGCTGGTTTAGTTGGTGCCGATGGAGCGACTCATGCAGGTTCTTTTGATATTACATATTTATCAACTTTACCCAATTTTATTGTAATGGCAGCAAGTGATGAGGGAGAATTAGTAAGAATGGTTAATACGTCAGTAGATATTAATAATCAACCGTGTGCATTTAGATATCCAAGGGGAAATGGAGTAGGTTTAAAATTACCCGATATCAACGAAAAAATCGATATTGGAAAAGGAAGAGTTATAAGAGAAGGAAAGAAAGTTGCTTTAGTAAGTTTTGGAAATAGATTAAAAGAATGTTTATTGGCTGAAGAAAGTTTAAAAAAAATGGGAATTAAACCCACAATTATAGATGCTAGATTTGCAAAACCTTTAGATGAAAATCTCATGTGGCAAGTTGCAACAAATCATGAAGTACTAATTACATTGGAAGAAGGTTCTATTGGAGGTTTTGGAGCCCATGTAAATCATTTTTTAAATGAAAAGAATTTATTAGATAATAATTTAAAATTTAGATCAATGATTTTGCCTGATAAATTTTTAGACCAAGATAAACCAGAAGAAATGTATAAAGAAGCTGGTTTAGATGCTAAATCTATTGAAGCAAAGGTTTTAGAAACTTTAAATTCCAAAGTTGTAATTAAAAAAACGAACTAATTTCCACATTGAGCTTTATTCATTAAGTAGTGATCAAGGATTACGCAATGCATCATTGCTTCACCTATAGGTACCGCCCTAATACCTACGCAAGGATCATGTCTACCTGTGACTGAAATTGAAGTATTTTTTCCAAATTTATTAATTGTTTTTCTTTGAGAAAGAATTGATGAAGTCGGTTTTACCGCAAATGAAACTATTATTTCTTGTCCACTAGAAATTCCTCCTAAAATTCCTCCAGCATTATTTGATTTAAATTTTGTTTTCTGTCCTTTTTGAGACATTTCATCAGAATTTTGTTCACCAGAGAGTTGAGCAGAGTTCATTCCTGATCCTATATTTACACCTTTTACAGCATTAATACTCATCATAGCAGATGCCAAATCCATATCTAATTTAGAATAAATTGGAGCTCCCAATCCGACAGGCACACCTCTTGCTCTTACTTCAATAACAGCCCCACATGATGAGCCAGCTTTTCTTATTCCAAGTAAATACTTTTCCCATAATTTTAAAACTGTTTTATCAGGGCAAAATAAAGGATTGTTTGAAATGAATTTGTCATTCCATTTTTCTGTGTCACATCCTAGTATTCCTAATTGCGTTACTGCTCCAATTACTCTGTATTTTTTTCCGATAATTTTTTCTAAAACTTGTTTTGCTATTGCCCCTGCTGCCACTCTTGAGGCAGTCTCTCTTGCTGACTGTCTGCCTCCACCTCTATAATCTCTAATTCCATATTTTTTAAAATATGTGTAATCAGCATGACCAGGTCTAAATTTATCTTTGATATTTTTATAATCCTTGGAACGCATATCTTTATTGAAGATAATCATTGAAATAGGCGTACCAGTTGTTTTGCCCTCAAATGTCCCTGATAAAATTTCCACTTTATCATCCTCTTTTCTTTGGGTTGTGAATTTAGACTGACCAGGCTTTCTTTTATTTAATTCTAACTGAATGTCTTTGACATTAAGCTTGATATTTGGGGGACATCCATCAACAACACATCCTATTGCCGGACCGTGAGACTCACCCCATGTAGTAAATCGAAAAAATTTTCCAAATGTATTAAAAGACATTATATTATTGTATAAATTATTTTGGTTAAATTATGAACGAAAAAAATTCTTTAGGGTTAGATAAATGCTTTTTAGAACTCGATAATCCAATATTATTATTCACTGAATGGTATAATGAGGCAAAGAAAACAGAAATTAACGATCCAAATGCATTAGCCCTAGGCACTATTGACGAAAAAGGTTATCCGAATGTAAGAATGGTATTACTCAAAGACTATGGAGAAGATGGATTTGTTTTTTATACTAACTTTAATAGCAATAAAGGAAACTCTATAAAGCGGAATCCGAATATTTCGATGTGCTTTCATTGGAAAAGTTTACTCAGACAAATCCGTATAGTTGGTACTGCTGAAAAAGTTTCAAATGATGAAGCTGACAATTATTATAATTCCAGAAGTTATGGAAGTAGAATTGGTGCGTGGGCATCAAATCAAAGCTCAATTTTAAAAGATAGAGAAGAACTAAACCAATCTATAAAAAAATTTAAAGATCTCTACAAAGATGAAAACAATGTTCCAAGACCCAATCATTGGTCAGGATGGAGGTTAAAACATCACGAAATTGAATTTTGGTTAGATGGTGAAAATAGAATTCATGAAAGATTAAAATATATTAAAGAAAATAACGATTGGAAAAAAATTCTTTTATCACCTTAAAATTTTCTATTAATACTAAAAGAAGTTAAATTTTTTAGTATAGTTTTTTCTTCACAATCTTGAAATAGACTTAATGAATTTGATGCTAAACTTATATAGTGTTCCGCTTTTTTGTAACACTCATTAATTATGTTATATTTTTTTACCAATGTAAGCACATAGTCAAATTGTTCTTTAGATCTGATATTTTGTTCAAATATTTTTTTTAAAACTAATTTTTCATCTGAAGATAATTTTTGATTTAATAGAATAATCGGGAGAGTTACCTTGCCCTCAAAGAAATCTTTCCCCATCTCTTTACCAAACATTTTTAATTCTGAGTTATAGTCAAGTGTGTCATCCGCAATCTGAAATGTTAATCCAAGGTTCTTTCCATAGAATTCTAGTGCATCTTTAAATTTATTATCTTTATCGGTAATTATCGACCCAACTTTTGAAGATGCTGAAAATAAAGCTGCAGTTTTAGAGGAAATTATATTCAAATATGTTTCTTCCAACATTTCAGAGTCACCTTTATGTTGTAACTGCAAAACTTCTCCTTGAGCAATAGTTGACGATGTAGAAGATAGAAGTTTTAATATTTCAATACTTCCATCCTCAACCATCATTTCAAAACATCTACTTAATAAATAGTCCCCAACAAGAACTGATGACTGATTCCCCCAAATTTTATTTGTAGTTTTTTTGCCTCTTCTTAAATCCGCACTGTCAATTACATCATCGTGCATAAGAGTTGCTGCGTGTATAAGTTCAACACATGCAGCTAGATTTACATCTCTAATACCTTTTGTATATCCACACAATTTAGCACATTCCAAAGTAAGCAGTGCTCTTAATCTTTTACCACCACTAGTCATGTGATAAGCAGTCATTTCTTTAACTAGCTCAACTTTACTATCTAATTTATAGGTTATTTTATCTTCAACTAAACTAAGTTTTTCATCAACAGAATTTAACAAATCTGTGTATGCATTAGATATTTGCTTTTTTAATTGAACTACTGATCCCATAAATTCAAAATATTATATTAAGTTTATTAATATACTTATCAATTGACGCACCTAATTCTTCAACTATAAGTAGCTTTATAAATAAGTAAAATTTTTATAATCATTTGTATGTTCTCATTTTTTAAAAAAAAAAAAATTGTTAGTCATTTAAGGCTTACTGGTGTCATTGGAAATGTTGGAAAGTTTAAACAAGGAATAGAATATTCCTCTCAAGAAGAAATGATAAAAAAAGCTTTTTCAGTAAAAAAAGCAGAAGCAGTTGCAATTTCAATTAATTCACCAGGTGGTTCACCCGTTCAATCACATCTAATATATAAATTTATTAGAGAACAATCTAAGAAAAATAAAAAAAAAGTATTAGTTTTTGCGGAAGATGTTGCTGCATCTGGAGGCTATCTAATTGCATGCGCAGGTGATGAGATTTATGCTAATGCAAGTTCTATAATCGGATCAATAGGAGTAATTTATTCTTCTTTTGGTTTTAAAGATTTAATTCAAAAAATTGGTATTCAAAGAAGGGTTTATACAGCCGGAAAAAATAAAAGTACTCTAGATCCTTTTTTAGACGAGAAAGAAGAGGACATTCAAAGATTAAAAAATATTCAACTGGAACTTCACCAAGAATTTATTAATGTTGTAGAGGAAAGTAGATCAACAAAATTAAACAAAACGGATGTTGAACTTTTTTCTGGAGAATTTTGGTCTGGCAAAACATCCTTAAAACTTGGTTTGATAGATGGAATAGGGAATGCTGAACAAATACTAAGAGAAAAATTTGGTGAAGATGTTGAAATTAAAAAATTTGAAAAGTCTAAAGGATGGCTTGCCAAAAAACTTTCATCTTCAGAAGACCATGCAGATAAATTGATTAGTGTTCTAGAAGAAAGATCTATTTGGCAAAAATATGGTTTCTAAAAAAAAAACAAAAAATTTAAAATCATTTATTTCTTTTCAGGATACAATTTTAAATCTACAAAAGTACTGGTCAAAAAAAGGTTGTGTTATTTTACAACCATATGATTTAGAAGTTGGAGCAGGAACATTTCACCCCGCAACAACTTTAAGATCATTAGGTCCTAAATCTTGGAAAACAGCTTATGTTCAACCATCAAGAAGACCAACAGATGGAAGATATGGAGAAAATCCTAATCGTTTACAACACTACTATCAATTTCAAGTATTAATAAAACCTTCACCAAAAGATATTAAAAAAATGTATCTTAATAGTCTTTCATCAATTGGTATTAAACATGAAGAGCACGATATCAGATTTGTAGAAGATGATTGGGAAAGTCCGACTTTAGGTGCCGCTGGTCTTGGATGGGAAGTATGGTGTGATGGTATGGAAGTCACTCAATTTACTTATTTTCAACAAATGGCAGGGATGGAATGCAATCCAATATCTGTTGAAATTACTTATGGATTAGAAAGATTATGTATGTTCATTCAAAATAAAAAAAACGTTTTTGATTTAATTTGGAACGATGAAGGAGTTTTATACAAAGATGTTTTTCATCAAGCTGAAAAAGAATTTTCAGCCTATAATTTTGAGTATGCAAATACTGATAACTTATTTAAAATTTTTGAAATGCTTGAAGGAGAAGCAAAATCCTTAATTGAAAAGAAAATTTCTCTTCCGGCATATGATCAATGTTTAAAGTCAAGTCATGTGTTTAATATTTTAGATGCTAGAGGAGTTATAAGTGTTGCTCAAAGAGCAGAATATATTGCAAGGATCAGAGATCTGACAAAAGAAATTGGAAAAATCTGGGTAGAAACACAAAATTAAAATGTCTGAATTTTTTCTTGAATTATTTAGTGAAGAAATACCTTCCAGATTACAAATAAATGCTAGGAATGATTTAGTACAAATTTTAAAAAAATTTTTTGATGATAATAAAATTATAATAAAAGGTAAAATAAATATTTATTCAATTCCAAATAGACTCATTGTTTATATTAATAAGATATCTAAAGATGTAACAAAAAAAGCTGAGGAAATAAGAGGTCCTAATATAAATGCTCCAGAAAAGGCTTTAGAAGGATTTTTAAAATCCAATAAAATAGGTAAAGAAAAAGTTACCAAAAAAAGTACTGACAAAGGTATATTCTTTTTTTACAATAAACCATCGCAAAAAATTAAAACATACGATTTATTAAAAGATAATATTGCAAGTTTGCTTTTAAAAATTTCCTGGAAAAAATCAATGAAATGGGGCAACCATAATTTATATTGGGGAAGACCATTAAAATCAATATTATGCTTATTTGATAAAAAAATAATTGAATTTAAATTAAACCATTTACAGAGTTCAAATAAAACTTTCATCAATAAAGATCTAGAAGATGAAGTAAAAAGTTTTAATGATTTTAAATCTTATATAAAATTTTTTAAACAAAAAGGAGTAATAATTGATCAAAATAAAAGAAAAGAATTTATAACTAAAGAAATAAATAAAGTAACTAATCAAAAAAAAATTCATATAAACTTTAATGAAAAACTTATAGAAGAAATAACAAATATTGTTGAAAAACCAAAAATTTTAGTATGTGAGTTTAATAAGAAATTTTTAGAAATTCCCCAAGAAATACTTATTATTACAATGCAACATCACCAAAAATATTTTCCAACATTTGATAATAAAAACAAAATAACAAATAATTTTATAGTTGTGGCAGATTGCAAGGATAAGAAAGGATTAGTTAAATTAGGAAATCAAAATGTTGTAGAAGCTAGATTAGCAGATGCAGAATTTTTTTGGAATAGAAATAAGTCTCAAAATTTAGTTAAGCAGGTATCTAAATTGAAGCAAATTAATTATTTTAAAGGATTGGGAAGTTATTTTGATAAAATACAAAGAGTAAGAAAACTTAGCGGAATAATATCAGATGAACTTTTAATAAGTAAAGAAAAGATAGAAATTGCTTCCTCAATTTGCAAAGTTGATTTGATGTCGGATTTAGTTGCAGAGTTTCCTGAATTGCAAGGTGTAATGGGTGGATACTTTGCTAGAGAGCAAGGTTTTGATGAAGAAATAAGCTCAGCTGTGTCAGAGCATTACTTACCAAGTGGTATTGATAGTAAAGTACCAAAAAAACCATACAGTATAGCATTATCATTAAGTGATAAAATCGACTCTCTAGTTGGATTTTTTGGAATTAATCTTAAACCAACTAGTTCAAAAGATCCTTATGCATTAAGGAGAATGACTATTAGTTTATTGAGGTTAATAATTGAAAATCAAAAAAAAATAAAATTAAGAGATCTAATAAATTATTCAATAAATTTGTACAAAGAACAAAATTACTCTTTTGACTCAAAATTATTAAATGATGAATTAGGAGACTTTATTTTAGATAGATTAAAATATTATTTAAAAGAAAAAGATATTAGATCGGATATTATTGAATGTTCTATTAATTCACATGGAATAGATGATTTACTAAAAATATTTAATAAATCATTAAATTTGAATAAAAATATTAAAAAAGATTTTGGTATTGATGTTATTGCAATTTATAAAAGATCTGCAAACATTTTAAATAGCGAAAGAATATCAAAATTAGATATTTTGGGTTCCGCTGATCCTGGTCTCTTTAAAAATGATTACGAAAAGAACCTTTATAAAAAAATACATACTATAAGAAAATATTTTTCAAGTATAGGTAGAGAAGAGGATTATGATGAAAGTCTTAAAACTCTTTCAAGTGCTAAAACTGAGGTTAATGAGTTTTTTGATAATGTAATAGTTAATGATCAAGAAGAAATAATTAAGAAAAACAGACTAGAACTTTTAAAAATGTTGTGTAAAAGCTTCGATAATTATTTTAACTTTTCTAAAATAGAAGCATAAATGCCAAAATTAGTTTTTAATTTTAAATCTAAAGACACAAAAAAAATAAAAATCCCAAAAAATATTTTAGGAGGCAAAGGTGCAAATTTATCAGAAATGGGAAGGATGGGGCTGCCTGTCCCACCAGGATTTACAATTTCTACTGAAGCATGTGATTTATTTTATAAAAATAAAAAGAAATTAAAGCCTAAAATCATAAATGAAATAAATAGAGAATTAAAAAACGTTGAAAAAGACTCTGGTAAAAAATTTGGAGATTTAAAAAACCCTTTGTTGTTATCTGTAAGATCTGGTGCTAGGGTTTCCATGCCAGGCATGATGGATACAATTTTAAATCTTGGAATAAATGATAAAACTGTCATTGCTTTAGCAAATAAAACGTCAAATATGAGATTTGCAAAAGATAGTTATAGAAGATTTATACAAATGTATGCAAATGTTGTTATGGGTGTTGAAAGCTATAATTTTGAAGAACTAATTGAAAATTATAAACTTACAAAAGGTGTATTGTTAGACACAGATTTGGATGAAAATGACTGGGATGGATTGATTAAAGACTTCAAAAATATTGTAAAAGAAAAAACCAAAAAGGATTTTCCTCAAAATATTAATGAACAATTACTAGGTGCAATTAGTGCAGTCTTTTTGTCATGGGAGAGTAACAGGGCAAAGGTTTATAGAAAATTAAATCTCATCCCATCAGAATGGGGAACTGCAGTAAATGTACAGTCCATGGTTTTTGGCAATATGGGTGATGATTGTGCGACAGGTGTTGTATTTACACGTAATCCATCAAATGGAATGAATGAAATCTATGGTGAATATTTAATAAATGCTCAAGGAGAAGATGTTGTTGCGGGAACAAGGACCCCTCAACATATAACTAAGAAAGCTAGAAAAGATGCAAAAGAAACAACTCTTTCAATGGAAGAGTCTATGCCTAAAGTTTACAAAAATCTAAAAAATATTCTTATTAAACTAGAGAAACATTATAAAGATATGCAGGATGTAGAGTTCACAGTTGAAAATAATAAGTTGTGGATGTTGCAAACAAGATCTGGAAAGAGAACTGCAAAATCATCAGTAAAAATTGCTGTCGACATGGAAAGAGAAAAACTTATAACAAAAAAAGAGGCAGTGCTCAGAGTACAGCCAAATTCATTAGATACTTTGCTTCATCCAACTTTAGATGAAACAGCAAATCTAGAAGTAATAGCCAAAGGCCTTCCAGCTTCACCAGGAGCAGCTAGTGGAAAAGTAGTATTTACCTCTGATGAGGCTGAAAGATTAAATGGAATGATGCAAAATACAATCCTAGTTAGAGTAGAAACATCACCAGAAGATATCAATGGAATGCATGCAGCTAAAGGAATTCTTACTGCAAGAGGAGGGATGACCAGCCATGCTGCAGTAGTTGCAAGAGGAATGGGTAGGCCGTGTGTATCTGGCTCAAGCGAAATAGAAATAGATTACCAAAATAAAACTTTCAAGACGAAAAATAATGAAATTAAAGAAGGTGATTTAATTACAATTGATGGATCAAGTGGTAGAATTATAAAAGGAGAGGTTAAAACTGTTAAACCCGAAATTTCTGGAGATTTCTCTAAACTTATGAGCTGGGCTGATAAATTTAGAAAACTAAAAATTAGAACTAATTCTGAAACACCTCTTGATAGTAAAACTGCTAGAGAATTTGGAGCTGAAGGAATAGGTCTTTGTAGAACAGAACATATGTTTTTTGATGAAGAAAGAATTTTATCTGTAAGAGAAATGATATTATCAAAATCAAAAGAAGACAGGGCCAATGCTTTAAAGAAACTGCTTCCTTTTCAAAAAAAGGATTTTGTTGATATCTTTAAAATTATGAATGGTCTTCCTGTTACAGTTAGATTATTAGATCCACCACTCCATGAATTTTTACCGAAAAATCAAAAAGAAATTAGTGATGTAGCTAATGCTTTAAACATCAAAAGTTTTGAATTAGAGAGTAGAATAACAGAACTTCATGAACAAAATCCAATGCTCGGTCATAGAGGTTGTAGATTAGGTATATCATTCCCAGAAATATATGAGATGCAGTGCAAAGCGATTTTTCATGCTTTAGTTGAATGTAAAAAACTCAAGATAAAATCTATTATTCCAGAGATCATGATACCTTTGGTATCAACAGAAGCAGAAATAAAAATAATGAAAGATTTAGTAATTAGAGTTGCAAAAGAGGTTGAAAACAAAACTAAAACAAAACTAAATTTTTTAGTGGGTACAATGATTGAGCTCCCAAGAGCAGCAATCAAAGCAGATGATATATCTAGACATGCAGAATTCTTTAGTTTTGGAACAAATGACTTAACACAAACAACTTTTGGTATTAGCAGAGATGATAGTGGTAAGTTTTTAAATGATTATATTGATAATAAAATTTTTGATATTGATCCATTTGTTTCCATAGACGATGGAGTTGGAGATTTGATAGAAATAGCAACAAAAAAAGGTAGAAAAATTAACAAAAAAATAAAACTTGGTATATGTGGCGAACATGGAGGTGATCCGAAAAGTATCGACTTTTGTGCACGTGTTGGTTTAGATTATGTATCCTGCTCGCCTTATAGAGTACCTATTGCAAGACTGGCTGCTGCTCAAGCTCAATTAAAAAAATAAAATTAAATTTTAGATTTCCAATTTTAAGTCTAACGCATTAATTGAGTGAGTTAAAGATCCTACAGAAATTCTATCTACACCAGAAGAGGAAACATTTTTAACATTCTTTAATGTAATTCCTCCAGATGCCTCAGTCTCATAAAATTTCTTAGACATTTTCACTGCTTTTTTTAAATTTTTTGAACTCATGTTATCTAATAGAATTCTATCAAATTTTAGACCCAATATTCTTTTTAACTGAGATAAATTATCAACCTCAACTGTAATTTTTTTTCTTCCTTTCTTTTTGATTGCTCTTTGAATTAAATTTTCAAAATTTTTTTCAGAACTTATATGATTATCTTTTATTAAGTATTCATCACTTAAGTTAAATCTATGGTTTGTTCCACCACCTAATTTAACAGCATATTTTTGGATTACTCTAAGATTTGGGATTGTTTTTCTTGTACAGCATATTCTAGTTTTTTTTCCAGCTTTTTTTACAAACATATTTGTTTTTGTTGCTATTCCAGAAATATGAGAAACAAAGTTTAATGCCACTCTTTCGCCAGTTAAAATATTTTTTAGGTCACCATCAATAATCGCAATTACCTCGCCTTTTTTAATCCGAGATCCATCTTTTTTTTTATTTTTAAAATTTATTTTATTATCAACTAATTTAAACGTTTCTTTAGCAAATTCTATCCCACCTAAAATTCCATTTTGGTTACATATCATTTTAACTTTTTTTTTTATATTTTTGTTAATTAGTTCTGAAGTAATATCACCTGATGGATATAAGTCCTCATTCAAAGCTAATTTACATGAAGATTTTATAAAATTTTTACTTAATTGAATTTTAGACACAGATTCTATCTGCCTATTTCTGCCATTCTCTCTACAGATTTTCTTGCTTTTTCGATTGTCTCATTGTCCATTATTAATTCGTTAGTTTCATTTTCTAAACAATCTAATATTTTAGGTAAAGTTATTCTTTTCATATGAGGACACAGATTGCATGGTCTAATAAATTCAACTTTAGGATTATCAATTTGGACATTGTCGCTCATCGAGCATTCTGTAACCATCATAACTTTTTCTGGTTGATTATCCCTTACATATTTAATCATTCCACTTGTAGAACCTGCAAAATCAGATGCTTGTATTACATCAGGAGGACATTCAGGATGTGCAATTATTTTTATACCTGGATTAGCTTTTCTAATATCATTAATTTCTTGATCATTGAATTGTTCATGCACTTCACAAGTTCCTTTCCAAGAAATAATCTCTATATCAGTTTGTGATGCCACATATTTAGCTAAAAAATCATCAGGCAAAAATATTACTTTTTTTACTCCTAATGATTCAACAATTTTTACAGCATTTGCAGATGTACAGCAAATATCAGTTTCAGCTTTAACTTCAGCAGAAGTATTTACATATGAGACTACTGGAACACCGGGATATTGTTTTTTGAGGTTTCTAACATCGTCTCCTGTTATAGACGAAGAGAGTGAACAGCCTGCTTTCATATCTGGTAATAAAACTTTTTTTTCAGGACTCATTAATTTTGCAGTTTCAGCCATAAAATGAACTCCACACATTACAATTATGTCTGCCTTTGTTTTTGCAGCCTCTACTGCTAATGCTAAAGAATCTGCAGAAAAATCTGAAATGCCGTGATAAATTTCTGGTGTTTGATAATTGTGAGCAAGAATTACTGCATTCTTCTCTTTCTTTAGTTTGTTAATTTTATAAATATAAGGGGCATGTGTAGCCCACTCTATCTCCGGAATTTTTTTTGATACTTTGTTATAAATTGAGTTAGTTGCTTTTTTTATTTCACTAGTAAATTCCATAAAAAAAACTTATCAACTTGAAATAGAATTGTCATTCATTTAATCTGCCGCATTACATGCGGTCATGCTGAAACTGGTAGACAGGCACGGTTGAGGGCCGTGTGGGCCTAGCCCATGAGAGTTCGAGTCTCTCTGACCGCACCAAAAGTAAATATTTATTAAGGGGCGTTCTGTTGCCAGGTGCCCCGGACCCCGTAACTTAATTAATAAATTAATTAAGCTGCAAGTGCGTAACTTTCGTTAGCATTTATAAATTAGCCCTTCACGGCGGAACAATACCGAACGAAAGAATAACTTTTAGTCATCCGTCGATCCTAATTCACCCCCATAAGTTGAAAATGGTGGAGGTGGTGGGTACTGCCCCCACGTCCGTAATGGTTATTACGAAATTCGTTTATCGTCATAGTTGGAAAACCAACATTAATAATATAAAACCAAATTCAACAGATTCAATAAATTATTCATGAAATTAACTGACGAACAAATAAAAGAAATAAAAGACCAGCAATCTCAGCAAAATTCAACAAAAAGAGTAACAGCCCCAGAACTTGAAAAAATTTTATACGATGCAATTCCAATATTAGACCACGGTTTTATAAGAGTTGTTGACTACATGGGTGATGATACCTCCGTAGTTCAATCAGCTAGAGTTTCTTATGGAAAAGGCACAAAAAAAGTTTCAACAGATTCTGGTTTAATAAAATATTTGATGAGACATTGGCACAGCACTCCTTTCGAAATGTGTGAAATAAAATATCACGTAAAACTACCTATATTTATAGCTAGACAATGGATTAGACATAGAACAGCAAATGTAAATGAATATTCTGCAAGATACTCGATTTTAGATAAAGAATTTTATCTACCAGAGCCGCAACATCTTGCTGCTCAATCACAGAGTAATAGACAAGGTAGAGGTGATATTTTAGATGGAGAAAAAGCAAAAAAAGTTTTGAATTTATTAAAAGGAGATGCTGAACAAACTTATAATAATTATGAAACTATGCTTAATGAAAGATATGATGGATCAACTATAGATGAAAATGCTGTAGGTTTAGCAAGAGAGCTTGCTAGAATGAATTTAACATTAAATACTTACACCCAATGGTATTGGAAAACAGATTTATTAAATCTAATGAATTTTTTAAGGCTCAGAGCAGATCATCATGCTCAGTACGAGATTAGAGCTTATGCAGATGCTATGCTTGATACTGTTAAAAAATGGGTACCAATAACTTATGAAGCTTTTATGGATTATAGGGTTGGTGGAACAGAAGTTTCAGCAAAAGGAAAAATTATTATTCAAAAACTTATAAAAGGTGAAAATGTTTCTATCGATGATACAGGTTTATCAAAAAGAGAATGGAACGAACTTATGGAAGCTTTTGATCTTAAAGATAAATTGATTTAATTTTTTCGGCAAACTTAAAATATATTTTTGATATCTCATGGTCTGGCTTGCTTTCTACTATTGGTGAACCCAAATCTCCTTGCTTTCCAACTTCAGGATCAATTGGTATTTCTCCCATAAGATCTTTTTTAAATTCTTCAGCAGTCTTTTTTACGCCACCTTCACCGAATATTGCATATTTTTTTCCATCATCTCCAACGAAATGACTCATATTATCTACAAGTCCTAATATTTTTACTTTAAGTTTATCAAACATCCTGATTCCTCGTTTCACATCCTGTAAGGCTATTTCTTGTGGTGTAGATATAATAATTACTCCATCCAAATTAATTTCTTGTGCAAAAGTCAATTGTGTATCTCCAGTTCCTGGCGGCATATCGACAATTAAAAAATCTAAATTTTCCCACATAACTTTTTGTGTAAAAGTTTTTATCGCAGAAATAACCATTGGACCCCGCCAAATCATTGGTGTTTGCTCTTCTGTTAAAAATCCTATAGACATGCATTGAATTCCATATTTTAAAATTGGCTTTAATTTTTGCCCGTCACTTTCAGGCTTTTCATTTATTGAGAATAATTTTGGCAATGACGGTCCATATATATCTGCGTCAAGCAAACCAACATTTAAGTCCATTTTTTTTAAAGCCAAAGCAAGATTCGAGGCAAATGTTGACTTTCCAACTCCTCCTTTTGCACTTGAGATTGCAATTGTAAACTTTGTACCAATAATCGGGTTCCTTCTAAAGGTTTTTGGCTCAGTTTTTGCCTGTGTTGTGTCACTTAAACCTACTTTTTTATCGTCCATAATTTACCATTACCTTGTTTTTACTAATAAAGACACTATATAGAGTGTCGTATTATGAGTGATTTTAGAAATCAAAGTCCATGGGGAACACCTCCAGGTGGAGGTGGAAGTGGAAATGGTGGATTTAGAAAAGGTCCTACTCCCCCAAATATTGATGAAGTTATTAGTAAACTACAATCAATAATCAATAGATTTTTGGGCGGCGGCAAAGGCGGTGCAAAGTCAATAATAATTGGTCTTATTATTCTTCTTATTGTTTGGACTTTAAGTGGTCTTTATAGAGTTTTACCTGATGAACAAGGTGTTGTTTTACGATTTGGAAAATTTATTAAAACTACTCAACCTGGATTAAATTATCATCTTCCTTTTCCAATTGAAAATGTACTAACCCCTAAAGTCACAAAAGTTAATCGAATGGATATTGGATTTAGATCAGAAAGAGACAGTGGATTTTCCTCAGGCGGAGTTGCAGATGTTCCAGAAGAAAGTTTGATGTTAACAGGTGATGAAAATATAGTTAACATAGATTTTTCAGTATTTTGGGTAATTAAAGATGCGGGTAATTTTTTATTTAAAATTCAAGATCCAGAAGGAACTGTAAAGGCTGCTGCTGAAACAGCAATGAGAGAAGTTATTGCACGATCTGATATTCAACCAATTCTAACCGAAGGTAGGTCTCTTATAGAGGCTGACACTCAAGAAATAATTCAAAAAATTTTAGATGAATACACAAGTGGAATTCAAATTACTCAAGTTCAAACTCAAAAAGCTGATCCACCTGACCAAGTTATTGATGCATTCAGAGATGTCCAAGCTGCAAGAGCAGATATGGAAAGATCTAAAAACGAAGCAGAAGCATATGCCAATGATGTAATACCAAGAGCACGAGGAGAAGCAGCGAAAATTCTACAGGCGGCAGAAGCTTATAAAAAAGAAGTTGTTGCTAAGGCAGAAGGAGAAGCAAGTAGATTTTTATCAATTTATAATGAGTATGCAAAAGCTAAAAAAGTAACTCAAGAAAGAATGTATCTTGAGACAATGGAAGAAGTATTAGCTGATATTAATAAAATAATAATCGACAAAAATTCAGGTGAAGGTGTAGTACCATATCTGCCATTACAAGAATTAAAGACAGGAACTAATTAAAATGAAAGCTGGAAAATTTTTATTACCAATAATAATACTAATCGCGGCAACAATTTACTTTTCAGTTTTTATAGTAAAAGAGGTTAATCAAGCCATAGTACTTCAATTTGGTGATCCTAAAAGAATTATATTAAAACCAGGCATTAATTTTAAAATTCCATTCATACAAAACGTTGTATTCTTAGATAAAAGAATTTTAAATCTTGATACACCACCAGAAGAGGTCATTGCATCAGATCAAAAAAGACTTATTGTTGATGCATTTGCTAGGTTTCAAATAGTTGATCCTCTTAAATTTTATATATCGGTTGGAAATGAGAGAGTTGCAAGATCAAGACTGGCAACAATTATAAATTCAAGAATAAGAAACGTACTTGGTCAACAAGAACTACAAACACTTTTATCAGAAGACAGAACAAAACAGATGTCTCTAATTCAAGAAGGTGTAAATAATGAAGCAGAAAATTTTGGTATTAGTATTGTTGATGTTAGAATTAAAAGAGCAGACCTTCCTCAAGCAAACAGTGATGCAATTTTTAGAAGAATGCAAACTGAAAGAGAAAGAGAGGCAAAAGAATTTAGAGCAAAAGGTGCAGAGATGGCAGTAACAATTACCTCAACTGCTGACAAAGAAGTAACCGTTATACTTGCAGATGCACAAAAAAAATCTGAGATAATGAAGGGTGAAGGTGATGGTTTGAAAAACAAGATTTTTGCTGACGCCTTTGGACAAGATCCGGAATTTTTTGCATTTTATAGAGCTATGCAGGCATACCAAAAAGCTTTAATCGGAGGTGAGACTTCAATGATACTTTCACCAGACAGTGAATTTTTTAAATTTTTCGGAAATATAGATCAAAAAGTAGAGTAAATTTCATGAGAGAATTGATCATCGCATTTGGTCTATTCCTTTTTATTGAAGGTATTCTTTACGCCATATTTCCATCAAAAATGAAAAATATGATAATGAAATTACAAGAAGCCACTGACAATCAACTAAGAACTGGCGGATTAATATTTGCAGTGATTGGTTTTTTTATTATTTGGTACTTAAAAAGATGAGATTCATAAAGATTTTATTACTAATATTATTTTCAATTAATATTCAAAATACTACTAACGCAGCAAATATGCCTGCATCTTTTGCAGATCTAGCTGAAAAATTAATGCCGTCAGTAGTAAATATCTCGACTACAACAACAGTAACCACAAGATCTAATCCATTTCCATTTGAATTTCCCCCAGGCTCTCCTTTTGAAGATATGTTCAAAGATTATGGAACTCCTCAAAAGAGACAGACAAGTGCGCTTGGATCAGGTTTTATTATAGATGAAAAAGGAATTGTTATTACAAATAATCACGTGATTCAGGGTGCGGAGGATGTTTTTGTTAGAGTTAATGGTGAAAAAAATATAAAGGCAAAAGTAATTGGAGCTGATCCTGGTATGGATTTGGCAGTTCTTCAAATAGAGTCAGATCAAAAATTCACACCAGTTAAGTTTGGAGATTCTGATACCGCAAGAATAGGTGATTGGGTTATTGCAATTGGGAATCCATTTGGTTTAGGTGGAACAGTTACCGCGGGAATAATTTCTGCAAGAAATAGAAGTATTGGTCTTTCTAGATATGAAGACTACATTCAAACTGATGCATCAATTAACCAAGGTAATTCAGGTGGTCCATTGTTTAATATGGATGGAGATGTAGTTGGAATTAATACAGCAATATTAGGTCAATCAGGCTCAATTGGAATTGGTTTTGCAATTCCTTCTAATAGTGCTCAAAAAGTAATTAATCAATTAATTGAGTTTGGTGAAACCAAAAGAGGATGGTTAGGTGTAAGGATCCAAACAGTCACAAAAGATATTGCGGATGTTGAAAAATTAGATGAGCCAAGAGGGGCACTTGTTGCTAGTGTAGCTGAAAATAGCCCATCAGATAAAGGTGGAATTAAAGCTGGAGATATAATTTTAGAATTTGATGGCAAAAAAATTAATGAAATGAGTGAGCTTCCGAGAATAGTTGCAGAAACTGAAGTTGGAAAAAAAGTAAAATTAAAAGTTTGGAGAAATAAAAGAGAAATAACTAAGGAAATTATACTTGGAAGATTGGAGACATCAGAAGATTTTAAATCCCAAGGTTTAGTAACTGAAAAACCTAAAGAAGATGCAATAGATGGATTGAAAATAAAAGTAAGATTACTAAGTAAAGATGACATTAAAGAAAGAAATTTACCAAAAAATACAACAGGATTAGTTATCACAGAAATCGATAAAGATAGCCCAGTTAACTATCTTCAAGTAAA
>CACAZL010000009.1 GCA_902536925.1 uncultured Pelagibacteraceae bacterium
CTTTGGATCCCTATTCAGCATATATGTCACCGGACTCGTTTAAAAATATGCAAACTGAAACTAGCGGCGAATTTGGAGGATTGGGCATTGAAGTCAGTATGGAGGCCGGTGTCGTAAAAGTAATTTCTCCAATTGATAACTCACCAGCTGAGGAGGTTGGTGTCAAAGCTGGAGATTACATTGTTAAAATTGATGATGTTCAAGTTCAAGGAAAAACTCTTTCTGAAGCTGTAGAATTAATGAGAGGCCCAGTTGGATCTGATATCGAAATTACTGTTAGAAGAAGGGGAGAAAGAAAAGCACTTATATTTACAATTACAAGAGAAATTATACAAGTTGCATCTGTAAAGTCAGAAATTAAAGATGATAAAACAGCTTATATAAGATTAACATCATTCAACGAAAATAGTAGTAAACAAATAAAAAATAAAATCAAAGAATTTAAGAAAAATAAGAAAATTAAAAATTACATATTAGATTTAAGAAATAATCCTGGTGGATTGTTATCTCAAGCAATAAAAATTTCAGATTATTTTTTAGAAAATGGAGAAATAGTTTCAACAAAAAGTAAAAGAAAATATGAAAATAGAAAATGGTTTGCAAAAAAAGGAGATATTATTGATGGAGAAACAATGGTTATTTTAATTAATTATGGGTCTGCATCAGCATCTGAAATTGTTGCAGGAGCACTACAAGATCACAAAAGAGCAATATTAGTAGGAGAGAGTACATATGGAAAAGGGTCAGTTCAGTCAATTATTCCTTTAGAAAATGAAGGTGCCATAAGACTTACTGTTTCTAAATATTATCTCCCATCAGGTAAATCGATTTCAAGAGTAGGTGTAAATCCAGATATAGTTATTGCTGAAGGTTCAGATGAATTTAGAATAAATACAGATACCGATAACCAGTTGGAATTTGCTCTTAAATTATTAAATGGTTAAGAATGAAAGAAAAATTTCAAAACCTCCCATTAAGAAATGGTGTTGGAATCGTAGTCTTAAATAAAGAAAATAAGATATTTGTTGCAAAAAGAATTGATAATCCCGCTGATTTTTGGCAGATGCCTCAGGGCGGTATTGATGAAGGTGAAAATTATTTTGATGCAGCGTTGAGGGAACTTAAAGAAGAAACAAGCATAAAGTCAGTAGAACTAATTAAAGAAATAAGCAAATGCACTACTTACGATCTTCCTGATCGCCTTTTAGGAATTATTTGGAAAGGAAAATATAAAGGCCAAAAGCAAAAGTGGTTTATTGTAAAGTTTAATGGAAAGGAAAATGAAATTAACATTAAAACTAAACATCCTGAATTTTTAGATTGGAAATGGATAGATATTAAAGATCTAACAACTAAAGTTGTAGATTTTAAACTTCATGTTTACCAAGAAATTCAAAAAGAACTCGAAAAAGTAGTTAATTAATACTTATTGATTTTAGAACTTCGACTTTGTGATTTAAGAGAAATCTTTTTTGGTCATCGATATTATCTTTTGACAATTCTGCTTCAGCGATGCTTATTGATTCAGACACAAAATTTTTATCAGCATCTTTTAAATCAAAAATTGAGCTAGTTAATACAGATAACGTATTATCTTTAAATTCGACAATACCATCCTCAACATAGAAACTTTGTTCTTCAGTCTCTGAAAATACTTTAATTATGCCTGGTTTTAAAAATGAGATAATTGGAATATGGTCTTTAAGAATACCAATTTCTCCTTCTACAGCAGGAATTACAACTTCAAATACATTGTCTTTAGAAAGAAAAGATTGTTCTGGATTTACAATATCTATATTAAAAAGATTACTCATTAAGCAGCTGCATCTTTTGCCATTTTTTCAGCTTTTTCTATTGCCTCTTCTATTGTGCCAACCATATAAAAAGCAGCTTCAGGCAGATGGTCATATTCTCCTTTGCATATTGCGTCAAACCCTTTAATTGTTGACTCTAAATCTACTAGTTTACCTGGAGATCCTGTAAATACTTCAGCCACAAAGAAAGGTTGTGATAAAAATCTTTGGATTTTTCTAGCTCTAGCAACTGTAAGTTTATCATCCTCTGATAGCTCATCCATTCCTAAAATTGCAATAATATCTTGCAAAGATTTGTATGTTTGTAAAATTTTCTGAACAGATCTTGCTACTCGATAGTGTTCATCACCAACAACTCTTGGATCTAAAATTCTAGAGGTAGAATCCAAGGGGTCAACAGCTGGGTAAATTCCTAATTCAGCAATTTGTCTTGAAAGTACAGTCGTTGCGTCTAAGTGTGAAAAAGAAGTTGCTGGAGCTGGATCTGTTAAATCATCTGCAGGTACATAAATTGCCTGAACAGATGTAATTGATCCTTTATTAGTTGTTGTAATTCTTTCTTGCAGGTTTCCCATATCTGTTGCAAGAGTAGGCTGATAGCCAACCGCTGAGGGGATTCTTCCTAGAAGAGCTGATACTTCTGAACCTGCCTGAGTAAATCTAAAAATGTTATCAACAAAGAACAAAACATCTTGGCCTTCTTGATCCCTGAAATACTCTGCCACAGTAAGACCAGTTAAAGCTACTCTAGCTCTAGCTCCTGGAGGCTCATTCATTTGTCCATAAACTAATGCTGCTTTAGATCCAGTTCCCTCTGGCTTGATCACTCCTGACTCGATCATTTCATGATATAAATCGTTCCCTTCTCTAGTTCTCTCTCCCACTCCAGCGAATACTGAAAATCCACCATGGGCCTTAGCTATATTGTTTATAAGTTCCATTATAATTACAGTTTTTCCAACTCCTGCTCCACCGAACAATCCAATTTTTCCACCTTTGGCATAAGGTGCTAATAAGTCGATTACCTTTATTCCAGTTACAAGAATCTCTGTTTCTGTAGACTGATCATTAAAAGAAGGAGCTTGTCGGTGTATAGGCCAATTTTCTTTAGTAGAAATTTGTCCTTTCTCATCGATTGGTTCACCTATTACGTTTACAATTCGTCCTAATGTTTCTGGACCCACTGGAACTTGAATTGGAGCACCTGTATCTTTTACTTCATCACCCCTTTTGAGTCCCTCTGTACTATCCATAGCAATGGTTCTAACACTTGACTCTCCAAGGTGCTGTGCAACTTCTAAAACTAATCTATTTCCTCCATTATCACACTCTAAAGCTGTTAATATTTCTGGCAGTTCTCCATCAAATTTTACATCAACGACTGCACCAATTACTTGTGTTATGTTTCCTTTTTTGCTCATAATTATAAACTTTCTGCTCCTGATATAATTTCAATTAACTCTTTTGTTATTGCTGCTTGACGGCTTCTATTATACTCAATTGTAAGCCTATCAACCAATTCGCCTGCGTTTCTGGTTGCATTATCCATTGCTGTCATCCTCGAACCTTGTTCACTGGCAGAATTCTCTAACATTGCTTTAAATATTTGCGTTGAAATATTTTTCGGCAATAAATTACTTAAAATCTCATCTTCATCTGGTTCAAACTCATAGTCATTATCATTACCAGAGTCATCTTTATCATCCTTATCTTCATTTAGTGGAACTATTTGTTGTTCTTGAGGAATTTGTGTAATTACATTTTTAAATTTATTGTAAAATATTGCGCAAACATCAAATTCATTTTTTTCAAATTTTTCAATTATAATTTTTCCTACTTTATCTGCATCAAAGTAATTTATATTTTTTGACTCTTTGAAGGAAATGTTCTCTACAATATAACTTTTATACTGCCTTTTAAGTTGATCATATCCTTTAGATCCAACGGTAATAATCTTTAAAGTTTTATTTTCAGATATTATTTTTTCGAAATAACTTTTTGCTTTTTTAATAATGTTAGTATTAAAACCTCCGCATAAACCTCTATCAGCAGTAAGCACAATACATAAATGAACTTTCTCTTCACCTGTCCCAACCAGTAACTTGGGAGCATTTTCTTTATCTGTTATACTTTTTGAAAGATTTAAAATTACATTATTCATTTTTTCTGAATAAGGTCTGCCTTTTTCAGCGTTCTCTTGTGCTTTTCTCAACTTAGCTGCAGCCACCATTTTCATAGCTTTTGTTATTTTCTGAGTTGATTTAACACTCGTAATTCTTTTTCTGAGATCGTCTAAACTTGGCATTTATAATTATTTAATTCCTTTAATTAATTCTACTAATTGTTTTTCAATGTCTTCCTCAATTTTTCCAGTTTTGGCAATAGACTCCATAATCTCGGGTTTATCAGATTTACACTTTTGCAGAACTTTATTTTCAAAGTCGGCAACATCTTTAAGCTCAATATCATCCAAATAACCTTTTACACCACAGAAAATTGATATAACTTGTTCTGCAACTGTCATGGGAGAATATTGTCCTTGTTTTAAAAGTTCAGTTAACTTCGAACCTCTATTTAAAAGTTTTTGTGTAGATGCATCTAAATCAGATCCAAATTGAGCAAAAGCTGCCATTTCTCTGTATTGAGCTAACTCTAATTTAATTGATCCAGCTACAGATTTCATAGCTTTAGTTTGTGCAGCTGATCCTACTCTAGATACGGATAATCCAACGTTTACTGCTGGTCTTATTCCTTGATTGAATAGTTCAGTTTCTAAAAATATTTGCCCATCTGTAATAGATATTACATTTGTTGGAATATACGCAGAAACATCACCTGCTTGTGTTTCAATAATTGGTAGTGCAGTTAAAGAACCTCCGCCATTTTCATCACTTAATTTAGCAGCCCTTTCTAATAATCTACTATGTAAATAAAAGACATCTCCTGGGTATGCTTCACGCCCCGGTGGTCTTCTTAATAATAATGACATTTGTCTATATGCGACTGCTTGCTTAGATAAATCATCGTAAATAATTAAAGCATGCATTCCATTATCTCTAAAATATTCTCCCATAGTACATCCTGTGTAAGGAGCTAAAAACTGAAGAGGCGCAGAGTCTGAAGCTGTTGCGGAAACTATAGTCGTATATTCCATTGCACCAGCGTCCTCTAAAGTTTTTACAATCTGAGCAACAGTTGATCTTTTTTGTCCAATTGCAACATATATACAATAAAGTTTTTTACTTTCGTCGTCTGACTCATTAATTTTCTTTTGATTGATAATTGTATCAATAGCTACTGCGGTTTTGCCAGTTTGACGATCTCCAATTATAAGTTCTCTTTGCCCTCTTCCAACAGGAATTAAGCTATCAATTGCTTTTAAACCTGTTTGCATTGGTTCTCCAACTGATTGTCGTGGAATAATTCCTGGAGCTTTAACTTCAACTCTTTTTCTTTCTAAACTTTTATCTAAAGCTCCTTTTCCATCAATTGGATTTCCTAATCCATCAACAACTCTTCCTAAAAGTTGTTTTCCAACTGGTACATCAACAATCGCACCAGTTCTTTTTACAGTATCACCCTCTTTAATTTCTCTATCATCACCAAATATAACAACACCAACGTTGTCACTCTCTAAGTTTAATGCCATTCCTTTAGATCCATCAGAAAACTCAACCATTTCTCCTGCTTGAACATTATCCAAGCCATAAATTCTTGCAATTCCATCTCCAACAGATAATACTTGTCCGACCTCTGAAACCTCAGCTCTATCGCCAAGTTTTTTTATCTGTTCTTTTAATATTTTTGTTACTTCTGAAGGATTTATTTCCATTTATGCCTCTATCATTTGTTTTTGAATTTGTTGCAGTTTATTTTTAATAGAATTATCTACCATTGTACTTCCCACTTTTAATACCAAGCCACCAATTAAACTTGGGTCAAATTTATAATTTAACTGTATCTTTGCTCCAAAGTTTTGAGATAGCTCTTCTTTAATTTTAGAAATATCTGTTTCATTAAGTTCTTTAGCTGAAAAAAGCTCTGCTTTTATTTCACCTCTAGCTTTCGAACATACCTCTATAAAGTCACTTAAAATTTTTTCTAAATAAAAAAATCTTCTTTTTTGAATTAAAAAAACTAGAAATCTTTTTAAAAGATTATCAAAATTGTTTTTTTCAGAAATTGTTTCAATAACTTTAGTTAAATCCTCAATACTAGTCGTAGGGTTTTTGATTAAATATCTAAATTCTTCACTTTCAATTATGAGTCTACTAATTGCAACGACTTGTTCCTCTACTTTTGCTAGAGATTTATCTTCGTTAGCCAGCTCAAATAATGCTTGGGCATAACTGTTATTAGAAGTTATTGATATTTTATTTTCGCTCAATTTATACTCTCAATTGTGAAGATGTTTAAAATTTCGCTTAGATAACATACGAATTATCAGTCTTCAAGGCTCAGATTGTGAAAAATGGTAAGATTTAATGGGCTAATTGAAGCTGATAGGGTCAACATCAACTGAAAGTTTCATTCCTTTGGAGAGTTGAAAATCTTTCAATACATCTTTCAATTTTTTCTGAACACTAGATGTTTTTTTTGCCCTTATTAATAGTCTATTTCTGAATTTTTGATTAATTCTATATATTGGAGCATTTACTGGTCCTAAAATTTTTGCATCTATAGATTTTGATAAAATATTTTTAAGTTTTACGGCATCTATATCAAGTTTTTTTTCATTTGATGAAGATAAGATTAAAGCGATAAATCTTTCGTAGGGTGGTAAATTATTCCTCTTTCTTAAATTTAATTCATTTTCTAGAAATTTAAAAGGATCTTCATTTGTAATTTGATTTATAACTTCTGGTTTTAAATTGTATGTTTGGAAATAAATATTAGCCGGTTTGCCGGTTCTACCTGCTCTTCCTGATAACTGATGGTAAAGTTGTAAATTTTTTTCAGTGCTCCTAAGATCGTGTCCTTGAGAAGTTAAATCAATATCTAATACAACAATACAATTCAATTTTGGAAAGTGAAATCCTTTTGATATTAATTGAGTGCCTACAAGAATATCTATTTCACCAGATATAATTTTATTCAATTTATCTTTGCCAGATGCTTTATTCATTGTGTCGCTAGAAAAAATTATTGTTTTTTTATTAGGAAAAAGGTTTTTAACTTCCTCTGCAATTTTTTCTACCCCAGGTCCACTAAATACAAATTCACAAACATTTCCTTTTTTACAATCTCTATTTAATTTTGAATTATATCCACAGTAATGACACAAAAGAATTTTTTTATTTTTGTGAAATACTAAATTTATAGAACACCTTGGGCATGTAAAAACATTTAAACATTTTTTACATAAAACATAGGGTGCAAAACCTCTTCTATTTATGAAAAAGAGAACTTGATCTTTTTTATTTAAATGTTCTTTTACTTTTTCAAGAGTTTTGAGAGATATAGAACTTTTGGTCGCTAGTTGATTTTGATAAAGATCGATAACATGGTGTTTAGGTAAATTTGCACCCTTATATCGATTAAGCAATCTTGAGTAATTATATTTTTTAATTTTAATATTTTCATATGTTTCGATTGATGGAACTGCAGTTACTAAATTTATTGGAATATTTTCGTGTTTAGCTCTTGATATTGCCATATCTCTAGCATTATAGATAATTCCTTCATCTTGTTTATAAGATTGATCGTGCTCTTCATCTACAGTTATCAAACCTAATTTTTTGAATGGCAGAAATAAGGATGATCTTGCTCCGAGTACTACTTTAATTTTTCCTGCTGATAATCCATTCCATATAATTTTTCTTTTTTTTGGGCTGACTTTTGAATGCCAAACTGCAGCTTCAAATCCAAAATAAGATTTAAATTTTTTTTCAAATTCATTTGTTAGTCCTATTTCTGGTAATAAAATTAGAGCTTGCAATCCTATATTTATAATTTTTTCAATAGCTTTAAAATAAACTATTGTTTTTCCTGAACCGGTTGTACCTTGCAGTAAATGAACTCTAAAACTGCTATCATTTTTAGATAACTCTTTATAAGCCTTATCTTGCTCTTCAGAAAGTTGATAACTTTCTTTTTTGCTTGATAGAGCAAATTTTAATAGATCGCTATCATTTTTTATTTTTAAATTTTCGTCATTAATCAAATGTAGTTTTAAACACATTCCCAGGGGTACAAGATTGTAATTAGAAAACCACTTTAGAAAATTCATTGTCTTTTTACTTAGTGGTTCAATTTGAATTTTTTCAATTATAGATTTTAATTTAAATTCCTTATTATTCTTTTCTTCAAAAAAATCCCAAATTACACCAATAATATTTTTCTTACCAAATGGAACTTTTACATAATCTCCTGCTTTTAATTTAATATTACTTTCATAGGTAAAAGGATAATCAAATATATTTGGCAACAAAACTGGATATTTCATAAATATTTAATTTTAGTTTTTTTATATCTTAAAAATATATAAATAGATCAAATGAAATATAATTATTACTGGAGAAAATCAGGTTTAAAAAAACCTTATGGGGATAATTTTTTGAGTTTAGTTGAGGAATATAAGCCAAAAAATGTATTAGAAATCGGTGTTTTTTGTGGTGTTACATCAAGAAATATATGTGAATTGTTAAAGACAAATTTTGGTAGTGATTTTAGATATTACGGATTAGATTTATTTGGATCTACTAAAACATCAAGTGTAGATGAGATCGAACCTAAATTTCTTGAAAATCAAAAATTTTCGAATCCACTTAAAACTATCTATTATAATTTCATAAAAAAAGAAAATTTAAATTCAAAGATATCTGTTCAAAATTTTTTAAGGAAATTTTCGCAAAATATTGAGCTAATAGAAGGAGACACAAGGGTGACTTTAGAAAAAGTTCCTTTAAGTGAAATTGATTTCGTATTTTTAGATGGAGGCCATAGTTACGATACAGTTTTAAGTGATTTACAGAAACTTTATGACAACATGAAAAATAATTCTAGAATTGTTTGTGATGATTTTGCAGGTATTACAAAAATTGAAAGTGTTGAAAAAGCAATAAAAGACTTTGCAAATAATAATAAAATAAAACTTGAAGAAAAATTTAAAAGATTTGCTTTATTGAATGTAGAAAAATAATTATTAAGAGTGAATTTGTCTTTTATCTACTGATAATGCTGCTTCTTTTATAGCTTCAGAAAATGTTGGGTGTGCGTGACATGTTCTTGCAATATCTTCAGAACTAGCTCCAAATTCCATTGCGACAGCCATCTCAGCTATCATTTCTCCTGCATGAGGACCAATAATATGTACACCAAGCACTTTATCAGTTGATTGGTCTGCCAAAATTTTTACAAAACCCTCTGGCTCATCAATTGCTTTGGCTCTTGAATTTGCCATAAAAGGAAATTTACCAATTTTGTACCCTATGTTTTCTTTTTTTAATTGCTCTTCGCTTTTGCCAACATAAGCTACTTCGGGAGATGTATAAACAACTCCAGGAATAATATCATAATTAACATGACCTGATTGACCTGCTATTAATTCTGCAACAGCAATTCCTTCCTCTTCAGCTTTATGGGCTAACATTGGGCCATCAATAACATCACCTATTGCATAAATATTTTTAACATTCGTTTCAAAATTTTTATTTACTTTAACTCTTCCTTTTTCATCTAACTTTACACCAACTTTATCTAAATTTAAGTTTTTAGTATAAGGTCTTCTTCCTACAGAAATTAAAACAACATCAACATCATGTTTAACTTTTTGGCCATCATTTTGTGAAGTCTCAACCGTTACACCGTTAGTGTTTTTAGTTATTTTATCAACTTTAGTATTAAGGTTGAATTTTATACCTTGTTTCTTTAATATTTTCATAAATTCATTTGAAATATCTCGATCCATTCCAGGCGTGATATGATCTAAAAATTCAATGACTGTGACTTCAGTGCCAAGTCTTGACCAAACTGATCCCATTTCCAACCCTATATATCCTCCACCAACAACAATCATTTTATTGGGGAGTTTGGGAATAGATAGGACTCCAGTTGAAGAAAGAATTCTCTCTTCATCAAAATCTACTCCAGGCAATGAAACTGGCTCTGATCCTGTACTGATTATTGTTTTATCAGTTTGAATTATTTTAGTGCCTTCCAAGCCTTCAATTTTTATTGAATTCTCGTTCTCAAATGAACCTTTGCCTTTAAAATAAGTGACTTTGTTTTTTTTGAATAAAAATTCAACTCCTTTAGTCAAAACTGTTACAGCTTTGTCTTTATTTTTCATCATTTTATCTAAATTGAGTTTTATTTCTCCAGTCTCGATTCCAATTTTTTCAAAATTTTTAGCACTGTGAAATTTTTCAGATAAATTAAGTAAACTTTTTGATGGGATGCATCCAATATTTAAACATGTCCCTCCTAGAGATCCTCTAGACTCTATGCATGCTGTTTTAAGTCCAAGTTGAGACAATCTAATTGCACAAACATAACCACCAGGACCACCACCAATTACTGTAACATCAAATTTTTCTGACATATTATAAATTTAAAAATAACCTTCTTGGATCTTCTAAGTTTTCTTTAACAGTTTTTAAAAAACTCACAGATTCTTTTCCATCAATTATTCTATGATCATAAGACAATGCTAAAAACATTACAGGTCTAGCTTTTATCTCGCCATCAACAACAACAGGTCTTTCAACAATATTATGCATTCCAAGAACTGCTGATTGTGGAGGGTTTAAAATAGGAGTAGATAACATTGATCCATAAACACCTCCATTGCTAATTGTAAACGTTCCCCCTTGAAGATCCTCTATGGTAAGACTACCATTTTTTGCTTTGTCTGACAGATCTTTTATGTTTTTTTCAATGTCAGCAAAAGACATTTCATCAGCATTTTTTAATACTGGAACTACTAATCCTTTTTCAGTTCCTACTGCAAAGCTCACATTATAATAATTTTTGTAAACCATTTCATCATTTTCAACTTCAGCATTTATTGCAGGAAATAATTTTAATCCTACTATACAAGCTTTCACAAAAAAGGACATGAATCCAAGTTTAATTCCATAACTATTTTGGAAATCTTCCTGGTTATCTTTTCTCATTGAAATTATATTTGACATATCAACCTCATTAAACGTTGTAAGCATAGCTGCATTATTTTGAGCCTCTTTTAAACGTTTAGCAATCGTTTGTCTTAGTCTTGACATTTTAATTCGTTCTTCTTCGCCGTATTGAATTTTTCTTTCGTTAGGTTGAGGGTTAGCTCCCATTAAACTTATTAAATCACCTTTTAAAATTCTACCATCTTTACCTGTACCTTTTACTTCATCTAAATTAATTTTATTTTCAACAACCATTTTTCTTACAGCAGGAGAAAGTGTTTTATTTTGTTTAATAGGCTTGGCTTCTTTAACTTCATCAGTTAATACCAATGGTTCTTCGTCAAGCAATAAAGGTTCTTGAGTTTTTTTTGTATCTTTTTTCTTTTCGATTTCTAAATTTATTACATTATTTTTTTCAACGTTTCCTTTAACCGGCTCAGCTTCCTTTTCTTCTTTAAGAGCACCACCTTCTGAAATCATTCCTAATACAGTTCCAACTTCGACTGTATCACCATCTTTTGAGTTGATCTCTGATATAACACCACTCGCAGGTGCAGGAACTTCTAAGTTTACTTTGTCAGTTTCTAATTCTACTACAGCTTCATCAGCAACTACGTTATCACCCTTTTTCTTTAACCATTTCGTGACCGTAGCCTCTGTAATACTTTCTCCCAAAACTGGAACTAATATTTTTTCACTCATTTATTCAAATACTTTATTTATAATTTCTTGTTGTTCAGAATTATGTCTTCTTGCATAACCTGTAGCAGGTGTAGCATCTGGACTTCTTCCAATGTAAGAAATTGTATTGTTTTTAGCCTTAATAGTCTCTAATGTCCATTGTATATAATCTCTAACAGCAAACCAAGCACCCATATTTTTGGGCTCCTCTTGGCACCAATAAAATTTTGAATTTTTTGCAAATGGTTTTAGCTCTTTAACCAAACTTTTTGCAGGGAAAGGATATAGTTGTTCAATTCTATACAAAATCACATCATTGATTTTTAGTTTCTCTCTTGCCGCGAGAAGATCAAAATAAATTTTTCCAGAGCATAATATTACTTTTCTAATTTTTTTATCTTCTTTTAACTTAATAAAACCTTTTTGCTTAGTATCTCTAGCATGATCCCATAGCACTCTATGAAAAGAATTTTTTTTACTAAAATCTTCTAAATTTGATACACAATATTTATTTCTTAAAAGTGACTTAGGTGTCATTACAATTAAAGGTTTTCTAAAATCACGGTGCATCTGTCTTCTTAAAGCATGAAAATAGTTTGCAGGTGTAGTACAATTCATAACTTGTAAATTATCATTTGCACATAATTGTAAAAATCTCTCTAATCTCGCAGAAGAGTGCTCTGGACCTTGTCCTTCATAACCATGGGGTAATAACATAACCAGTCCTGATGCTCTTTTCCACTTTCTTTCACCAGATGATATAAATTGATCAATAATTACTTGTGCACCATTTGCAAAATCTCCAAATTGAGCTTCCCAAATTGTCAATGTATTCGGTTCTACTAAACTGTATCCATATTCAAATCCTAAAACTGCAAGTTCAGATAAAAAACTATCTACAATTTCAAAATTTTTTTGGTTACTAGATATATTGTTTAAAGGTATGTACCTTGAATTATCAATTTGATTTCTTAAAACTGAGTGTCTTTGACTAAAGGTACCTCTACCTGAGTCCTGACCTACTAACCTTACTGGATAACCTTCAACTAATAATGAACCAAATGCTAAAGACTCAGCTGTTGCCCAATCAATTCCTGAGCCTTCATTAATAGTTTTTTTTCTATTTTCCATAATTTTTGTTATGGTTTTGTGAATATTTTTATCAGTTGGAAAAACATGTATTCTGTCAGAAATATTATTTAAAATTTTCAAATCTGATCCAGTTACACCTCTTTTATCTTTACCTCTTTCGGGTTTATATCTCGACCAAGTTCCCTCAAACCACCTAATTTTAGGTTTATAATCTTTCGCATTTTTAAACTGATCATCTAATAAATTTTTAAAATCAATAATTTGTTGATCTAAATCTTGTTTCGTAAAAAGTCCTTCATTTACCAGCTTTTCACCATAAATTTTAATTGTAGATGGATGAGATCTAATTTTTTTGTACATAAGTGGTTGGGTAAAAGATGGCTCATCTCCCTCATTATGTCCAAATCTTCTGTAACATATTAAATCAATTACAACATCTCTATTAAATTTTAATCTAAACTCAGTTGCTATTCTAGTTGCGTAAACAACTGCCTCAGGATCATCTCCATTAACATGTATGATTGGTGCATCAACCATTTTACCTACGTCAGAAGGATAAGGGGAAGATCGCGCAAATCTAGGACTTGTTGTAAATCCAATTTGGTTGTTAACAATAATATGGATTGTCCCTCCTGTGTTATGACCAGGAAGTCCAGACATCGCAAAACACTCTGCTACTATTCCTTGCCCTGCAAATGCAGCATCACCGTGAATTAATATTGGTATAACTTTATTTCTTTGTTTGTCTTGGTGAAAAAATTGTTTAGCTCTAGTTTGGCCAAGAACAACAGGATTAACTGCCTCTAAATGTGAAGGATTATCTGTTAAGCTAACGTGTACAGGATTTCCATCAAATTCTCTATCAGATGAGGCTCCTAAATGGTATTTGACATCTCCAGCACCATCTTCTGAACCATCCATTTCACCAGCAAATTCATTAAAAATTCTTTTATAAGACTTTTGTAAAACGTTTGCTAAGACATTTAGTCTTCCTCTATGTGACATTCCTATTTTAACTTCTTTTATTTTGGATTGTCCTCCGATTTTTATAATTTGCTCAAGAGCAGGTATTAAACTTTCTCCACCATCTAAACCAAATCTTTTAGTACCAACATATTTTGTGTTTAAAAATTTCTCAAATCCCTCTGCTTGTATTAATTTATTTAAAATTGCTTGCTTTCCATTTTTTGTAAACTTGAGTGCATTCTCGTCTTTTTCAACTCTATCTCTAAACCACATTCTCTCAGTTGGATTTGAAATATGCATGTATTCATAACCTATAGGACCACAATAAGTTTTTTTTAAAAACTTAAGTATTTCTCTAATATTTGCACTTTTTTTATTTATTATTCCGTTTAGAAAAATTTCTTTGTCATAATCTTCTTTTTTAAAACCATAGTACTCAGGATGTAATTCGTCTAAATATTCTGACTTCATCAATTCTAAAGGATCTAATTTTGATAATAGATGTCCCCTTAAGCGATAAGCTCTTATCAAGGCTACGGCACTTATTGAATTTTTATTTGAATTTGCAATTACTTGAAAATTAAACTTGCTAGAATTATCTTTATTTTTTTCATTTTCTTTAGCTGTTTTCTCAACATCTTCTATATTAATTTTTTTTGATAAAGGTTTCCACGACGGTCCATTTATCTCATCGACTAATATCTTCATATCCTCATCTACACCTGAGAAATATTCAATCCAACTTTCAGATAGAGATGGATCTTTGTTTATAAATTTTACATACATTTCCTCAATAAATGCACTATTAGCTTTATTTAGAAATGATGTTTTTTTATATTCCAGATTTTTAGGAGAGCTCATTTTATTTTAATATAATACTAGATTTTGTTTTCAATTGGACAATTTATTTAACAATGTTTTTCCAATTTCTGATGGGGATGTGGCAACTTCTATACCACAATCTTCCATTTTTTTGATCTTATCTTTGGCCCCGCCTTTGCCACCTGATATTATGGCGCCTGCATGTCCCATTCTTCTACCCGGTGGTGCTGTAACACCTGCAATAAAACCAACCATGGGTTTTTTTATTTCATGATTTTTTACAAATTCAGCTGCTTCTTCTTCAGCTGATCCTCCTATTTCACCAATCATTAAAATTGATTTAGTTTCCTCATCCTTTAAAAATAAATCTAAACAATCAATGAAGTTCGTACCATTTATTGGATCACCACCTATACCTATACATGTTGATTGTCCCAAATCATTCTCTGTAGTTTGTGCGACAGCCTCATAGGTCAAAGTTCCAGATCTTGATACAATACCAACAGAACCCTTTTTATGTATATTTCCTGGCATTATTCCGATCTTGCATTCATCAGGCGTAATTATCCCTGGACAATTGGGACCGATTAATCTTGATTTTGAATTAAGTAACTTTTTTTTGACCTTAATCATATCAAGAACTGGTATACCCTCAGTGATACAAACGATTAATTCTAAGTTAGCTTCAATGGCCTCTATGATTGCTGCGGATGCAAATTTCGCAGGAACATAAATCATAGTTGCGTTGGCACCAGTTTCATCGACTGCTTCCTTTACTGTATTAAATACTGGTCTATCTAGATGAGTTTGACCACCTTTTTTGGTGTAACTCCTCCGACTAAATTTGTTCCATATTTAATTGCTTGCTCAGAATGAAAAGTTCCGTGACTACCCGTAAAACCTTGGCAAATTAACTTTGTGTTTTTATTAACTAAAACTGACATTTATTTAATAGCCTCTACAATTTTTTTAGCAGCATCTGATAAATCAGAAGCAGAAATTAACTGAAGACCTGAATTATCAAGTATTTTTTTTCCCTCTTCAAAATTTGTTCCAGCCAATCTTACAACTAAAGGAACATTCATTTTTATTTCTTTTGCTGCATCTACAACACCTTGGGCAAGAACATCACATCTCATTATTCCGCCAAAAATATTAATCAATATTCCTTTAACATTTTTATCTGATAAAATTATTTTAAAAGCAGCTGCCACTTTTTCTTTAGAAGCCCCACCACCAACATCTAAAAAATTTGCTGGTTCCTTTCCATATAATTTAATTATGTCCATAGTTGCCATTGCAAGCCCAGCTCCATTAACCATGCATCCAATTGTTCCATCAAGTTTAATATATGCTAAATCATGCTTGCTAGCTTCTATCTCTGTTTCTTCTTCTTCATTGAGGTCTCTCAACTCAATTAGCTCTGGATGTCTGAATAAAGCATTTCCATCAAAATTCATTTTTGCATCTAAACAAATCAACTCTTTTTCTTTTGTTAAAATTAAAGGATTAATTTCGATTAAATTAGCATCGGTTTCTATAAATAATTTGTATATGGACTTGATTAGACTAATTCCTTGTTCTTTTGTTTCCTCATCTAGATTAAAAATACTTATTATTTTATTACAATTTTCATCAGATATTTCGTTATCTAAATCTACTTTTGTTGTTAAAATTTTCTCAGGAGATTTGATTGCGACTTCTTCTATATCCATACCCCCTTGATCACTTGAGATAAAAGCTATCTTTGAGCTCGCACGATCTACAACACAAGACAAATAAAATTCTTTATCAATGTTAGATGAAACTTCGACATATAATCTTTTAACAATTCTTCCGCTAGATCCTGTCTGATGAGTGATTAATTTTTTTCCAAGCAAGGATTTTGCCTCTGTTTCAAGACTTTTTAAATCATTTACTATTTTAACTCCACCAGCTTTACCTCTGCCTCCAGCATGAATTTGTGCTTTCAACACATATTTATCAGTTTTAAGATTTTTAGCTTTTTCCAATAATTCATTTACATCTAGAGCATAAACTCCATCCGGAACTTTAGCTCCATATTTTCTAAGTATATTCTTTGCTTGGTGTTCGTGAATATTCATTAACTAGTTATTTAAACTAGGATCAATTTTGGATGCAGCTTCCCATAATTTTTTTACAGCATCTACTGAGTTATTAAACTCAGATTTTTCATTTTCATCTAGCTCAATTTCCTCGATTTTTTCTATACCTTTCTTTCCAACAATTACTGGCACTCCAGCATAAATATTGCTTATTCCGTATTGTCCATTTAAATGTGCAGCACAAGGGAGCATTTTTTTGCTATCTTTTAAGTATGCTTCTGCCATTTCAACACCTGACGCTGCTGGTGCATAAAATGCTGAACCTTTTTCTAAATATTTAACAATTTCAGCACCTCCATCTCTAGTTCTTTGGTTTATACTTTCTAATTTATCTTTTGATATTTTTCCTTCTTTGACTAAATCTAATAATGGTTTTCCTGAAACTTTTGTAAATCTTGGTAGAGGAACCATAGTATCTCCATGTCCTCCCATTACCATTGCCTCAATTTCTCTAACAGGCACATTTAACTCTAAAGATAAAAACAGTTTAAATCTCGATGTGTCTAATATTCCGGCCATTCCAACAACTTTGTTAGGCGATAGTCCAGAAAATTTTTGAAAAGCCATAACCATTACATCTAATGGATTTGTAATACATATAACAAAGGCATTTGGTGCATGCTGCTTTATACCTTCAGCAACCTGTTTTATAATTTTTAAATTTATTCCTAATAAATCATCTCTACTCATTCCTGGTTTTCTTGGAACACCAGCTGTAATAATGATTACATCTGAATTTTTTATATCTTCATAATTATCAGTACCTGAAAATTTTACATTAAATCCATCTACGGATGAAGACTGTGCAATATCTAATGCTTTACCTTTAGCAATTCCACTTGCTACATCAAATAATACTACTTCATCAACAAGCTCCTTTAGTCCAATTAAATGTGCTAAAGTTCCACCTATTTGTCCAGCTCCTATTAATGATATTTTTGACATTTTACTATTTCATTGTTGGCATTATAAATTCAGGATCTGATCTAACACCTGAAGGCCATCTTGAAGTGATCGTTTTTAATTTAGTATAAAATCTAACTCCTTCTGGCCCGTGCATATGTTGATCTCCAAATAATGATCTCTTCCATCCACCAAAACTATGAAAAGCAACTGGCACAGGGATAGGGATATTAATTCCAACCATTCCTACTTTAATTTGATTTGCAAATGTTCTTCCTGCATCTCCATCTCTTGTATAAATACTTGTTCCATTACCAAACTCATGGTCATTAATTAAATTTAATGCTTCGTTAAAATCTTTAGCTCTAACAACAGATAATACAGGTCCAAATATCTCCTCTTTATAAATTCTCATATCTTTTTTAACATTATCGAATAAGCAACCACCAATATAATAACCGTCTTCATAACCTTGAAGTTTGATATCTCTTCCATCAACCACAAGGTCTGCTCCTTCTTTAATACCTAAATCAACATAACCTCTTACTCTTTCAAGATGCTCTTTTGTTACTAAAGGACCCATTTCAGAATTCTTATCCATGCCTGGTCCAATTTTTAAAGCTTCCACTTTTTTAGATAATTCATCGACTAGTTTGTCACCTACATTACCAACAGCAACAGCAACAGATTGAGCCATACATCTTTCTCCTGCAGACCCATATGCTGCACCCATTAGACCGTTTACTGCTTGATCTAAATCACAATCTGGCATGACAACACAATGATTTTTAGCTCCTCCAAGAGCTTGAACACGTTTTTCATTTTTGGCTGCATTTTCATAAATGTATTTAGCAATAGGTGTTGATCCAACAAAACTAACTGCGGATATATCTTTATGTTCCAAAATTGCATCTACAACTTCTTTATCTCCATTAACAACATTCAAAACCCCATCTGGTAAACCAGCTTCACTAAATAGCTCTGCAAGTTTTAATGGACAAGATGGATCTTTTTCAGAAGGTTTTAATACAAATGTATTTCCGCAAGCTATTGCCATTGGAAACATCCACATTGGAACCATTGCAGGAAAATTAAATGGTGTAATACCCGCACATACACCTAATGGCTGTCTCACTGACCAGCTATCAATGTTTGTGCCTACATTTTCTGTAAAGTCACCTTTTAGCATTTGCGGAATTCCACATGCAAATTCAACTACCTCTAAACCTCTTGTGAGAGAACCTTTGGCATCTTCATAAACTTTTCCATGCTCTGATACAATCATCTTAGCTAGCAAGTCAGAATTTTTTTCAATTATTTCTTTGTATTTAAATATTATTCTAGCTCTTTGTATTGGAGTTACATTTGACCATGTTTCAAATGCTTTTTTTGCTTTTTGTACTGCTAAATCAAGATCTTGTTTTGTACCAAGTCTAACCTCAGACTCTTGTTTGCCTATAGCAGGATTAAATACTTTTCCTTTTCTATCAGATGTACCAGAAACAATTTTACCATCGATAAAATGCTCAATTAAGTTCATGGATGTATTTAAATAAGTAATTATGTGGTTGCAAGCATTTTCTTTATCTCAGCAATAGCTTTTGCTGGATTTAATCCTTTTGGACATGCGTTAGTGCAGTTCAAAATCGTGTGGCATCTATAAAGCTTAAGTTCATCTGCAACCTTTTGAAGTCTTTCCTTTCTATCTTCGTCTCTGCTATCCATTATCCATCTATAAGCTTGTAATAAAACTGCAGGACCTAAATACTTATCGCCATTCCACCAATAACTAGGACATGAAGTAGAACAACAAGCACACATTATACATTCATAAGCTCCATCAAGTTTAGCTCTATCTTCTGGAGATTGATGAATTTCTGTTGTTTCACTTTTTGAATTATTTTTTAACCAAGGTTCAATGGATTGGTATTGTTTATATAATCCACTTAAGTCTCCTATTAAATCTTTTTTTACTTTTAAGTGAGGCAAAGGGTATATATCTATATCTCCCTTAATTTCTGCATGTGGCTTAGTACATGCAAGACCATTTTTTCCACCCATATTCATTGCACAAGAACCACAAACTCCATGCGCACAAGATCTTCTATATGCAAGTGTTGGATCAATTTCGTTTTTAATTTTATTTAGTATGTCTAAAACTTTAGATGGACAATTATCCATATCTACTTCATATGTGTCTATTCTTGGGTTCTCTCCAGTTGATGGATCCCATCTGTAAACATTTACTTTTCTGATATTCTTTGAACCGGTTTTGTCTTTAAAATATTTACCTTTATTAACTTTTGAGTTTTGTGGTAAATTTAATTGAACCATTAATACACTCTTTCTTGTGGAGGAAAATATTGGACTTCATTTGTTAATGTTGAAGTATGTACATCTCTGTATTCAATTTTAGTATTTTTTCCATCACACCAAGATAATGTATGTTTCATAAATTTTTCATCATTTCTTTTCGGATAATCTTCACGAGCATGTGCTCCTCTGCTTTCTTTTCTGTGATATGCAGAATCTACAGTTGTTATGGCTTGTCTAATTAAATTATCAAATTCTAAAGTCTCAACTAAATCAGTATTGAATACCAACGATTTATCTTTAACAGAAATCGATTCCATGCCGTCATATGTTTTTCTTATCTCATCTACACCCTCTTTAAGATTCTTTTCAGTTCTAAATACAGCACATTTAGACTGCATTGTTTTTTGCATCGCCAGTCTAAGTTCAGCAGTTCCATTATCTCCCTCTGCATACCTTAGTTTATCAAATCTATTTAGACATTTTTCAGTTTCGCTTTCACTAACTTCTTCGTGAGGCGTTCCAGGTTTTACCAATTCCGCTGCTCTCTTTGCTGCTGCTCTTCCAAAAACAACCAAGTCAATAAGTGAATTTGAACCTAATCTATTTGCTCCATGAACAGATACGCACGCAGCCTCACCAATCGCCATCAAACCTGGGACTGTTTTTTGAGATCCATTTACTGTTAGAACTTCAGCTTTATAATTTGTTGGTATTCCACCCATATTATAATGAACTGTTGGAACAACTGGTATCGGTTCTTTGGTTACATCTACATTTGCAAATAATCTTGCTGCCTCAGTAATCCCTGGCAATCTATCTTCAATAACTTTTTTATCTAAATGACTTAAATATAAATGAACATGGTCTTGATCTTTACCAACACCTCTTCCCTCATTGATTTCAATAGACATTGATCTGCTAACTACATCTCTCGATGCAAGATCTTTAGCGTTGGGAGCATATCTCTCCATAAATCTTTCACCTTTAGAGTTTACCAAATATCCACCTTCACCTCTTACACCTTCAGAAATAAGTGTTCCGTGTCCATATATTCCTGTTGGGTGAAATTGTACAAACTCCATATCTTGAAGAGGTAATCCAGCTCTTAATACCATTGCATTACCATCACCAGTACAAGTATGTGCAGATGTTGCTGAGTAATACACCTTCCCATATCCCCCTGTGGCTATAATTGTTATGTGAGATCTAAAACGATGAATTGTTCCATCATTTAAATTCCAAGCAATTAAACCTTTGCATTGTCCATCTTTCATAATTAAGTCTAATGCAAAATATTCAATAAAAAATTCTGTATTATGTTTAAGTGCTTGACCATACAATGTATGGAGAATTGCATGACCGGTTCTGTCTGCTGCAGCACAAGTTCTTTGTACAATTCCATTTCCATAATTTTTTGTCATTCCACCAAATGGTCTTTGATAAATTTTTCCATCTTCTGTTCTACTAAAAGGAACACCATACTTTTCTAATTCTAGTACTGCTTTTGGAGCTTCCTTACACAAATATTCAATACTATCTTGATCGCCTAACCAATCTGCTCCTTTTACAGTATCGTACATATGCCAACGCCAATCGTCTTCTCCCATGTTTCCAAGGGCTGCTGAAATTCCACCTTGGGCAGCTGATGTATGACTTCTAGTTGGAAAGACTTTAGAAATGCATGCAGTTTTTAATCCAGCTTCACTTAAGCCAACCGCAGCTCTTAGGCCAGAACCTCCAGCACCAAGGACAACAACATCGTATTCATGATCTATAATATTATAAGATTTCATATAGTTAGTTTAAATACCGCAAATATTGTAATTAAAGGAATTGTTATAGCAAAAAAATTTAAAGCTTTGTTTGCGGCATTTTTGATTTTTTCGTCTTTAATATAGTCTTCAAAAACCTCACTTATGCTTAATGCTGAGAAAAAGTACGCAAAAATAAGAAATAGACTAAATATAAACTTTGAAGGTTGAGAAGTTAGAAAAGTTAATATCTCTAAGTAACTTTTATCATAAATACTAACCAAATTTAAAGCAAACCATAACATCAAAGGTACTAATATGAGAGAACTCACCTTTAAAAATACCCATTTTTTTGTTACTGCTCTCATTACAATAAATTTCGTCCTATTAAATAAATTGAAACGGTTAATACAAAAGATCCAAATATTACAATTAACCCTGTAATTTTTGTGGTTTTTAATTCAAATCCATAACCAAAATCCATGATTAAATGTCTTATCTCACTTAAGATTTGGAAACTAAAAGACCATGTAATACCCAATATGAAAAATTTTCCAATAATAGATTGGAGGAATAACTTTATAAATTCATGACTTTCTTCACTAAATGAAAAAAATATAAAAAAAATACAAATTAAAGTTATTGCTAATATATTTATTATTCCAGTAATTCTATGAGATATTGAAACTAAAGATGAAATATGCCATCTATAAATTTGAATGTGAGGAGATAAAGGATTATTTTCCATTTTGATTTGCTTTCATTATTGTTTCTGCAATTTCAACAGAGTTCAATGCGGCTCCTCTTAATAGGTTATCTGAAACGATCCACAAATTAATTGAGTTCTCTTTTGTCTTATCATCTCTAATTCTGGAGATAAATGTTTCATCACTACCAGTTGCTTCTATTGGTGTGCTATATCCTCCATTTTCTCTTTTATCTATAACTCTACAACCATCAGCATTATTTAATGCCTCTCTGATTTGATCAAGAGAGTAAGGATTTTCAAACTCTATATTTACTGACTCTGAATGTGATACTAGAACAGGAATTCTAACGCACGTAGCTGTTAACTCTATATTATTATCAAGTATTTTTTTTGTTTCATTAGTCATTTTCAATTCTTCTTTTGTGTATCCATCATCCGAAAAAACATCAATGTGAGGAATTATATTAAATGCTATTTGTTTAGTAAAATTTTTAGATTGAACGGTATTTCCATCAAGATAAGATTTAGTTTGTTCAATCAATTCATCCATAGGTGCTTTTCCGCCTCCAGAAACAGATTGATAGGTAGAAACTATTACCCTTTTTATTTTATATAAATCATGTAATGGTTTAAGAGCTAATACTAACTGAGCTGTTGAGCAGTTAGGATTTGCCACAATATTTTTTTTCATTTCATTAATTTTTTCTGCATTCACTTGAGGCACAATAAGTGGAACATCGGGGTCCATTCTAAAAAAACTGGAATTATCAATTACAGTTGTTAATTTTGCTGCACTTTCTGCATATTGTTCTGCAATTTTACCACCTGCTGCAAAAAAAGTTATATTCGCATTTGAAAAATCATATTTTTCAAGATCATGGACTTCGTAATCTTTGCCTTTAAAACTTATTTTTTTTCCAGCACTATTAGAAGAGGCAACTAAAAAAAGCTTATCAAATTTAATATCTTTTTTTTCTATAACTTCTAGAGTCTTTCTTCCAACATTACCGGTTGCACCGATGATAGCTATATTAGTCATTTTAATGATTTATACTAAATGAAAGGTAAATCGCAAACTGTTCCGTTAAAACTATTACCATTTATATCAATTTTGAATGTTTGCTTTGCTTCAAAATATGGTTTTTTTATCATAGCTATACCAATTACCTGTTTAAAAGTTGGATTGTAACAACCTGATCGTAGTTCTCCGATTATATTATTTTTTTCATCTGTTAAATTCATTGAACCAGTTACGCTTATTTTATCACTATCAATTTTAACGCCCATTAGTTTTTTTTTAATTCCTTCAGACTTTATTTTTTTTAATTGCTCTTTTCCTAAAAATTCAACATCACTATCAATATTAATATATTTATCAAAGCCACATTCGTATGGGTTGTCTCCATTGTCCATATCGTTTCCTTGAGAAAGTAATCCACTTTCGATACGTTCAATTAAATTAGGACATCCTGCTCTAATATTAAACTCATCTCCAATTTCAAATAAATGATCGTATAGTTTTAAACCCGCCTCATTATTCTCTACATAAATTTCATATCCACCTTGTTTAGACCATCCTGATTGAGCAATTAAATGTTTGGCTCCAGCAAAATCAAAATAATCAAAACCAAAAAACTTTAATTTTGTTATCTTTTCTCCAAAAACTTTTTCCATCAATTTAAAAGATTTAGGCCCTTGCACAGCCATAATGTCAACTTCGGGTTCGATAATATTTACATCAAATTTATTCCCAATTGCCAGTCCTTTTGCAAATAAGATTACATCCGTATCTGCAATAGAAACCCACCATTTATTCTCATTAAATCTTAGAACAACTGGATCATTAATTAATCCAGCATTATCATCTATGATTGGACAATAATAACATCTTCCATCTTTTGATTTCGAAAGATCTCTACAAGTCATAAGTTGAACCAATTTTGCAGCATCTTTTCCAGTAATCTCTACTTGTCTTTCAGCAGCCACATCCCAAACTTGAACATGCTCTTTTAAATGATGATATGAGTCTTCTAAAGAACCAAATGCAGCAGGAAGCAACATATGATTGTATATTGTGTAAGCTGTAACACCTTGTTTTTCAATTCTTGATGTATAAGGCGTACCTCTAAGTCTTCTTGATTTTGCAATAGAAAAGTTTTTCATTTTTTAGCTTAGTGTCATCTTTTTATCTATTTGTAAAGAAAGTAAGTTGTTTATTTGAAAGAAATCTAAGTAAGTTCCTTAGCTCTTTTTCTTAATTCAAATTTTTGGATTTTACCTGTTGATGTTTTTGGAAGTTCACAGAAGTCTATTTTTTTTGGAATTTTGAACCCTGCTAGAGTTTCTCTACAAAAATCGATTAATTCTTTTTCATTTGTCTCTTTATCTGCCACTTTCTCTATAAATGCGCATGGAACTTCTCCCCATTTCTCATCTGGTTTTGCTACTACAGCAACAATTGAAACAGCTGGGTGCTTAGAAAGTGTGTTTTCGATTTCGATAGAAGAAATATTCTCTCCACCTGAAATAATAATATCTTTCGACCTATCTTTAACCTTGATGTATCCATCTGGATAAATAACTGCCAAATCACCAGAGTGAAACCATCCATCTTTCATAGCCTTTTCAGTGGCCTCTTTGTCTTTAAAATACCCTTTCATAACAACATTACCTTTGATCATTATCTCGCCAATGGTTTCTCCATCCATAGGCACGGGTTTCATAGTTTCTGGATCTAAAACAACCACTCCTTCTGTGTTTGGAAATCTCACACCTTGTCTTGCTTTAATTTCATTAATTTTGTCTTCTTCAAAACCATTCCATTCATCATTCCAAGCACATTGTAAAACATGTCCATATGTTTCTGTTAAACCATAGACATGCATTACCTCAAATCCTAATGCTTTCATTTTTTTGAAAATAATACTTGGAGGTGGTGCTCCAGCAGTTAAAACATAAACTTTGTTTTTTAATTCTTTGATATCATTTTGTGATGCACCTGTTATCATATTAAGTACAATAGGTGCACCTCCAAAATGGGTAATGTCGTGCTTTTCAATTAATTCAAATATTTTTTTTACATCAATAGCTCTTAAACAAACTGTTTTTCCATTTAACATTGGTATTGTCCACGGGTATCCCCATCCATTACAGTGGAACATTGGTACAACTGTTAAAAAATTTAATCTATTTGGCATATTCCAAGCAACAGCACTACCTGTTGACATTAAATAAGAACCTCTATGATGATAAACAACACCTTTTGGATTTCCGGTTGTTCCAGACGTATAACTTAAAGAAATTGCTTGCCATTCATCCTTTGGTTTTTTCCAAATATAATTTTCATCACCAGTGCTTAAAAATTCCTCATATTCTCTATCTCCAATTTTTTTTAACAAGGATTGGTCAGCAAAATCATCTTGAACATCAATTACGATTGGTTTTTCTTTTAAAGTTGATAAAGCCTTTTCTGCAACTGCATGCAATTGTCTATCTATTATTAATACTTTTGCTTCACTGTGTTCTAAAATATAAGCAACAGTTTTTGCATCAAGTCTTGAATTAATTGTATTTAAAACAGCTCCTGTCATAGGAACAGAATAATGTGCTTCAAAAATCTCTGGAGTATTAAAGGTCATAACTGAAACTGTGTCTCCTTCAACAATACCAATTTTCTCTAGTGCACTTGCAAATTTGGTGCACCTGTTAAATACTTCAGTCCATGTGAAAGATTTTGTTTCATATACTAAAGCCTCATAATTTGGATAAATGTCTTTTGCTCTTTCTAGAAAGCTAAGCGGTGTTAACGGGACATAATTTGAAGGATTTTTATCTAAGTTCTGATTATACTTATTCATCAGTTAAATTTTGCGCTCATAGTATATTTACTACCAGAAATAGCAGATTTATAATGGCTCTCAGCTCTAGGCAAAATTTTGTCAAAATAATAATTTCCTGTATTTAATTTATCTTCATAAAACTCTTTATTGTTTTCCAAATTTTCATAGCTTTTTCTCATTGTTTTTAGCCATATAAATGAAAGACAAAAATAACCAAAAAATCTTAAATAATCGTTACATGATGCGCTTATATCGTCTTTTGGCGTATTGCCGTTAGGAGATATCCAGTCCGTGAAATCTGACAATATATTTTTTAATTCAGATATTTTTTTTACATGTTCATTTAAATTGTCTACTTTTGAACAATTTTGAATTTCTGTATCTACATATTTCATAAAATTTTCAAAAACTTTTTTCTGACTAATTTTTCTAAATACAAAATCAATTGCCTGCACAGAATTAGTTCCTTCGTAAATAGGTGTAATTCTATTATCTCTAAATAATTGTTCTATCCCTTGGTCTTTGGTATAACCATAGCCACCAAAAACCTGAATTGCTTCATTGGTTATTTCCATACCCATATCTGTAAAAAATGACTTAATTACTGGGGTCATAAGACCTACAATATCCGATGCATCTTTTTTTACTTCCTTTGAACTATGACTTAAGCTTACATCTACCTGCTGAGCCATCCAAAAAGATAAGGATCTTTCTCCCTCAATTATAGACTTCATATTTAATAAACTTCTTCGAATATCTGCGTGCTTAATAATTAAATCTGTTTCTCCATTAGAATTATTATTTGATTTACCTTGTTTTCTCTCTTTAGAATAACTTAAAGCAGTTTGATAAGCTGTTTCAGATAGACCTAATCCTTGTATACCGACAACGATTCTTTCTAAGTTCATCATTGTAAACATAGAATTTAAGCCTTTGTTCTCTGGTCCGATCATATACCCTTTGGCATCATCAAAACTTAATACACATGCGGGTGAACCTTTAATACCCATTTTTGATTCAATTGAAACAGTATTGACGCTGTTTCTTGGACCAATTGATCCATCATCATTAATTTCATATTTTGGTACTAAAAATAAACTTATTCCCTTCGTTCCTTTTGGTGCGTCCTGCGTTCTTGCTAAAACAAGGTGTATAATATTTTCAGTTAAATCGTGGTCACCAGAAGTAATAAAGATTTTTTGTCCACTTATATTATAAGTACCATTTTCATTTTTAATTGCCTTTGTTTTTATTAATCCTAAATCTGTTCCACATTGAGGCTCTGTTAAACACATTGTCCCACTCCATTTACCCTCAACAATTTTAGGAAGATATGTGTTTTTGATTTCTTCAGTTGCATGACTCAAAATACAATTGTATGCACCTATACTTAATTCACTATATAATTTAAAAGATAAACTTGATGATGAAAGCATTTCATCAAAAAAAGCACTTACAGTTTTTGGCATTCCTTGACCACCATATTTTGGATCACAAGTTAAAGATACCCATCCATCTTCAATAAATTTTGAATATGCCTCTTTATAACCTGGAGGAGTTCTAACTACTCCATTTTCATAGACACAAGGATTTTCGTCTCCAGCTTTTGCTAAAGGAAGAAGCATTTCTTCATTAATTTTTGCAGCTTCCTCTAATATATCTTTTACTAGATCAGAAGTAACTTCTTTATATTTTTCAATTTCGTTATAATTTTTATTATCTTTTAGATGTTCAAATAAGAACATCATATCTTTCACAGGTGCAGAATAAACAGTCATAAATTTAATAGTATCAAATTAAGTTAATTTTTTTATTTTTGCAAATATGCAATAATCGCATCTCCCATACCAGAAGTTGAAGTTTCTTTTGTTCCTTTTGACATAATATCTTTAGTTCTTAGCCCATCATCTAGTACATTTTGCACGGCTTTTTCTAAGTCATCAGCTTCTTTATCTAAGTCAAGAGAGTACCTCAAAGCCATTGCAAAACTCAAGATAGTTGCAATTGGATTTGCTATCCCTTTTCCAGCAATATCTGGAGCGGATCCATGAACAGGCTCATACATTGCTCTCATTTCACCATCTTTATTTTTTGCACCTAGAGAAGCTGAAGGTAATAAACCTAAAGATCCCGTCAGCATAGATGCTTCATCTGACAACATATCACCAAACAAATTATCTGTCACAATTACATCAAATTGCTTTGGATTTCTCAAAAGTTGCATTGCACAATTATCTGCAAGCATATGATTTAACTCAACATCTTTAAATTCTTTATCGTGAAGATTTTGAACTTCCTCTTTCCATAATTGACCTGCTTCCATAACATTCGATTTTTCACAAGAAGTAACTTTATTGTTTCTCTTCTTTGCTAAATCAAATGCAACTCTAGCAACTCTTTTAATTTCTGATGAGGTATAAGTATGAGTGTTTATTCCTTTACGTTCACCATTATCAATTGGCTTGATACCTCTCGGCTCACCAAAATAAATACCACCTGTCAATTCTCTAACAATCATTATGTCTAGACCTGATACGATTTCAGGTTTTAGCGTAGATGCCTCAACTAATTGTTTAAAACAAATTGCAGGCCTCAAATTTGCAAATAATTTTAATTCTTTTCTTAGCTTAAGAAGAGCTCTCTCAGGTCTTTTGGAAAAATCTAAATTATCATATTTTGGTCCACCCACAGCTCCTAAAATGACTGCTTCACATTCTAATGATTTATAAAATACTTCATCTGTAATCGGTGTTCCGTGCTTGTCGTAAGATGCTCCACCAACTAAAGCTTCTTCCATATCAAAATCGAGAGATTTATTTACATTAAACCAAGTTATAATTTTTTTAACTTCGCCAATAACCTCGGGACCAATACCATCACCTGGTAATAATAAGAATTTTCTTTTTTTGACTTTAATCATTAAATATCCAAGGCTTTGCGGATTTTAATTTTTCTTCAAATGAAATTATTTTATTAGACTTTTCCAAAGACAGTGCAATATCATCTAGTCCCTCAATTAAACATTTTTTTTTAAATTCATCTAATTCAAATTTGATTTCTTTATTTCCAAAAATTATTTTTTGATCTGGTAAATTTATTGCAATTTCTTCTTGTCTCTTAGAATATTCAGAAAGTTCTTTTATCTGTTCATCATTAACTTTAATAGGCAATATTCCATTTTTAAAACAATTATTATAAAATATATCTGCGTAACTAGTGCTAATAACGCAAGTGATACCGAAGTCTAAAAGTGCCCATGGCGCATGTTCTCTAGATGATCCACATCCAAAATTATTCCCTGCAATTAGAATCTTAGAATTATTATATGGGGATTTATTTAAGATAAAGTCATCTACTACTTTACCTTTTTCGTCATATCTCATTTCATAAAATAAATTTTTTCCAAGTCCTGTTCTTTTTATTGTTTTTAAAAATTGCTTTGGAATAATCATATCTGTATCAATATTTACAATTGGTAAATATGCAGGAATACTTTTTAATGTTGAGAATTTGTTCATTTAACTATTGTATTTTCTAACGTCATCTAAATTTCCAGATATAGCAGCTGCAGCAGCCATAGCTGGGCTAACTAAATGTGTTCTTCCACCTCGTCCTTGTCTTCCTTCGAAATTTCTATTTGATGTTGATGCACATCTTTCTTCTGGCTTCAACTTATCTGCATTCATAGCTAAACACATTGAACAACCTGGCTCACGCCATTCAAATCCAGAATTTTTAAATATTACATCTAAACCTTCTTGCTCTGCTTGTTGTTTTACTAATCCTGAACCAGGAACTATCATTGCATTTACATGAGAAGCAATTTTTTTATCTTTTAAGATTTTCGCAGCTTCTCTTAGATCTTCGATTCTTCCATTTGTGCAACTTCCAATAAAAACTTTATCAATTCTAATATCTTTTATTTTAGTTTTCGGCTTTAAACCCATATATTTTAATGATCTATTAATAGAATTTTTTCTGTCTTCGTTTAGCTCATTTTCAGGATCAGGAACAATTCCATCAATATCTACTACATCCTGAGGTGAAGTTCCCCAAGTTACCATTGGTTTAATATCTTTGCCCTCAAGACTGATTTCTTTGTCAAATACTGCATCACCATCAGACTTTAATTTACTCCAATATTCTAATGCTTTGTCCCAATTTGAATTCTTTGGAGACATTGGTTTACCTTTTAAATAATTAAAAACTTTTTCATCTGGCTCTATTAATCCAGCCCTTGCTCCACCTTCAATTGTCATATTGCAAATCGTCATTCTTTGTTCGACACTTAAATTAGAAATTAAGTTTCCAGCATATTCAATTACATAACCAGTGCCACCAGCTGTACCAATTTTTCCAATTATTTGTAATATTACATCCTTTGATGTTACTCCAACAGGAAGAGAACCATTAACGTTTATTCTAAAATTTTTTGATTTTTTTTGAACTAAAGTCTGTGTTGCCAATACATGCTCTACTTCTGAAGTTCCAATTCCAAATGCTAATGCACCGAATGCTCCGTGAGTAGCTGTGTGACTATCACCACAAACGATAATAGTTCCAGGTTGTGTGAATCCTTGTTCTGGACCAATAATATGCACTATTCCTTGTCTTTTATCATTCATTCCAAAAAGATTTATTCCAAATTCTGCACAGTTTTTTTCTAGTGTCTCAATTTGTATTTTTGAATCTTCGTCAGTAATAGGCACTGATCTATCCGTTGTTGGAACATTATGATCTGCTACTGCTAAAGTTAAGGAAGGTTGTCTAACTTTTCTATTAGAATTTCTTAAACCTTCAAATGCTTGTGGACTAGTAACTTCATGAATTAAATGTCTATCAACAAATAAAAGTGAAGTCCCATCCTCTTGTTGATGAACAAGATGATCATTCCATATTTTATCATATATAGTTTGAGGCATTGTAAAAAATTATTTTTTTACTTCAGGATTTTCTTTTTTTTCATCAGTTTTTTTTTCTACTGATGGGGTTTCTTCTTTACTTTCTTTTTTTTCTTCTTGTTTTTTTGCTTCTACTTTTGGAGCATCTTTATTGGAATCTTGTTGGCTATCTGCTGTTTTTTGTTCTGTATCAGGCATAACATTTTCTTCTGTTACTGCGTGAATCTTAGTTTCAACATCTATACCTATTTTCTTTTTAATTTTTTCAGCAATTCTTGCAGATTTACCTGTTCTATCTCTCAAATAATATAACTTGGCTCTTCTAACTTTTCCTGACCTTACAACTTTAATTGTATCTACAATCGGACTATATAAAGCAAATGTTCTTTCCACACCCTCACCAAAAGAAATTTTTCTTACAGTAAAAGAAGAATTGATATCTCTATTTTTTTTTGCAATACACACACCTTCAAAATATTGAATACGATCTCTTTTTCCTTCAGTTATTCTAACTCCAACTTTAACAATGTCCCCTGGGAAAAATTCTGGATGCTTTCTCTCAGAAATAATTTTTTTTACTTTAGATTGATTAATTTCTTCAATTGTCTTCATTTTAATTCTCTTTAGTCTTTTTATATAATTGCCACAAATCTGGTCTTCGGTCGCGTGTTATAGCCTCAGATTGAGATAAACGCCAGTCTTTAATTTTGGCGTGATCGCCTGATAATAGCACATCTGGAACACTTTTTTCCTCCCATATTTGAGGTTTTGTATATTGAGGATACTCTAAAAGTCCGTTTTCAAAACTTTCTTCTTTAGCTGAATTTGTATTGCCAAGAATACCAGGAATAAATCTTAAAATTGCATCAAGAATTACAAATGAAGCTCCTTCACCTCCAGATAAAACAAAGTCTCCTATACTTACTTCCTCAATATTTCTTGTTTTTAATAATCTTTCATCAACTCCTTCAAAGTGTCCACAAATTATATTTATTGATTTTTCTTGAGATAGTTGTTTTGCTAATTGATGATTGAACAACTTACCCTTCGGACTTAGATAAATAATCTTTTCGCCATCTTTAACATTCTTATCTATTGATTTTGCTAATACATCTGCTTTCATTAACATTCCTTCACCTCCTCCATAGGGAGTGTCATCAACAGTTTTATGTTTATCAAATGCATACTCTCTTATATCCACAGTATCTATTTTCCATTTATTCTCTGATAGTGCTTTACCAAAAATACCTTGACCTAAATAACCTGGAAAAAAATCTGGATAGAGTGTGAATATACGAGCTTCTAACATTATTTTTTTTCTTCTTCCTTAGGTGCTTCTGCTGGCTTAGCTTCTTCCTTAGGTGCTTCTGCTGGTTTAGATGCATCTCCTTCTGGTTTCGCTTCTCCACCTTCGTCAGCTTTTTTTCTATCTTTTTTAGGAATTGCTTTTTGAGGATTGTTTCCTTTTTCAGGCATTGGCATTATATCGTTTTCTCCCAATAACCTTGCAACTCTTGTTGTTGGCTGAGCTCCTTGACCTAACCAATATTTAATTCGCTCAGAATCTAAGCCAATTCTTTCCTTTTTATCCTTCGGTAATAACGGATTATAAAAACCTAATTTTTCTATAAACCTTCCGTCTCTTGGAAATCTACTATCAGCCACAACAATTTTATATACTGGCCTTTTTTTAGTACCTCCCATTGATAGTCTCATTTTTAACATTACTTATATCTCCTTTATTTTAATTGATTAAATAGTTCAGGCGGGATCCCTTTATCCGCCATTCCTTTCATGTTTCCTTTAGACATTTTTTTCATCATTTCTGACATCATCTTAAATTGTTTTAACAACTTATTGATAGTGGCAATGTCTGTACCTGAGCCATTAGCAATTCTTTTTTTTCTTGATCCATTTATAATTTTAGGATTTTCTCTTTCTTGCTTTGTCATTGATAAAATAACAGCTTCATTTTGAGTTATAATTTTTTCATCTATTCCTGATTGGTCCATTTGTGATTTAATTTTTGAAACTCCAGGGAGAAATGACATTATGCCTTCTATTCCACCCATCTTTTTCATTTGACGTAATTGAGAAAGATAATCTTCCATCGAGAATTGACCTTTTTTAAGTTTCTCTTCTGTTTTCTTTAAATTTTCTTGATCTAAATCTTCTGAAGCTTTTTCAACTAAGGAAACGATATCTCCCATTCCCAAGATTCTATTTGCAATTCGATCAGGATGGAAAACTTCAAAATTCTCAATTTTTTCTCCAACACCAAGAAACTTTATGGGGACCTCAGCAACATATTTCATACTCAATGCAGCTCCACCTCTTCCATCTCCATCTGCTCTTGTAAGTATAATGCCGCTCAAATTTACTGTATTTTTAAATTCCTTTGCTACATTAGCAGCAACTTGACCTGTTAGAGAATCTGCTACCAGTATAGTTTCTGCAGGATTAATAATAGTTTCAATTTGTTTGATTTCATTCATCATTTGAAAATCTATTTGTGTTCTTCCAGCAGTATCAAATAAAACTACTTCACAACCATTTAAATTTGCAGCACTTAAAGCTCTTCTACAAATATCAGCAGGAAGCTGACCTTCTATAATTGGCAAAGTTTCAATATTATTTTGTTCACCCAAAAGTCTCAATTGCTCTTGCGCGGCAGGTCTGTAAACGTCCAAACTAGCCATCATAACTTTTTTCTTATTAATTTTTTCTAAAAATTTAGCTAATTTTGAAGTTGTTGTAGTTTTTCCTGAACCTTGCAACCCAACTAACATGATTGGAACTGGAGGGACAGCATTAAGGGAGATTTCAGAATTCTTATCACCTAAAAAAGATACTATTTCGTCATAAACGATTTTTACAACCATATCCCCGGGAGAAGTTGATCTTATAATTTCCTGACCAAGCGCCTTAGGTTTAACTCTACCAATAAACTCCTTAACTACGTCTAAAGAAACATCGGCTTCTAATAAAGCCAACCTTATTCCTTTTAAACCCTCGTCAACTTGCTTTTCATCAAGAGATGGGGCTTTTTTTAATGAAGAAAAAATTTCTTCAAATTTATTAGTTAAATTTTCAAACATAATTTCGCACAGCAAGTATCGCACCAGTGGGCGAACCCTCGCTGACTGGTGTCGATCTCTTTGTTTCCAAAGACACCGCAAATTGCTGTATTTTGCGGAAGTGCGCGTAAATTATATTAGAGGTTCAAAAAGTCAATAAATAAGTTAAGTATTATTTATATGGAATTTGAAGCATTTAAAATGGACGGATTAGGTAACGACTTTGTTATTATTGATCAGAGAATAAATAGTTTAAACTTATCAAATGACCAAATCTTAAAAATTTGTGACAGAGATTTCATAGGGTGCGATCAGTTGATCTACATAAACAAAAGTCAAAAAGCTGATGCTGATGTTGCTTTTTTTAACTCGGATGGAAGCCGCTCAGATGCATGTGGAAATGGAACTAGATGCGTTGCTTATTTACTAAGTATTGAAAAAAATAAAAAAGAAATTGAAATTTCGGTATCCTCAAAAATATTAAAATCTAAGGTCCTTAATAATAAAGATGTTGAAACAATAATTGGAACTCCAAATTTAGAGTGGAACAAAATTCCTTTAAGTAAAGATCTTGATACTAAAAATCTATCACTTGGTATGATTGATATTGACGGAAATAAAATGAATGGTGGTATTGCAGTGAATGTTGGAAACCCTCATGTCATATATTTTTGCGAGGATATAGAAAAAATAAATTTAAAAAAGTATGGACCATTAATAGAAAATCATGAAGTTTTCCCTGAAAAATGTAATGTCACAATAGCTCAAAAAATTAGTGAACAACATTACAAAATTAAAGTTTGGGAGAGGGGCGCTGGTTTAACAAAAGCTTGCGGGACTGCAGCATGTGCAACGGCAGTCGCAGCTAATTTAAATCAACTACAAAATAGTAATTCAAAAATAGAATTTTCAACAGGAATTTTAAATATTCAAATTGATAATGAATTAAATATAAAAATGAGAGGTCCTGTATCTGAAATTGAAAAAATTAATATCAAAATATAATGGGTATTTTTGAAAAATTTAAAATCGGATTTAAAAGAAGTGCAAGTAATATAGCATCAGGTCTTAAAGAAATAATAGTTAAGAAAGAAATTGACGATACAACTCTTGATAAAATAGAGGAATTCTTGATCGGCTCAGACGTGGGCATAGATGCAGCATCAGAGATAAAATCTATAATTGCTCAAAAAAAGATTGATCCAAAAAATGATCCAATAAAGGAAGTTTTTGAAATACTTAATAATTATATTTTAGAACTAATGAAACCCCTAGAAAAGAAAGATTTTTTCTTAAAAAAAGAAAAGACAAATATAATATTAGTTTCAGGTGTTAATGGAGTTGGTAAGACAACTACTATTGGAAAATTAGGAAAAATATTTATACAAAATAATAATAAAGTTCTTTTTTCAGCATGCGATACATTTAGAGCAGCTGCTATTGATCAATTAGAAGAATGGGCTAACAGGGTTGATGCTAAAATTGTAAAATCAGATCCTGGTTCAGATCCAGCTTCAGTTGCTTTTAAAGCAATGGAAATAGCTCAAAGTCAAAACATAAATCAAGTAATAGTAGACACGGCAGGAAGATTACAAAATAAAAAGAATTTAATGGATGAATTAAAAAAAATAGGAAATGTAATTAAAAAAAGTGATGAAACAGCACCTCACGAGGTTATTTTAGTTTTAGATGCAACATCGGGACAAAATATAATTAATCAACTCGAAGAATTTAATAAATTACTTCCAATCACAGGCATCATAATGACAAAACTTGATGGAACTGCAAAAGGTGGAATATTGATTGCGATTTCAAAGAAATATAAAGTACCTATTGTTGGTCTCGGACTTGGAGAAAAAGAGGATGACTTACAAATATTTGAAGCTGAGAAGTTTGCAAGTGCTTTTACCCAAATTAATTAAGCAAATTTTTAGAAATTAAAGGTTTATAAATGTTGCACTCAAAATTATTTTTTAGAGATTTATAACCACAGTTTTCAGCATAAGAAGAGATTATAAAATTTAATTTGCCAGAGGTATTAGCAATTTCTAGCTTATTATTTTTTATGTCATATTTTAAATTTTCATAAAAATTTTTTTTTGCACTTATCAAAATTAAAGTGTTGTTGTCATTTAATAAATAGTAAGCAAAATCCTCTGGGAAAAGTGGGTAATTATATTTTTTTGATATTTTTTTAACTTTTTTTGGAAACCAGTCATATGAAATCAGAGGGTAATCTTTATTTAAATTTTTATCATATAAGTATAAATCCTGTGGAAAATCATTAATATAATTAGAAAATTCTCCCTTTGCTAAAATAGCTTTCTTCCGTGTTTTAAAATATAGAGTGAACTCACTATTGTAAGAGTTCATTTTTCCAATATGAAAATAATTGTTATCATAGTACTCATTATTTATTTCTGAACTAAGTTTTGTTGGCAATATTAATAAAAAAAGTAATAAAAGGAATTTAAACATATCTAAAATTAAAATTTAAAAGTGATGTGGATTTGTTTAAATTATGTCTTAATTTAAACTTTTTATAAAATTGTAGATTGATTGAATTAAATTTTTATTAAATTCCATCATATGGTCGTCGTTGTCATTAAAATAATTTGACTTAACACCACTATATTTATTAAATATTTCTTCACCCATATAAAATGGCACAATATTATCCTTTTTCCCGTGCATCACGTGCATGGGAAACTTTATTTTGTTAATTTTTTCAATGGATTTGTATTTATCTTTTAAAATAATTTTTGCAGGAAGATATGGGTAATATTTTTGTGCCAAAATCTCCATGGATGTAAATGGGGACTCTAATATTATACCTGCAAATAAATTATTACTTGCGGTCTCTATTGCTACAGCAGTGCCAAGAGACTCTCCATAGAGAACAATATCTTTATCTTCTATATCGTTTTGATTAAGCCATTCCTTGGCTTTAATTGCATCTTTATAAAGTCCAATTTCTGTTGGTTTGCCTTTGTTTCCACTAAAGCCTCTATATGCAAAAATTAAATAGTTTAAATCTAAATCTGCAAACTCATTTAGTTTATAAATTCTATTATCTAATTTTCCAGCATTTCCATGAAAAAAAAGCAAAGTTTTAGAGTTATTATTTTTTTTGTAATACCATCCAACTAGATCATTATCAGATTGAATAGTTACTTTTTCGATTTTGTGAGATAGAGGTCCCTCATTTAAATAATTATTTTCTC
>CACAZL010000010.1 GCA_902536925.1 uncultured Pelagibacteraceae bacterium
ATCTATATTTCCAAAACCTACAGCAAAATTTGATATAATTTTTACACTCTCAGGTAATTGATTAATTGTTTCTGCATCGAGCTTATCTGTTAGAGCTGATAAAATGCCATCGCAGCCTGCACTCATCTCTATTAACTTCTTTTGAGAGTAAAGTTCATCGTTTAAATTAAAATTAGGATCAAATAATTCTTTAGCTTTATCCTCACAAGATCTTAAAAGTCTCCTTGTGATTAAAATTTTTTTCATCTTATTTTGGATTAATTTAAATCAAAAACCTTTCCAGGATTCATGATATTGTTTACATCAATACTTCTTTTAATAGCTTTCATCACCGGTAAGTTATCTGGGTGTTCTCTTAATAAGTAATGTTTTTTTTGAAGACCTATTCCATGTTCTCCTGTAATAGTTCCCTCTAACTCTAAAGCTTTGTTAATTAGATCATCGCTGTACTGCCTAATTTTTTTTTGTTTTTCTTCATCATCAGGATCATACAATATTATAGAATGAAAATTTCCATCCCCGACATGACCAACCATTGGTGCAGTTAGACCTAACTTTTTAACTTCTTTTTCTGCCCATGAAATACACTCAACTAACTTTGAAATTGGTACACAAACATCTGTAGAGTAAACTTTCATATCATGACCTAAAGCTTTTACTGAATAGTAAACATCATGTCTTGCTTTCCACAGTATTTTTTGTTCTTCTGGAGAAGATGCCCATTGAAAATCACTTCCACCATTATTTTTTGATAATTCTTCCACAACCTTAATAGACTCATTGTTCGTTAGCTCACTTCCATGGAATTCAAAAAATAAAGTTGGTGATGCTTTGATGTTTTCTAGCTTTGAATATTTAATGCTAATTTCCATTTGATCTTTATTTAACATTTCAATTCTTGCAATTGGAACACCATACTGAATAACTTCTTGTGCTGTCTTTACTGCTGAGTCTAAATCTGGAAAATAGCAAACTGCACTCATTATGCTTTCTGGTATTGGTGATAGTCTTAATTGAACTTCTGTGATAATTCCTAATGTTCCCTCAGATCCAATAAACAAATTAGTTAAGTTATATCCCGCAGAAGTTTTTTTAGTTCTTGCACCGGTTTTAATTATGTCTCCATTTGGTAAAACAACCGTTAAGCCAGAAATAACTGTTCTCATTGTTCCATATTTCACTGCCATTGTTCCTGAAGCTGAAGTAGATGCCATCCCACCGAGTGCAGCATCCGCACCAGGATCTATTGGAAAAAATACTCCATCTTCTCTTAAATATTCATTTAATTGCTTTCTTGTTACATTTGCTTGCACTCTGCAGTCAAAATCCTCAGCATTTACACTTAAAACTTTATTCATTTTTTCTAAAGAAATCGTAATACCATTTTGATTTCCTACAACATGGCCTTCAAGAGATGTGCCAGTTCCAAATGGAACCACTGGAATTTTATGCTCGTTACAAATTTTTAGAATTTTTGAAACTTCTTCATTAGTTTCTGGAAATACAACTGCCTTCGATAATATTGGATTATAAGTATCTTCTCCTCTTGCATAATTTGCACGAGTAGACTCTGAGGTAGAAAATCTTCCGTTAAATATCTTTTTTAATTCTGCTTGGACGATTTCGTTCATTCTTTAATAATACAAAAATATTGATTAAAAATACAGTTTATTTAGAAAGCATCTTGCCTATATTTTCTAAGGCTTGCATTATATTATCTCTAGATGCGGCAAAACTAAATCTAACGTAATCATTACAAGTTTTACCGAATGCAGTACCAGGAACAATCGCAACACCTGCTTCATGCATAGCTTTTTTGCAAAACTCAGATCCATTCATGCCAGTCCCTTTTATATTCGGAAAAGCATAGAAAGCTCCTCCCGGCAAACTACACTCAACTCCTGGTAAATCATTTAATCCTTTATGAATTAAATTTCTTCTTAATGTAAATTTATCTAACATATCTTTAATTGAGTCTTCAGGACCATCTAATGCGGCTATACCAGCATATTGGGCTGCTGCATTTACACATGATACACTATTAATCAAAAGTTTGTTTACATGTTCAACCAAATGCTCTGGCCAGTAACTCCAACCAAGTCTCCATCCAGTCATAGAATATGCTTTACTCCAACCCTCAAGAACAATTAATCTGTCTCTTAAATTAGGATAGTTAAAGAAAGTTGGCATTTCCTTATAGTCAAAAATTTGTCTACTATAAATTTCATCACTTAAAATTGTGACCTGCGGATGTTTTTCTAATTCTTTTGCTAAGTAGTCAATTGCAGGTTTTTCAACAAAGCTTCCAGTTGGGTTGTTTGGATTTATTAGAATTAAAAGTCTAGTTTTGTCAGTTATTAAAGACAGAATTTTGTCTGGATCAAATTTTAAATCTTTATCCTCAGTTAAATCATATGGAACAGCTTTTGCTCCAGAATAATTAATCATTGACTCATAAATTGGAAAAGCTGGAGTTGGATGAATTATTTCAACACCTGGTTCACCATAACAAGTAATTGCATAATACATTGTAGGTTTACCACCTGGCATTATTAAAACTCTATTTGGATCAATATCAGCATTGTAAAGTCTCTTTACCCATCTTGCGACAGCTTCTCGACATTCTGGAATTCCATTTGATAAAACATAACCATGATGACCATCATCTAGAGCTTTTTTTGCAGCTTCAACTACATGTTTTGGAGTTTTAAAGTCAGGTTGTCCTAGACCTAAATGAATCATAGGTTTGCCTTGTGCTTCTAATTTTTTTGCTTCTGCTAGAACAGAAAATGCACTCTCAGTTCCTAAACGATCTAATGCTTTTGCTAATTCAATCATAATTTTTCGTCGACAAACTAACTGAAAAGCAACTTCATGTCTATTTATTTAAATTGAAAATAATAATAAAAATTATTTATAAAAAATATTTAATTTCGGTAAATTATCTTTGATCTATCTAACTCTTTTACACTTTTGCAGCCCATAAGGATCATATTTCTTCTAATTTCATCGTGCATATTTTGAAGCAGCCTCTCTACTCCTTGCTGACCACCTGCTCCTAAACTGAACAAAAAAGCTTTACCAAAACTACAAGCAGTAGCACCTGCGGCTAAAGCCTTTAGAACATGAGTTCCTCGTCTAACACCTCCATCTAAAATTATCTCAAGTTTATCGCCCACAGCATCTGAAATAGCCTTTAGTTGATCAAAAGGAGTTCTAGATCCATCAAGTTGTCTTCCTCCATGATTTGATATTATTATTGCTGTGCAACCAATATCAACTGCTCTCTTTGCATCCTCTACAGACATTACACCCTTTAGTGCAAAAGGTCCGTCCCACTTTTTTATACAGTATTCTGCATCTTCCCAATTCATTTGTGGGTCATACTGTTCATTAACATAGTCTATTACGGATTTTGTAATGTTAGTTCCCTTGTCAGTTTTGTGTTTAATATTTGCAAGTTCAAATTTCTTATTCGTAAAATATCTGAATAACCATCCTGGTCTCATCGCGAAATTCATTATACTTTCTAATGTGAATTTAGGAGGAGTTGTAAAACCAGTTCTGTGATCTCTTTCTCTATTTCCTGCAACCAAAGTATCAACAGTCAAGCATAAACCGTCAAAGTTTGCTCTTTTACACCTATCAATCAAATCATCAGTAAATGATTTATCTTTATGGATATAAAGTTGAAATAATTTTGGTCCACTTGATATGTTAGCAATCTCTTCAATCGAAAATGAAGCCATTGTCGACATGCTATACATGGTACCAAATTTTTCTGCAGCTCTAGCTGAAGCTTTATCTCCATCAGGATGATATAAACTTTGCATAGCTGTAGGTGATAAAAAAATTGGCATATCTATTTTTCTACCAAAAACTGTGGTTGATAAATCTGGTTCTCCTACGCTTCTAAGAATATTAGGGATTAAGTCACAATCATCAAATGAATTTGTATTTCTTTTTAAAGTGGTTTCATCATCTGCACCACCATCAATGTAATGGAAAATTGGAGCTGGAAGTTTTTTTTTGGCTAGCTTTCTAAAATCTTCAAAATTATAACAATTTTTTAAGCTCATGCATTTCGGAATCTTAAATTATTTCGATTAAGATCACTGATCTTTGTGCAACCCATTAATTTCATGTCTCTTACTAATTCAGTTTTATATAAGTTAAGTGCTCTCTCAACACCTTCTTGACCTGCTGCAGCTAAAGCATAAAGATATAATCTTCCACCAGCACAAGCTTTTGCACCCATAGATAAAGCTTTTAACATATGAGTTCCTCTTTGAAATCCACCTTCACAAATAACATCTAACTTATCACCAACTGCATCAACAATTTCAGCTAATTGATCGAAAGGTGATCTAGATCCATCAAGTTGTCTTCCTCCATGATTTGATACCATTATACCAGTGCATCCAATATCTACTGCTCTTTTAGCATCTTCAACACTCATAACTCCCTTAAGCGCAAAATGGCCACCCCACTGAGAGCACAATTTTTCAGCATCGTCCCAGCTCATTGATTGATCCAGCATCGTAGAAAAATAATTACCAATTGAAGTATTTGTGTCAGTGCCTTCTTTAACGAAATCTTGAAGATGCGGTAATTCAAATTTTCCTTTGGTTAAATAATTTATTCCCCACATTGGTTTTGTGGCAAAACTAAACAAACTCGAAAGTGTTAATTTTGGAGGTGATGTAAATCCAGTTCTTAAATCTCTTTCACGATTTCCTCCTGTTATCGTATCAACAGTTAAAGCCATAACATCAAATTTTGCTGCTTTTGCTCGTTCTAAACAAGAGTCATTTAATCCTCTGTCTTTATGGAAATAAAATTGAAACATTTTTGGAGTGTCTATTAAAGATGATATTTCTTCAACGCTAACTGTAGCTAATGCCGAAACACCAAACATCGTGTTAAACTTCTTTGCAGCTTTTCCAACCGCTCTTTCTCCTTCGTAGTGAAATAGCCTCTGCAAAGCTGTAGGAGAACAATAAAAAGGTAAATCTAGTTTTTTTCCAAAAATAGTTGTCGACAAATCCACATTTTCAACACCTCTTAAAACATTTGGGACTAGATCTACATCATTAAACGCACTAGTATTTCTATTATATGTTATTTCATCATCAGCTGCTCCATCAATATAATGAAATATTGGAGATGGAAGTTTTTGTTTCGCCAGTTTTCTAAAGTCATTAAAATTATAACAATCTTTTAATCTCATATTTTAAAATTTACCTTCGATTAATGTTTGTATCTAAATCCAAACAAATAACTATCTGACCCTGGATTTTTATCACCTAAATCAGCATTAGAAATGTGATTATACGTAACACCGAAAATAAAATCATTCTTTGTCCTAAAATTTAACTCTACTTCGGATTTAAATTGAACAGGTAGACCCATATCTTTCCCTTGATCAAATTCATTATATAAACCAACGCTAAAGCTTGGGACTATGATGATACTCTCATTTACATTTATTTTTTTTTGATATCCACTTGAGAAATAAATTGCATATTCTTCTCTATTAGCTTTATTTATCTCATCAGAAAATGACTCTTGTATATCAGCCATTGCCATAAGATCATAAATTTGAGTAATCTCACCTAAATATGGGAGTTCAACGTTGTTATCTGTTACTTTTTTAATATTTACTGCGGTCATATCAGTTAAATGCTTGAAATCAAAAACACCAAGTTTAAAATATGTTTCCGATTTTTTTGAATCATTACTGTAAGCATTTGTAAAAGAAATGGATATTAAAATTAAAAGTAAAAACTTGAGTAGAATTTTCATGTTAAATTTTACCACTTTATAGATACTTTTCTAATAATTAAAAGACCGCCAAAAGCGAACAAAATCAAAGGTATTGACCAGAGTAAAAATGTATTTTGGTTTAATTCTGGTTCATATACAATCCATTCTCCATATTTATTTTTTAAATAATCATATATTTCTTCTTCTTCTTTACCTTCATCAATCTTATTTTTTACAACTAGCTTCATACTAATAGCAAAATCGGACTGTGAGTCGTAAACAGATTGACCTTGACATATCAAACACCTTAAGTTTTTTGTAATTTGATCTACTTTTGTATTTATTTCATTAGCGTAGGAAAAATTAAAACTAAAATATAGCAGCAATATTAATTTTAAAATTTTAAGCATTTTTTTTTAATAAATTTTTTATTTCTATTAAATTTTCGTTTGTCAATGGACCAATATACTTTTTTATTATCTCATTAGTTTTGCCACTTATAATAAAAGTTTCGGGAACACCAATGGCTCCAAATTCTATTGATTTTGTTCCATCATTATCAGTAATAACTTCTGAATAAGGATTTCCAAGTGAGCTTAAAAAATTTTTTGCATTTTTTGGACTGTCTTTATAATTAATTCCAATTATATTTATGTTCATATCTTTTAATTTCATTAAAAACTGATGTTCTTCTCTACATGGTGCACACCAAGATGCCCAAATATTTACTACAGAAGGACTATTTTTATCAAATAAGTCTGAAATATTAATTATTTCATCAGAAAATAGTTTTTTTGCATTAAGTGAAAAATCTATTTTACTTTTTAATTTCTCGTTAGAGTAATCTTTCGATACGTTCAATCCCTTGAGCAAGATTATAAAAATTATTATTAATGTTAGTAGTAATCCTAAAAATTTAATATTTTTGCTCATTTTTTCTAATGACACTTAATAAACCACCAAAACCAATAAATATAGTTGAGATCCATATCCAAATCATTAAGGGTTTATATTGATATCTTACATTATAATAACCATCGTCTTTTAAAATATTAAATACTAAAAAATTATCTGAAAATAATGTTGTCTTAATATCCGCTTCACTCGTAATAGTTAAAGGCTGTTTGTAAATTCTAACTTCTGGGTATAAAGCAAAAGAGGAATTTTTATTTGTAACTTCAAAACTAGCTTTAAGAGATTTATAATTGTCCACATCTGTAACATTAACTTCTTTTAATTTTACAACTTTTTCATTGAATATTCTTTCATCTCCTACTTTCATATTTGAATTGAATTCATTAGAAAAAAGGCCATTCAATAAGATACTAGTAATTAATAAACTAAAACCAAAATGTGAAATTTTTTGGCTAATCGAGGATTTACTAACAAAAAAATCCTTAATTGTTACTAATAAAAGATAGATGCTCAAAACTATCAGAGGAATAGACAACAGAAACGAATTTTCGGTTTTTGTTAAAATGACATATGAAATAAGTAGTGAAGCTAAAAAAATAATTAAAATATTATAGTTAAACTTTTTTAACTTATCTTTAATCCATTTCAAACTTGGGCCAAAGCTCATGAATATTAAAAAAGGAATTAAGAAGGGTATTAAAAGATTATGATAAAAAGGTGGACCAACAGAAATTTTTGAACCATTTAAAACTTCAAGAAATATTGGATAAATTGTACCAACAAGAACAACAGATAAAAAAAACATCATAAACCAGTTATTCACTAATATTGCAGTCTCTTTACTTAAAATAAAATTCTCTTTGGCTGTGTTTGATATTTTATTCTGATTAAAAAAGAAAATTAATATAGACATCAAAATTAGGATAAAGAGAAAACTTAATATATATAGCCCTCTTGATGGATCGTTTGCAAAAGTGTGAATTGAATTTAAAATTCCAGACCTAACAAGAAAAGTGCCGCTCATACTCAGTGAGAAAGTTGTAATTGACAAAATAATAGTCCACTCTTTAAACGAATTTCTTTTCTGTAATACAATTACAGTATGCAGTAGCGCTGTTAAGCAAAACCATGGCATTAATGAAACATTTTCTACAGGATCCCAAAACCAAAAACCTCCCCAGCCCAGCTCATAATATGCCCATATAGATCCAAGCAAAATACCAATTGTTAAAAATACCCAAGATACCAAAACCCATTTTTTAATATGCCTTGCCCACTTATCTCCGATATTTCCGCAAATCATTGAGGCAAGTGAAGCTGAAAAGATAATAGATGTTCCAACATAACCTAAATATAAAATTGGAGGATGAATAGCTAAAGCAGGGTCTTGTAAAATAGGGTTCAAACCTAATCCCTCTCTAGGAATTGGATATAGCGTTTTGAATGGGTTGGAAGTTAATAAAATAAAAACTAGAAAACCTGAAATAATAATTTGTTGAAATAGTATCGTTAGAAGTTTGTATTTAGTATCTTGTGATCTTGAATTTAATAAAAAAATAAATAGAAAAATTGAAAGAACTAATAACCACAGTAATAAACTTCCCTCATGATTTCCCCATGTACCTGAAACTTTATAAAATAAAGGTTTTAAAGTATGAGAATTGTTGAAAACAGTTTCATTACTAAAATCTGAAATTACAAAAGCTGCAACTAGACTAAAAAAACTTACTGTAATCATTATAGTTTGTATTGAAGTAATTAAAATAAAGTTTTTATCTAAATATTTATTTTCTGAATTTGCATCTAAGTATGACTTAAAAATTAAATAAACAGATGCTATTAAAGCAATATATAAAGAATAATTTCCTAAATAATTAGACATACAAATTAATTGTTTTTCATAGCTTCGCTGACTTCAGGAGGCATATAATTTTCATCATGTTTTGCTAAAATCTTGTCAGCATTTAGAAAACTTTTATCCTTTAAGAAGCCTTCAGCAACTACACCCTTACCCTCTTCAAACAGATTAGGTACAGATCCATTAAAGTTGACTAATAATTCATTTTTGAAATCCGTAATTACGAAAAAAATTTCTTTATCGTTTATTTTAATAGAATTTTTTTTCACCATTCCACCAACTCTAATTTTTTGAGCATTTTTGATTTCATTAAGGTTTTTAATGTCTGTTGGAGACTTAAAATATACTACGTTTTCCTCAAGAGATTTAACCACCAAAAAAATTGTAAGAACTAATGAAATTAAGATTAAAAAAATAAAAAGGGCTCTAAATTTAACTTTTTTTCCGTACATGTGAATTTTAGTTAAACTTTAGATGTGGAAGTGTTTGCTAATATCTCTCTGTACGTTTTTTGCTTAGCTACTGATGCAAGTTTCTTTTCATCTAGTGATTTATAATTTTCCTCAAATTTCTTTTTTTCTTTAATTAAATTTAATTTTACTACCGCGTACAAGAAGCTAAAAGAAAATAGAGTAAATATAAATGATGACCAAACGTATACACCGTATCCATTCATATTTAGTAGTTCACTAATCATAATCTATTAAGACCTTTATTTTTAATCTTTAACAGTTCTGTATTATATTTCATTAAAAATATCAAAAGTGAAAATAGAGCAAATGCCGCAGTCATTATAGCTAATGGTGTCAACATTGAAGAATGAATTGTTGTTTCTTCCAAAATTTTTACTGACGCAGGTTGGTGTAAAGTATTCCACCATTCTACTGAAAATTTTATAACTGGAATATTTATAAGACCAATAATTGCTATTATTGAGCTAATTTTTTCTGCTTTACTAGTGTCTGTCGTAATCTTCCAAGAAGTAATGAACAATAAATAAAAAATTGAAAGTAAGAGCATTGAAGTTATTCTTGCATCCCAAGCCCACCAAGTTCCCCAGGTTGGTTTTCCCCAAATTGATCCTGTAACTAAAGCTATTATGCTAAAAACAAAACCAGAAGGTGCTAAACTTTTTGTTATTAAAGAGAAATTTTTATTTTTAAAAACAAAAACTCCAAAAGAGAGAATGGAAATAAATGAAAATATTCCGAGTGATATCCAAGCTGATGGAACATGGACATACATAATCCTAACTGAGTCACTCTGCTTATAATCCTCAGGAGAAAGAACTAAAGCTTCAACTAATCCAAGTAACAATACAATTATAAATAGCGCAAATACAAACTTTTGTATTTTATTAATTATCTTTAAAGTATTATTTGGATTGAAATAATTAATCATAATTTTTTATAACACATAAATTTTAGATTAAAATTGTTCAAAATTTTCTGACCAAGAATACAGAGGGAGATAGAGGAAAAACAGTACTCTTGATCAGAATTAAATATCTTATAACAAACAGATATGACAGAGATTTGGGACAATTGTGTTTAAATATTGGCTATTAGTTAATTTGAAGGCTTGAAGTAGCTTGATCCACGCTTACCTGAAAAAATTTCGTTAATTAGAGGGTGTTTTATAGGCTCTTCAGAGTCATCAAATAATAGATTTTGCTCAGACACATAAGCCTCGTAAGTAATTTCGTCATTCTCTGCTAGTAAATGATAAAATGGCTGATCCTTTCTAGGTCTCACGTTTTTTGGTATCGATTGATACCACTCCTCTGAGTTATTAAATTCAAAGTCAACATCGTAAATCACACCTCTAAAATCGAAGTGTCTGTGCTTTACAACATCTCCAATTGAAAATTTAGCTTTTTGAGTACTCACGATATTAAATATGGATATTTGATGAAAAAAATCAATAAAAAAAATATAAATGTTTTATTAATCTGTTAATATGTAGCAGTGAATAAATCACTTCTAAAATTCATTACAGACGTTGGGCCTTTAGCTATTTTTTTCTTCTTTTATTATAACAGTGATAAAAGTTTAAAAGTTGCAATACCACCTCTAATTGTCGCAACAATAATTTCTGTTCTCTTGGTTTGGATACTGGAAAAAAAAGTTCCGATGGTTCCTTTGTTAGGAGGAATTTTAATTACTCTATTTGGAGGTTTAACAATTTATTTTGATAATCCAATTTTTATTTATATGAAACCAACTATTATAAATATTTTATTTGCCCTAGCTTTATTCTTTGGAAAATACTTCACCAATGAACCAGTTTTAAAATTAATACTTGGAAAAACACTGCCAATGTCTGATGAAGGTTGGAAAATTTTGAATAACAGATGGACTTATTTTTTTATTTTTTTAGCTATATTAAATGAAATTGTTTGGAGAACTCAAACAGAAGAATTTTGGGTTAACTTTAAAGTTTGGGGAATGCTACCAATTACATTCATCTTTACAGCATCACAAGTTGGGTTGATTAATAAACACAAATTAAATGAGTAATTTAAAATTAGTAATAAATAATTCAAATAAAGAACAAAACCAAAGGTATTTTTTTGAAAAAAAAGAACTAAAAATCATATTAGACCTATATGCTAAAATGGTATCTGAAGGATCTTGGAAAGACTATGGCCTCTCAATATCCAGTAAAAGAGTAAGTTTTAGTATTTTTAAAAATGCAGCAGAAAAAGCTATTTACAACATTAGTAAAAATTTTAAACCTTCTAATAAGAATTTGAAATATTTAATAACTGATAGAAATGGTAAAATTTTAAATAATGCTTATGATTTAGAAATACTTCTAAAAAAAACAAATTGGAAAAAACTATAGTTTTTGATTACCTTCTTTGACCAAACAATCTTAAAAGCATTATAAATAAATTTATAAAATCTAAGTATAATGTTAAAGCTCCCATAACAGCTTTCTTTCCAATTACTTCACCTGAATCTGATGCTGCGTACATATTCTTAATTTTTTGTGTATCGTATGCAGTTAATCCAACAAATATAAGAACTCCAATGATTGAAATAGCAAAGTACATCATTGAAGATTTTAAGAAAATATTTACTAAAGATGCGATTATAATACCGATCAAACCCATCATTAAGAATGATCCAAATTTTGTGAGGTCTCTTTTAGTTGTGTAACCATATATACTCATAGCTCCAAATGTTGCTGAAGATATGAAAAATACTCTCGTCACACTAAGTCCTGTGTAAACTAATAAAATTGATGATAGTGATAAACCCATCAAGGCTGCAAAAATCCAAAAAGTAGTTTGAGCTTTTGAAGAACTCATTTTATTTATCCCAAAACTCATATAAAAAACAATTCCGAGAGGAGCTAACATAACCACCCATTTAAATCCTGATAGATAAATTGCATTTCCGAATTCAGTTAAAGCAACTATTGATCCACTTGCATCTGTAACTACTGACATTTTAAAAGATAGCAATGCAACGATTCCCGTTAGCAAAACTCCAGTTGCCATGTAGTTGTAAACTTTAAGCATGTAGGCTCTAAGGCCTTCATCCATCACAACAGCTTTTTTTGCTGTCGTTGATCTATTTAGAATATTGTCTCTATTGAATTCCATAATTAAATATATAGTAATAAATTTAAAATTTTTCAAGCAGTCAAAATATAGGTAACAAATACTTAATATTTAATGAATTATAAAAAATTAGGAACAACTGATATAGATATTAGCACAATTTGTCTCGGCACCATGACTTGGGGTGAACAAAATAGCCAAGAAGAGGCCTTCGAACAAATGGATTTCTCACTAGAAAATGGGGTTAATTTTTGGGATACAGCAGAACTTTATGCGGTACCTCCTAAAGCTGAAACTTTTGGTCATACAGAGACGATCATTGGAAAATGGTTTGAAAAAACAAAAAAAAGAAAAGATGTGATACTTGCAACTAAAGTTTGTGGTCCTGCAAGAGATTATATTAGAAATGGTGAAAATAGTTTTGTAGGGAAGAATCTAGAAACTGCACTTCATAACAGTCTTAAAAGACTTAAAACTGATTATATAGATTTATATCAGCTTCATTGGCCAGAAAGAAATGTAAACAATTTTGGAAGACTTGGTTATGTGCATAAAGAAAATGAATGGAATAAATTCGAAGACGTGTTGGTTGAATTACAAAAGTATATTGAGCAAGGTAAAATTAGACATGTAGGTTTATCTAATGAAACTCCTTGGGGTGTTATGAATTATCTCAAACTCTCAAAGGAAAAGAGTTTGCCAAGAATGATGTCCATACAAAATCCCTATAGTTTATTAAATAGGTCATATGAAGTTGGATTAGCTGAGGTGTCTATAAGAGAAAATATTGGTTGTTTATCTTATTCTCCTTTAGCCAGTGGTTTTTTAAGTGGTAAATATAGAAATAAGCAATTTCCAAAAGGATCTCGGATGGAAAGAGATTGGGATTTTTGGACAAGATATCGAAAACCAAATACTAACGAAGCTGTTGATGAGTATTTTAATATTAGTGAAAAATACAACATTGATATGAGTCAAATGTGTATAAAATTTTGTGAGATACAGGATTTCATGTCTAGCGTTATTATTGGTGCAACAACAATGGAGCAGTTGAAAACAAATATAGAAAGTGTAAAAGTGAATCTTGATAAAGAAATAATTAATGAAATTAATGAAATTCAAAAAAAATATCCAAATCCATGTCCATAATTTTTAAAATAATTTTTTTTATTCTCTTATTAGGATCAACTTCTTATTCAGAAGAATTAAATAAAATAGGAACATTTAAAGACTGGGATGCAATTGTTGTTACTAATGGGGATAGTAAAGTATGTTTTGCTCAATCTAAACCTGTTCTTCAGTCTCCTAAAAAAAATGAAAGAGATGCAAGATTATTTGTAACTTTTAGACCATCTGAAAAAATTAAAGACGAAGTAAGCACAACCTCAGGCTATGAATACAACAGTCAAAATTCAATTACAGCTAGCTCTGGTAAATCAAAATATAAATTTGATATAGCTCAAGATAATTTTGCATGGATTTCAAGTAATAAAATTGAAAAAAAAGTTGTTAGCCGAATGAAAAAGGCCTCAAGATTAATGGTTACTGGATATAATAAATCTGGTTCTCAAACAATTGATCATTATTCTTTGATGGGCTTCACTAAAGCATATAACGCAGCTAAAAAAAGCTGCAGTTAAATAATGAAATCAAAGAAAAAGATAGTTCTTGCCTATTCTGGAGGTTTGGACACATCAATCATATTAAAATGGTTACAGGAAAATTATGATGCAGAAGTAATTTGTTATACTGCAGACATTGGTCAAGAAATAGATAGAAATAAAATTTTCAGAAACGCAAAAAAACTTGGCGTAAAAAATATTATTATTCAAGATCTTAAAGATATTTTTGTAAAAGATTATGTTTATCCAATGATTAGGGGCCATGCAATATATGAAGGTGTTTATTTGCTTGGAACCTCAATTGCTAGACCTTTAATAGCCAAAGATCAAATTAGAATTGCTAAAAAATTTAATGCCTATGCTGTGTCTCATGGATCAACAGGAAAAGGAAATGATCAAGTAAGATTTGAGTTAGGTTATCATTATTTTGGTCCTAAAATAAAAGTTATTGCGCCTTGGAGAATTTGGAAGCTGAAATCTAGATCAGATCTAATTAATTATGCAAAAAAAAATAAAATTGAAATACCTAAAGACAAGAAAGGAGCGCCACCTTTTTCAGTAGACGATAATATTTTTCATACATCAACAGAAGGAAAGTTGTTAGAAAATCCAAAAAACTCTGCACCTGACTTTATCTTTCAAAGAACGGTATCTCCAGAAAATGCACCTAATAAATCTTCAATTGTAAAAATAGACTTTAAAAGTGGAGATCCGATTGCAGTGAATGGGAAAAAATTATCTCCATCTAAATTGCTTGGAAAATTAAACGACATAGCTGGAAAAAATGCTGTTGGAAGAGTTGATCTAGTAGAAAATAGATTTATCGGTATAAAATCAAGAGGTGTATACGAAACACCAGGCGGTACTTTATTAATGCATGCTCATAGAGCTATAGAGTCTGTTACACTTGATAAAGATACAATGCATAAGAAAGAAAAAATTATGCCTAGATATGCGGAACTGATTTACAATGGATATTGGTTTTCTAAAGAGAGATTTAAATTACAAAGAATTGTAGATCTTAAGAGAAGTAAAGTTAATGGATCAGTTAAATTGAGGTTATATAAAGGGAATGTTATTATTAATTCAAGAATAACTAAAAGTTCAGCTTATTCTATGAAAAAAGTTTCATTTGAGGAAAATAAAACTTTTAATAAATCAAATGTTGAAAGATTTATTAATTTTCACAAGAAAAAATTAAAATAAAATATCATGAATTTTGAACCAAGTCGGGCGAAAGCCACTAATAAACTAGATAATTTTGTTGAAAATAATCTTTCTGAATATTCAAGATTGAGAAATTTTGATTTTGGTCCAGATAAAAGATCAAATATATCTTGTATTTCTCCATATATATCTCATGGAATATTAAATGAGTTAGAAGTTATAGATAAAGCCTTAAAGAAATTTTCATTTTCTAAAAATGAAAAATTTATTCAGGAAGTTTTGTGGCGTACTTATTGGAAAGGATGGTTAGAATTAAGACCTAATGTATGGACAGATTACCTAATAGAACTAAAAATTATGAGAGAAAAATACAAAGATAATAAAGATTACTTAAATGCCATTGATGGAAATACAAATATAGAATGTTTTAATGAATGGGTTAAAGAATTAAAAGAATTTAATTACCTTCATAATCATACAAGAATGTGGTTTGCCAGTATCTGGATTTTTACTTTAAATTTACCTTGGCAATTAGGAGCTGAATTTTTTATGAAGCATCTCTATGATGGAGATGCAGCATCTAATACATTAGGATGGAGATGGGTTGCTGGAATACAAACACAAGGTAAGCATTATTTGGCAAGTGAATGGAATATAAAAAAATTTACTAACAATAGATTTAATAACATTAATTTAAATGAAAATGCACCTCCTAAAGTTAGTGAAAAAATATACAAGGCTGTCTTAAAAGATTTTATTAATCCAGTAAGTTTAGATGAGCAAAATTTAATAATTTTTGAAAATAATCTTTCTTTTGAGTTGACTGATTTCAAAGACCATAAATTTAAAAAGATTTATTTAGTTAATAATAATAACGACAGTAGAAATATTAAGCTTAGTGAAAAAACAGTGAAATTTAAGACTAATTTAATTCAGGATCAAAAAAGAAGGTTGGATGAAAAATCTTTTGATTGTGAAATTATTGATATTGGTAACCTTAAAACAATTGAGAATAGTTATTTTTTATATCCTTGTGTTGGAGAAAACTTAGATTTTTTAACTTCTCAAGGAATAAATAATATAAAATTTCTTTATCGTAATTTAGACCGAAGTTCTTGGAAATATTGCAATAAAGGTTTTTTTAATTTCAAAAAGTATATACCAACTATAATTAAAGAATTTTTTTAAAGAACTATTGTAAATTATCAAAATTATGAGATAACAATAGTATGAATAACCCGCAAGTTCTTGAAATTATTGAAAATCTTAAAGGCAGAAGGAATTACGAAGAAAAGAAAGCTTAAAAATTAGGTTTCAACTCTCTTTATGCATATATCGAAAATAAAATATTAAAAGAGAAAGAAACTGCAGAAGCAAAAATTCTTGAACAATCAGCAGCTAGGGAAGAAGTAATTGAAGAAAAAAAATCAGAGAAAAAGACAAGTTGTTCTTGTTGTTAATCTATTTTAGCTGGACACCTTCAGCATCAATACCATCAAACAACTGAGAATTAACAATTTTTATAATACCAGATCCAACATCTTCTTGCACTGCCTCTAATCCAGTTTTATCGCTATCATCATTAGTGTTTGTAATTGTACTTTCAATAAACGCTCTCACATCACCTACACCTTCCTCTTCAAGCACAATTCCTTTACCACCATTTTTTACAGCAATTACACCATCAATACTTGCTATAACTGAACCATCATCTTCTTCAGAATTTTTAAAACCATCGTCTGTGTTATTTATAGAAATAGTGTTGTTGATAGTTAAAAATATATCACCATTATTTGCTTCATCAAAATCTAAACCTTCGTCTAAATTTCCATTTATAAATGAGTTATTAATGGTAACAACTAAATTTCCGGGACCAGCTTCATCAATATCAAAACCATCATCTAAATCTATGCCAAATTCAAATTCTTTAACAAAACCAGAGTCATACAAATCAACTTCTCTCTCAAAACATCTATCATCTGGGGTACCCTTAATCTTTCCAGGTATACTGTCTTCTTTTCTCACATTATCATCAAATTCACCTTCATCTTGTTTGGGCATAAATGGTTTTAAAAGTTTTGGATCACAATATGCTCCATTTAAAACAAAAGATGAATTATTTACTGTAGCATTAACATTTCCAGCATTACCTTCATCTAACTCAACTCCATCCGCACCAACAAGAGTAAACAGAGAGTTACTTGCTTTGAAATCGATATCACCAATGCCTCTTTCATCAATCCTAAATCCATCCGCATCAAATCTTCCATTTCCTACATTACTAATTGTTAAATTATCAACTACAACTTTAATGGAAGCATCTGAACCTTCTCCCCCACCGCCTTGTCCACCACCACAGTCATCGGCTAGACTGCAGTCAGAAATATGAATTCCATGACTGGCAACATCGTTAACAGAAACGTTATTTAAAATTACATTTACTAAACCTTTTTGGTCGTCTCTAACATCTACAAATATACCTTTGCCCCATCCTCCTTTTTTAATACTAAATCCACCTACTCCATAAAAATTTAAATTAGATATTGTAAGGTCAGCACCATTTGAAACAAAGAGGAGTGTTTGATTTTGGGTAGTTTTAATAGACTGTCCTGACCCTACTATATCTAGGGGTTGTAGTCCTGTATATTCTAAAGTTGAATTAATAATTATTTCATCTTCAGTTGTAATTAATATTTTTGATGATTCTTTACTTTTAGATGCCTTTAAAAGTGCATGCCTTAGACTTTCAGGACCAGAATCTTTTGAATTTTTGACATTAAATGTTTTTGCTAGAGATTGTGAACTGTTGAAAAGTATTAATAATAGAATTAGTACTAAATTTCTTTGCATGAAAAATTTATAATTTAAATAAGATACAAAATTATTTCAGAAAGATTAAATAATTATTAAAATTAAATTCTTAGTTGTTCTTTGAACATTTCTTAGAACAATATTTCACTTTATCCCAGTTTAATTTCCATTTTTTTCTCCAAGTAAAAGGTCTCTTACATACAGGGCAAATTTTTGTGGGTAAATTTTCTTTTCTCACTATGCAGTATTTTGTTTAATAAACTTTTCTGCCTCAGCTAAAATTAATTTTTTTCTATCAGGTTTCATTTTATCGAAAATTCTAACCATCATAGAAAGTCTGGGATTTTTTAAAAAGAAGGCTCTATTTCTATTTATGAATCTCCAATAAAGACCATCCATGGTATTGCACCATTCTCCTTTTTTAAAATCCATCATTTTCATGAAATAAGCGGAGCCGCAAATGTATGGTTTTGTTGCAAATATTCCTCCATCACTGAAAAGCCCCATTCCATAAACATTCGGGACCATTACCCAGTCAGAGGAATCCACAAACATTTCCATAAACCATTTGTAAACATACGTTGGCTTAACTTCACATAAATTCATTATGTTTGATAAAATCATTAACCTTTCAATATGATGTGACCAACCATAATTCAGTGCATTTTTAATAGCATAATCTAGAGGTGGTAATCCTGTTGTTCCTTCGTACCATGAGTTTTTCATTTTTCTATTTTGTTTAAAAAAATTTCTAGTTTCCATTTCTTTTGAATAGCTTTGATATATTCCCCTCATAAATTCTCTCCACCCGATTACTTGACGAATGTAACCCTCTAAGGAATTTAATCTTATTTTATTTTTGTTGTGAAAATCTAAAACTTTTTTGATTATAAATTCTGGAGTGATAAGACCTAAATTGATGTAAGGACTTAAAGCACTATGAAATAATATATTGTCTTTCTGATCAACTGCATCTTCATAATCCCCAAATAAATTTGATTTCTCTTTAATAAAAAAATTTAATAATTTAATTACATCATCATATTCCGTAGCAAACCAAAAGTTTTTCGTATTACCTGGGTGACTTTTAAAATTTTTATCAATTAAAATTTTTAGTTTTTTCGTATGAACAGTCTCGGTAATTTTAGGAAATTTGGGTATAGATATATTTTTTGGAAGTTTATTTCGATTGTCTTCGTCAAAACTCCATTTGCCACCTTCTGGATTACCATCTTTTTTCATGAGTATATCCAAATCTCGTCTAGTCTCTTTATAAAAAACTGCCATAAAAGGTTTTTTTGATTTCGATAAATAGTTTTTAAATTTTTCTCTAGAATTTAAAAACATTGGAGTTTGAATAATATTCCATTTAATTTTTTCCTTTTTTAAAAAATTGGTAATTTTATTTTCAAAAAATTTATCCTCAATTTCGAAACTTGAAATTTCTTTAATTTTTTTTGCTTTAATTATTTTTTTTAATTTTTCTGTGTAATCTAGCTTGAAAGATTTATCCTCGATCGAAGAATATTCTAATTTAAATTTATTTTTTTTTAGTATATCTGCGTGAGATCGCATGCAAGATAAGAACAATAATATCTTTTGTTTATGATGCTTTTCGTACGTACAAAGCTGATAATCTTCAGCCATAAAGAAAAAGTGGTCTTTTCTGTACTTTTCAAGATATTTCTCTGAGAAAAGCTGATTTCCAAGTAGAAAAAATAATTTCATTCACTATATATAACTCTTTAAAAATTTATGTCAGAAAAATATTTAGTAGTAGGTGCGACAGGATCTATCGGATCTAATTTAGCCGAACAGTTATACGCAGCCGGCAAAGAAGTGCATTTAATTGGAAGGGATGAAGAAAGAACAAAATCTTTGTCTGAAAAACTAAACTGTAAATATACAGTCTCTGATGTTTTAGAAAATGGTTTTGTTGAAAAGATTAAATCTGAAATAGATGATATCAAAGGTATAGCTTATTGTGTTGGTTCAATTGATTTAAAACCTTTGAGAATGGTTTCAGAACAAGATTTTACAAAATGTATGAAACTAAATTTATATTCTGCAGTAGATTTAATTAAAGGCTATCAAGAAAGTTTAAAAAAAAATAAAGGATCGATTGTTTTGTTTTCAACTGTTGCTGCTCAAAGGGGATTTACAAATCATGCAATTATAGCTTCAACTAAAGCAGCTGTTGAAGGATTAACTGTTTCTTTAGCAGCAGAATTTGCTCCTAATATAAGAGTAAATTGCATTGCTCCAAGTTTAACTAATTCAAAAATTGCAGAGCCAATGCTTAAAAATAAAGTTTTAGCTGATGGTATAGCAAAAGCCCATCCATTAAAAAGACTTGGAGAAGGTAAAGACTCAGCTTCGCTTGCAAAATTTCTAATAACTGAAGACAGTTCTTGGGTTACAGGACAAATTATTGCTGTCGATGGTGGTAGATCAAAACTTTCATAGAGTGAAGAAATTATTATTTCTTTTATCATTAATACTATTATCAACTAATTCATTTAGTAAAAATTTTAATTTTAATAAAATTATTGAATTAGAAGCACCTTGGGGTTCGTCGTTTGTTAATGATAATGAAATGATTATTACCGAGAAAGGTGGCAAAATAAAACTTGTTAATATTTCAACAAGAGAGATGAGTGAAATTGGTCATAACTTAAATTTTGTAGAATATGGACAGGGAGGATTATTGGATATTCTGTATCAAGAAGATTATATTTACATCTCATACACAGAAAATAGAAATAATTGGAAGACTAGTACTTCAATTGCACGTGCAAAATTTAATAAAAACAAATTAAATTTTAAAAATATTTTTCAAGCCAATCCACCAATTGACTCGCCTTATCATTTTGGTTCAAGACTGGTAATTAAAGACAATTATTTATTTGCTTCTGCAGGTGAAAGAGGCGGGGGAATGATTGCTCAAGATGGAAATAAACATCCAGGAAGTATAATTAGGATTTATCTAGATGGTGGCATTCCAAAAGACAATCCTCGTTTTGAGGGGAAATCAGACTGGCTACCTGAAATATATCAAATTGGTGTAAGAAATCCTCAAGGTTTAGCTTTATCACCTTTTGATGGAAAAATTTATATGAGCAATCATGGTGCAAAAGGAGGCGATTGGTTTGGTGAAGCAAAGAAAGGTGAAAATTATGGTTGGAAAATTCTTGGATGGGGTGGCACAAATTATTCAGGTATACCAATAGGGCCAAAATGGAAACCTGGCTTTACAAAAGCCATTCAATATTGGGTTCCATCTATAGCCACAAGTGCAATCACAATTTATAAAGGTAATGAATTTAAAGAATGGAATGGTCATGCATTAATTACTTCTCTTAAAGATAAGTCTTTAAGAAAATTAGAGTTTAATGATTTATCAAACGTAAAAGAAGAAATAATATTTAAAGATAAAATTGGAAGAATCAGAGACATACAAATTCATCCTATAAATGGTAAACTATATTTTTTAAATCAAGATGGATTGTGGTTGATGGAAAATTCTAGTTAGTATCAAAAAGCTCTTTAAATAATTTAAATTCACCAATTTTAAAAATAATTGCATCATCTTTTTTAAATCCAAATTTTTCTGCATTTTGCTTAAACCTTAAAGGGGGCTCTAATATTGGTTCAAGTGATAAGACAAAAGTTCCCCAATGCATTCCAATTACTTTTTTACTTTTTAAATCTTTAGCAAGTCCAAGGGCTTCTTCAGGGTTAGTGTGGTAAGCAGAAGAATCTTTAATTGAAGCCATAGGATAAAAATTATATGCGCCAATGTTAATAAATGTTAAATCAATTGGACCATACTTATCTCCTAATTCTTTATATATTTTTCCAACACCAGTATCACATGAAAATAATATTTTTTTTCCTTTGTATTCAATCAAATAGCTGCCCCATAAAGTTTTGTTAGTATCCGTTAAACTCCTTTTTGACCAATGAACTGATGGCAAAAAAGTAATATTTAAATTCTGATTTATTATTATTTGATCATACCAATCCATTTCATTTACATCTTTAAATCTATTAATTTTAAAATATTTTTTTAATCCTAAAGGTACAAGGACTTTAGATTCTTTATAAGGAAATCTCATTATTGTTTTCATGTCTTGATGATCGTAGTGATTGTGAGTTAATAGAAAAATATCTGTTCTTGGTATCTCATTAAGTTTTAATGCTGGTTTGGTAAATCTCTTTGGCCCAAAAAATAAAGGTCCTGCATTTTTTGAAAAAACTGGATCTGTTATTATTGTTATTTCCCCTAATTTTAATAAAAATGTTGCATGACCTATCCACGCTACATAATCTTCTTTTTGGAAATTGTTTAAATCCAATAAAACTTTTTCTTTTTTAATGATATTACTTTCAGGAAAAGTCATATCTAATTTTTTTTTTTCTTGGTTAAAGACCTTAAACGACCAATTGAAATTCATATCAATCACCTTTGACCCTTCAGGATTACGAAATGTACCATTTGCTAAATGATGATATTTTTTTTTCATATCCGATTAATAATTTTTTGAAATAATATCTTGAATTGTATTACTTATAACTATTGTTCCAGCTTTGTTAGGATGTATGCCATCTTGTTGATTTAGATTTGGATCAAGAGCAACACCTTCTAGCAAAAATGGAATTAAAGGTAAATTATATTTTTTCGACAATTTAGGATAAATGGCATCAAAATTTTTTTTATATTTAGTTCCATGAGTTGTTGGCGCAACCATACCAGCTATTATAATTTTTATTTTTTTATTGTTAGCGATTTTAATTATTTCTTCTAGATTTCTCTCGGTTTCATCTGGTTGAATTCCTCTAAGCATATCATTTGCCCCAAGACCAAGGATGATTAGATCAATACCGGGTTCTGATAAACTCCATTCTGCTCTATTTAATCCACCAGAAGAAGTGCTTCCTGACACACTTCCATTTATTACCTTAATATTTAAACCACTCCTAACGAGATTACTTTCTAAAACCAAAGATAAGTGGTGTTCTTTAGGTAGACCATAACCCGCCATTAAACTATCGCCGAATAATATAACCTTTTCTATTGCACTTGCATTTATGTGCACTAGAAAGAATAACAATATTTTTATAAACAAAATTTTATTCATGAACACACTTCTTAAATTAAAAAAAATAAATCTCAAATACCAAACTGGGAAGGACAATATCAATGTTTTAAAAAATATTGATTTAACTATAAAAAAAAAAGAAACTGTATCTGTGGTTGGAGAAAGTGGGTCAGGAAAAACAAGCTTGATTATGCTTATTGGTGGACTAGAACGTCCAACCTCAGGGAAAATTATATTTCAAGACAGGGAAATAACAAATCTTAATGAAGACGAAGTATCTGAAATTAGAAAGCAAAATATAGGAATTATATTTCAATCTTTCTATTTAATTCCAAATTATACAGCTGTTGAAAATGTAGCTTTAACACTTGAACTTAATGAATTTAAAAATCCAGAGCAAGAAGCAAAAAGTTTATTAGATCGATTTGGTCTAAAAAATAGATTCAATAATCTTCCAAGTCAATTATCTGGTGGAGAGCAACAACGTGTGGCGATTGCAAGAGCTATTGCAATGAAACCAGATTTGATTTTAGCTGATGAACCAACTGGTAATCTAGATACCGAAAACTCAATAATGATCTCTGAAATTTTATTTAAATACGTCAAAGAAGAAGAGTCTTCTTTAATAATGGTCACACATGATCCAAAATTAGCAGACAAAGCAAAACGAAAAATTAAAATCAAAGATGGAAAAATTAAATAATTCTTCGGAGTTAAGTTTAATATTCAAGTATGCTTTAAAGGATTTAAGCAGAAATTATAAAAAAATTTCAAGCATTGTTGTAACGCTGTTTATCAGTCTTTTTATTTTAAGTGCCATCTTTACAATCGAAGATAGTTTAAAAAAAGAGCTTAACGATAATGCAAAAGTTCTTTTGGGTGGAGATCTCGAAATCGATTATAACCGTAATCAGGGGGATCTTAATTTAGTCAACAAAGTAAAAGAATTTTCAACTGTCTCACAAATGATAGAGTTCAGTACAATGCTTTCTACGACAGGCAGAGAAAAAAATAAATCATTATTTACAAGAATTAAAACAGTTGATGAAAAATATCCACTTTACGGTGAAGTTTTTTATGAGCCAGAAGATGCTTATGAAAGAATGCAAAAGGAACCAAAGACAATTTTGATTAATGAAAGTTTATCAAAAACTTTAAAGATAAAAATAAATGACAAAGTTAAGGTACAAGATCAAAGTTTCATAGTTGTTGGAATTATAAAATCTGTACCTGATGTCAGTGGGTTTGTAGCTTTTGGGGATTGGGCATTAGCAGGAAAACAAACTTTGGAGATACTAAAACTAAATGGGATAGGTAGTTTTTTAAATTATGAATATAAAGTAAAATTTAAACCAAGTGATGATCCAGAAAAAATAGAAAGTAAGATCAAAGATATTTTTAAAGATGACCAAAAAGTAAAACTTAGATTTCCAGAAAATTCAGCAAGTGGCTTAAAAAGGATAATTAATAATTTTTCCCAATTTCTATCTTTAGTTTCAATTAGTGCAATGTTAATTGCTGGAATAGGTATCGCTAATACATTGTTGTCATTTATAAACCAGAACAATATGTCTATAGCTGTAAGAAAAGCTGTAGGATTTTATTCAGGGAATATAAAAACACTTTATTATCTTCAATTATTAATATTATTATTTATTATTACTGTAATTTCTTATGGCTCAAGTTTTTTAATTGTACCAATTGCAGATAAATATTTATCTGATGGGTTGGGATTAAATGTTTATCCAAAATTCTCTTTAATTAATTTTATAAAAATTTTTATTGTAGGTTTGTTAGTTCTTATAATTTTTTCAATACCAACAATAAGTTCAATTGATCAAGTTAAAGCATCAAACCTATTTAGAAATGTATTCCAAAACCTTCAATTTTATTACTCAAAAAAGTCAGTTATTTTGAGTTTTATCTTGTTATCATTTTTAGTTTTATTGTTTACACTAGGATCTGAAAGGCCTTCTTATAGCTTGGGTTATTTTCTGGCTTTTTTTGTATGTCTAATTGTATTTTTTTTACTTTCTAAAATTATAATTTATTTATTGAAAAAGTTTAATTTTATTTCAAATATCTCTTTAAAAGTATCGATAAAAAATATAACTCAAACAAAAAGTATCACTCCTATCACAATTATGTCTTTAGGCTTAGGTGTAACTTTATTATTAACTTTAGCTTTAGTAGGAACAAATTTTAAAAGAGAAATTGCAAGATCTATTCCAGATATTGCACCTGATTATTTTTTTGTTGGAATTCAAAAAGGTGAAAAGAAAAAATTTGAACAAAGTGTTTACAAAATGAACCCTGATGCAAACATTGAAATAGTACCTATGGTTTCTTCCGGAATAGTAAAAATTAATGGTGTGAATCCAAACAGCTATATTAAACCAGATAATGATAGTTATTGGGTAATTGGAAGTGAAAGAAGATCTTCTTGGGTTGAAAAAATACCTAAAGATAACCCAATTTTAAAGGGAGAATGGTGGGATTTATCTAAACCTAACCAACTTCAGATATCACTTGATGCAAAAGTAGCTAAAGATTTTAATATTGAGTTGGGAGATATTTTTACTTTAAACATTTATGGTCGAGAAATTGATGGAGAAATAGTTAATTTTAGAGAAGTTGATTATCGTGATCTAAGTATTAATTTTGCCATGTTATTTAATCCACAATTTGCAAAAAAAATTCCTCATGAATATTTAGCAACTGCTAAGTTTAAAAATCCAGATAATTTTGATGAAACCAAAATGTTAGAAGTATTACCGAGTTTATCTATGATAAAAATTGCTGATTACTTAAACAAAGTAACATCAGTTTTAAATAAAGTTTTCATAGCTGTAACCTTAATTTCTGGTGTAACAATTGTCATTGGATTGATTGTTATCTCAAGTGCTATAATGGTCCAAGGAAAAGTAAAAGAGTACCAAAATCTAGTATTTAAAATTTTAGGTTTTTCAAAAAAAGAAATTATATTTTCGTCTTTGATAGAATTTATAATAATTTTTATGTCGGTAATATTAATTGCAATTTTTTTTGCAGTAATTGGATCAAAATTTATTATGGAGAATATTTTTGAATTAGTTTGGCAATTTGATATTAAAGTTTTAATTTACCTTGGTGCCTCTATAGGAACTGTGACCTTGATTTTAATTATGCTAACTAATCTTAAATACTTAAGTCCTAAAGTTTATCCTTTAATTAGAAATCAGTAATAAATTTTATTTATTTGCTCTCTTAAAACACTCAATTGTATTTTTAAGTAAACATGCAATAGTCATAGGTCCGACTCCACCTGGAACTGGAGTTAAAGCTTTTGCAACTTTTGATACTTCATCGAATGCCACATCGCCAACTAGGCCGTTTTCAGTTTTATTAATACCAACGTCAATCACAATTGCATCTTTTTTTACCCAATCACCTTTTACAAGCTCAGGGATCCCAACAGCAGCGACTATAATGTCTCCTTTTAAACATTCTCCTTTAAGATCATTTGTTTTTGAATGAGTAATTGTAACTGTACAATTTTCTTTCAACAACAACTGTGTCATTGGCTTACCATTTAAATTTGATCTTCCAACAATTACAGCCTTTTTTCCATTAAGGTTTGGTTCAATTTTTTTTATTAATAAATAACAACCTAAAGGAGTGCACGGAATAGAACTTTCATAACCTGACGACAGATTACCAACGTTCATGGGATGAAATCCATCTACATCCTTCTCTGGCATAATTGCCTCTATAACTTTTTGTTTATCAATATGTTTAGGAAGTGGGAGCTGAACTAAAATTCCTGAAACGGAATCGTCATTATTAAGTTCATCGATTTTTTTTAAAACTTCACTTTCTTCAACACTGTCAGGGTATCTAATCACCTCTGATTTAAGGCCCACTTCATTGGCAGATTTCTCTTTATTTCTAACATAAATTTGACTAGGTGCTAAATCACCAATCAATATGACTGTTAAACCTGGCACTTTATTATGCTTATCTCTTAAAGATAAAACTTCTTTTTTTAGCTCTTCTCTTAGGTCAGCAGCAGCTTTTTTTCCATCAATTAAAATCATTTATTAAAATATTAGTGGTGCAATGTAGAGTTTCATACACATTTCTATGAACCATATCAACAAAAGAAGTACGATAGGAGAAATATCAAAAGCACCAAGGTTAGGTAAAAATCTTCTTATTCTCATTAAAATCGGTTCTGTCATTTTATAAGTGAAATCTAATATTAAATATACAAACCGATTACTTGTATTTAGTACATTAAAAGCAACCAACCAACTTATAACGACATTGGCAATTACAACATATGAATAAAGTTTTAAAATTTGAAGAGCTAAATAAAATATAGCAATCATTTTTTTTCAACATAAATAGACTGACTTGGAAATGCAAAAGCAGCTCCCTTACCTTCAACAATTTTTTTTATTTCAAGTGCCAAATTTTCTTTTACTTGTAAATAATTAGTCCAACTATTTGTTTTTGTGAAACATCTAACATACATATCAATAGAGCTATCTGAAAACTTATCTATTCTTACGGCGACTCCTACAGATTGATCATAATCGTCACCTTTATTTATGTGATCTTCAATTTCGTCTCTTATTGTTTTTAATTGATCAATAGTGGTGTCATATTGAAGAGTTATTATCCAACTAATAGCCCAATTAGTCTTTCTTGTGTTATTAATCACTGCATTTTCTGCAAATTGAAAATTAGGAATAATTGCCAGTGATTTGTCAAATTTTCTTATAACAGTTGATCTGAATCCAATGTTCTCAACAACCCCTTCGATAACTCCTTCAACTTTAATCCAATCACCAATTCTAAATCTTTTTTCAACTAAAACTAAAATTCCGGAAATTAAATTTTTAAATAAATCCTGAGCGCCTAATGCTACTGCTACTCCAAATAAACCTAACCCTGCAATTATTGGTCCTATTTTAATTCCCCATAACTCAAGAACAGCAGCTGCGCCTAAAATAAAAATTAAAATTTTAAGAGACTTTATAATCCAGCCTATTAATTCTTTTGTAAGAACTTTATCTAATCCACTTAAAATATATGATATAGGCTCAATTATCTGATGTATTATCCAAAATATTAAAATTGTTATTAGAGTTCTGTTCACGTTATCTATGAAGCCTCTAGTCTCATTATCAAATGACATATAGTAACTGGCAAAAAAGACACCAAGAACAATTGGAAGAAACCTTGCAGGACCTTCCATAGATTTTACAAAAGTATCATCTAATTTATTGGTTGTTCTTTTTGAAATTAATTCCAATTTTTTTATTATAAGTTTACTGATTAGACCTCTAAATATTAAAAATAATACAAATATTCCAAGACCTACTATTATCTGAAAAAAATCTACCCCAAGAATTCCCTGCTTCCAAACAGATAAAAATAACTCATTTAGTTTATTTAAAACGTCCATTTTTAAATTTTATATAGCAAAAACTCCTCTTCACCAGGGTTAAAAAGAAAAATTTTTTTCCATTTTATGTCATTCAATACTGATGATGCTTTTTCGCCCATACACATTAGGTTAGTTTCCATCCAAATATTATCTAAATTATATTTTTTTATTAACGTAAAAAATGCCTTCGCACTATTTTCAGAATATATGTAAACAATTTCTGGCACAGAAGATTTAATATCTTTTAAAAAATCGTCACTTAAATTTTCATTGGGTATTGTAGTATAATTTATAATTCTCTTGATGACATAGTTTTCTGAAGTTAAGTCTTGATCAAGATTATAAGAAACAATTTCTCCACTAATATAGGCCATTGGACCAATCTTTGGGTCAAAATTTTGTAAAATTAATTCTTTAAGATTATTTACGTTACCTTCGGCGCAGAAAATATTTTGGAAACCTAATTCTTTTGCCTTTCTTTCTGTTGCAAGACCAACACAAAAACAAATTATTTTTTTATCTATTTTTGAAATATTTAGATTTTTTAAAGAATTAGCGCTCGTGAAAATGACGCCTTTGAATTGGCTAAAATCTATTTCTTGTGTTTCTATTTTTTTTATTTGTAATAAAGGTAAATGAGAAACTTTATGTTTCATAGAAGTAAATTTTAAAATTAATTCTTTGCTATCATCTAATGGTCTGGTTAATAAAATATGCATTTTAATTTTTATAAGAACCTTTTGATTTTAATTTAAGCTCTTCTCCCACCATTCTACTAGTAGACTCAATATTATCTTTTTGAAGACTTTTTTTTATGAAATATCTATTTTTTCCATCGATAGAAAACAATTCGGTCAATAGATCTACTTTTTTACCATTTGATTTTGCAAATACACCGACTGCAGTGTCACAATCTCCTTCAAGAACTTTTAATACCTCTCTTTCTGCTTTTGCGACAATTCTTGTTTCTTGATCATTAATGTTTTCAAGTAATTTTTTAATTTCATTATCATCTTCTCTGCATTGAATTGCTATAATTCCTTGGCCCGCACAAGGTATAAGTTCATCAACACTGAATTCCTGTGAAATTTTATGTTGTAAATTTAAAGCATCCACTCCTGCTTTTGAGAGAATTATTGCATCATATTCGCCTTTTTCTAACTTTTGTACTCTAGTATCAACATTTCCTCTGATAAGTTTATAATTTAAGTTGGGTCTTTTTTTCTTAAGTTGATATTCTCGTCTATATGATGATGTGCCAATAATTGAGTTTGGCTCTAAATCTTCAAATTTTATATTATTTTTACTTATTAAAATTTCATTAGGAGAATTTCTTTTTAAAAAATTATTAGTTAAAAGATTTTCAGTTTCTTCAGTAGGCATATCTTTGAAGGCATGTACTGCTATATCTATATTTTTATTCAATAAATCTTTTTCAATTTGTTTTGAAAATAATCCTTTGCCTCCTATTTCAGATAATCTCTCATCTTGCTTTTGATCTCCTGTTGTTACTATTTTTTTTAATTCAATCTCTTTAGAAAAATACTTTTTTAGTTCTTTTTTCACATTTTCTGCGTAAATCATTGCTAACTTACTTCCACGTGTCCCAATTACAAGATTAGCTCTTTTCATAAAAGTTATTTGTATTACATTCTTATAGATTAATTGTATTAATTATAAAAAATAATTTATGAATAAAAGCCCAATAATATTAGGAATTGAGACAAGTTGTGATGAAACAGCGGTTTCAATTATTCAAGATAACGAAAGTGGTACACCAAAAATTTTATCAAATATAGTTTCAAGTCAATTTGACATTCATAAAGAATTTGGGGGAGTTGTTCCAGAATTAGCTGCAAGGTCACATGTTGAAAAAATTAATTTAATTGCAAAAAAAGCTTTGGATGAAAGCGGTATAACTCTTGATAAAGTATCTGCTGTTGCCGCAACATCTGGACCTGGTTTAATTATTTGTCTTAGTGTTGGTTTAAATTTTGCAAAATCACTCGCATCATCTTTAAAGGTTCCATTTATTGGTGTTAATCATCTAGAGGGTCATGCTTTAAGTCCAAAACTTCAAACTAATATTAATTATCCTTATTTACTTCTGTTGATTTCAGGTGGACACAGTCAATTTTTAAGTGTGAATGGATTAGGCAGTTACAAAAGATTAGGAACTACAATTGATGATGCTTTAGGAGAAGCATTTGACAAAACTGCAAAACTTTTAGGAATAGAATTTCCAGGTGGTCCAAAGTTAGAAAAATTTGCAGAAAAGGGTGATCCAAATAAATATAAATTACCCAAACCAATAATTAATAAAGGTGGATGCAATTTATCTTTTGCAGGACTTAAAACTGCAATACTAAGAATAACAAAATATATAAATTCAGAACAAGAAAAATATGATTTAGCAGCGTCTTTTCAAAAAACTATCGAAGAAATATTGTATATTAAATCTAGAATTGCTTTTAAGGAATTTTTAAAAAACTCATTTAAAGAAAAATCTTTTATAGTTGCGGGAGGAGTTGCAGCAAACAAAGGTATACGAAAAAAACTAATCGAAGTAAGCAATGAGAATGGCTTTAAAGCAATTTTTCCAGATATTAAACTATGTGGAGACAACGCAGCAATGATCGCATTGGTAGGTCTAGAAAAATATAAAATAAAAAAATTTGATAATATGGATTTAGAAGCTAGTCCAAGATTAGCCCTAGATGCTAGTGCTAAATTTTTAAAAGGAGCTGGTGTAGTTTTGTAATGAATTATTGGTTGCTCAAATCGGAGCCTAATGTTTGGTCGATAGATCAACAATTTAAAGTTGGTCCAAAAGGTGCTGACTGGGATGGTGTAAGAAATTATCAAGCAGCAAATAATTTGAAAAAAATGGAGAAGGGTGATCTTTGTTTTTTTTACCATTCAAATATTGGTAAAGAAATCGTTGGAATTGTTGAAGTAATTAAAACAGCATTTATCGACCCAACAGATAAAGAGAAGCGATTTGTAGCAGTAAAAGTTAAGTATAAAAGCAAACTAAAAACACCAGTTTCTCTTGAAAATATTAAAAAAAATAAAGATTTAAAAGATATTGCACTAATAAAACAAAGCAGACTGTCTGTAATGCCAATCGACACTAAATGCTGGAAAATTATTTTGAAGATGAGTAGTATCTGAAAAATTTATAATCGATGCCAAAAAAAAAAGTTAAAAAAAGAAAAAAAAAAATAATCACTAAAAGAAAAACTAAGGCAAAGTTTTTAGCTCCAAAGCAAGAAAAAGAAATTATATATAGAACAAA
>CACAZL010000011.1 GCA_902536925.1 uncultured Pelagibacteraceae bacterium
TTATTTATTGGTCTTTTTTTAATTGAATTTTTAACATGTTTGATTGGTATATTTTTTCTAAAACTTGGTCCAAGATTCAAATGATAAAATTTTTTGTAAAAATTTTTATATTTTTTTTTTGCTTTCTTTAAAGCCCACTCACTAGAAAGAAATACTTTTGAACATTTAGTAATAGTTTTTCTCTCTAAATTTTTTATATCTCTTTTAGTATCATTTGAAATATTTTTATGTTTAAAATAATGATTATAATATTCGCTGTATAGAATATCAGTCCATAAAATAATTGGTACACTTGTATCTAAGTATGCAACTAGTGATGAATCAAAAACTAATAAAAAATCAAGATTTACATTTTTTATTTTTTTTTCGATTTGTTTTGAGAAATTTTTTGATATGATATTATTATAAATATCATCATATTTAACATTATTTATGTATTTCATGTACTCTCTTTTTAAAGCAAAGATTTTTCTTAGAGAGTTATTTAATTTATCAATTTTTATTACATTTATATACTTAGATGATTTTAATTGAGTATATAATGCATTCTCAATACCTGACCAAAATACTCTATCTTCCAAATTTGATCTAGATATAATTCCTATATTCATAAAATTTTTAATGAGTTAATCTTAATCTGAAGTAATTTTTTGGTTTTGTTGCTAAAAATATCAAACAAAAATATTATTAAAAAATACGTGACTAATGTGGAGTAAGCTGCTCCATTAATTCCAAATTTCGGAATTAGCAGGTAATTCAAACTTATATTTGTAATTGCGCCTAAAAGTACATTAATTGCATAGTACTTTTGATAATTTTTGTCTACGTACCAATGCTCGTTAACAACTCCAAAAAAGACAAAAATTAATGAAAAGGATAAAATCAATGTTGTTAGTACACTATCAATATAGAATTTACCAAAAATAAATGGAATTATATATTTTGAGCTAATAAATAGAAATACAACAATAAATAAAGATATTTTAAATAATAGAGAGTTTAGTTTTAATAATTCAGAATTGTATTTTTTACTTTTTAAAATTATTGGTAAATATGAAATCATAATTATCTTTGGAATGAAATGAAAAATTTCTATATATCTAACCGATACAGAGTATATACCAAGATTATACTCATCTAAGAGTTCATTTATCATTATTTGGTCAATTCTCATGTATAAATATATGCTTAAGGAAGTTACTAAAATTGGTAGGCTCTGGCTTATAAGTTTTTTAATTTCTAAAAAACTAAACCTTAAAAAAAATTTATTTTTTTTACGAAAGTAAAAAAAATTAATAAAAAAGAAAACAATAATAAAATCTAAGGTTAGAGCAAAGTATAATAGTTTATTATCTAAATTGTTATAGATTATGTAAGTCACTATTGCTAAGGAAGAAATAAAACCAAATAATTGTGAAATAACAATGTATTTTAACAGTGACTTTGCTTCAAAATAACTAACTAATACTTCATAACTTTTAAAAATTAGAGATAAACCTAAAATTAAAGAATAAGTGAAATAAAGATCATTTTTGTTAAAAAAATAAATAATAAGTATAAATAAAAAAAAATTAAATAAACTTGTAATCAATCTGAAATAATAAGAATTTATTATCAAAGAATCTTCATCACTTTTAGCTTTAATTATTTTATTTACTAAAATTGGATTAATCCCAAAGGATGCAAGAATATTAAATAAAAATAACAATGCGAGCAGATAATTTAAAATACCAAAATCCTTAGGCCCAAGATATCTAGCAAGGATTATAGATAAAAGAATGTTTAAAGATCCTCTGAATAATTTATCAAAAAAAATCCAAGAAAAATTAATTTTAAAAGTTTTTATATTAAATATTTTAAACAAACTATTTTAATTTTTTCTTAATTTCATAAAGATAAAAAGATATTGGAATAAAATATATCATACTAACCCAATTATTAAAAAAATTTCCGGTAGGAACAATTGGCCATAAATTTATAAAAATTCCAATTACCAAAGCACTATGTGGGAAAAATTTACGATTATTTTTTGCTAAAATGAATATTTTATAACACAAATATAAGAACAAGTAGAAAACAAAAGAAAAACCTATGATTCCGGTTTCTGATAAAAGTTGTAAATAAGTATTATGCGGATGTGTGGAACAGCCATAACTTTTTTTTGTATCTCCAGCTGTATTTGTGACATCTTTTGATGGTTTAAATTCAAAGTTTTTACATTTAAATCTAAAAGATTTTGGACCATGGCCAAAAATAGGTTGGTCCATAAACATTCTAAAAGCCGTACTATAATGAGTTTGGTGATGGAAGCTAAAAATCATAAAGTTTAATTTAGTTTCATTATTATTATCATCTAAAAATTTTTCGTAATATTTTCCTTTAAACTGACCAATTGTATCATTAAAATTTCTTTCAAAAATTTTTGGATTTTGAAGAGTAATAAAAATGGAAATAATTAAAAATAAGAAAAAAACTTTAATAACTTTTTTTCGTAAGGACTTATTAATAAGAAAAAATATTAGACTAAATATACCAATTAAACCTAATGCAGATCGGTCTCCCGATCTATAAATTAAAACAAAAGATAAAGTAATGATTAAAAAATCCGTCAATTTAATTGAGTTAAGTGACTTTGAATTTTTCAAAATCATATAGATAAAAACTGGTAGTATTTTTTGTAAAAAACTACCTAATATGAATTGATCACCAAATGGACCGCTGATTCTCATTAAATCTTCATTGTTTGGTCTTAAACCAAAAATATCTTGTCCAAAAAATATCTGAAAAAAGCTATCTATTATAACAAAAATAAGAGTGTACTTATAAATTTTGTAAATAATTACTACAGAATTAAATACAGAGCTTAGAAAATATATTATTGCTAAAGTATAAAAGCCAAATCTAAAATAAAAAAAAGATGACTTCAGGGAAATAATTTTTTCTATTGAAAAAAAAGACAAAAAAACAATATATAACCAAAAAATTAAAAAAATTTTTAATGTATTTTCATTAAATAAATTTTTTTTTTTTTCTTTAATTATAAAATATAGAAAACTTAAAAAAATTGAAAAAAGTAAAAGTTCCGCAACAAATGGTCCGGCTACCAAAGCTAAAGGCAGCAAACCTATTTGGTAAATGGATATTTTTTTTAACATTGAATTTATTTTTACATTATATATAACAATTTTTTAGTAAATGACTAAACTTTATTGTGATACATCAAATTTGAATGAAATAAGAAATTGTCTAAAAAAATTTGATGTAAGAGGTGTGACTACAAACCCATCTATTATGAGAAAAGAAGGTGTAAAAAATTATAAATTACACTGTAAAAAAATTCTAAAATTAACAAAAGATAAACCTTTATCTGTTGAAGTATTTGCTGATAAAGAAGAGGAAATAATAGATCAAGCCTATAAAATATCTAAGTGGAGCAAAAGTGTATACGTTAAGGTTCCTGTAATTAATACAAATGGAATATTTTTAGGTAAAGTAATAAAAAAACTTAATTCAAGTAAAATAAAACTTAATATAACTGCTGTATTTACTTTAAATCAAATAGAGAAAATAAAAAAATCAATAAATGGCAAAACTCCTGTTATAGTATCAATATTTTGTGGAAGAATAGCAGATAGTGGCATAGATCCAGAACCATTGATGCTAGAGGCAAAAAAGATTTTTAAAAAATATAAAAATGTAGAAATTCTTTGGGCAAGTGTCAGAGAAATTTTCAATTTTTATCAAGCTAAAAGGGTAAAAAGTGACATAATAACAATTCCACCGACTTTAATAAAAAAAATTAAAAGTAAAAAAATAAGTCTAAATGAATACTCAAAAAAGACTGTTGAACAATTTTTTGATGATGGTAGGAAATCAAATTTTAAACTTTAATAATAAGCAGTAAATCTTTTAAGTTATTTATTTTAAAGTCGGGTATAATATTTATTTTAGAATTATATTTTTTATTTATTAAAATTGTTTTACACATAGATTTTTTTCCTGCTAATATATCCTTGCATCTATCTCCTACTACATATGATTTTTTTAAGTTTAAGTCATATATTTTTTTTGCTTTATAAATCATTCCAGGATTTGGTTTTCTCATAAAATTTTTTTCATTATCTGAATAAGATGTAAAAATTTTGTCAATTTTCAGTTTTGTCTTAATTACAGAATTTATTAAAACTACATTCTTTTTAGTATTCTTACCTCTCGATACGTCAGGCTGATTAGTAATTATAAATATATAATATTTATGTCTAAGTTTATTTATTACTAAATTCGCATAATTTTCAAACCTTAAGTCTTTTATATTTTTAATAGCTATTGGAATATTTTTTTTTGATACAAAAGTTTTGATTAAAGTACCGTCTCTATCAAAAAAAATTGCTTTGTTTTTTTTTACCACTTAGTTTTATTGATCTGAAGCAAAGGATGAGAAACAAATAAATGCCATAAAAGAACTTGAAATGTTTCGGATATGGGTGTTAATAATTTTTTTTCTTCTACATTAATTAATATTTTTATATCTGAGTTTTTATAAGCATATCCATCGGATTTACCAACTATGCAAATAATTTGAGTTTTTTTTGATTTAGCAAATTTTATCGCTTTTATTATATTTACTGAAACATTTTTTTTTTGATTTCCGCCTCCAACTGAAAAAACCATCAGTGTATCATTTTTATTTATTTTGCTAAGCTTTAGATAACTATCGAATATATACTCAAAACCTTCATCATTAGTTTTAGCGGTAATTTCTGAAATATTATCTACTGGTGTGTAAGCATCTATGTTGCATAATTTTCTAAAATCATTAACTGCATGAGAGGCGTTACCAGCACTACCACCAACTCCTATTAAAAATAATCTACCACCTTTTTTTCTAGTATTTTTAAGTGAAATAATAGCTTTCTCTATACTATCGTAATTTAAAGTCTGTATAGACTTAATAATATTTTCCAAATATATCTGCAAATGTTTCACTTGGCTATAAACTTTCTAAATTCTTTTATTCCATTATAAGATCCAATTTCATAAAACCTTTTTTTTACTATATACCCTTTTAATTTTTTTTCCTTAGATAAATTCTCCATAACTATGGAAAAATCAAATTTTTTTTTTTGTATATTTTTGAAAACTTCTTTATTAACGTAAGAAATTCCATAATCGATATAGTTTAAATCATTTTTTATTTTGTTACTTTTATCATAAATTATATTTGTATTGTTAATTTTAACATTACTTCTGTCAAATTTATTATCATTCTTATAAATAGCCATAATAGCAAAGTTTGTTTTATTGGCCATTCTATTTAAATTAAAATTGAGATAGCTATCTCCATAAATAACAAAAAAATTTTTTTTTAAATATTTCAATGATTTATTAATCGCCCCTCCAGTGCCTAGTGGTTTAACATCATCAATTATCTTTATATTTAAAAAATTAATATTTTTTTTTACGTATTCTTTTATCTTATAACTTAAATAGCAAGTTGATATTATTACATTTCTAATTTTGTATTTTTTCAAATATCTTAACTGATAATACAAGAATGGCTTTCCTTTAATTTTTATTAAACATTTCGGTATTTCTTTAGTGTATTTTTTTACTCTTGTTCCTTTTCCACCTGACAAAATTATAACATCATATTTTTTCAAAATATTTGTTTAACTCCTTGATAATCAAATTTAAATTTTACTTCTTCCAACTTTTTTTTTTCTAGAGCTTTTCGAAGTTTATTTGGCGAATTTGAATAAAATAATAAAAATCCGCCTCCTCCAGCGCCAATTAATTTACCACCACTAGCTCCGTTTTTCATTGCAAAATTGTAAAGCTGATCAATTGTACTATTTGACATATTTTTTGATCTTTTAAGTTTATACTTCCAGTGGCTATTCATTAATTCTGCGAACCCATCAAAATTTCCCTTTATTAATTCCTTTTTAATTTCTAATCCTAGTAATTTAACATAATCTAAGTTTTTTATAATTTCTTTTTCATTACTTAAAGTTTTTATGTTTTGTTCGTTTAATATCAAAGATGAATTTCTTGAGAAACCAGTAAAAAACAATAACAAATTTTTTTCTAATTTATTAATATTTTCTCTAGAAATATTTAAATTATTAACTTTTACAATTCCTTTTTTATTTATTTTAAATTCAGATAAGCCGCCATATACTGAAATATATTGATCTTGTTTTCCACTTGGTTGTTTTAATTTTTTTATTTCAACATCACATGCCTTTTCAGCAAGTTCCATTTTTCCTATAGATTTTTTATAGTAGGTATAAATAGCTTTAATTAATGCTGTTGAAAAACTGCCTGAAGATCCGAGTCCAGTTTTTGAGGGTATATCTGTTAATGTTGAAATTTCTATCTTGTTTTCTTTTAATTCACTTTTTAAAACTTCTCTAATTATATTATGTGTTATTTTGTTAACTGAATTTACCTTTTCAGTTTTTGAATATTTTAAATAAATTCCTCTTTGAAACGGTTTTGTAATTGTAACATAAACATATTTATCTATAGCAGCTGATATAAAATAACTTTCGTTCCTTTTGTAATAAGATGGTATATCAGTGCCACCACCTCCAATACTAATTCTTAAAGGGCTTCTAATTATAATCATTTTTTACCTCTGTATGCTTTTGAAATTATTTTAAGATTTTCATGTGCCTCTATAAAACCAGGTATTGGCACTCTGTTTTCTTTTATATCATTGTAAAATTCTTTCAATTCCTCTTTCCATGAATAGCTATCATCTTGTTTGAATTCGAAATATTTTAATTTAGGGATTCCCATTTTTTTTGACATTTTAAAAAATTTAAGGGTTTCTTTTCCATAACTTTTTCCAAGTCCATTAATTTCAATTTTTCCAAACTTGCCAAAGATTTCAAAAATAAATTTGTTTTTCCACTCAGTTGAAGAGGCATGTAATATTGCAACTGAGCCTTTATTATTCTTTAAATTTAAAAAACAATTATCTTCTAGCTTTGTTTTCCAAAAAAAAGTTTTTAGACTAGAAAATTCTATCTGCAGGTCTCCTAAAAATAGTCTTGACAAATCTATTAAATGTGAACCCTTGTCAATTAATTCTCCACCACCTGAAATTTTTTTATTAAATCTCCACTCTTTTTGGTAGTTTAATCTACCTCCATGTCCATATACCGCTCTAATACAAAATATTTTTCCAATTTTATTCTGATTTGTTAACTTTTTTGCAAGTTGAAACGCAGGATGATAACGATGGTTAAAACCAACACGAACTTTTAAATTTTTTTTTTTTTTTAAAATATTTAAAATAATTTTGCTCTCTTTGTCATTAACAGCCGCTGGTTTTTCAACAAATATGTGTAAGTTTTTTTTTAAGCATTCTTTTATAATTGTTGATTGTAAATTATGAGTTGTCGAAATTATAACTGCTTGAAGGGATTTTAAATTAATTAACTTTTTCCAATCTTTTGTCAATGTTAAGTTGCGATTATCAAAATCTGTTTTTTTTAAATTTATAAATGGATCAGAACAACCAATTAACTTAAAATTGCTTGGTAAAATTGAGATTCTTCTTAATCCCACTACTCCACAACCGATCAATCCTATTTTTAAAACATTTTTCATTAAAAGTTATATCTTCTTCGCATTGTATAAATATCAGATGAGATAATTTTTTTTATTTTTATTTTATTCCATTTTGCAAATTTATCCCATCTAGAGCTGATAAGTTTACCAGAAATACTTTCACCATTTTTTGACATTAAAAAATTTATCAAAAGATAAATTTTATGAAGAGATTTATCAGATACTTTTAATTCTTTTTTTATTTTCACAATCTCTTTTAAGCTAATCTTATTTTTTGTTTTTAATGATTTTTGTGTCATATGTGAATTAATTATTCCAGGGGCTATTGCATTAATTCTTATATTTTTGTTTTTAAATTCATAAGACAATATTTCAACAAGCTTTACTAATGCTATTTTTGATATTGAATATGAACTGAAATTACTTCTTTTGCTTGTTGCACCACCACCTGAGAATACTATAAAAAGTTTTTTTTTATTTTTACCAATAAATTTCCTAAGTTGCCTTAAAAAGTAAACATGAGAAAAAAAATTTACATCAAATGTTCTTTTAAAATCTCTAAAATTTAATTTAAAAAAGTTATCAATTTCACCTTGATCACCAATAGCATTAACTATTAAATCTGCTTTTTTTAAAAATTTTCTATTTTTTTTTATAAATGATAAAACTTTTTCATTTTTTGTAATATCTAATTGATCAAAGTAAATTTCTTGCAATGATTGTTTAGGAAATTTTTTTTTTAAATTATTAAACTTATTATTATTATTTCCAGTTAATAAAATATTATTATTTTCTTGATAAAATTTTTTTGCTAAATAATATCCGATTGCACTATTTGCGCCCAGAATAATAATATTTAATTTTTTCTTTTTAATAACCATTGATTGTCAATTAAGTATTTTGCAGTAATTTTGACAGACTCTTTAATATTATATTTTGGCCTCCATCCAGTTGACCTTATTTTTTTTGTATCTAAGTAGATGAAAGGGCTATCTCCAATCCAACCTCGTCTTCCCCCAGAATATAATATTTTTGGTTTTAATTTTAAATGTTTACAGATAATTTTAATTGATCCTTTTACATTTAAATACTCTTGAGTTCCAAGGTTTAAAATATTAACTTTTTTATCAAATTTTTTTATTGCTATTTCTATAGCTTCGATACAATCTTTTATGTGAAGATAAGATTTTTTTTGATTTCCATCTCCTAGAACTTTCAGCATATTATTATTTTTTTTTAAATTCTTTATAAAATCAAATACATGACCATGGGTATATCTTTCTCCGAGTATGGAAACAAATCTAAAAATATAAGATTTTATATTGAATGCTTCACTATAAGCACTAATAATAGCTTCAGCTGATACCTTTGAAGCTCCATACAGAGATGTTTGAATTGGAAAAAAAGTATTTTCTTTAGTAGGAATTTGATTTGACTCCCCATAAACAGAACCTGTTGAAGAAAAAATTATTTTTTGTACCTGATTTTTTTTTATAGCTTCTAACACTTTATATGTAACAATAATATTTTGATTGATATCTTTTTTTCGATGATTAAGTCCAAATCGGACATCTGCATTTGCAGCTAAATGATATACCCTATCTATATTTTTAAAATATTTTTCGATGTTATTTCTTAATAAGTCTATTTTATGAAATTTAAAGTTTTTGTGTTTTAACGCATTTTTTAGAAAAAATTTGTTTCCAGTTGACAAGTTGTCTAAACCAATAATTTTATAGTTTTTTTCTAATAAATAGTCCACTAGATTACTACCTATAAACCCTGCACAGCCTGTGACCAAAAAAGTTTTTGACATTTTAAATTTTAGCTGAAAAAATTACAGTTTCAACTGGAGTTAGTATTGTTGGAAATTTTATCCCATATTGTAAAATAAATTTTCCTTGTTTAATTTTTCTTATTTTTACCTCTTTGAAACCATTTTTAATTAAATTTTCAAAAATTATTTCTTTGGTAAACTGAAAAGCTGGAGGATGTTTCATAAATTTATTTATAAAATAGCTGGTTGGCTTAAATAATAATTTTTCTATACTGTAAAACCATTTTGGTACGCAAGACTCTACAATTATAAGTTCTCCGTTTTTTGACAAAGTTTTTTTGCATTGATAAATACATTTACTTAAATTTTCTAAATTTTCATCTACATTTTTTCCCACTAAGTGATGAATTAACATAACAAACAATACTTTATCAAAATTTATTAATTTATTAGGTACATCTAATGCACTTCCAATTTCTAAATGAACATTTTTTGGTATAGATTGAGTTTCAATCATTTTATCTAAATCCAGTCCAACAATAGTATTTACTGCAGTTGTATCATAATCAAATGTTCCTCCATGTCCAATATCTAAAAGTCTATCTGTATTTTTAATTATTTCTGTAATCTCATTATAAAGTATTTTATAAGTGTCTATCTTTTCTATACTATCTTTGTATCTAAAATTTTTTGAAAAAAAATCTATATTTTTTTTTTTAATAGTTTCTTTATTTGTATCATTCATCAAAATTATACTTTTTATCAATAATAAAATTTGGTCTATTTTTAACTTCGTCGTAAATTCTTCCAACATACTCGCCAAGTAAACCAAGCCCTAATAAATTTAGACCTGAAAAAAATGTTATGAATAAAATTGTAGATGAGAGACCAGGTGTAATTGATGGATCAATCAGTTTAATAATTATATAATATAAACCTATAGAAAAACTAATTAATGCAAATAAAAAACCTAAAATTGACATTATAAATAATGGCCTAGAACTAAAGCCAAATATCCCATTAAAAGCAATTTTTAATGATCCCAAATACTTATTATACTTCGTTTCTCCACCAAATCTTCGATCACGATTATATTCTAAGTAAGTTTGTTTAAATCCAATATAGGCTACTAGACCTCTTAAGAAGGCACTAGGCTCTTTAAATTTTTTTAGATTATCAATAACTCTTTTTGAAATAATTCGAAAATCTCCAGTATTTTTTGGAATTTTTATGTCTGATATCTTCTCAATTAAGGCATACCCGAGTTTTGTTACTATTTTTTTTATAATTGTTTCTCCTTCTCTAGATTTTCTTCTAGCTAAAACTACATCATATCCTTCATCCATTTTTTTATTCAAATCAAAAATTAATTCAGGAGGATCTTGAAGATCACAATCTATAATAACACACCTATTTCCTTTTACATGGAAAATACCGGCCATTGTTGCAGCAGGTTGTCCAAATCTTCTTGAAAACGTAATAAGCTTAATTTTTTTATTTTTATTTAACTCATTAAGAATTATTTTCTCTGTTTGATCAGTGGACGGGTCTAAAACAAAAATTATCTCATAATCTGTCTCAATTTTAGATAAGGTTTTTATTAATCTTTCCAAAAAGATTTCAATACTTTTTTCTTCATTATAAACAGGAACAACAACTGATAGATTAATATTCATTTATTTTTTATTAATTTTTTAAATCTAATTATTTCGTTTTTTATTTTTTCTTTAGAAATTTTTTTTCTTTTAAGTGCAACATTATTAACTTTTACTTTTCTGACGGGTTTCCCATAAAAAACATATCCAGGAGTAATTATTTTATTTTTAGTAATTAAACTGCCCATTCCAATCATGCTATATGATCCAATTATTTGATTTTGATGAATTATCGTTCTTATGCCTAATTGAGCACCTTTCATTATGTGAACATTACCTCCCAAAATAACATTACTACTCAGTATTATATTATCTTCAAGACAACAGTCATGATCAATTGTAGTTGAATTCATTATATAATTTGAATCTCCTATAAAAGTTTTCTTTTTTTTTGATGTTGGTAAGTGAATATTACAATATTCATTAATAATATTATTATTACCAATATAAATTTTACCTATACTTTTTTTTCTAGGGTGCTGTGCATCTCCTCCAATAACTACATATGGTCCAATTTTATTATTTTTTCCAATTTGTAAATTTTTCCAGTCAATAACAGCAGTTTTATGTATGAAATTTCCTTTAATTTTTTGATAAATCATTTATTTGTGTGAGTTATTTTTTAATTATAAACCTGTTATTTTCAACAATCAAATAGCAATTATTAATTTTCTTTTCATTATTGTTGTATGTAATATTGCTATTGATTGAATTATGTAAAAATTTTAAAATTAGATAGGATTTTTTAAAGTAATCATCATTTTCAAATGTAACAAAATCACATTTCTGTAATTTATTTAAATTAAATGTCCAATTAAAATTTTGTTTCATTTCTGGGTGCATTATTGCTGGAAAAGAGTCTAGTCTACCTATCCCAAAATTATTAGAAGAATACTTATAAATCGGAAATATTAGTAGCAATATACATACAAGAGTGTTTATTTTTAAAGAAATCTTACCTTTGTCTAAACTGAATTTAGAAGCGATTGTAATAAAAATAAACGGAGAAATATAAAAGTATATTTTAATAAGTGTCCAAATATTACCATTTATAACCATAAAAAAAGATAAAATTATAATTGCCAAGAAAGAGATTAACAGATTTTTAATTTTTGAGAGTAAAATCATATTTTTCGATAAATGATAAATTAAATATGCTTGTAATATAATAACTAAAATCACCTCTAAATAAATAAATGGGTTATCAATTTTACCAACAGAAATATAATAAAGACCAAAAAGCGAAGGTATAAAATTTAAATAATAAAAATTAAAATTATTTTCGATTTGAGAATTATTAATTAAAATTAACGTTTGAAAAAAGGTATTATTTGAAAGATAATTTTTAACTTGATCTACGAATAATTTATCTAATACTAAATTATCTCTTCCTAGAATGAATGATCCAAAGTATCCCCACCAATCTTTATTTTGAGTTAAAACAAATAATGATTGTTCGTATATAAATTGATAATTAGTTTTATATGCAAATGCAGTTATTATTATAAATATGATTGAAGATTTTATTAAAAAAAATATATAATCTTTGAAGAATAATTTATTTTTTAAAGATCCTATAATTAAACAAATTGAGACTATTAAACTACTTATAATAAATATTTCTGGATAAATCAGAAATAATGCAGAATTTATAATCGCAAAATATATTATAAAAAGATTATTTTTAGATTTAATATTATTATCAATATTAATCATTTCAGAAATTATAAGAATGAATATTGGCATAGAAACTAAATGAGAAAGAGCATCAATTTCAAAAATATAAATTATCCAAAAAGATAGAGTAAATATTATTGAAAAAAAAAAAGATTTTAATCGACTAATATTGATTTTATTAAAAAAAAGATAGATAGACATAGAGGTCAGTATTACAAAAAATAATTTAAATAGGTATACAAGTAAATAAATATCTATATTTTTTAAATTTAAGAACACACCTAAAAGGAAACTAGTTATTGGTCTAGATATTGAAATTTTTTCTATATTTTCAAAGTGAAGATAGAGACTAGGTATTTCATTACTTAAAATATTATTAAACGTAATATCATTAAATAGTGATGCAATTGAAAGGTAGGAAAATAAGTCCCAATGATTACCCCTAAAAACGTAAAATTGTTCACCAAAAAATATAGGAATTAAAATATAAATAATCGTTATTGGTATTATAAACTTTGAAACACTCAATCCAAATTTAATAAAATTTAATTTTCTTGAATAAAATATGTTAGAAAAAAAAATACAAACTAGAGTTATAATCCAAATGAATATAATCTTTTTTACTGAAAAATAAAAAACAAAATAGAAAAAAAAGTTGAACAATGTAAAAATTGAAAATCCAAATAAAATTTTTTCATAATATTCTTCTAATTTAAATTTATTAGAGAAAAAATTTCCTATCTGTAGAAATAAAAAAATTACAAGAAAATTTATTATTAATGATTGTATTAAAACCATTTCAGATCATATTATTTTTTTATCAGCAATTTATATGATAAAATGTAAATTATGATATAAATTAACACTAAAATTCCAAGATAAAAACTATTATCAAAAAAAAAGTAGGATGCTACAAAATTTGGAATTAATGCAAGATTAATTATCAGGCCTGTCAAACTATTTTTATTAATATTAGGCGTAAAATTTATTTTCTTATATATTAATGAATGTAAATGTAATTTATCTGGAAGGTAGGTCATTTTTTTTTTTGATAACCTTCTTAATATTGTAAATAAGTTTTCAATAGCGGGATACCAAAACAATGATATTGCTAGGATAGGAGATACAATTTTATTCGAATTTATAAAATTAATTATTATGAAAGAAAATAAAATAGAAGATAAATAAACACCATTATCTCCTAGAAATGACTTACCAAAAATATTAAATAAAAAAAATATCAAAAAAACAAATATAATTTCATTTAAATAAAATATTCCAAATAATTTATGGGAAATGAAACTCATAACAACTAAAATTGATAATTTATAACCTGTTACCAATCCATTAACTCCATCCATGAAATTGAACCCATTAAGTAGGGTAATGATGCAAAAAACAGTAAATATAATTTTTGCATATTTATTTTGTATAAGATTGTCAAAAAAATCAATATTAGTTCTATCAACTAGTAATTCTTGATTAATTGTTACTAGAAAAATTATAATTAATAATTGATAAATAATTCTTAATTTAGGCGAAAAATTTTTTCTGATGTCTGAAAAAATCCCAAGTATTAAAATTAATAGAAAAAAAATTAATAAATTAGGAGTAATAAAATATTCGTCACTTACTATTTTGTTTAAAATTATACAAAAAAAAATAAATATACCACCCGATAAGGGTATATTTTTTTTTTTTTCAATTTTATGGAAACTATCCGATGGATCATCCACTAAAAAATTTAATTTTACTAAAAATAAATTTAGTAAATATAGAAATATAGGTAAAAGTATAAGATTATAATACATAATTTATTAAACTCAAAAATTTAGCAGAAAACTATTTCATCTACTTAATGATAATTAAATATGTGTTATTATATTATAATACAGTTTTTTATAGAAATTAAATGTTAAGTTATAATTTGTAATTAATGAAAAAGAGAATATATCTAATAATCACACTTATATTATCATTGTTTGTTGTTATAGCATCAGCAGAAATGTATTTAAGATATATTGGTCTCGGTGATCCAATTGTCTATGATAGAAATTACGTGTATGGTTATGCGCCTAAACAAAATCAAAAAAAAGTAAGACTCCATAATTCAATAGTAACAATAAATGATGTGGGATTAAGATCTGTAATAAATTGGCAAGATAAACATGATTACAAAAAAATTATATTTTATGGAGATAGCGTTACTTATGGTGGTAGCTACATTGATGATAGAGAAACTTTTGTTTACCTATCATGTGAAAAATTCGAAGAATTAAAAGTTCTTTGTGGTAATGCAGGTGTAAATTCATATGGTATTCATAATATCTTTTATAGATCAAAGTATGATGAGAGGATAAAGAATGTATATTTAAAAGTTTTTATTATAGTTCCAGATGACTTTTACAGAGGTCTACAAAATTCAAATACAGCTCATTTCTATCTTAATGAAAAAAAGTTTTTTTTACCCGCAATTTTTGAAGCACTGAGTTTTTTTGCAACTAAATATGACTTAAATAACTATATTTCAAAATTAGATGACACAAAAATAAATGATAACAAAATTGATTTAATAAATGAAACCATAAAATTTATTAAATTAGAATTGAAAGAACTTGAGGCAAAAAATCAAAAATATTTAGCTTTTTATATCCCTCCAAGAGATAAATCTGACATAAGTCAATATATTTTTAATTCTTTAGATAAAGATGTCGATATAATTAATACAAACTATCTTCTCAATAAAAATAGCTATGTTGATGGTATTCACTTAAATAAAAGTGGTCATAAAATAGTATCTAACTTTATATATAAAAATTTAATGCAAATTCTTAAAAGTAATTAATTTTTTTTATTATAAAGTCTAATTGTTTTTTTTTTAAATAAGGGTCAATAGGTATACTAACACCTTTTCTTGCAATTATTTTAGAATTTCTAAAATTTTTATCATAGCAATATTTTTTAAATGCTTTTGTTTCATGTATAGTATATGGATAATGAAATCCGTATGGAATTTTATGTTTATTTAAATAATTTAAAAATTCTTTTCTTTTTTTAACTAGTAAAACAAATTGATGAAAACTTGAATTTTTCGAAATTTTGAACAATTTGATATTTTTATTATTTAAATTTTTATAATAATAATTAGCAATACTTCTCTTTTTGTTATTTATTAGATCAATTCTTTTAAGTTTATGGTTTAAAACAACTGCTTGCATTGAATGAAGCCTGCTATTTATTCCTACTAATTCATGTTTAAATTTTTTTTTTGCTCCATGTGTTCTTAACTTTAATATTTTTTCGTAAAAAATTTTATTATTTGTAACAACTGCACCTCCGTCTCCATAAGCTCCTAAATTTTTTCCAGGAAAAAAACTAAAGCATGCGATATCTCCAATATTTCCACTATTAACACCTTCGTCGTTATATGAGCCGATTGATTGAGCGGCGTCCTCGATTAATACAATTTTTTTTTCCTCACAAATTTTTTTTAATTTTTTATAATTAGCTAGATAACCCCATAGATTTACAACTATTATTGCTTTTGTATTTTTGTTAATCTTCTTTATTACTTCATCTTGTTTTATACTTGCATCCTCTAAATTAACATCTGCTATTCTAAGTTTACATCCATTATTTATAACTGCACTTGCCGTCGCAACATATGTCATATCTGGTATTATCACTTCATCTTTTTTTTTAAGATGTAAAGATTTAATAGCTAAATAGAGAGCGTCAGAACCATTGGCACAACCTATACAATATTTTGTATTTGTAAATTTTGCGAATTTATTTTCAAATTTACTTACTTCATCTCCTAAAATAAATTTACTATTTTTAATGATTTTTTTTATATCTCTAATTATATTATTGAATAAAGTTTTATCTTGACGGTAAATATTGTTAAATTCAATTTTCATTTGCTTTTTTTCTTACTTCCCAGAAATGTATCTTTAACATTTTTAATATAAATTGGTTTGTTAACTGTTGATGCTTTATATATTGAATTAACTAAATTTAAACTTTTAATTCCCTCCTCCAAGTTTAAAAGATTATTTTTCGTATTTAAATTTTTAATTATATAATCATAAAATTTAATATGACCATTTTTTCTTTTAAATTTTAAATTTAAAAGTTGTTTAACTTTTTTATTTTTTTTTAATGTCCATTTAATTAATTTTTCACCTGAAATGCCTCCTACGATTACAGTACCTTTTTCTCCAATTATAGAAATCGATCCTTCTAGATTATTTGGTCTTATGGCGTTTGTTGCCTCGATAAATCCTAATTTTTTTTTCTGATTATATTCAAATAAAGCTAAAGCAGTGTCTTCAACTTCTTTTTTTAATTTTTGCATTTGTTTTATTCTCGCAAAAACTTTATCTGGCATACCGAAGAGCCATTGAAATAAATCTATGAAATGAGATGATTGATTTGCTACCACTCCTCCATCTAATTCATAAGTTCCTCTCCATTTTGATTGAGCATAATAATTTATTCCTCTTGACCATCTGAGTCTTACAGTAGCTAAAAATAATTTACCAAATAAATTATTTTCAATAGCTTTTTTTAATTCTATTATAGGATCATTAAATCTGTTTTGAAGAACTACATAAATTTTACTATTTTTTTTTTTACTTTCTTTTAATAAATTTTTTGCATGAGAAAGTTTTAAAGTGACTGGCTTCTCAATTATTATAGATTTTACTTTTCCTAAGCATCGGATTGCATCTTGATAGTGAAAACCACTCGGAGTAAGTATCGATATTAAATCTAATCTTTCATTTTTTAATAAACTTGTTAAATTATTGTATTTATTTATTTTTTTTAAATTAATTTTATTTAGTAGATTTTTATCTTTTTCGCATATTGCAACTAACTTTAATTTATTCTTCTTTTCCTGTATTTTAATCGCTTCATAATGTTTTGAAAATATTTTACCACAACCAACAATTGCTATTTTTTTTGTCATTAATTTTAAATTAATTTAAGAAATTTTCTGCTATTTGCAACAATATCAAATTTATTTTTAGCATTTCTATATGCTGACATTCCTAAGGAATCTATTTTGTCTCTGTTATTAATAAAATATAAAATTTTTTTCTCATAGGATCGTAAGTTTCCAGGTTTAAAAATTAAACAATTATTTTTCATTGCTGTATCATTATTATGTTTTTTCAATGCGATAATGGCTGGCTTTTTTATACATGATGCCTCAATCACTGGTCTACCAACAGCATTCATATGGCTAGGAAATAAGACTACATCAATATTGGAATAAAAATTTTTTAAATTGAACGTCATGGGTAATATTTTGATATTTTTTTCTTTATCAATATGATTATTCTTTATATACGTTTCGAAGTTAACTTCATATTTAAAAAAATTTAATAAATAATTTGTTTTTTCAATTTTACCAACACATATTAAATTAACTTTATGTTTCTTGTTAATTTTTTTAAAAATAGCTAAAGTTTCAAATATACCTTTCCTTTTAATAAAATTACCAATAAAACCAAATGTTAAAATTTTTCTCTTATTATTTTTAATATTAATATTTTTTAAATTAATTCCATTATAAATAACTTTTGTAATATTTTTTAAAGGCGAGGTTTTATAACAATCATTATCAATTGAAATGATATTTTTTAAATAAATCTTGCACAAATATTTTACAAAATTGTATCTTTTTTTTCCTTTATTGGTTTCTAAAGGACTTCTTAAATGTGATGAAATAATTGAATTAAAAAAAAATTTTATTAACGGAGCAACAATTATTAATTCTAATTCATTTAAATGAATTCTTTCGATAATGCTGTAATTTTTCTTCAACTTAATTAAGAATAATGTAAAATATACAAAAGCTACTAATTCTCTAAGTAAGATCAGCCATCTTAAACCCTTATAAAAACCTATTTCAAAATGATTAAACCTTGGTACAAATTTTATTTCAATGACTTTTACATTTAAAGATTTAAAAAATTTTGAGGAAGTCCCCCTTGGACATATTATTATAAATTCAACTTTTTTTTTTAAACGAATTATATTTTCACCTAAGCTTCTTGCGGCGCCAGAAAAATTTTTATGATTATGAATTAAAAATAATTTTTTTTTAATCACTTGATTTCAATAATTTATATATTTTTAATAAAATTTTATACATGTATTTGCTGTTTGGATAATTCATGTGCGATTTTGGTGGTCTATTAATATATTTTATTAGCATTGACTCGTCCCAATTCATTTTTTTTAAAAAATACTCCTTATCTTCATTTAACTGCGCAGAACTACTATAGGGGTTTTGAGCTAGTATTCGTAAGGCATCATTTCTAGTTATTTGATTTGTAACTATTAATGTGCTTAGATGCAATATTCTCTTATCTATATTAAATTTATTTGGCAATATGTATCCTTGGTAAAACCTAGTAAAAATAGATTCATAATGCTTGTATTCATATGGTTTAAAACCATATTTACTTTTGAGAATACTAATTGCTTCATCTTTTTTGTATTCAAAATAATCTAAAAAATGTATCCATTTAATTTTATTTAAAAGAATGTATTTTACTAAATCAAAGACCCCTATTGCTGGATAACTTTTAATTTTATTATTACCAAAAATCTTAATTATCGATTTTATATTCTTTTTATCAAATTTTATCCAATTCATATTTTTTGGCATGTTCATACCCTCGGTTGATATATTACTCCCCGATAAAATGAATTTTATTTTCTCTTTTTTTGCCATTTTATAATTTATTGAATACATTGCATTATCCATTAACAATTCAATATCTAATACATCAGAAGCAAAAAATGAATTCATCATTGATTTATATTCATCCCAATCTAATACATGAGTATAAAGATCAACATTTAAAGATTTAACTAAATTTTCTATATTGTTTTGTGCTAGTTCTGAATTCCATCCATTATCCAAATGAACTGCTAATGGTTTTAGGCCTAATTCGACAACTTTAACTAAGGTATAGCTACTATCTATTCCTCCTGATAATCCCACAATACAATCATAATTTTTACTTTTACTATTTATTTTTATTTGTTTAATTATGTTATCTAAATTTTTTTTTTTTGTATTAAGTTTTTTTTGAAAATCTTTACAATAATTACATTGACCTGATTTATCAAATTTTATATTTGATGCAGATGTATCCATAACACAAAAAGTACAAATTTTTTTTGTCATAATTTTTCGAATTCATCATATGGATAAGATATTAATACAGCTTTGTGAGGCCCATAAAAAATAAAAAATGATCCAGCCGAAACAGCTGATATTTCAAACTTAAATGCTTCCTTTATATCTTTAATTGATCCGACACCACCAAGATATATCATTGGTAAATTAACAATTTTGCTGGTTTTCTCAATTAATTCTAGGTTCATTCCATTCATAGTTCCATCATTATCAACAGAATTAATTAAAATTTCACCTACTCCAATATCTTCTAATTCTTTAATATAATTGATTAAATCTAATTTTTTTTCAATTTTGTTTAGTTTATTATTAAATACTTTGTATTCATTAAAAAAGTTTTTTTTTATATCTATATTAATTACTATACTTTGAGATCCAAACTTTTTAACAAAATTATTTAATATTTTTTTATTTTGTAGAACAGATGAATTTAATGAAACTTTTTCTACACCTAATTTAAATATTTTATCCGCCTCTTCTACAGTAGAAATTCCACCTCCATAAGTTACAGGCACAAAACATTCACTAAAAAGATCTTTTAAGAATTCATAATCAATTCCAAATTTTGATTTATTACTATTAATGTCCAAAATAATTAACTCATCTACAAATTTTTCATTAAAAATCTTTATAGCATTAAGTGGGTCACCTATATATTTTTTTTCTTTAAATTTAATTGTTTTAACTAGTCTTCGATTATCAAGAAGTAACGAAGGTATAATCCTTTTTTTTAACATTATTTAAATATACTCTAAAAATAATTTTAAAAATTGTTTTCCAAAAAAATGACTTTTTTCAGGATGAAATTGTGCACCAAAAATTTTTTTTCTTTTAACACATGAGACAAATTCATGTGAATAATTAGTTTTGCCAAGAATGTCCATTTTATCATCACATTTAGCATAATAAGAATGAACAAAATAAAACCTATTCCTCTCAAGCGCCTTAAAAAAACTTGTACCTTCATCGAAATCAACTGTATTCCAACCCATGTGAGGTATTTTAAATTTCTTATCATTAAAATTAAATTTTAAAATTTGGCCTTTGATTAAATTCAGCCCTTCCAATTTACCTTCTTCACTTCTTGAAAACAATGCTTGCATTCCAAGACAAATACCGAGTAATTTTGAATTATTTTCTAAAGAGTTATAAATTGCTTTATCAATTTTTTTTTCATAGATCTTGCTCATTACATTATCAAAGTTTCCTACCCCTGGAAAAATTAAAGTTTTAGATTTTGATATCAAATCATAATTATCTGTTAAAACTGATTGGAAGCCGATTTTTTTAATCATGTTTATAACTGATTGAAAATTTCCAGTATCGCTATTAATAATTGTTATCAAATTTTTGTGTTTAAAGTTAATGTTAAGTATGTTTTATATCTTTATACCTAAAATGAAAATAAATAAAAAAATAATTATTTTTACTAATGATTATCCCACTGGGGATTCAGAGAAAACATTTATAAAATTTGAGTTATCTAATCTTTCAAAGCACTTTAAAGAGATTGAAATAATTCCACAAAATAATTTAGGAAAAGTAAAAAAATTTAATAAAAATATATCTATTAATTACGGACTTTCCGAACAATTCACAAAAAAAAATATTATTCTTTATATTTTGTTTCATACCTTATTTTCTCTTAAATTTTATATTGAGATACTAGCAAATTTATTCAGGAAAAATTTTTTTTTGAAATTAAAAATGATAATAATTGAAATAACTAAGTCAGAAATTGCTCTTAATTGGGTTTTAAAAAATAAAAAACATAAAGAAGAAAATATAATTTTTTACTCATTTTGGTCTGATTATTTACTATTAACATTTGAAAAATTAAAAAAAAATTCAAATATAAAAACTATATCAAGAGTTCTTGGAAGCGATTTAAATGGTTACATAGAGAATGATGATTATGTGCCCTACATAAAAAATAAATTTTATTCTTTAGATAAATTAATTGTCCTTGCTAACTTTCAAAAAAAAAAATTACTTAAAGCACGTCTTATCGATGAAAAAAAAATTATAATTTCACCATTAGGCATTTACAAATATCAAAACAAGATAAAAAAGCTTAATACTAATGAAATAAGATTTTTATGCTGTAATAATTTTATTAAAATTAAAAATACAATTAAAATGATTAAATTTGTAACGACATTTTCAAAACATACAAAAAAAAGAATTCGTTTTTATATTATTGGCAAAGGAGAAGAGCACAATAGAATAAAGTCAGAGCTGGAATTAAGTAAAAAATTATTCGAATATAAACTCATAAAAAAAGTAAAAAATCTACCAAAATTTATGATTATAAATAAAATAAATTTTTTTATGAACTTTAGTAGTCAAGAGGGGATGTCTTTTTCAGTCATGGAAGCATTAAGTTGTGGAATACCAGTTATATGTTCAAATATTGATGCCAATAAAAATTTAGTTAATAAAAAAAGAGGATATTTAATAAATCTTAGAAATTTTAATAAATCTATCTTGTCTCAATCCAGAATAATTGAAAATGAATTTAAAAATTCAATTATTTACATGTCTAAAAGAAAAAATGCAATGAATTTTGTTAATAAGAATTTAATAAATAAAAAATGTTATAAACTTTTTTTTATGAATATGAAAAATATCTAAAAATACTATTTACAATAACCTAAAGATACTTCTTGAATTATTTTGTTTTTATCAAACTTATGCACAATACAATTATTGAGAATGTTAAAATGATAGCCTGCCGCCACGTCCCATAACATTATATTCTTCTCTTGATACCAATCAAAATTACCTTGCATACATCCTAACATAGATAATGAAGCACAGCCAATCATTCTTATTTTATTATATTTTTTAAAATTAACTAATTTTTTTTTAAAATTGTATTTATGTGGAAAACCGGTTACCAAAATTGATGATTTTTTATTAAGTATTTTTCTGTAAAAGGTTTTTTTTATTCCATTAACAAATATTTTATTATTATAAGCAATGTATTTATCATGTTTACTAATATCGTAAATAAAAGATATTTCTAATTTTCTATTTAAAACTAAAGATATACATATGGAACAAAAGGGTATGTTTCTCAGAAGATTAGTTGATCCATCTAAAGGATCTACTATCCAATAATTTTTTTTATTTTTTAAAATTGATAAATTGGAAATATTGTTATTTTCTTCAGAAATAATATCAATTTTTGTTTTTCTTAATTCCTCACATATTGCTTTATTGAGTTTATAATCCAAGTTTATTTTTAATTCATTTTTTTTGACGTTAATTTTTTTAGGTTTAGTATCTTTTAAAATATTTTGACATTTTATTAAAATTTTTTCTATTAAAGATAAATAGTACTTTTGATCCTTCATTTATTTTTTCACTTTAAATTCAAAGCAAAAGTTATCGTTGAAATTTTTTTAAATTTTAGATTTTTCCTTTTCTCTAAATTTTTTAAGATCTTATTTTCATGTTTGTTTTTATAATAAGTGGTATTTCTCCAAAAATTTATAAATTCTAAAGGTGTAGCAAAATTTATATGATTTACTTTTTTTATAGTATAAATTTTTTTATTTACGGATTTTAAAAATGGAATTAAGACTCGATTATAATACGATAAGGTTCTAAGAATTTTCTCTTTTATTGGGGAGTATTTATTTACATAGTTAACCATTTCATGTGGGTTTGATGGAGCAGAAATTAAAAATATACCGTTTTTTTTTAAACTTTTTTTCATGGTTTTTAGTAAATATAGTTGATTTTTTGCATAATAAGATGCGTAAGAAGAATGAACAATATCAAAATATTTGTTAAGTTTTTTTTTCTTAATAAAATCATTTAAATTATCAATATCAATTTTAAAAGTTAGAATAGATTTTCTTTTATAATTAGATTTAATTTTATTTAAAGATTTTAAAGAATAGTCTAAACAATATATCTCAGGATTTTTAATAATCTTTATAAAATGTGAAACTTGAAGACCGTTACCACATCCTACATCAAGTATTTTTATATTTTCTTTATTTTTAAATTCTTTATGAATTATTTTTTTATAATTCAAATATTGCCATTTTGAAAAGTCAAATTTTTGAAATTTTTTGTTGAATGCAATTCTATTATTTAAAAATTTTCCTGATGTTTCCCTCTTCTTTAAGTTTTTTGTGGACATATTTTTAATAATTAGTTTTTTGTATCTCTAATAATTTTAAATGCTTCGCAGTATTCTTCACAAATCATTTTGCCTCTATATTTAGCGATAGTTTCTAATCCATCTTTTGTTCTTGGCATTTCTTTGCTCTGGATTTCACTTGAATAAAAATAAAAAGCTTTTATTTTTTCTTTTAAATTTTTTTTTGAAAGTATCTCAAAATAATTTGGAGAAAATTGGTTCTCAAAATTCCATTCAGAACTTGTTAAGATTTCGAAATTTATGATCCTATTTAAAAATGAATTATTATTATTAGGTCTTGTTGACATATTTACAGACCTGCTTAAAATTCTATGATCATTGTTACAGTCCTCTGAATTATGAGTAAATAATATATTTGGTTTAAATGTTGCTATTTCTTTTTCAATAATTTTATTAATGTCGATTATAGGAATCTGATCTAATCTACCGCATGGTAAATTATAAAATCTATAACTGTTAACACCCAAATATTTTATTGCTTTGATAGACTGTTTTTGTCTTTTGGAAATATCTTCTTTGACTTTGTTGAATGATGTTTTTATTTGTTCTTTACTGAATCTACAGCTAGTGCCTTCTGCAATAAATATTATCCTAAATATTTTCTTATTTTTATATTTTGATATATATCCTCCACATCCTAAAACTTCATCATCTGGATGTGCTACTACAATCAATACTTTATCTTTCAATTTATTGTTTTTTTTTAATTTCATATTTTAAAAAAGTTTTAATTATATTTATTGCTTTAATAGTATTGTTATTTATCATATTACTTTTTATATCTTCAATTAATTTATTTGTGGCTCTATAATTGTATATAGGTTCGTTTACTGTAAAAATATTTTTTATCCCTGTTTTAAATTTCTTTCTTGAAAAAGATAATTGTTCTGTAATTTTTTCCCCCTTTTTTAAGCCTGTTTCAACAATTTTAATTTGAAAAGATTTGTAATTATTTCTCTTTAACTTAATCATTTTTTTTAATAAATCGTAAATTTTGACAGGTTGCCCCATATTAAAGATAAAAGTTTTAAATCTGTACTTTTGTTGACTTGCTGCAATCACTAAATTACATGCCTGATTAATTGACATAAAAAATCGTCTTACATTTTTACTTGTAATCTCAATTTGATCACCACTATTTATTTTATCCAAGAATAAATTTATCACTGAACCCTTGCTCCCAAATACATTTCCAAATCTCACATTGCAAATATTTAATTTTGAATTTTTATCATGAAGTTTATTTAAACATATGATCTCTGCAATTCTTTTTGATAAACCCAATATACTCGTTGGATATACCGCTTTGTCTGTAGAAATATTTATAATTTTAATTTTTTTATTTTTAAAACTATTACAGCTGTCTATTAAATTTACGGTTCCCAAAATATTATTTTCTATTGCTTGTTTTGGGTTTTGCTCAAGAAAATTCAAGTGTTTGTAAGCTGCTGAGTGAAATATTAAATTAATATTCTCTTTTTTTATAATTTGCTTAATTAAAAACTTATCATTGATATTACCTAAAATAAGTTTTATTTTTTTTTGATTTAAATTGCTATTATTTTTTAAGTTAAATAAAAATAGTTCTGAGTTGTCTAAACAAATAATTTTTCTTTTTGAAATTCTAGACAGTTGGAAAACTAATTCCGAACCAATAGAACCACCTGCGCCGGTTATTAGTATATTTTTTTTTTTTAATGAATTGAAGTATTGATTGGATAGCTTAAAACTTTTTGTTGAAAATATTTTAAAATATTCGGATCTTTGTAAATCATTTAAATTTATTCTACTTGTATTATATTCTGTTTTTAATGGTAAATTATAAATTGATTGTGAGATTTTATTTAGATTTTCATAGAGTTTTACACCACGATGATTGTTTATTGAAGGAATTGCTATAATAATATTAGGAATTATATATTTTCTTGAAATTGCAATTAAATTTTTCTCTGAAAGAATTTTAATTGATTTATACTTTTTTCCAATTTTTTTTTTATCTTTGTCTATAAAACAGTAAACACCTTTTTTATTTTTTTTTAATATTAGGTCGCATACTTGTTTACCTGCATTTCCAGCTCCGTAAATTATTACACCTTTTATTATTTCTTTGACCATTTAATTTTTTTATAAATAATTCTTAAAATTAAAATTAAGTAATAAATAAATAATCTAATTTGACTCAAATTAAAACTTTTAACAATATATCTCCTAATTAGAAATTCGCATATAAAATCTTTTAAAACTAAAAGGAAATTTTGGCTTGTAATAACCCCTGATTGTCTAGAGGAAGCTTTTGCTTCATACAGCTTAATAAGATTGATGTTATTTTTTCTAAGTATCAGTGAATGAAGAATATCTTCACAAAATTTTTTTTTAAATTTATATGGATAATAATTTTTCAGAATTAAGTTATTCCTTTTATGCATTACTGCACCACCTGACAACCAATCATTTTGGCTAAATCCTTTTGTATTATTTTCATCTGAATAATTAAAACCACTTAGAGATATTTTTCCAGGTGAATAACCATAATTAGAATTTATAAGCCAATGATAAAATCTTAAAAGGCCACTCTTAGGAAATTTATAAATATTTGACAAATTTTCCTTATTTGTGTATCTGGGTGCTACTGCAACTTTTTCTTTATTTTTAATAAAATTAAACAAAATTTCTAAACAAGACTTTTCCAAGTACACATCACCATCCAATTGAAAAACAAACTTATTTTTAGCTTTTTTAAAACCTAAAATTCTTTGATACACCTGATTTTTTTTATTACTTATAATGATTTTTGTATTAATTTTTTTATAAAATTTTGAGTAATTTATTACTAATTTTACATTTTCTTTTGGAATAACTAGCAAAACTTCTTTGGGATACTTGGTTCCTGAGGATATTTTTTTTAGACATTTTATTAGCTCTTTTTCACCAAGAGTAGGTATTACAATTGATATTGGTAAAAGTTTACTTTTTCTCAATTAAAAATAAAATTTATATTTGGTTATAAAAAAAACTAATATATAGCTATGGAATATATTAATTTATAGTCACATTCAATGATTTTAAAAAAAGAAAAAAACATAAATTTATTTGCAAAAAAATATCTTAAAAATTTGGAAAAAATATTTAATCAAATAAACTTAAACAAAATATCCGAACTTTCTCAAAAATTAGAGGAATGTAGAAAAAGAAAAGGAAGTATTTATGTGATAGGAAATGGTGGAAGTGCAATAAATAGTAGCGCAATGGCTAATGACCTAGGTTTTGATATATTAAAAAAAACAAAGAAGAGACCATTTAAAATAGTTTCGCTAACAGATAATAATGCAGTCAGTACAGCAATATCTAATGACATTGGTTTCGAAAATCTTTTTTTGGCTCAACTAAAATATCAATATAAAAAAAATGACATCTTAATTGTTATGTCGGTATCTGGAAATTCAAAAAATTTAATTCATGCTTGTAAATGGTTCAGTGGTAAAGGGAATTACGTATATGGTATATTAGGCTGTGATGGTGGAAAATTAAAATCTCTTTGTGATAACCACTTAATTATTCCATCAAAAAAAGGTGAATATGGTCCTGTAGAAGATATGCAATTAATTATCAATCATATATTAGCCCATTGGTATCAAATCAAATTTAAATTATAATTTAACTCGCAGAATAAATCATATGAATAACTTTCATAGTTTTATAAGCATCGCTAAAATTTCCTTTATATTTAGTTGTATTATTTAATCTTATCTGTTTTACAAAATATTCAATCTCTCTTTGCCAAGATTTATCTTTTAGGAAACTGTGCTCTGTTTCAGATAACTTACCATTTTTTTTTTTTCTAATTATATTAATTTTCTCTTTGCCATAAGATTTTGTCCCAGATAATATCCCACTTAAATTTAACATTCCTTTTTCTAATGTAATATCTAAAGAAAATTTATGCTTCCATAAAGTTGCTGATGAATGGATAGATGCGTAAACATTATTTTTATTTTTTAACAACGCGTAGACATTATCCTCCACATCTCTTTTCCAGAAATTTCTAGATATGTATGATTTTGCCTCTTTAAAATTACCACAAAATAAATTTAGCATATCAACCATATGTATTCCTTGATCTAAAAGAATTCCTCCTCCAGAATCTTTTTTTCTTTGTCTCCAACTAAAATGTTCTTTTTTCTTTTCAGATCCCTTAATTAATGGCGTTATATACGACTTGCCATAGACACCTCTCAAATTAATTATTTTCCCAAATTTTTTTGTATCTATTATCTTTTTTGCTTTGATTATGGTATCATGGTAACGATGATTAAATCCATACATTAAAATCTGATCTGGGTATCTTTTAATTATTTTTTTTAACTTTCTCATTTCATGCAGATTCCTGGCGGGTGGTTTTTCACAAAAAACATGAGATCCATTTTTTAATGCTAAAATAGTTGCTTTAACTGCATGTTTATTTGGCAAACATATAAATGATATATCTGTCTTAACTTTTTTAAACATTTCAGTATAATTTTTAAAAATCAGACCATCTTTGAACTTATTTCTATAAGGTGAATAATTATCACTTATAGATTTTACACTTATATTATTTATCTTTTTAATATATGCGTATCTTCTTTGACCAACTAAGCCGAAGCCTGCAAAAGAAACGGTAAAATTATTCATATTTAATTTAAGACTTTAAAAAATTTTTATAGTCAGATTTTGTATCAATACCAATCATCGTTTTATTGATTACAAATGCCTTTATTTTTATGTCATTTTCCAAAAACCTAAGCATATCTACAGACTCATTTTTCTCAAAGAAAGATCTTTTCATTTTTGAATATCTTAAAAGATAATCTTTCCTTACAATAATAATACCTGTTTGCCTAAATATATGTTTCGATAATTGCTTGTTAAATTTATTATTTGAATGAGTTACATTCGTTCTTGCAAAGTTTATAATATTATTTTTTTTATTTATAATCGCTTTTATCACAGATTTTGATTGGTATTCTTTTTGATTTTTTATTTTGGAAACTGCATTAAAAATTGAATATTTATTTTTAAGTTTAAGAAATATTTTGCAAAAATCATCTAATATTTTTTTGTTTATTGAAACTTCGTCTCCCTGGACTATACAAATAAAATCTTTCATTCTAATTTGATTAATTTTTTTTGCTGCTTCAGAAATTCTTGATATACAGCCCATGTGAAAATGACTCGTCATAATCGAATTACCGTTATTCGAATTGATAATATCATAAATTTCTTTATCACAGGTTGCTACATATGTTTTTAAAAAAAAATTACATTCATTACATTTATCATTTACATATTTTATCAATGGTTTTCCTTTTACAATTTTTATCATCTTATTAGGAAATCTTGAAGACTTAAGTCTTGCAGGTATAAAACAATATAATTTTGTCACTAGGCTATAACTTTATCTGTTCCGATTTTAAAAAATTGAACGTCAGTTAATATGGGAACAAAATTGAAACCTTTTTTTTTTATTAATTTAATTTTACTTATATTTTGTTCCATAAAATGTATACCAGCCGCTTTTTTATATTTATTTTTCATTTTAATAATATGTAGTTCAATTTCTTTAAAATCCTTGCTATAGAAGTTTCCAGGTTTTCCAATAGACATTGATAAATCATAAGGACCTATCAAACAACCATCTACCATTTCATCTTTAAATATTAACTCAATAATATTTTTTGTTATTTTCTGCTCAATCATTGGCAATAAAACAAGTTTTTTATGATACAATTTCATATAATTTTTGAAATTGTTGCCATGTTTATTCATTCGACCTAAACCTACACCTCTGTCTCCAATATTTTTATAATAAATTACACGTTTTAAATACTCTAAGTCTTCCATATTACTGATATCAGATGCTATGACGCCATCAATGCCAAAGTCTAAGTATTTTGGAGCATCGGATATATTAAATCTGCC
>CACAZL010000012.1 GCA_902536925.1 uncultured Pelagibacteraceae bacterium
CCAAATAATTTAATGCATACTGCATATCCATTTAAATCTGATGGTGAAAGAAGATCATTTTCTTTTAACATAGATATTGATAAAAAATTAACAAGATTGTTTCATGGCTGATAAACAAAAAAATGTTTTAGACGAAGACTTGGAGTTATGTTCAAATGATCCTTTAACAGGATGGTATAGAGACGGATGTTGCAATACAGATGAAAATGATCATGGTGTGCACACTGTTTGTGCAAAAGTAAATACTGAATTTTTAGAATGGTGTAAAGAAGCAGGCAATGATTTAATTACACCTCATCCTGAGTTTGGTTTTCCGGGTTTAAAAGATGGAGATAGTTGGTGTGTGTGTGCAGGTTGGTATGCTAGAGCTTTAGAAGCGGGAAAAGGATGTCCAATTTATTTAAAGAAAACTCATAAAAACACTTTGAAACTTATTCCAATTGAAACTTTAAAAAAGTTTGCAATCGATTTATCCTAACTACATATTTCCATATTTAGGTCCACCTCCACCTTCTGGAGTGACCCAAGTAATATTTTGAGATGGCTCTTTAATATCACAAGTTTTACAATGTATGCAATTTTGAGCATTGATTACAAATTTTTGAACAGAATTTACTTCTTGAACTTCATAAACTCCTGCTGGACAATATCTTTGTGCGGGCTCATCAAATTTCTCTAAAGTATATTTTATAGGCAAATCTGGATCTTTAAGTTTTAAATGTACTGGTTGATTATCATCATGAATTGTACCCGTTAAATAAACCGAACTAGTTTTATCAAATGTAATAACGTTATCAGGCTTAGGATAATCAATTTTTGGCATTTTATCTGCTGATTTTAAAGCTTCATGATCAGCGTGTTTATGCTTTAATGTGAAAGGAAGCTTTCCTCTAAATAAAATCTGGTCAATTCCAGTAAATAATATACCTAGAATTAAACCCCAAGAGAAACTTGGTTTTACATTTCTTGCCTCATATAATTCTTTGTAAACCCAACTTTCTTTAAATTTTTGTTCATATGTAGATAAATTTATATTTTTTGTAAGATGCTCATAAATTGTTTCAGCAGCTATCATTCCACTCTTCATTGCAGTATGAGACCCTTTTATTTTAGGCATATTTAATGTTCCCGCATCACATCCAACTAACAAAGCACCTGGCATAAACATCTGAGGTAAACTCTGTATACCTCCCTCAATTAAAGCTCTTGCGCCATAAGAAATTCTTTTTCCACCTTCAATTATTTTTTTTATATCTGGATGAGTTTTAAATCTTTGGAATTCATCGAAAGGTGAGAGATGAGGATTTTGGTAATCTAATCCAATTACGTAACCAAGAAAAACTTGTTTATTTTCTGCATGATACATAAAACTTCCACCGTAGGTGTTATTGTCTAAAGGCCATCCAGCAGTATGCATTACTAAACCTTCTGTATGATTTTTTTCATCTATCTCCCAAATTTCTTTAAAACCAATTCCATATTGTTGAGGATTTTTACCTTTATCCAACTCAAACTTCTTAATTAATTCTTTTCCTAAGTGACCTCTGCATCCTTCTGCAAATACTGTAACTTTTGAATGTAATTCCATTCCTGGTTCATAAGTATCTTTTTTATTTCCCTCTTTGTCGATACCCATATCTTGGGTTGCAATACCTTTAACTGATCCATCATCATTATATAAAACTTCACTTGCTGGAAATCCTGGGAATATTTCAACTCCTAATCCCTCAGCCTGCTCTGCTAACCATCTACAAAGATTTGCAAGACTTATAATATAATTGTTATGATTTTGTTGAACCTTAGGAAGCAACCATGTTGGCCAACTTAATGATTTTTGTTTTCCTAAAAATAAAAATTTTTCTTTTGTAACTTTTGTTTTAATGGGAGCATTTAATTCTTTCCAATTAGGTATTAGTTCGTCTAAAGCACGTGTTTCAAACACGTTCCCTGATAAAATATGTGCACCTATTTCAGATGCTTTCTCTAAAAGGCAGACATTAATATCTGGATTTAACTGCTTTAATTTAATTGCAGTTGAAAGTCCTGATGGTCCGCCACCTACGATGACAACATCGTATTCCATCACTTCTCTGGACATAATGATAATTTCTTACAGTATTTGCTATTTTTGTATAGTGTTTAATTTGTTCAATTCTGACAAAAACTGAGGAAGCGCCTCAAAAAGATCTGCTTCTAATCCGTAATCTGCGACACTAAAAATTGGAGCTTCACCGTCTTTATTTATAGCCACAATAACTTTGCTTTCTTTCATTCCTGCTAAGTGCTGTATCGCACCTGAAATTCCAACTGCAATATATAAATCTGGGACTACCACTTTACCCGTTTGTCCTACTTGATGATCATTCGTAATATAACCTGCATCAACTGCTGCTCTAGATGCACCAATTGCTGCATTAAGTTTATCAGCAATATCACTTATTAATTTGAAATTTTCGCCATTTTGCATTCCTCTGCCACCAGAAATAACTATTCTAGCTGTTCCAAGCTCTGGTCTGTCTGACTTAACTTCTTCTTTCTTTAGAAATTTAGTTGATGAACTAGCTTCTGCTGGATCAGATTTTGTAATTTCAGCAGATCCACCACTCTTATCAGCAGGGTCAAACGACGTCGGTCTAATAGTAACACATTTTTTTTTGTCATTACTTTTAACCGTAGCAAAAGCATTTCCTGCATAAATTGGTCTTAAAAAAGTATCCTCAGAAATAACTTTAATTATATCGCTCACTTGCGAAGTATCTAGTAATGCTGCAATTCTTGGCATTAAATTTTTACCAAATGTATTTGCTGAGCTTACAATATGTGAATAACTTTCTGCATGCTTAATTATTGCTGCTGTATAATTTTCAGCAATATAATTTTCGTAAATTTCATTATCAACGTGAATAACTTTTTTTACATTTGGAACTTCAGATAAAGATTTTGCAACATCATCAGCTTTATGACCTAAAACCAAAACATGAAGATCCTCATTTATTTGAGAAGCTGCAGTTATAGCATTATAGGTAAATGGTCTAACCTCTTTATTATTATGCTCTGCAATTAATAGTACTGACATTTAAATTACCTTAGCCTCATTTTTTAATTTTTGCACTAATTCTTCTACACTAGCGACTTTTATTCCAGCTTTTCTTTTTGGTGGTTCTTCAACTTTAATTTGTTCGATTCTAGGATTAATATCAACTCCTAAATCTGAAGCATTTAACTGTTCTATTGGTTTTTTCTTAGCTTTCATAATATTTGGAAGCGAAGCATATCTTGGTTCATTTAGTCTTAAATCACATGTAACAATAGCTGGAACATTTACTTCAATAGTTTCTAAACCTTCATCAATTTCACGAGTTACTTCTAATGCATTATCTTTAACTTCAATTTTCGATGCAAAAGTTGCTTGAGGCCAATTTAATAAAGCTGCAAGCATCTGACCAGTTTGATTGCAATCATCGTCAATTGCTTGTTTTCCCATAAACACCAAATCAGGATTTTCTTTTTCTACAATTTTTTTCAAAATTTTTGAAACTGCTAATGGTTCAATCACATTATCAACTTTGACATGTATTCCTCTATCCGCTCCAACAGCTAATGCTTTTCTAACAGTTTCTTGAGCTTTTTCTTCACCGATTGTAATTGCAACTATTTCTTTAGCTTTGCCAGCCTCTTTAATTTTTACTGCTTCTTCTATTGCATTATCATCTGGTGGATTTGTTGACATTTTAACGTTGTCAGTAACAACACCAGAACCATCTTCTTTAACTCTTATTTGAACGTTGTAATCAATAACTCTTTTAACTGCGACTAATATTTTCATTAAGCTCTTAATAAATTGTTTTCTGGATCGTAAGGACTTTCATCTAAAATTGTAGCATCATATTTCTCACCTAATATTTCAATTTTAAGTTTTTGTCCAACATTTGCTAATTCTGGTTTAACCATTCCTAATGCTAATGATTTTCCAATTCTAAAACCAAAATCTCCTCCTGTAGCTCTTCCTATAACACTTCCATTTTCATAAATGGGATTGTTGCCTAATACATCTGCATCTTTTGGATTGTGAACCTCCAAGGTAACAAGCTTGTTATCAAAACCTTTTTCTCTCCACTTGTTCAATGCTTCAAGTCCAATAAAACTTCCTTTATTAGGATGTATAAATCTATCAAGACCACTTTCATAAGGTGAGTATTCTATTGATAGTTCTGTTCCAACCAATTTATACGATTTTTCTACTCTCAAACTATTCATTGCTCTAATACCATATGGCTTTAGTCCAAGATCTTGTCCTGCTTCCATAAGTTTATCAAAAATGTGATTTTGATATTCAATTGGATGGTGGAGTTCCCATCCTAATTCACCAACAAAATTAACTCTCATAGCATTTACTGGTGCGTACCCTACATCAACCATTTTTGCACTTAGCCATTTAAAGTTTTCATTTGAAAAATCATCTTTTGAAACTCTTTGCATTAACTCTCTTGCTTTTGGACCTGAAACAACCAAAACACCATTACTATTAGTTAAATTTTCAAACTGTACTGAACCATCTGAAGGCATCCATTTTAAAATCCAATCATGATCTAATCTTTGGAAAGCTCCTGCTGATACTAAATAAAAGCTATCATGTGACTCTCTCATAATAGTAAATTCAGAATGAACTCCGCCTTTAGTATTTAAAGCATGACATAAATTAATTCTTCCAACTTTTTTTGGTAATTTGTTTGCAACTAAATTATCTAAAAATTCTTCTGCACCTGGTCCTTTAATTCTACATTTTGCAAATGCAGTCATATCTAAAAGACCAACGTTTTCTTTTATATTTTTGCATTCTTTTTCCATTGCATTGAACCATTTAGATCTTCTAAATGACCAATCGTCTTTTTGCTCCATTCCATCAGTTGCAAAAAAGTTAGGTCGTTCCCACCCAAATTTTTGACCAAACACAGCTCCTAAATTTTTCATTCTGTCATAACATGGCGCTGTTCTTAATGGTCTTGCAGCTGGTCTTTCTTCATCAGGAAAGTGAGTTATAAAAACGTGACTGTAGGCTTCTTCATTTTTAGCTTTTAAATATGATTTAGAACAATAATCTCCATACCTTCTTGGTTCAACACCAAGCATATCAATTGTGGGTTCACCATCTACGATCCATTCAGCAAGTTGCCATCCTGCTCCACCTGCTGCAGTGATACCAAAACTATGACCTTCATTTATCCAAAAATTTTTTAATCCCCAAGCAGGACCAACAATTGGGTTACCATCTGGAGTGTAACAAATTGCACCATTATAAACTTTCTTAACTCCTACTTCTCCAAATGCAGGTACTCTATGTATTGCGCCTTCAATGTGTGGAGCCAATCTATCCAAATCTTCCTGAAATAATTCATATTCAGAATCTTTTGATGGTCCATCTACATAACAAGCTGGTGCTCCATCTTCATATGGTCCTAAAATTAATCCACCTGCTTCTTCTCTCATGTACCATCTGCTATCACTATCTCTTAAAACTCCCATCTCTGGTAGTCCATCTTTTTTTCTTTTTTGAATTTCTGGATGAGGTTCAGTAACAATGTATTGATGCTCTACTGGAATGACCGGGATATCTAAACCAACCATCTTTCCAGTTTGTCTTGCAAAATTTCCTGAGCAAGAAATAATATGTTCACATTCTATGGACCCTTTATCTGTTTCAACAACCCAGCCATCTTTAGTTTGTTTCATCCCAACAACATTTGTATTTCTATATATTTCTGCTCCTCTATTTCTTGCACCTGTTGCAAGTGCTTGAGTTAAATCAGCTGGTTGAATATATCCATCTTCAGGATGTTGTATTGCACCAACTAAATCTGATGTATTACATAATGGCCATATTTCTTTAACTTGATCTGGAGTTAAAAATTTTACATCAACACCAATTGTTTGAGCAACACCAGCGTATTGAAAGTATTCATCCATTCTATCCTTAGTGCTTGCTAATCTAATATTTGATACAACGCTGAAACCTACGTTCTTGCCTGTCTCTTCTTCTAAAGTTTTATATAAATTGACAGCATACTTGTGGAGTTGTCCAACAGAATAACTCATATTAAACAATGGTAATAAGCCAGCTGCATGCCAAGTTGAGCCTGATGTTAGTTCTTTTCTTTCAATTAAAACAACATCTGACCAACCTTTTTTTGCTAAGTGATAGAGTGCACTAACTCCCACTACTCCACCACCAACTACAACAACTTTTGCTTTGGATTTCATTATCAGATTCCTACTAAATTTTAATTACTAACGAAACAAAATTCTATTATTCATCATCTGCGTCACGCCAGCCCATTCTGAACATTAAATAAGCGGCAACTATGACAGAAATTGTACCTACTACCATACCAATATTAATCCCAACTTCACTTCCCCAAAAATACCATCCAAGTTGAGTGGATGAAATTGTTGGAAAGCATAAAATAAACATTAGAATTGCATATCTAATATACATTGGAGGCTTTTTCATTATATTGATGATCCCATTGGTATTGGTTGTGAAACTGCTGTTGTTAGCCAGCAATCTAAAAGATTGCCTTCTTTATTATTCTTTTCAACTTTCCATTTAAATTTAAAATATTGTTTGTCCTTATCCAAGACAACAACTTCATAAGTTGCCATTGTATTTGATTTGTAAATTTCAGTTACTGTATTTTCTTTGTGGTCAATCAGCATCGAGTATGAAGCCCCTTTTAACATTCTTTTAAATCTATCTAATGGACCTGTCATCCTTTGATTATTTGGATGTGCAAATTCCCATGTTTGCTCAATCCCTCTATCTTTATATGGATTGTCATTTTTCATTAACGCCTTTAATTGAATTAAAACAACTTGTTTTGGATCTATATTCACACTTGGTTTTAAAACATCAGCAAATGAAGAATTAAAATAAAAAAATGTAATTAAAAAAAATAAAATTTTGAATTTCATATTTTAAATTTATCTTAAATTTAAAATGAAATAAAAGGTCTTTATATCACACTTAATAATTTGATATTATATAGTTTTGAACAATCTATCGTATTCGTTTTTAATACATTTATTAGAGATATAATAAATTTTATTTTGAGAGACTAATTTAGCTGCATTTTCGTTGTGAATGCCTAATTGCAACCATAATACATTTGCACCAATTTCTATTGTTTGTTTTGCTATTTCCTCAGCCTCCTCACTAGGTCTAAAAACATTAACAATTCCAACATGATCTTTAATATCTGTTAGTTTTTTATAAACTGGTTCACCATGTATAATTTTATTATCTGTTACTGGATTAACAGGAAAAATTTTGTAACCTGTATTTCTTAAATATTTCATTATTATATTGGAAGTTTTTTTTGAGTCTGGGCTTGCTCCAACAATTGCTATCGTCCTATAACTTAAATATAGTTCTTTTATTTTTTCATCTAAAAGTGTTGTATCCATAATTTGATTTAAATTTTAAGATCTAGTCGCGGTTTCCAAAATGGTCTGAAGAGTTCAATTTTTGGACATCTATTCATAACTACTTTTAAACCCGCATCTTCAGCAATTTTTGCTGCATCATGATTAATTACACCGATTTGTCCCCATAATACTTTTGCTCCAATTGATATTGCCTCTTCAGCAATTCCATAAAGATCCTCGGATCTTCTAAATACTTCAACCATATCAACAGGTCTATCGATAACTGATAAATTTGGATAAACTTTTAGATTTCTAATTTCCTTTATACCTGGTTTAGGATTTACAGGTATCATGTCATAACCAGTTTCATGCAAAACTCTTAATACACCATAACTAAATTTAGTTTTATCTGGACTAGCACCAACCATTGCAATTGTCTTAACTGAGCTTAAAATATCTTTTAAATATTCAGCGCTATAAGGTTCGTTATGGTTCATTTTTATTTTTTTCATCCTTTTTACTTGCGATGTCTGCTTTTAATTCGTGTGGCTCTAAAGGATCAAGAAAAGGATTTCGGTATAATTTATCATGACTTTCAACTCCTATCTCAATTGTGCAATCTGTTTTTGCTTTAGCAACACATAAAATAATATATCCATCATATATTTGTCTGTTATTTAAAGCAACTTGAGAACGTTGATCTACTTCTCCATTTATTAGTTTAGCTGCACATGTAATACATCCTCCATACTGACATCCGTATGGAAGATCGACACCTTGATCTCTTAATTCGTTTAATAAAGGTTTTTTTCCACTGACTTCAAATGCACTGTTATTTCTGTTTGAGATTGTAATCTTTGTCATAGCCAGATGTCGCTTGTGCAATCTCCACCTGGATATCTACTTTCATGGCACCTACTAGGTCCATTTGGCTCTTTACCAAAATCAACAATAAAATCTTTATTAATTTTCATCCCACCATTTTCAACATCACAATCAATCATAATCATTGCTCCGCCCTGTTTTCTTATTTCAGGATAAAATTGATTATCCCAAGTAGAAAATAATGATGTTGTTACATACATCCTTTTACCATCTAAAGATAATTGATACATTTGAGGTCCGCCAGCAATTTTAACACCATTTACTTCTGGAGCCTTTCCTAACAATCCACCCATCCAAACTTGACCAGTTAATTTAGGATTGTGCGGATCTGAAATATCGTATTGTCTCATATCTCCATGAAGCCAATTATTTATATAGAGATATTTATCATCCATAGAAACCAATATCGCTGACATAACTCCAGGTACAGGAATTGGCCAATCAGGATGTGGTTCATTTTCAACATCAATTATTTTCTCCCATTCCCATTTTCCCTCTTTTGATTTCCAAAAATGAATTACATTTGCACTTAGCGCTGCGCCACAAAATCCATGACTACTGTCAGGATTATGCATAAATTTAACTTCTAATGGTATTAAACCATCTTCACCTAAATACATTGTTTGAACTGGCTCTTTTTTTTTAAAATCCCAGACATGAAGTCGTCTACCATATTTCAAATGACCAACTTCCTCTAAATCAAATCCAGGCATGAATGTATTAGGAGCAGCCCATTCAGAACTAACCATTACATTGTGTCTTGGTTGATACCAGAAGTCATAACTAAAAGGTATGTCTCCCATTGAATTTTCCCACCTACCTACAATTTCAAAATCTTTATTTAAATGTAAATATCCTCCTGGCGCTTCTCCTCTAGCGTCTCCAAGAAAAGAAATGATAATTTCAGAACCTAAACAATGAACTGTGTGTGGTCCTGATAAATTAGTTTTTTTCTTTATTTCAGATCCATCCACTACTTTATGTATTTTTGGAGCTCTAGGATCGGATGCAGTATCAACAACATAAATATTATTTGATCTAACACCTGGAACTAATAAATATTTTCTGCTCATATTTGAGTCGCCATGACAAGAAGAGCATGCATTCCATCCCATGTGATGCAATTCATCACCAATACCTGGCATTTCAAGTCTATGAATTACTTTAGAATAAGTAGGACTTTGAGGATCAACATCAACTGTTGCTAAGTAGTCTGGTTTTTGTATTCCTGTCCCTGTGTAAATAGCTATAGTATATAAAAGTTTTTCTTTTGGTGCTTTTATTGCTTCTGCAGGACTAGCGTATCCAGGACCACAACATCCATCCATGATTGATTTTCTCCTTTAATTACAACTTAATCTTTTTTTTAAGTGACTTCAACTTAATGGTTATTTGTTTTTCCAACTTGGATTTCTTTTCTCGATAAATGCACTTATACCCTCTTTGGCATCATAAGATGACATATTAAGTGTCATCATCTTACTTGTATAATCATAAGCTTTGTTAAGGGGCATTTCTAATTGTTTATAAAAACCCTTTTTACCTATTTTGATAGTTAAATTTGATTTTGAAGATATTTTTTTTGCAATATCTAAAACTTTTTTATTCAAAGTTTTTGGACTGTAATGATCATTAATTAATCCAATTTCTTTTGCATATTTTGCGCTAATTGGATCACCGGTAAGTAGCATTTCCATCATTCTTTTTCTGCTAATTTTTCGACTGACAGCAACCATTGGTGTACTGCAAAATAATCCAATTTTTACTCCGGGTGTAGCAAACGTTGCTGAGTTCGTACTATATGCAAGATCACAACTGGCAGCTAATTGACATCCTGCTGCATAAGCTGCTCCATGTACTTTCGCTATGACTGGTTTGTTTCCCTCTACAATTTGCATCATAAGTTTTGAACAAAGTTTAAAAAGTTTTAGATGATTAGATCTATTTTTTATACCTCTTACCTCTTTTAAGTTATGGCCTGCACTAAATCCTTTACCAGCCCCTTCTAAAATAATAACTCTAGTCTCTTTGTCGTTATCTAATTTTTTGAATGCTTTTAATAAAGACGAAAGAGTATTGTAAGATAAGGAATTATAAGTTTTTGGATCATTAATTAAAACTCTTTTAACACCAGGTGATAATTTATTTATTTTTACAGTCACTTATTTTAATTTACCTTCTTCTCTCATCTTAGCTCTAATTTTAGTTGCTGAAATTTTTTGAATTTCTTCAGGTAAAACTATTTCTTCAATTTTATATCCAACACCTCTTCCATAACAAATATTTGTAATATTAGGGACAAGCATAATTTTGAACCTACCCTCAAACTCTGGATTAAGTTTTTCCTCAATATTTTTTTTGACAGTTTCAAAATCAAATGGGTTATCATCAACACCTTGTACATCTCTAATTTGAATACATACTTGTCCTGTTTTTTTTATAATTTCCTTAAATAGAGTATAGTGACCATCATGAAACGGTTGCCATCTTCCTAACATTTGGGCTGTTGGTTTTTTGTTATCCCATTGATACGTCATTTTTTTATCTCCTTTAAAATCTTTGGTGCCCAAGACTTAGCATCTTGTGTGGCAACATGAAAATCATATTTTTCTGGTTTAACAAACATTTTATTAGTGTCATCAAATCTACCTTCTTTTATTGTATCTACCCAAACTACATAATCAGCAGGAAATAAACTTCTTGCTTTAGGAGTTGGGCAAATAAAATCTGCAATCACATAATTTCCATCGTTTTTTAATTTTAAAGCAAAGTCTGCCATTCTTTTTGCTTGTCTTGTTCTTCCCTCTTCTGAAAAATCCCAATCGTTTGCAGCTTTTCTTACTTCATCTGCATTTAATCTTTTTGCATTCAAAAAAGGAGCAAGTTCGTCAGCTAATGTAGTTTTTCCTGCACCTGGAAGTCCCATGATTAATATAATTTTCATTTTTAGGTTTTAACTTTAAATTAAATTACCAGCAACCCACTTATGAAAATGATGTGTTGGATTGTCCATCTTTGGAGAAAAATTACCACCATTATAAGCTGGAGAGTTTCTGCCTATTTGCATACTTTGAATTATATCTACATCTTCTTTTTGAATGTCTTCCCATTGTTTGTGATTTTTTTGTCTTAAAGTTTTATACCTTGTTGAAGTTGCCGCTTCATCTCCAACATAATAAATTTCCATATGTTCTATTGTAAACTCATGATTGATAGGCTCTAACCAATAAGCATAATAATGATCTTTGTGAATTCCTAACATTACATTTGGAAATAGCGCTACATACTCAGCTATATTTTCCTTATCTTTAGGCCAACTAGGAAAGCATGGGAACTTTTCTTTTCCTTCAAACCTTGGATTATAGACAACTGTTCCTTGTCCGGCGAAACGATTTGGAAGACCTTGAATATGATAATGATCCTCTAATTTTGAATAAGAATTTAATCCTGGATGAACCCAAGGCAAATGATAGCTTTCACAATAATTTTCAATTGCAAATTTCCAATTACATTTTGCATCTAATTTAAAATAACCATAGTCGTTTGCATGATAAATTAATTCTCTATCTTTTAAGGGCCAAAATTTTTCCCATCTTTCACTTAAAGGACTAATATAATCCTCAAATGAAATTTCATTGTTATTAATATTAATCATAATTAGATCTAACCAAATATATGATCTTATCTCTTTTAAATTACTTTTTGATTTATCAAATTCAGGTGTTTGATGAATATTCATGCCTCCTATATGAGGTGTAGCAACTAATTTTCCTTCTAAGTCATATGACCATGAATGATATGAGCACCTCATAACATTTCTAATTTTACCAGCTTCTTTAACTAATTTAACTCCTCTATGACTACAAATATTATGAAAAACTTTTATTTGTTTATTTTTTGTTCTAACAATAAGTAAGGGTATTCCAAGTAAATCAATTGGTTTCACATCACCTTCATCTGGAATAGAACTTCCAACTCCAATGACGATCCACTTATCTTCAAATAATTTTTTTCTTTCAATTAAAGTATATTCTTTACTGATGTAACATTCATTTGGTAAACCATGAGCTTCACTAATTGGTTTAGATACAATATCTAACTTTTGTTTATCTATAATATTGTAAATTTCTGACATGGTTTATTTTATCACTTGATATAACCCTAACCAAGCATTTACGTCTTTGCTCGCAATGTAATCTGATTTAAAAAATTTTATTTCTTTCCATTTATTTTGCTCTTTAAGTTGTTCAATTTTTTTATCAAAACCATATTCTTCATGTATTCCCTCATTAATAGTAAAACAGATAAATCCATCATTCTTTGTAATCCTGATAAATTCCTCCAAAGCTGGTGGCTTTACATGTCCAAAAGTAAATGTACCAACACACATAACAGAGTCATATTCGTCATCTTTTTTGTTAATGGGTTTATTCAAGTCTACTTGTTCAAGCTTTTTATAAAGATCATTTGGTACTAATTCTAATAACTTTTTTGAAAGATCTGCTCCATGAAAATTTTTAAAACCATATTTTTTTAATTCAACACCCACTAGTCCTGTTCCACAACCAGCATCATAAATTTTTGCATCTTTGTTTTTTTGGAATTCTGAAAATACTTTTGTTGTTTCTTTTGGTCCTGTGTAATTCCAATCGACCATATCTTTATCATATTTATTACCATCTCCCCACTCATCGTAATATTTCATTAC
>CACAZL010000013.1 GCA_902536925.1 uncultured Pelagibacteraceae bacterium
TCCTCCAGGAGTTATAAGGATATCTTTTTTTCTATCTGTAATTTTTAAGTAACTATTTTCAATTATTCCAATATCTCCTGTATGAAGCCAACCATTTATTAATACTTTTTTTGTTTCTTCTTCATTATTCCAATAACCCAACATTACATTTTCGCCTTTTACTAAAATTTCACCATCTTCAGCTATTTTTACTTCATTTTCTTTAAATGGTGGGCCAACAGTGTCTATTCTAATATCTCCTATTGGATTACAGCTCACTACAGGAGAAGTTTCCGTTAATCCATAGCCTTGTAGCGTTGGTAGACCGATAGCATTAAGGAAATATCCAACATCTTTATCTAAAGCACCGCCTCCAGAAACGAACGTTTTTAGTGATCCTCCAAATTGTGATTTTATTTTTTTTCTAACTAATTTCTCTAAGATTCTATCTTGGATTTTTTCTAAAATAGTTAAATTTTCTTTTTTAATTTTTTTTAGACCTAATTCTAACATTTTAAAAATTAATTTTTTTTTCAATCCTGTAGCTTTTTTAAAACTTGCATTAATTTTTTGATAAAGATTTTGATAAAATCTTGGTACAGCTGTCATAATTTCAGGAGAACAATCATTCATATTCTTAACTAATTTATCAATACTCTCCGCATAATAAATTCTAGCTGCCACAGTGATTTGCACAAATTGGACAGTGTGTTCGTAAGAATGTGAAAGTGGAAGCCAAGTGAGGAACCTGGTCTGTTCTTTAGTTAATATTGGTTTTAGAATATCTATTGCACCCTCACAATTATTTAAGATTCCTCCATGACTTAAAATCACTCCCTTAGGATTTCCTTGCGTGCCTGAAGTATATATTATGCAAGATGGATCTTTTCTTAAGGCTAAAGATTTGTGAATTAGTAATTTTTTTTTAATATTATTTTTTTTTAAGTTTTCTAAATTAATATATTCAATTTCTACATTTGGTAATTTTTCAAAAGAAAATATTTTTTTTATAAATTTTTTATCCTTAATAATATTTTTTAGTTTATTGAATTGTTCAATATTTGAGACAAAAATTATACTCGGTGTACAATCATTTAGAATATAATTGTAGTCATTTTCTGCATAGGTTGTGTAAGCTGGAACAGTTATCCCATCCGATAGCATAATAGATAAGTCTGCAATAAACCATTCTGGTCTATTTTCAGAAATTAATAAGCATCTATCACCTTTTGTTATTACTTTTCTTAATTCATTGGAAACTAAATTAATAAAATCGTAGGTTTCTTGCCAAGAGTAATTTTTTCTTTTATCACCTAAAGTTGATAATAAAATTTTATTTTTATCAATTTGTTTATTAAATTGATCAAAAAATAATTCAGTTAAATTATTAATTTGTTTTAAGTTCATATACTTTTTGGTGGGCAAAGAGAGAATCGAACTCTCACAGTATTGCTACTATTGGATTTTGAGTCCAACGCGTCTACCAATTCCGCCATTCGCCCATTTATTTTTTGTTTCATAGAATATAAATAATAGTATTAAAACACTATTTATATTAAAAGAAAATATGTTTAAGGAACTATTTAATAAAACAATTAAACTTGCAGGACATAAAAATTCAAAAAAAATTTTAGGGTTTATATCTTTTATTGAGAGTTTCATATTCCCTATTCCACCAGATGTTCTTATTATTCCAATGACTATTGCCGATAAACAAAGATGGATGAAGATAGCAATTATTGCTACGACAGGATCCGTCTTAGGTGCATGTTTGGGATATTTCATAGGATATGTTTTTTTCAATGAAATTGGAATTAAGATTTTTGAGCTTTACGGTGTAGATAATACTTCATTTTTAAAAGATAAAATTTCATCAAATGGAGGCGTTTTTGCATGGGCAACGTTGCTAGCTATAGCGGGTTTTACACCCATTCCATTTAAATTACTCACAATAACAAGTGGGTTTGTTCAATTTAATATTGTCTATTTTATAATCGTCTCTTTGCTAACAAGAGGATCTAGATTTTTTATAATAGCTTTCTTGGTTGGAAATTTTGGTCCAGCTATGAAAACAATAATTGAAAAAAAGCTGCTAAAAATTTCAATTATAATCTCAATTGTCTTAATTGTTTTTGTTTTTTTAATTTATAAATTTTTACAAAACTTTATGAACTAAAATGAATTTTATTTTAAAAAGAAAAAATATTTATTTATTAATTTTTATATACTCAATTATTGCTATATTATCTGCGATCTATATTGAAAAAGTTCTTGGGTATTTACCGTGTAAATTATGTATTTATCAAAGAATTCCTTTTTTAGTAGCGATCTTAATTTGTTTTTTGGGATATAACTATATTAAATCTGATAGAATTTTAATTGCTTTAATCATTACCTTGACACTGAGCACTGCTCTTGCAGGATATCATTTTGGTATAGAAAATGGCATCTTTGATGAATATGCTGGTTGTACAAACACAAATATAGATATCACTAATAAAGAAAAAATAATCGAAAGTCTTGGAATGGTTAAAAATTGTAAAGATGTAGAGTTTACTATTTTAGGTATATCTTTATCTGGATTGAATTTTTTAACATCTTTACTAATTGTATTATTTTCGCTAAGAGCTCTTGTTTATGAAAAAGACTAACAAGAAAAAATTAGAAGAATTTATTAGAGTTGATCATGCCGGAGAAAGAGGTGCAATTAAAATATATGAAGGTCAACTTTTAGCATTGAAAACATTTAAAAAGGATCCTGAACTGTTAAAATTAGTAGAAGAAATGAAAGAACATGAGCAAGAACATAGTGATTTTTTTGAAAATGAAATCAGAGAAAGAAATATAAAACCAACTAAATTTTTACCAATATGGGATTTATTAGGAGTAGGTTTAGGTTTCGGCTCAACAATATTAGGAAAAAAGGCAGCAATGCTTTGTACAGCCTCTGTTGAGGAAGTAATTGATAAACATTACCAAAGTCAAATAGATCAATTACAAGATGATGAGGAAAAACTTAGAGAAAAAATTAAAAAATTTAGAGCTGATGAATTGGAACATAAAGATATTGCATATGAGCACGGCGCAACAAAAAAAGGATTATATTCAGTAATGGATAAAATTATTAAAACAGGCTCAAAAATTGCTATAAATATTTCTGAAAAAATTTAACTAGGATCTAATTCGACATCCCAATATAAATAATCCATCCAACTGCTGTGTAGAAAATTAGGAGGAAAATTTTTCCCATTTCTATGAAGATCCTCTGTTGTTGGTTGAAAAGGCCATTGATTTAACTTCATTCCAGAATTTTTTAGCAATCTTCCACCTTTTTTTACATTACATGCTGAGCAAGCAGTTACAACATTTTCCCAATCAGTTTTTCCACCTTTTGATCTTGGAAGAAGATGGTCAAAAGTTAGTTCATCACTACATCCACAATATTGACAACTAAACTTATCTCTTAGAAAAACATTAAATCTTGTGAAATTTGGATTTGAACGAGGCTTTATAAAAGATTTTAATGCAATAACACTCGGTAACTGCATAGAGAATGATGGGCTTCTTATCATTCTATCATAATGACTTACAATTGAAACTCTATCTAAAAATACAGATTTAATAGCGTCTTGCCATGACCATAATGATAAAGGATAATAACTTAATGGCCTGTAATCTGCGTTAAGAACTAGAGCCGGACATTTTTCGAGTGAAAGGTTTTCATTGATCATCAGAGTCATAATTATTCAATATATTATATATTATTATTAATCAATATAACAAAAAAGTTAATTCTTTTTAAATATCAAAATTATCTTTGATAAATTTTAATGCATTACTTGAAGCTTCAACTGGTATATGATGGTCGCAGTCTTTGATCATTAAAGTTTCTATACTAATATTATTGCGTTTAAAAAAATCTTTTGCTTCCAATAAATTATAGGGTGGAACTATTTCATCTTTCTCACCATGAATTAATAAAGTTTTTGTTTTAGAAATTAATCTTAAACTTAGATCCTCTTTATCTATAATCTTTCCAGAAAATCCAACAATACAATTAAAGGGATCTTTAGAGGTTAAGCCCAAGTTTATTGACATCATACAACCCTGACTAAATCCTGATAAACATATCTTTGAATTTTCCAAATTATACTCTGCTTTAACTTCTTCAATGTATTTTCTCAATTTGTCTTCAGCTTTTTTTACTTCATTTAAAATATAATTTTTATCATTTGTTTCTAAATCAAACCATTGATAACCAATTGGATTAATTTTACATGGCTCATGTCCATTAGGACATAAGAATACTGTATTGTTTAAAAACCTTTTCCAATTCAGAGTTAACATGCTAATGTCTTTTCCATCTCCACCATATCCATGAAGTAAAATTACTGCATTTTTGATGTCAGACCCAATTTCAGGTTTTATAATTGTTGATTCAAGGCAAAATGTCATAGATAAGTAATTATGTTTTTTTATTTTAAAAAGAAACTAAAATCAAAGTATGATTTCTGAAATATTTGTTAAAATTGCAGCAATTGTTTTGCTTGCTGCTGTGGCTGTAGTCTTAATTCTTGGAATTAGAACTCTTTTTAAAGGAGATGGAGATAAAAAAACATCTAACAAATTAATGCAGCTTAGAGTTTTACTACAATTTGTTGCTATAATTGTGCTTGTGGCATTAGCTTACTTTTATAAAAATTAATTTAATTCATTTAACCAATTTAAAAATTCATCACTGTTAAAATCTATCGAACCAACAATTCTTGCAAACTCATAACCATCTTTATTAATTAATAGTGTTGTCGGTAGCCCTCTTAATTTTAAATTTTTTGCAATTCCAGCACCATCACCAACAAAAACTCGTAATTCGTCTATGAGCAGGTCATCAAAAAACTTCTTAGATGTACTAATATTTTCTCCACCTATATTTATTGGGATGATCATTATTTTTTTTTCACCCTTAAGTTTTTGAAGGTTATTTAATGATGGCATTTCCTCTCTACAAGGTGCACACCATGTTGCCCAAAAGTTCAAAATAATTAATTCAGATTTAAATTCTTTCAAATTAACTTTATTTCCAGCCTCATTTAAAAAGTCGAAAAACTTAATTTTTTGTTTTTCCTCATAAATTATTAGATTTTTTATATTTGGCGCTTCTATTGAATATGAAGAACTAAATGATATGAAGTAAAGAAATATTATTTTAATGGATATAAATATAAATTTCATAGATTTGTAATTGAATAACATGAGTAAAAATAAAAACAATAAACCAATTTGGGGTACAAGAATTAAGAAAAATGCCTCTACTTTATTTAAAAAAGTGGGTGGTTCATTGCCAGTAGATAAAAGACTATTTAAAGAAGATATCGAAGGATCAATTGCTCATGTCGAAATGCTTCACAAACAGAAAATTATAAATTTCAGAATAAAGAATAAAATAATCTGGGGATTAAAAAGAATTAAAAATGAAATTGTAAAAAAAAAGTTTAATTTTGATTATGATTTAGAGGATATTCATATGAACATAGAAAATAGATTATTTGAACTGATTGGTGATGATGCTGGATATGTTCATACTGCTAGATCTAGAAATGATCAGGTAATTACCGACCTTAAATTATGGTTAAAAGAATCAACAAAAAAAATGATAATTTTATTAGATAATACAAATTCAAATATTCTAAATCTTGCACAAAAAAATATCAGAACAATTATGCCAGGATTTACACATTTAAAAAATGCACAACCATTATCTTTAGCACATTATCTACTAGCATATGTTGAGATGTTTAAAAGAGATAAGAAAAAATTTAAGAATAATTTAGAGTTTTTAGATGAAAATCCTTTAGGTGTAGGGGCTTTATCTGGCACTTCTTTTAAAATTGACAGGAATTACACCACAAAAAAACTTAAATTTAAAAAACCAACAAACAATTCTGTAGATACTGTATCTGATAGAGATTTTGTATTAGACTTTTTGTATTCTTCTCTAGCTTGTTCTTTGCACATTTCTAGAATTGCTGAAGAACTTATAATTTGGAATTCTGATGCATTTAATATGATAACTTTAAATGATAAATTAGTAACCGGTTCTTCGATAATGCCACAAAAAAAGAATCCTGACCCATTGGAGTATTTGAGAGGTAAAACTGGAATATTTATTGGAAATATCAATTCTATGATTTCAATATTAAAAGGTTTGCCTTTATCATATTTTAAAGATTTACAGGATGACAAAGAAATTGTTTTTAAAACAAATGATCAATTAAAAATATCACTATCATTGTTGAATGATGTAATAAAAAATTTGATAATAAATAAAAAAAGTATGCTATCTCTTGCAGAAAAAGGATTTACTACAGCTACAGATTTATCTGATTACATTGTAAGAGAGCTTGGATACCCATTTAGAAAGGCATACATACAAACAGCAAAAATAATTAATTTAGCAGAAAAAAAAAATAAAAAACTTCACGAACTAGAATTAAAAGAAATAAATCAAATTGAGCCAAAACTAACATTAAATGTTTTTAAAATACTAAATCTAGATAATTCGATTAATTCAAAAAAATCATATGGCGGAACTTCTTTTGAGAATGTCAAGAAAATGATAAAAAAAGCAAAAAATGTGTAAAAAAATTTTAATTATTATACTTTGTTTATATTTTGTAGCTGCTTGTGGACGTAAAGGTGATCCAGAATATAAATCTGAATTAACTAAGAATATTCAAAAAGTATTATGAGATATATAAACAATAAATTTTTTATTGAAGGAAAAAATATTAAGAGTCTAGCAAAAAAATTTAATACACCTATATACTGCTACTCTTATAAAAATTTAAGAGGTAATATAGAGAATTTTAAAAAAGCTTTTAAGGGAATTAGACCTTTAATTTGTTTTTCTGTGAAATCTAATTCTAATATTTCATTATTAAAAGAAATAAAAAAACTTGGCCTTGGAGCAGATGTGGTTTCAAAAGGTGAATTATATGCATCACTTAAGGCTGGTATTAATAAAAACAAAATAGTTTTCTCTGGAGTTGGTAAAACAAAAGATGAAATTGAGTATGCAATTAAGGAAAAAATATTATTAATAAATTCTGAGTCATTGAGTGAAGTTTTAGAAATTGAAAAGGTTGCTAAAAAATTTAATAAAGTCGTTGATATAGGACTAAGATTAAATCCAGATACTGATGCTGAAACATTGAAACAAATTTCAACTGGTAAAAGTGAAAATAAATTTGGTGTAGATAAAAAGACTTTTATAAAAATTATTAATTTGATGAAACAATCAAAATTTATAAATATTAAATGCTTAAGTGTTCATATCGGTAGTCAAATCTTAAACCACAAACCCTACCAAAAAATGCTAAATGTTCTTGATAAACTTTTAAGAAGTTTAGATTATAAATTTGAGTTTATTGATTTAGGTGGTGGGATGGGGATTAATTATGACAATAAAACAAAAAAACTTAATTATACAAAATATAAAAAATCAATAATTAAATTTAAAAATAAGTACAATTGTAAAATAATTTTTGAACCCGGAAGATCTATAATTGGAAATGTTGGTATACTTGCAACTAAAGTAATTTATTTAAAACATAATAAGACAAAAACATTTGTGATATTGGATGCGGCAATGAATGATTTGATAAGACCTGCTTTGTATAATGCAAAACATAGGATAGTTCCATCTCTAAGAAATAAGTCGCGATCAAAGAAAATATTAGAATTTGTAGGCCCAGTATGTGAAACAACTGATAAATTTTTAACAGAAAGGAAATTTCAGAATATAAAAGAAAACGATATTATGATTATTTGCGATACAGGCGCATATGGTTATTCATTATCGTCTAATTATAATCTTAGATTAAGACCTGCTGAAATTTTGATTAAAGGAAATAAGGTAAAGATTATTAGAAAAAGACAAAAAATAACAGATATAATCTAACTTAAAACTTATAATGAGAAATATCCTCTTTAAAAGTATATTTTTTTCTGGATTAATTTTAATATGTATTATTTTTCTCCCATCATTATTACTACCAAAGAAAATTACTCTTTTTGGTGGTAAACTTTTTGGATACTGGTCCTCTTTCTGTTTAAAAATATTTTACTCAACCAGCATATTAATTAAAGGTCAAGAAAACATAATTAATAACGAGAACTACTTTATTGCATGCTCTCATCAATCGATGTTTGAAACTTTTTTTTTACAAACAATTTTTAATTCACCGATTTTTATTCTTAAAAAAGAACTATTAAATATTCCGATATTTGGTTGGTATTTAAGAAAGATAGATTCTATTTCTGTGAATAGAAATAAAGTTTCTAAAGAAAACCTTAATTTTACTGAAAAAATTAAAGAAGTTATGGAGAAAACAAAAAGACCTGTAATAATTTTTCCGCAAGCTACTCGAGTTCTACCAGATGAAATTATTCCTTTTAAAAAGGGAGTTGGAAGAATTTACAGAGAATTAAATGTAAAATGTCAACCTGTTGCTATTGATTCTGGAAGAGTATGGCCAAAATCTGGAAAGATGATGCCCAATAAAACAATTACTATTTCCATTTTAAAACCAATTAATACAGGTATCGAAGAATCAGAATTTGTAAAATTATTACAAAAAGAAATTTATTCCGAGCTTGGTCTTGATAACTAACCCTTCATAGGCATTACAACATAAATACTGTCAAAATCTGCAGGATCTTTTATTAAAGCTGGTGATCCAGTATCTTTCAAATATATTTCAATGTTATCACCATTTAGTTGGGATGCTATATCAAGCAAATATCTAGAGTTAAAACTTATATCTAAATCTGTCTCAAATTTTACAGATAGGCTTTCTTTACCATCACCACTATTAGTGTTATTGACAGATAAATCTAAATTATCTTTAGTCAAATTAAATTTTACACCATCTTTTTTATCTAGAGAAACTGATGCTACCCTATCAACAGAGTTTAAAAAAGATTTTAAATCAATTTCTAATTTTTTTTGATTTTCTCTAGGGATAACTTGAATATAATTAGGGAATTTTCCATCGATTAATTTTGATATCAAAATACTATTATTAAGTTCAAATTTAATTTTAGATTTAATATTTGAGACTTTAACCTCACCATCATAATCTTCTAAAAGGGAACATAATTGAAATATAGTTTTTTTTGGAAGTATAATTGGTTCAAATTCAATTTGATTTTTTAGTCTTACTTTTGAAATAGACATCCTATGGCTATCTGTTGCGGCTGCAGTTAAAAAATTCTTATCATCTGTTTGGGTCTGATGGAAAAAAATACCACTAAGATAATGCCTTGTTTCATCATTCGAAATCGAAAATTTACATTTGTTTAAAAGTTTTAATAAATCTTTTGAATTTATAGTAAATTCATTTTCATTGAAATTTTCATCTGTAATTGGAAATTCAGATGCATTAATCGAATTTAAATTGAATAGAGATTTATTTGACTCTAATTGTAATTTACTTTCTCCAGTGATTTCAAAATTTATCTGACTACCAGAAGGTATTTTTCTTACAATATCAAACATGATCGATGAAGAAGAAGTTGTTTTCCCTTCATCAAAAATTTTAATATTTGAAATTTCGTTTACAAATATTAAATCTAAATCTGTTGCTGTAATTTTTAATTTTGAATTTGCTGCCTCTATCAAAATATTTGAAAGAATAGGTAAAGTGCTTCTTTTTTCTATTACACCCTGACAATAACCTAAAGATTTTTGCAAATCCTGTTGATTAACACTAAATTTCATTTTCTTGTTTGTACAATATTTTATTCTTTAGGCTATCAATGCTTAAATTTAATTCATTATCATCTTTTCTTAGTTTTTCTATTGTTTTAACTGAATGAATAACGGTTGTGTGATCTCTATTAGCAAATGATCGTCCTATCTCTGGTAGAGATTTAGATGTCAGCATTTTTGCTAAATAAATAGCAGTTTGTCTTGGTCTTACAAGATATCTTGACCTTCTTGGTGATAACATTTCATTTTTACTTATTTTAAAATATTTACAGACTATTGTTTGAATATTGTCTATATCAACCTTATTTTCGGTTAAATTTAATAGATCTTTTAATATTACTTTTACCTCTGACATTGAAGGTATTTTTCCATAAATTCTTGAGAACGACACTACTCTGTTAAATGCACCCACAAGCTCCCTGATACTAGTATTAACTTCAGTACTAATAAATTTTATGATCTCGTCACTGATTTTAATATTATTTGGATCATGAATTCCAAGATCTTCATTTTTAGATTTAATTATATTGTATCTTAATTCAAAATCAGCATTTTGGATATCAACCACTAGTCCTCCTGAAAATCTAGATTTAATTCTTTCTTGTATTCTAGTTAATTTGTTTGGTGGCCTATCTGCTGATACAATAATTTGAGATCCTTTCTCTAACAAAACATTAAATGTGTGGAAAAACTCTTCTTGCATAGCTTCTTTTCCATTCATAAATTGAATATCATCAATTAAAAATATGTCAGTGTTTCTAAAATACTCCTTAAACTTTACCATATCATTGGATTTTATCGATTTTACAAATTGATACATAAACCTTTCAGCTGAAATAAACATTACTTTATTTTTTTCTTTCAAACTAAGACCAATTGCGTTTAACAAATGTGTTTTACCCATTCCAACTCCACCATAAATATATAAAGGATTATAATGAGCAATTTGTTCTGAGACTTTTTTCGCAGCTTCAAAAGCCAATTTATTACTTTTCCCTAATAAGAAATTCTCAAAGTTTTTATTTGGATCAATTCGATTATATTGAAGATATGAATCTTTAATAAATGAAACCTTTTCATTATCAGATGAATTATCTTGTTTTATTTCGTCACTATTTTTGTTCTTTATATTCTCGTTAATCACAAATTCTATTCTGGAAATATCTTTTTTATATAATTTAATTATTTGTAATATTTGATCTAAATATCTGGAGGTTATCCAGTCTCTAATAAATCTTG
>CACAZL010000014.1 GCA_902536925.1 uncultured Pelagibacteraceae bacterium
AATTTTAATTGATATTGGATTTTCAATTGAGAAAATTGCTATAATATCTGCACTTTATATACTTATTTCTTTTATTCTTCTTTTTTTAGTTAGAAAAAAATTAAATCCAATTTTAGTGTAAAAATACTTGATTTTGTTGATCTTGGAGTATATTTAATCGCCCATGGCAAGAGTTACCGTTGAAGACTGTATTGACAAAGTAGATAGCCCTTATGAATTAGTTTTAGTTGCTAAAGAAAGAGCTACTCAACTTAATTCAGGAATTGAACCTACATTAGATAGAGATAACGATAAACACACAGTTATTGCTTTAAGAGAAATAGCTGAAGAAACAATTAAAGTTCCAGATTTAACCGAAGCTGCAGTTTACAAACTAAGAAAACATGTAGAACAAATCGACGATACTGCTGAAGAAGACGAAGATATTGGTGATGATTTTGAGAATTTGTACAAAGGTGAAATTTCAAAGAGTGGTGTACCAATTCTTCCTTCTAAAAGAGCTAGAAAAATCCCTGAAAAAATTCAAGTTTCAAAAGAAGATCTTGCTGAATTATCACCATCAGCTCAACCTGATGTTAATGTAGAAACTCCAAGCGAAGCTGAAGAAAGTGATGATGTTTCACTAGATCAAGTTTCTGAAGCAGAAGAACAAGTTTCAGATAACGTAAGCGACGAAGAAAATAATTCTTAATTAAGAAAACTCTTTTAATATTTGTTCCCTGTGTTCATCAAGATCAGGAATGTCCCCTCTAGTACTTTTATCTTCGTATGAAGACATTTTTATGGGATTTCCTGCCAATCTAAAATCACCAACCACTTTATGATAAGCTTTAACAATCATGTTTCTTGCTTCGACTTGAGGATTTTCTACAGCTTCTTTAATATTAAATATTGGTCCGCAAGGTATCTTTAATTTTTCCATTTCACTAACCCATTCAGAAGTATTTTTTGAAGAAAGCTTATCTTCAAAAATTGATTTTAGTTCATTCATATTTTGACATCTCAGTGAATTGGTATTAAATCTTTTGTCACTGACCATTTCAGGTATTCCTAATACTTCACAAAGTTTTTCATATAATTTATCGTTACCTGCAGCAATTATTATATAACTGTCTTTTGTTTTAAATGCTTCGAACGGAGCGATTGAGGGATGTCTAGATCCCATCGGTTTAGGAATTTCATTTTTAGATAAATATCTTGCAATTGCATTTTCCAAAATCGCAATTTGGCAGTCTAACATTGAAACATCTATAAACATTCCCTTACCTGTTTTTAGTCTATCATACAAAGCTGCATTAATTCCGATTGCAGTAAAAAGGCCTGCTGTAATATCACCAATTGATGTTCCAACTCTTGTTGGTTCACTATTTGGATGACCTGTAACACTCATCAGTCCACCCATTCCCTGAACAACCATGTCATAAGCGGGTAATTCTTTTAAAGGGCCAGTTTGACCAAAACCAGATGCAGAAGCATATATTAATTTTGGATATTTTTTACTTACATCTTTCCAACCATACCCCCATTTTTCTAAAGTACCTGGTTTAAAATTTTCTACTAAAATATCTGCTTTTGCTAAAATTTTATCGAAGATTTTTTTATCATCTTCATTTTTTAAATTAAGAGCAATACTTTCTTTTCCTCTATTCAGTGACATAAAATATGCTGAATAATCTTTAACAAAAGGTCCAAATTTTCTTGAATCGTCACCAATTTCTGGTGCTTCTACTTTAATTACACGTGCACCGAGATCAGATAAAATCATCGTACAATATGGACCTACTAAAACCCTAGTAAGATCAACAACTAATAAATTTTTTAAAGGACCATCCATAATAAGTACGTCATTTCCTTATATTGACTCTTCTGCTCAAGTTCAATTTAATATCATCATTATAAATAAAAAGGGGAAAACTATGTTAAGAAAAATAACATTATATTTGTCTTCAATAATTGTAGCTTTTTCAATAGTAGGATCTGCATATGCAGTTACGTTAAAAGCAAGTCACCAATGGCCAGGTACACCAAGAGCTGATGGTTCTTTTGACCCGCGTCATGAAATGGTACAAATTATTGCTGATGAAGTAAAAAAAGCAAATGTTGATTTAGAAATTAGAATTTATCCAGCTAAGTCACTTTATAAGCCAAAAGAACAGTGGAAACCTATGACTACAGGTCAATTAGATATTTCTGCTTTCCCATTAGCTTATGCATCAAAATTCCATCCAGAGTTTGATGCTACATTAATGCCAGGAACTGTAAAAAATCATGAGCATGCATTGAGATTTAACAAAGGTCCAATGATGACAGAGATTAAAAAAATAATCAGTGATGCTGGTGTTGTAGTACTATCTGATGCATGGTTAGGTGGTGGATTCGCATCAAAAACTAAATGTATCAAAAATCCAAGTGATGCTAAAGGACAAGTGATGAGAGCTGCAGGAAAAGCTTTCAACCAAATGTTAGAGGCTGCTGGTGCAGGTATTCAAAGTATGCCATCATCTGAAATTTACACTGGATTACAAACAGGTGTTTTAACAGGTGCAAATACTAGTTCAGGAAGTTTTGTAAGTTACAAAATTTACGAACAAGTAAAATGTGCAACTCCTCCAGGAAAATTTGGTTTATGGTTTATGTATGAGCCAATTTTAATGTCTAAGAAAAGCTACAATGCTTTAAATTCTAGCCAACAAGTGGCTTTGATGAAAGCAGGAAAAGTTGCTGAAAAATATATGACAGCTCAAGTAGAAAACTTAGATAAAAAGTTCGAGGAAGCATACAAAGCTGCAGGTGTTAAATTAGTGTATATGGATGCTGATGATCATGCTGCATGGGTTGATATTGCAATAAAATCATCTCATAAAGCTTTTGCTGAAAAAGTTCCTGGTGGCGATAAGCTAATGGAAATGGCTTTAGCAGTTAAATAAAATAATATATAAAGAACCCCTATTTATTCTCTATAAGTAGGGGTTTTTTTATGAAAGAAAAATATTTAAAATTCTGTGATTACGTTGCAAGAGCTTGCGGAGCCTTTGCTGTATTAGCATTACTTTTATCAATCCTTGTTATTGTTGAATTAGTTTTTGAAAGATACTTTTTTCAAAGAGCAATAACGTGGCAAACAGAGCTTGTTACAATGCTTTTAGTTGCTTCAACATTTATAGGTAGTGCTTATGTTTTAAGTGAAAAAGCTCACGTCAGCATGGAGTGGATTTACGATTTTTTATCAAAAAAAAATATTTTAAGACTTAAAATTTTTACCTCATTAGTAAGTTTATTATTCTTTTTAATTTTATTTTATTTTGGTTTTTTAATGGTTGAGGAAGCGTTTACTAAAAATTATTCAACAGGAACAGTTTGGGACCCTCCTTTATGGGTACCATATTCATCAATGATGATAGGTGCTGCATTAATGATTTTACAATATATAGCAGAGATTATTAAACTCACAGACGAAAGGGATGCTAGCTAATGGATCCATTAATAATTGCAATAATCGTTGCCGTTTTTACTTTAATAGTTTTATTTTCGGGAATACCAATTGCTTTTGGTTTAAGCTTTGTTTCAATAGCTCTTTTAGTTGCTTTTGAAGGTTTCCAAATGTTAGATGTTTTTGCTGAAACCTTCTATGCGGGATTAAATTCGTTTGTCCTGCTTTCAATACCAATGTTTATTTTAATGGGAATGGCAGTAGCTAATTCTCCAGCAGGAAAAGATTTATATACAGGATTGGACAGATGGTTATGGAGGGTACCTGGAGGTTTGGTTATTTCTAATATAGGAGCTTGTTCAATCTTTGCTGCATTAAGTGGATCAAGTCCTGCAACCTGTGCTGCAATTGGCACTATGGGAATTCCTGAAATGAGAAAAAGAGGATACTCAGATCAAATTGCAACAGGAACCATAGCAGCTGGCGGAACTTTAGGAGTATTAATTCCTCCAAGTATTGTTTTAATTGTTTATGGAATTGCAACTGGAACATCTATTGGAAGATTATTTTTAAGTGGATTGATACCTGGATTTATGCTTGCAGGTATGTTCGCTATCTGGGCACTGATACACAGTTACTTTATAGATAAAGACTCAGCTAAAGCTTTAAAAAATAGAACTCCACCAACCTTTAAAGAAAAAATTGAAGTTTTACCAAGGATACTTCCTTTCTTAGCAATCATTGCTGGTGTTTTATATGTTTTATATGGTGGTGTTGCTACTCCATCAGAGGCTTCAGGGGTTGGAGCCTTTTTAGTTTTTGTTTTGATTGCAGTCGTCTACAAAATTTATCAACCAAAAAAAATATGGAATATTGTTAAAGTTTCAATGAAAGAAAGTGTGATGATAATGTTTATCATCGCAGCTTCTTATCTTTTTGCTTTCACATTATCACAACTTTACGTAACTCAATCATTAGCTCAAAGTATGGTAGAGATGAGCTCTAATAAATGGGTAGTATTTATTTTAATAAATATATTTCTTTTGATTGCAGGTTTCTTTTTACCTCCGGTTGCCGTAATTGTTATGACTTCAGCAATATTATTGCCAGTTATAACTCAACTGGGATTTGATCCATACTGGTTTGCAATTGTATTTACAATTAATATGGAAATTGGTCTTATTACACCACCAGTTGGATTAAACCTTTATATAATCAAAGGCATAACACCAGATGTTAGTTTGTCAGAAATTTTAAAGGGATCTATACCATTTATGATAATTATGGCTCTAGCTATACTTATTTTGTGTATTTTTCCTGAGATTGTAACTTGGTTGCCTGACAAAATAATGGGTAAAAGTTTAGGTTTTTAATATATAAAAAACACCATGTTAAATATAAAAAGAATATTTGAGACGATTGCTGATGCTGGTCAAAAAATTTTAGAGAAAAAATCATTAAAAAAATTCTCTAAAAAAAGAGATTTAATTGAGCTATGTGATGACCTATTATCATCTAAAGGAGCAGCATTTGGAATTACATTAGCAAGAGATATTCTTTTTAGATATCATAACTTATCTCATGAAGATAAATTAAAATTCTTACTTCAAGTAAATCAAAAATATAAACCTGATACAGCAAATATTGATAATGCAATTAAAGACTATACAGAAAATAAAAATAGTAGATCAATATTAAATCTATCTAGAATTACATCAGGAATTAGAAAAGAATTGTTTATTAGATTAAACATGGCTCCTAATGGAACAGCTGAGATTGTTTCTTTAAGAGAAGATCTACAAATGTTTTTATTAAAAAATCCTGAATTAAAAGAATTAGATTATGATTTGATTGATATTTTTAAAAATTGGTTCAATCCTGGATTTTTAAAATTAAGAAAAATAACCTGGGATACAAAAGCTGCAATATTAGAAAAATTATTAAAATATGAAAAAGTTCATTCAATGAAAGATATGAATGAATTGAAAATTAGATTAGGTGAAAACAGAAGATTTTTTGCTTATTTTCATCCAGCATTAGAAGATGAGCCAATAATTTTCGTTGAGATTGCACTAACGAAAGGTTTAGCTAAATCTATTCAAGAATTGACAAGACCTAACGATGGAAAAAAAGAAGATTATGATACAGCTACTTTTTATTCAATTAGTAACTGTCAAGAAGGGCTTTCAAGAGTTACACTGGGTAATTTTTTAATCAAAAGAGTTGTATACGAATTACAAGAAGAACTACCTGATGTAAAAAATTTTGGAACTCTATCACCAATGCAAGGTTTTGCTGATTGGGTAAAATCATCAGAAAATGACAAAATAAGTGAGATAGTTCAAAAAGATAATTTTGTAAAAGTTGAGTTTTTAAAATCATTAGATCTTAAAATTGGAGATAGAAAATTTATAGATAATAAAGATTTACTAACAAAACTTGCTTTAAATTACTTAGCTGTACAAAAAAATGATCTAGGTTTTCCTATTAATGATGTATGCAGGTTCCATTTAAAAAATGGAGCTGAAATAGATGATATTGTAGTTAATGCCAACGTTTCTGATGTAGGATTTAAAAGGTCATTTGGAATTATGGTTAATTACAAATACGAACTTGGGAAAATAGAGCAAAATCATCAAGAGTATGTAAACGAAAAGAAAATTAATTTATCAAGCAAACTTAAAAAATATGTCTAGATTAAATAGAACAGTCTCTGTTGCTCCTATGATGGACTGCACAGACAAACATGAAAGATTTTTCTTAAGACTAATTAGTAAAAACGTTCTTCTATATACTGAAATGATTGTCTCAGAGGCTATTGATAGAGGAGATAAAAAGAAACTATTAGAATTTGATATTAGGGAAAAACCTGTTGCTCTGCAGCTAGGAGGTTCATCTCCAAAATTATTAGGAAATGCAGCATATTTAGGTGAAGAATTTGGTTATGATGAAATAAATTTGAATTTAGGTTGTCCAAGTAAAAAAGTTCAGAAAAATAGATTTGGAGCTTGTTTAATTCAAGAACCTAATCTAGTAGCTGATTGCTTAAGTTCAATGATATCAAAAACGTCACTTCCTGTAACGGTTAAAACTAGAATTGGATATGACAATGTTGATCAATATGAAAATTTATATAATTTTATAAATATTTTGAAAGATACAGGTGTTAAAACTTTTATAATCCATGCCAGAAAGGCAATGTTAGGAAAATTTACACCTAAACAAAATTTAAATATCCCACCATTAAAATATGAATATGTAAACAAATTAAAGAAAGATTTTCACAATTTAGAAATTATTATAAATGGTGGCATAACTTCTACTGATCAAATTAAAGAACATTTAGATAATGTAGATGGTGTGATGATAGGAAGATCTATTTATCATTCTCCTTACATGTTAGCAGATATTGAAAATAAAATTTTTAACAATAGTGAAGTTTTGACAAGACAAGAAGTTGTTGAGAAACTAATTGAGTATGTAAAAGAAGAGATAAAAAAGGGTACAAGATTAAATCAAATTATGAGACATACCCTTGGTTTATTTCATGGCCAAACTGGTTCAAGTTTTTGGAAAAGATATTTGAGTGAAAATATGTGTGTAAGAGATGCCGATGTTAAGAAAATTGATCACATAATGGATAAAGTAAAGTTTAATCCACAAAGTATATCGGCAGGGCAAATTGAATAATACCCTTTTAGAGATTAATAATATTTATTTTATTTTTTTAATGATGGCAGCCGCTGTTCCGGTTGGTTTTTTTGCAGGTTTTTTTGGTATCGGTGGAGGATTAATTTCAGTTCCATTTTTATTTTTTGTATTTGAAGCATTTAACGTGGATAAAGATTATTTAATGCATTTATCTGTAGGGACAGCTTTCTCAATAACAATTTTAACAGCTACAGCTTCAGTATTAACTCATAGAAAATATAATGCTGTAGATTTTAATATAATTAAAAACTATGGGACATTTGTAATTATTGGTGTTTTCTCCGGAACATTGATGGCAGCATTGATGAATACTAAAACATTGTTATTCTTTTTTTCTGCTGTTGTTTACTTTTTTGGAGCTTACTTACTATTACAAAGTGAAAAGAAAAAAAAAATTAAGAAAAAATTTAATATTTTCCCAAGAATAATATTTGGATTTTTGTCAGGATTAATATCTGCTCCTATGGGCATAACAGGAGCTATGATGAATGTTCCAATATTAAGATACTTTGGTTATCCTATTAACTTAGCAATAGGAAGCTCTGCAGCCATTGGATTTATAATAGCTTTATTTGGATCAATTGGATTTTTTACATCTGGTTTGATGTTAAAAGCTGATATCCCATTAAGCATAGGGTTTATTAATATACCTGCATTTATAATATTTGTTCCAATAACAACATTCATGGCAAGGATTGGAGCAAAAACAGTTCAAGATCTAGATAGAGTTAAAACACAAAGATTATTTGGTGTTTTTCTTTATGTTATTGGTACTTTATTTCTATATAGATTTTTAGTGACTTAGGAGACGAGGTGGTTTCAGTCTCCCTCCGCCACCTCATCTTCATATTAATCGATTCTCTAATTTTTTCTTAACTCTTTATAGTTGAATTTTAAATTTTTTGATCATAATCCCCAACTTTACCAGTTTGTTGAAGGAGATTATCAATAAAGTCAAAAATCTTCTTTTTTCTATCTTCGGAGGTTGGACTTTCGGTAACTACAACTAAAGATGGTTTATTAGAAGATGCTCTAATTAATCCCCAAGACCCATCATCAAAAGAAAATCTTACTCCATTAACAGTTAATATTTCTCTGATTTCTTGATCATCTACTTTAGTTTTATTTTCTTTAATATTTGTTATTTCTGTAACTAAATTCTCAACTACATCATATTTTTCACTATCTTTACAATAGGGAGCCATTGTCGGGCTTTGATAAGTTGTTGGTAATTCACCAAGTATTTCACTCATTTTTTTGTTATTTTTATCGAGTAACTTACAGACCTGTATTGCTGAATTAATTCCATCATCATAGCCATATCCCAAAGGTTTATTAAAAAAGAAATGACCACTTTTTTCAAATCCTGCTAAAGCGTTATCGGTATTTACCTTTCTTTTGATATGGGAATGACCGGTTTTCCAATAAATTGTTTCACATTTATTTTCTTTTAATATTTTGTCATTGGAATAAAGTCCTGTCGATTTTACATCAACAATAAATTTACTATTTTTATGATCTTTCGAAAGATTTCTAGCAATTAATAGCCCTATTTTATCTGAAAAGATTTCATTACCTTTATCATCTATAACCCCAACTCTATCCCCATCTCCATCAAAACCAAATCCAATATCTGCATTATTTTCTTTAACTGCTGAAGAAATTGCATGTAACATTTCTAAGTCTTCAGGATTTGGGTTGTATTTTGGAAAAGTCCAATCAAGTTCACAATCAAGTTCAATTACCTCGCACCCAATACTTCTTAAAATTTCTGGTGCAAATATTCCTGCTGTTCCATTGCCACAAGCAACTACAGCTTTAATTTTTTTATTTAATGGGTTTTTTGTTATCAAATCATTTTTATAAACATTCTGAAAATCATCAATTTTTTTAACATTACCTTTACCATTAATAAATTTTTGATTAAGAGTAATATCTTTTAGTTCTTTCATTTCTTCAGGTGCATGAGTAAGTCCTTTTTTGATACCCATTTTTACACCCGTCCAACCATTTTCATTATGACTAGCTGTAACCATAGCTATTGCATCTGAATTTAAATTAAATTGTGCGAAGTAAACCATTGGGGATAAAGATAATCCTATATCTTCGATTTTGCACCCAGTTGAAACCATGCCCTCTTTTAATTTTTCTTTGATATGTTCACTGTAAGACCTATAATCTTGGCCAACTATAATTCTAGGATTGTTTTTCTTTGTATGATTAATTATTTGAGTTCCAAGACCTTTACCAAGTTGAACGATTCCATCGTCATCTATGTCTTTTTCGTATACCCATCGTGCGTCATATTCCCGAAAGCCGTAGGGATCAATTTTTCCCGAATTATTCATGTGGATATATGTACATTTTTTTAAAATTTTTATTGATAAATATTTAATAAGTTCTATAAATGTTCTATTGATTTACAATTTATATAGTATATCAGGTAAATTTACACACTATATCTAGTTATTTACTAGATTTTTTAGTATAAAGAATAAAAGGGAGTTTAATGAACAAAATATTGTCTCAGGCAATCAGGAAGGCTGTCACTGATTATAAACCAGCTGAAAAAATCAGCAATAATGACAAAAGGCCGGACTTATTTTCACTAAATAACAACACAGAGTTGTTTCAAAATTCTAAAGGGATAACTATTAAAATAGATAGATCTAGAGATAATAATTTAACAGATTTTGGAAGAGCAACACTAAGTGACAGATACCTTGGAGAAAACGAGTCTTTCCAAGATTTATTTGCAAGAGTTGCGAGTCATTATGCAGATGACAACCTACACGCGCAAAGACTTTACAACTACATAAGTAATTTATGGTTCATGCCAGCGACACCAGTTTTATCAAACGGTGGAACAAAAAGAGGTTTACCAATTTCTTGTTTCTTAAATGAAGCAGGGGATAGCTTAACTGGAATATTAGATCTATGGAGTGAAAATGTTTGGTTGGCTGCCAAAGGAGGAGGTATTGGAAGTTATTGGGGCAACTTAAGATCTATTGGAGAAAAAATTGGAAGAGTTGGAAAAACTTCAGGCATTATTCCTTTCATCAAAGTTATGGACTCTTTGACAATGGCGATCAGTCAAG
>CACAZL010000015.1 GCA_902536925.1 uncultured Pelagibacteraceae bacterium
CAATCAGTACAAGCTACTGTTTCTGCAAGAAATTTATGGATTAGATTATTAACTGCAAGAATTGAAACTGGAGAACCTTATATTGTTTTCATTGATACAGTTAATAGAATGATACCTCAACATCATAAGCTTGCTGGTTTAACTGTTAAGACGTCTAACTTGTGCAGTGAAATAACTTTACCAACAGGAATTGATAAAGAGGGCAGAGATAGAACGGCAGTATGTTGTTTATCATCTTTAAATTTAGAAACTTATGATGAATGGAAAGACGATGAAAACTTTGTTCCAGACGTAATGAGATTTTTAGATAATGTATTAACGGACTTTACTGAAAAAGCACCTGAGTCATTTAGTGATGCAGTTTATTCAGCATTAAAAGAAAGAAGTGTTGGTCTAGGTGTTATGGGACTTCATTCATTCTTCCAACAAAAAATGATTCCTTTTGAGTCAGTAATGAGTAAAGTTTGGAATAAAAAAATATTTGAAAGCATCCAAAAACAAGTTGATCAAGCTTCTAAAGATTTAGCTGATGAAAGAGGTGCATGTCCAGATGCTGCTGATTATGGTATTAATGAAAGATTTTCAAATAAAACTGCAATAGCTCCAACTGCTTCAATTTCAATTATTTGTGGTGGAACATCTCCAGGTGTTGAACCAATTGCAGCAAATAGTTATACACATAAAACTTTGTCCGGATCATTTAATGTTAGAAATAAATATCTAAGTAAATTATTAGAGAAGCACGGTAAAAATGATGATGAAACATGGTCAAGTATCACAACCAATCAAGGTTCAATTTCTCATCTTGATTTTTTAACACAACAAGAAAAAGACGTATTTAAAACAGCTTTTGAACTAGACCAGAAATGGATCGTGGAGTTAGGTGCAGATAGAACTCCTCATATTTCTCAAGCACAATCAATAAATATATTTATACCTGCAGATATTCATAAAAGGGACTTACACCAAATCCATTTCCAAGCTTGGAAAAAAGGATTGAAGAGCCTTTATTACTGCAGATCTAAATCAATACAAAGGGCGGAAAACGTAAACGATGCAAATTCTACAGATGTAACTGCAAATGTTTACAAATCTAAAAAACAAGAAAATCAACAACCAGAATATGAGGAGTGTTTATCATGTCAGTAGAAAGTCTAAAAGATACGAAACAAAAAATTGTAGAACCAAAAAAAATGGGTCTATTAGTTGAGAACCCAGTTTATAAACCATTCAGATATCCATGGTGTTATGATGCTTGGTTAACTCAACAAAGAATTCATTGGTTACCAGAAGAAGTTCCACTTGGTGATGACGTCAGAGATTGGCAAAAAAATCTTTCTGAGTCTGAAAAAAACTTACTAACTCAAATTTTTAGATTTTTTACTCAAGCAGATGTTGAAGTTAATAACTGTTATTTAAGACATTACACAACCGTATTTAAACCTACAGAAGTTTTAATGATGATGACAGCATTTGCCTCTATGGAGACAGTCCATGTAGCAGCTTATTCACATCTATTAGATACTATTGGAATGCCAGAGTCTGAATATTCTGCATTTATGAAATACAAAGAGATGAAAGATAAATATGATTACATGCAAAACTTTAATGTAAACTCAAAAGAAGATATCGCAAAAACTGTTGCAGTATTTAGTGCCTTTACAGAAGGTCTTCAGTTATTTGCAAGTTTTGCAATTTTATTAAACTTTCCAAGACATAACAAACTCAAAGGAATGGGTCAGATAGTTACTTGGTCAGTAAGAGATGAAACCCTTCATTGCAATTCTATGATTAGAATTTTTAAAGAGTTCATTAAAGAGAACCCTGAGATTTGGACACCAAAACTTAAAAAAGAACTTTATGAAGCTTGCAGAACTATAATTGAACATGAAGATGCATTTATTGATCTAGCTTTTGAAATGGGTCCAATGCAAGGTTTAACTGCTCAAGAAGTTAAAGATTACATTAGGTTCATTGGTAATAGAAGATTAACTCAGTTAGGTCTTGAGCCAATATATGATGTTCAGAAAAACCCATTAACATGGTTAGACACAATGTTAAATGCAGTAGAACATATGAACTTCTTTGAAGGTAGAGCTACCGAATATTCAAAAGCATCTACACAAGGTAACTGGATAGACGCTTTCTCCTAGGATTGAGTGATAGTAAGTCCCTGTATAAGTATTTGTAAGACTGATCCAGTATCAGGCCTATGCTATGGATGTGGAAGATCTGATGAAGAGAAAAAAATCTGGAAAGACCCTGAAACAACTGATGATTGGAAAAATAAAAATCTAAAAGAAATAGAAAATAGACTTTCAGGTTGGCAATTAGAGAGCTTTAAAATGTCTTACAAAAACAAAATTGAAAAAGGTGTCTCTTTATATAAAGAAAAGCAAATTAAATAATATTACCTTTGATTTAGAAGCATTACTTTTCTGTATTTACTTCCTTTATATTTAGCCAATGGTCTAATTAGTTTATTTGATGAATGTTGTTCCATTATATGGGCTGACCAACCAGTAATCCTTGAAATTACAAATATTGGTGTAAAGAAATCAGTATCAAAACCCATTAAATGATATGTTGGTCCTGTTGGATAATCTACGTTTGGATGAATATTCTTTTTACTGATCATTACTTTTTCAACAATATCGTAAATCTTTAAAAACTTTTTATCTTTTTTAATTTTAGCAACTTTTTTGAAATACTCTTTCATGGTTGGAACTCTAGAATCACCGCTTTTATAAACTCTGTGCCCAAAACCCATTACAACCTCTTTTTTCTTTAAGGCATTATTGATCCATTTTAAGGCATTCTCAGGTTTTTTGATTTTATTCATCATATGCATGACCTCTTCATTAGCGCCTCCATGTAAAGGTCCTTTTAAACTTGCAATGGCACCTGTTATTGCGCCATGAATATCAGATAAACTACTTGTTATTGTTCTAGCAGTAAAAGTTGAAACATTAAAACTGTGTTCTGCGTATAAAATTAAAGATACATCAAACGCTTTTACAATTTCTTTTTGAGGAACCTTTCCAAAACACATATAGAAGAAGTTTTCAGCAAAAGTTAATTCTTTTTTAGGTTTTATAATCTTCTTACCTTTTCGAATTCTATAAAACGCTGCTAAAGCAGTTGGAGTTTTAGCTAAAATTCTTAAAGCTTTTCTTGTATTTGCTTCCTGAGAATTATCTGTGGTTTCCTTATCTTCTAATCCCATTACACTAACCGCTGTTCGAGCAACATCCATAGGATGAGATTTCTTTGGCATGTGTTTAATTATTTCGTAAAGATTTTTCGATAAATCCCTATGTCCTCGTTCAATTTTTTCAAATTGTCTTAGCTCTATACTGTTTGGTAAATCACCCTTTAAAATAAGATATGCAGCTTCTTCAAATCTACAAAATTCGCACAGATCTTGAACAGCATAACCCCTATAAGTTAATGAGTTAATCTCAGGCATAACTTTAGAAACTTCTGTTTCATCAACAACAATTCCTAATAAACCTTTCTTTACTTCTTCACTCATTATTCATGTCCCTCTGTACTAAAATTATATATCTTTTCGTCTAAAGAGTTGTATTTTTCATACTCAACTAGATCATATAATCTTTTTCTTGTTTGCATCTTATCTATAATATTATTTTGATGTCCATCCGCAAAAATGGCACGTAGACCATCCTCAACACTTTTCATCGCTAATCTTTGTGTAGTAACTGGATAAATTACAATATTGTAACCAAGTTCCTCTAATTGTTTAAAGTCTAGCAACTTCGATTTACCAAACTCAGTCATATTGGCTAAAAGATAACAATCTAGTGATTTTCTAACTTTTTCAAACTCAGTTTCATCTTTTAATGCTTCCGGAAAAACAATTTCTGCACCAGCATCAATATAAGATTTGCAACGATCAATCATTTTATCAATACCCTCTACACTTTTAGCATCGGAACGTGCAATGATTTTAAATTGTTTGTCTGATCTCGCTTCTACACATTCTTTAATTTTTTTTGTCATATCCTCTTTTGATATCAATTCTTTATTGTCTAGATGGCCACATCTTTTCTGTTCTATCTGATCTTCTAAATGAATTGCTGAAATACCAAAATTTTCAAATGTTTGAACAGTTTCTTTACAAGATTTAAAACCTGTATCGACATCAACAATGGTCGGAAGATTTGTAACACGTGCAATTTGCTTTGATCTGTTACTGACATCATTAAGAGTTGTTAATCCTATATCTGGATATCCCAAATCATTAGACATAACACCTCCAGATACATAAACTCCATCATATCCAATTTCTTCAATAACCTTTGCTGTTAATGGATTATATGCACCTGGTATTCTTAAAATTTTATTTGATTTTAGTTTATTATCTAAATCAATTCTTTTCTCTTCAGTTTTTTTTTCAACAAAGTGCATTAGAATATTCCTTTTTTATTATTTGATTTTAAGTATCTTCTACTTACTTCAATATTCAGTTTTGTAAGCTGATTATTTTTTAATTTTTTCAAATTTTGAACATCTTTTAAAAATCTATCACTTTCTTTTTTAGAAATAATACTTTCTGTTAAAATTTTAAATTTATTTATATAATCTTTTCTTTTAAAAGGTCTTTTGCCATAAGGATGAGCATCTGCTCTTTCTAATTCCTCAATAATTTTTTTCCCATTATTTAATGTTACTATAACCTTTGCACCAAAAGATTTCTTTTTTGGATCAGGATCATGGTATTTCTTTGTCCATTTTTTATCTTCATGAGTTTTAATTGATCTCCATATTTTAATTGTACTTTTTTTGTTAGCTCTTTTTTTAGTATAAGATTTTACATGATGCCAATCTGCATCCTCTAAAGCGACTGCAAAAATATACATTATTGAGTGATCTAAAGTTTCTCTACTAGCATTCGGATCCATTTTTTGTGGATCATTAGCTCCAGTTCCTATTACATAATGAGTATGATGACTTGTATATATATCTATTTTTTTTATTGTATTTAAATTATCAATTTTTTTATTAAGTGCTTTTGCAATATCAATTAATGCTTGAGCTTGATATTCTGCAGAATATTCTTTTGTATATGTTTCGAGAATGGCTTTCTTTTCTTCGTTCTTTTTAGGCAAAGTAACAAAATATTTAGCATTTTTTCCATCTAATATTCTTGCAATAACACTATCTTCACCTTCATAAATAGGACTTGGAGCTCCTTCACCTCTCATCGTTCTATCTACAGCTTCAATTGCTAATTTTCCTGCATGAGCTGGAGCATACGCCTTCCAACTTGAAATCTCACCTTTTCTTGATTGTCTTGTTGAAACACTCACATGTAATGCTTGTTGAACACTTTGATAAATAGTTTCTGTATTTAATTTTAACATAGATCCAATACCAGCAGCAACACTTGGTCCCAAGTGAGCGATATGATCAACTTTGTGTTTATGAAGACAAATAGCTTTTACAAGATTAACTTGAACTTCATAAGCAGTTATAATTCCTCTTAATAAATCATTTCCATTTTTTTTTAATTGTTGTGCAACTGCTAAAAGAGCAGGAATATTATCACCAGGATGGCTGTAATCAGCCGCTAGAAATGTATCATGAAAATCTAATTCTCTAACAGCAGTTCCATTTGCCCACGCAGCCCATTCACAATCAAATTTAAATTTTGAATTTATGCCAAAAAGATTAGCTCCATTTTTTCTAACATGTTTTTTTGCCATTTCTCTTGCAGATATTACAGGTCTTCTATTTAAGGAAGCTATAGCAACAGAAGCGTTATCAATAATTCTATTAATAACCATTTCTACTGAATTTTTATTTAATTTAGCATTATCACTTGCTATCTCTGCTATTTTCCAAGCAAGCTGTTTCTTCTTTGGAAGATTTATTTTTGATGGATATACTTTAATTGTATGCAATAACAAAATAACTCCTAATTTGTGATTTTGTTTTAATAGTTAAAATAAATTAATCAATATTAAAGATATTGAGATATAATTTTTTCAATACCTACAAAGTCTTTTATTAAGTGATTATGATAAATTTCATCAATATTTTTTTCAGTATATCCATCCTCTAATAAAATCATTGGAATATCCGCCGCTTTAGCTGCATTTGCATCCGACTCACTATCACCAATCATAATTGATTTATTTTTACTACCATCTAAAATTTCTATGATTGTTGTTATGTGTCTCGGATCAGGTTTACAATAATCAAAAGTATTATAACCCGCTACATACTCGAAGTAATCATATACCCCAATTTTTTTTAGAAGATCTACTGCAAGATGTTCCGTTTTATTCGTACATACAGCCATTGATATATTTTCTTTTTTACACCAATTTAAAAAATCTTTAACACCAGGCATCAGAGTACTTTCATTTAAAATATTTTTCCCATAATAAGAAATAAATTCATCTGTCATTTCATTTTTAATTTTCTCATTAATCGAAGTTAATTCTTTTTTGGCCTGGCTCCATATAGATCTACCAATCATTGCTCCAGCTCCTTGACCAACAGTATTTTTAAGTTCATCAAGAGATTTTGTGGGGTATCCAAATTTCTTCATAACATGGTTATGAGCAAGCATTAGATCAGGTGCTGTGTCTACTAACGTACCATCTAAATCAAAAAGAACTGTGAATTTTTGTGTCATTTAAAAAGTATTAATAAGAAATAAATTGTGAGTTAATTAAATCAATACCCAGTTATATACAACTATCTAATGAATAGTCAAAATTTACAAAATAAACTTAGAGATAAATTTTTAAAAAAAGGTGTCAAAATGAAGGGGCCAGAAACAGTTTTTTTTTCTAAAGATACTAAAATTGGAAAAAATGTAGAGATAGAGCCTTATGTTGTGTTTGCCGATAAAGTGCAAATAGGAAACAATGTAAAAATTTTATCTTTCTCTCATCTTGAGGGTGTTAAAATAGATAATGATGTAAGTGTAGGTCCATATGCTCGTTTAAGACCTGGAACAAAAATAAAATCTGGATCAAAAATTGGAAATTTTGTTGAGGTAAAAAAATCTACAATAAATAAAAATTCTAAAGTTAATCATTTATCATATATTGGAGATGCACTAGTGGGGAAGGAAGTTAATATTGGAGCTGGAACAATAACTTGCAATTATGATGGAAGAAAAAAAAGTAAAACAAATATTAAGGATAAAGTATTTGTAGGTTCAAATACATCTTTAGTAGCACC
>CACAZL010000016.1 GCA_902536925.1 uncultured Pelagibacteraceae bacterium
AATTAGGAGAAAAAAATGAAAATGTTTTATGAAAAAGATACTGATGCAAAGTTAATAAAGGATAAAAAAATTGCAATCTTTGGATATGGCAGCCAAGGGCACGCTCACGCTTTAAACTTAAAAGACAGTGGAGTAAAAGAAGTTGTTGTAGCACTAAGAGAAGGTTCTTCGAGTATTAAAAAAGCAGAATCTAAAGGTTTGAAAGTTATGAATCTTTCGGATGCTGCTGAATGGGCAGATGTTGTAATGATTTTAACTCCAGATGAATTACAAGCAACTATTTATAAAAATCATATTGAGCAACGTGTAAAAGAAGGAACATCTATCGCTTTTGCACATGGATTAAATGTTCATTATGATTTGATAAAAGCTAGAAAAGATTTAGATGTATTTATGGTAGCACCAAAAGGACCAGGCCACTTAGTTAGAAGTGAATATGAAAAAGGTGGTGGAGTACCATGTTTATTTGCTGTTCATCAAAATGGATCTGGCAAAGCTAGAGATCTAGCTATGTCATATGCTTCAGCAATTGGTGGAGGAAGATCTGGTATAATCGAGACAACATTTAAAGATGAAGTTGAAACAGATTTATTTGGAGAACAAACAGTATTATGTGGAGGTCTTGTTGAACTAATTAAAAATGGATATGAAACTTTAGTTGAAGCAGGTTATGAACCTGAAATGGCTTATTTTGAAACTGTTCATGAAGTTAAACTTATTGTGGATTTAATTTATGAAGGTGGAATAGCAAATATGAATTACTCCATATCTAATACTGCTGAATATGGAGAATACGAGTCTGGCCCAAGGATTATAAATAAAGAAGAAACAAAAAAAAGAATGAAAGAAGTTTTAGCAGACATCCAGTCAGGTAAATTTACTAAACAATGGATGGATGAATGTAAAAATGGTCAAAAAAATTTCCTAGCCACAAGAGCAAAACTAGCTGAGCATCCAGTCGAAAAAGTTGGTGCTACTCTGAGAGAAATGATGCCTTGGATTGCAAAGAAGAAGCTTGTCGATAGTGATAAGAAATAACTTAATGTTAAAATTGGGTTAATTCTCTCAAATTATTTTGCAATCTGAGCGAGAGCATGTATTATGCTCGAGCTAAAAAATACAATGTCAGATAAAGAAAAATTATACATATTTGATACGACCATGCGAGACGGTGAGCAGTCGCCAGGCGCATCTATGAGTGTCGAAGAGAAAATTCAGATATCTAGAGTATTTGATGAAATGGGAATAGATATTGTTGAAGCAGGTTTTCCAATAGCATCACCAGGAGATTTTGAGGCAGTTTCTGAAATAAGTAAAATAATGAAAAACTCAATTCCATGTGGTCTCTCAAGAGCACTAAAAAAAGATATTGATGCATGCCACGAGTCTTTGAAACATGCTCCAAGATTTAGAATTCATACTTTTATTTCTACTAGTCCTTTACATATGAAACACAAACTTGAAATGACAAATGATCAGGTTCTAGATGCAATAAAAGAAAGTGTTACATATGCAAGAAACTTTACTGATGATGTTGAATGGTCCTGCGAGGATGGAACAAGAACAGATATGGATTTTATGTGTAAAACTGTTGAACTTGCAATTAAATGTGGGGCCAAAACAATTAATATTCCAGATACAGTTGGCTATTCTATTCCTGAGGAATTTGCAAAAACAATTAAACACTTAAAAAATAATGTTCCAAATATAGATAAAGCAATATTATCTGCACACTGTCACAATGATCTTGGCTTAGCAGTAGCAAATGCATTAGCTGGAGTCTCAGAAGGTGTAAGACAAATAGAATGTACAATTAATGGAATAGGTGAGAGAGCAGGTAACGCTGCTTTAGAGGAAGTAGTTATGGCAATTAAAACAAGAAATGATTTGATGCCATATAATACTGGAATTAAAACAGAATTAATAAGCAAAGCTTCAAAAATTGTTTCAAATGCAACTGGCTTCCCAGTTCAATTTAATAAAGCAATAGTTGGGAAAAACGCTTTTGCTCATGAGTCAGGAATTCATCAGGATGGAATGCTAAAAAATAGAGAAACTTATGAAATTATGACTCCAGAGAGTGTAGGTGTTAAGAAAACCTCACTTGTTATGGGTAAACATTCAGGACGACATGCTTTTAAAGACAAATTATCTGACTTAGGTTATTCAGATCTTACAGATGATATTATTCAAGCTGCTTTTGGAAAATTTAAAGTTTTAGCTGATAAAAAGAAACATATATACGATGAAGATATAGTAGCTTTAGTTGACGATAGCTTAATTGTAGATAATAAAATAAATGCGATTAATTTAAAATCTTTAAAAGTCTTTGCTGGTACAGGAGAACCACAAAAAGCTGAAATGACATTAGATGTTTACGGTGATATTAAAAATACAACTGAAACAGGGGATGGACCAGTTGATGCAATATTTAAATGTATAAAAAAATTATTTCCACACGATGTAAAATTATCTCTTTATCAAGTACATGCAGTAACAGAAGGAACTGATGCTCAAGCAACTGTTAGTGTAAAGATTGAGGAAAATGATAGGACAACAGTAGGTCAATCAGCTGATACAGATACTTTAGTTGCATCAGCAAACGCATATTTAAATGCATTGAATAAAATGCTTATAAAACGTGAGAAAAAAGCACCATCTCAAAATATTAAACATCAAAAAGTGAAAGGAATATAATTAAATGTCAATGTTTGCGAATTTAAGAAAGTTTTGGAGCCAGGATATGGCAATTGATCTTGGAACAGCTAATACGTTAGTAGTTTTAAAAAGCAAAGGTGTAGTTTTAAATGAACCATCTGTTGTAGCAGTTGTAGATAATAAAGGAAAAAAGTCAGTATTAGCAGTCGGTGATGAAGCTAAAACAATGTTAGGAAGAACTCCAGGAAATATTCAAGCAATAAGACCTTTGCGTGACGGTGTGATTGCAGACTTTATTGTTACAGAAGAAATGATTAAGCATTTTATAAAAAAAGTTCACAAAAAGACTTTGGCAAATCCTAGAATATTGATTTGTGTACCAACTGGATCGACACCGGTCGAAAGAAAAGCTATTCAAGATAGTGCACTCGCAGCGGGAGCAAGAAGAGTTCAATTAATTGAAGAACCAATTGCAGCAGCAATTGGAGCAGGTCTCCCAATTCAGGAAGCAACAGGATCAATGGTTGTAGATATTGGTGGTGGAACAACTGAAATTGCCGTTATGTCATTAGGGGGTGTTGTTTACTCAGAATCTTTAAGAGTTGCAGGAGATGCAATGGACAACTCATTAAAAGATTATATGAGAGAAGAATACAATCTAATGATTGGAGATAGTACTGCAGAAAAAATTAAAAAAGATATTGGTACTGCAATACCTACAAATAACAATACTTATGCAGTTAAAGGAAGAGATTTAAGATCAGGAACCCCTAAAGAGGTTAATATCTCAGAACAAGATACTTCAGAAGCTTTAAACCCGATACTTAAAGAAATTGTATCTGGAATAAAAAAAGCACTAGAAAATACACCCCCAGAATTATCAGCTGATTTAGTTGATATGGGTTTAACAATGACAGGAGGAGGATCACTTTTAAAAAATATTGATAAGAGATTCTCTAAAGAAACTGGATTACCGGTAAATATTGCTGATGATCCATTGTCTTGTGTTGCAATAGGAACAGGAAAGGCGTTAGACGATCAAGAAATATTTTCTACTGTACTATCTGAGTATTAAATATTATGTCAACAGAATCGAGTAGAGATGATTTTATTATTGCTATTCGTTCAGCATTTCTGAAAAAAGGAAATAGACAAAAGTTTTCCTTATTTACTCTGTTAATAATATCTATTTTAGTTTTATCGTTAGAGTATTTTAAAACTGGTCCAATTAATCAATTTAGGTCTATTACAAAAGATATAATATTCAGAGGCTCATACGTTGTATCAAGTCCATTTAAATATATAAAAGATAAATACTATCTCTTTCAAGATCATATGAGTATGTATGATGAGTTTTCAGTTTTAAGAGATAAGGACCTTGACCTTGACTCACTTAGAAAAGAAGTTGATTTTTACAAGTCAGAAAATGCTCTTTTAAAGAAATTGATAGAGGAAAGAGATCTTTTTTCTAAAGAATATATGTTAACTAAAATTTTATTAGATAAACAAAGTCCTTATTTAAAGTCCTTAATAATTAACAAAGGTCAAAAAAATGGAGTCAAATTAGGATCAGCTGTTAAAGATCGATTATATTACATTGGAAAGGTGGTAAATGTTAACTTTTTAAGCTCAAGAGTATTGCTGGCTAATGATCTTAATAGCAAAATCCCAATCATTATTGAGCCAAGTGGTATCAATGCAATACTCTCAGGAAATGGGAATGATGAATACGCAGAACTAGAATATTTACCGAAAGATAATGAGATAAAAGAGAATGAAATTGTATATACCTCAGGTTCAGATGGTACAATACCAGCATCAATACCTGTTGGAAAAATAATAATTCAAGATAATAAAAAGTATGTGAAGTTTTTTAGCAACTTAAATCAACTTAATTATGTACAGGTAAATAAGTAAATGGCTAGAGGAGATATAAAATTTTATCAATTTTTACTAAATAGTTTTCCAATTATTTTATTATTTTTCTTTGCTCTAACAGGCTACTCATTCTCATTTAACATATTTAAAATTAATATATCTTTTAATTGTGTTCACTTAATTGTTTTTTATTGGGTATTGAGAAAACCAGAGATACTAGGTTATGGGCTTATTTTTTTCGCAGGAGTAATTAATGATGTTGTACAAAACCTACCAATTGGTGTTTCTTCAATAAATTATCTTTTACTCTGTGTTATTGCATCTTTTTTTAGGACAAGGACTCTAGTTCCTAATTTAATTTATGATTGGATATTATTTTTTATTGCAATATTAATTGTTAGCTCAATTCATTTTACAGTATTAGCAATTTTCTTTGATGAAAATATTAGTTATGGAGCTTTAATGTCAACAGCCTTTTTTTCATTTTTAATTTATCCAGTAGTGGCAAAATTATTTAATCAAATTTATTTACTAGGTTTAAAACAAGAAAATGTTGAATAGAGGAAGAAACATAGAAAAGGGTAGAGTAATAACAAGGAGGATGTTTATACTAGCTGCAGCAAAAATATTACTTTTTGCAGGTATTTCATCAAGATTATATAATTTACAAATTTCTGATAGAGAAAAATATGAAATCTTATCTGACAAAAATAGAATACGTGAGTGGAAAACTCCTCCGCAGAGAGGAATAATTGTAGATAACTTTAATAAAGTTTTAGCGAGCAATGATAGAGTATTTCAGTTACATTTAATGTTAGATGAAATAAATGATTTTGATGTAATAGTATTTAAAATCAAAAATATAATTGGATTAGATAAGTTTCAAGTTCAAAAATTATATAAAAAAAAAGAAAGATTAAAACCTTGGGATATATTGGTAGTTTCAGATAATTTAACTTGGGAACAATTCTCAAAAATTAATTTATATTTACATGAATTGGAAGGTGCAAAACCAGTGCTATCAACATCTAGATTTTATCCTTATGCAAATGATTTAGTACATATAGTTGGTTATGTTGGTGATGCTAGTCCAAAAGATCTTGAAAAACCTGAGATAAAAGAAAATTTTGTTCCAGGTCTAAAAGTAGGAAAGTATGGAATAGAAAATTCACAAGAGAAAACTTTAATTGGTAACTATGGTATAAAAAGATATGAAGTTAATGCATCAGGAAAAAGAATAAGCCAAATAGACTATGTCAAAGAAAGACAGGGTAATAAAGTAAATTTAACAATTGATATAGAAATTCAAAAATATGCCCAAGAGTTGTTAAAAGGAAAAGCAGGTTCAATATGTGCAATGGATATTTATACTGGTGAGGTTGTTGCAATGGCATCATCACCAACATATGATCCTAACAAATTTACGCATGGAATTAATCAGAAAGATTGGCAAGAAATCAGAAAAAATCCTTTAAAACCTTTGATAAATAAGTCTATTGCTGGTCTTTATTCTCCTGGATCGACATTTAAGCCACTAGTTGCCTTAGCAGCTCTAGAATACGGCATATTAGATCCCAATAAAACAATAAGATGCAAAGGGCATAAGCATCCATATGAACTATATGGAGTAAAATATCATTGTTGGAAAAAAGAAGGTCATGGGTACATGAAGTTGAGGAATGCCATTAAACAATCTTGCGATATATACTTTTATGAAATGGCAAGATTACTTGGTGTTGATAAATTATCTATTATAGCAAAAAGATATGGGCTTGGAACCAATGTACTTGGAGAAGTTTATAATGATGAGAAAAACGGATTGGTTCCAGATACGAAATGGAAAAGACGTGCATTAGAGCAAAGTTGGTATTTAGGAGAAACTGTAATCAACGGTATAGGACAAGGCTATATTCAGACTACTCCACTTCAACTTTGCTTAATGACTGCACAAATTGCAAATGGAGGATATAAAATTAAACCACATATTATAAAAGATGAAACTATAAATTATAAGGATGTAGTAAATAAAATTAAATTAGATCAATCTAATTTTGCCTTGCATGAAAGAAATTACTTAGATGATATAAACGTTGAATATTACCAAAGAATGTATCACAAAAAATCTAATATTAATTTTGTATTAGATGCAATGTTTGGTTCTACAAATGAACAATATGGAACTTCATACAAATCTCGATATGACGATCCCAAGTATCAGTTTGCTGGGAAAACTGGAACATCACAAGTAAGAAGAATTACTGATCTTGATCGAGAGCTAGATTTAGATACTGATCAAATTGAATACAAAAAAAGAGATCATGCATTATATGTAGCTTTTGCCCCATACAAGAATCCCAGATATGCAATAAGTGTAATTATTGAACACGGAGGCTCTGGAAGTAAAGCAGCCGCTCCGCTTGCAAGCAAATTGATCAAAAGAATTATCGACAGACATAAATTAAGAGAACAATTTAATAACGGAAATACAAGTTTAGCATAATGTTAAGAGAGAGAATACAAGCTAGTAATTATAGTTTTTTAGATAAATTAAGATCTATTGATTATTTATTGATATTATTAATCATTGCTATTGGATCAATTAGTGTATTTGCAATTTACTCAACAGAGGGAGGAAAATTTTC
>CACAZL010000017.1 GCA_902536925.1 uncultured Pelagibacteraceae bacterium
AATTTATTCCTTTAGACTCAAAAAGTTTAGCAAGTTCTCCAGTCTCATACATTTCTTTTACGATATCACATCCACCAATAAACTCGTTTTTCACATATAATTGAGGAATGGTTGGCCAATCACTAAATACTTTTATACCTTCTCTTAGCTTTTGATCTGCTAAAACATTTACACCTTTAAAATTTACTTCAAGAACCTTTAAAATATTTGATGTTGCCATCGAAAATCCACACTGAGGTGCATCTGGTGTACCTTTCATAAAAAGACATACATCATTATTTTCAATTTCACTTTTTATTAAATCATTTGTTTCTTGTTCCATTTAAATTTCCTTTGTTTTAATTGCTAAAGCGTGAAGCTCGTTCCCCATTTTACCTTTTAAAGAATTATATACCATTTTGTGTTGTTCTATTTTACTTTTACCTGAAAATTCAGATGATGTCACTGTAGCAGAATAGTGATTTCCATCACCTGCTAAATCTTGAATTTCAACTTTTGCGTCAGGTAATCCTTCCTTAATTAAACTCTCAATTTCTTTTAAATCCATTGCCATTAGCTATCCATATACTTCTTTAACCAATATTTATGTGCATCTGCCAATTCTTCAATAGGCAAATTGATGTCATCTTTATATTCGATGGATTGTCCATTAACTGTACCCAATTCATCGAAATGTACAGAATATTTGTTTAAAATATCATTTACTTTCTTCAAACTAGCTTTAGGTATTTCTATAATATAACGAGCCTGGTCTTCACCAAAGAAATATTCGTATTTATTTGTTAAACCCTTAAGTGCATTTATCTTTATTCCTTTTTTTCCTTTAATACACATTTTTGATAATGCTGTTAAAATTCCACCTAATGATACATCATGGCAACTCACAATAAGGTTTTTCCTAGATAAATCTAATACAGTCTCACCAATATTTTTTTCATTAAATAGATTAACAGTTGGTGGAGGACCTTTTTTTTCATTTAAAAGCTCTCTTGCAAAAATACTTTGATCTAAATGCCCATCAGTTTTACCAATTACATAAACTAAGTTTCCTTCATTTTTAAATTCCATTGTAAGCATTTGTTGATAGTCAGAGATTAACCCAACACCTCCAATTGTTGGTGTAGGTTTTATGCCTTTATCTTTTGTTTCGTTATAAAATGATACATTTCCAGATACGACTGGAAAATCTAGATACTTACTTGCTTCAGTTATTCCTTCAACACATTCTACAAATTCACCCATATTTTTTTCTTTTTCTGGGTTTCCAAAGTTTAAACAATTTGTAATAGCAATAGGTTTAGCCCCTACCGAAATAAGATTTCTATAACTCTCACAAACTATTTGTTTTCCTCCAGTTAATGGATGTGAGAAACAATATAATGCGGACGAGTCTACTGATGCTGCTACTGCTTTATTTGTCCCATGAACTCTTACAACACCCGCATCACCTCCAGGTTTTTGAATAGTATCACCCATTACTGTATGGTCGTATTGATCCCATATCCACTTTTTATCTGAAATATTTGAATTACTTAAAATCTTCTTCAAGCAATCTGACAATTTTAGAGATTTAAATTCGTCTTTATCAAATTTTAATTTTTGAGGTAATTTAGTTTTTTTCCAAGGACGATCATAGATTGGAGCATTTTCAGCAAGAAGATCAATCGGTATTTCAGCAACTTTTTTATTATCAAATATTAATTCTATTTTTTTTGAATTAATTGTTTTACCTATAACTGCAAAATCAAGGTTCCATTTATCAAATATTTTTTTTGCATGTTCTTCTTTTCCTTTTTCAAGAACAATAAGCATTCTCTCTTGACTTTCAGACAACATTATTTCGTACGGTGTCATTTTTTCTTCCCTACAAGGGACCTCGCTAAGATTTAATTCAATTCCAAGATTTCCTTTTGATGCCATTTCCACACTCGAAGATGTTAATCCTGCTGCACCCATATCTTGAATTGCAATAATTGAATTATCAGCCATTAATTCTAGGCACGCTTCAAGTAATAATTTTTCAGTAAAAGGATCTCCCACTTGAACTGTTGGTTTTTTTTCTTCAATTTTGTCATCGAATGTTGCTGAAGCCATACTGGCACCATGAATTCCATCTCTTCCAGTTTTAGAACCTACATATATTACAGGTTTATCTAAACCAGCTGCTTTTGAGTAAAAAATTTTATTTTTATTTACTAAACCAAGGGTCATGGCATTTACTAATATATTACCATTGTAAGACTCATCAAAAGTAGTTTGGCCAGCAATTGTTGGAACTCCAATACAATTCCCATATCCACCAATACCCTTAACAACTCCTCTTAATAAATTTCTTGTTTTTTTATGTTGTGGTGAACCAAAATGAATTGAATTTAAATTTGCTATTGGTCTTGCTCCCATTGTAAATACATCCCTCATAATTCCACCAACCCCAGTCGCTGCTCCTTGATAAGGTTCAATAAACGAAGGGTGGTTGTGGCTTTCAATTTTAAATACAATTGCATCGTCATCTCCAATATCAATAACACCTGCATTTTCTCCAGGTCCTTGAATGACCTGTTTTCCTTTGGTGTGCATTTTTTTTAAATGTTTTCTAGAGGACTTGTAAGAGCAATGTTCGTTCCACATTGCGGAAAATATTGCAAGCTCAGTTAAATTAGGTGTTCTCTTAAGAAGTTCACATATTTTAGAAAACTCTTCTTTTTTTAATCCGTGGTCTATTGCAACTGCTTCTGTAACTTCCATTATTTAAAATTATCCAAGATATTTTTGAAAAATAATGAACCATCTTCACCTGACAAATACTTATCTATCATTCTTTCTGGATGAGGCATCATTCCCAATACATTTTTATTTTTATTAAATATTCCAGCTATATTTTTAATTGCTCCATTTGGATTAGTTTTTTCATTTTCTGTACCATCTTCTCCACAATACGTTACAGCTATTTGATTATTATCTTCCAATGATTTTAATTCATCATTGCTGCAAAAATAGTTTCCCTCGTTGTGAGCAATATGAAGTTCTAAAACATCTTTTTTCAAATCTTTGAAATATTTATTTTGTTTATCTTTTACTTTTACAAAAACATTGCTGCATATAAAATTAAGAAACTTATTTTGTTGCAATATTCCTTTTAGTAAGCCAGTTTCAGTTAAGATTTGAAATCCATTACAAATTCCTAATACTAGACCTCCAGAATTAGCAAAATCAATCACTGATTTTATAATTTTTGATTTAGAAGCAATGCTTCCACATCTTAAGTAATCACCATACGAAAAGCCACCTGGTAATACTATTAAATCTGATTTTGGAATAGCTTGTTCATTGTGCCAAACCATTTGATTTTTAAAACCAAATTTTTTTAAGGCTACATCCATGTCTCTATCACAATTTGATCCTGGAAAAATAATAACTGATGATCTCATTTATTAAACTATTTTGTAATCCTCAATAACAAGATTGGCCAATAGTTTTTTACACATATCATCTACTAAAGATTTTGCTTTTTTTTCGTCTTTCTCTTTAACTACAATTTCAAAATATTTACCTTGTCTTACATCTTCTACATTCCCAAAGTTCATTCCATTAAGTGTTTGTTGAATAGCCTTTCCTTGAGGATCTAAAACTCCATTTTTAAGAGTTACGATTACTTTAATTTTCATTACTTTTTCTTAATCTTTACTGCTTGTGGTTTAGTGTATTTTAACGGTCTTATATTTGATTGTTCATGAAGTATATCTAATCTTCTTGCAACCTCTTGATAAGCCTCAATTAGATTACCAAGACCTTTTCTAAATCTATCTTTATCTAATTTTTTGTCACTATTTACATCCCATAGTCTGCATGTGTCTGGACTTATTTCATCAGCAAGCATGATCTCTTTTTTTCCATTTTTTTCATATCTTCCAAATTCCACCTTAAAATCTACAAGTTTAATTCCAACACCCCTAAACATACCTTGAAGAAAATCATTAATTCTATTTAATTCTTTATTAATTAATTTTAATTCATCTTTCTCCATCCATTTAAAGG
>CACAZL010000018.1 GCA_902536925.1 uncultured Pelagibacteraceae bacterium
GCTAATGGTAAGTTATTTGGTCCAGGTAATGCAAAATTGCCTTCTCCACCAATGCTAATGTTTGATAGAATTACAGAAATAACTGAGAGTGAGGGTTTTTATAAAAAAGGATCTATGAAAGCTGAACTTGATATAAAGGATAATTTGTGGTTCTTTGATTGTCATTTTAGAGAAGATCCAGTTATGCCAGGTTGTCTTGGTTTAGATGCTATGTGGCAGCTTGTTGGCTTTTTTCTTGGTTGGCTTGGAAATCCAGGAAGAGGTAGAGCATTAGGTGTAAGCACTGTAAAATTCACTGGGGAAGTTCTTAAAAATGTCAAAATGGCAACATATGAAATAGATATTAAAAGAATTCTTGTTAAAGGAGAGACAACTGTGGGACTTGCAAATGGAATACTGCTTGCTGACGGAAAAAAGATTTATAGTGCAGAAAATCTTAAGGTGGGGTTATTTAAATAATGAAAAGAGTAGTTGTAACAGGACTTGGTGTAGTTTCATGTTTAGGAAATAATCAAGATGAAGTTTATCAATCTTTAGTTAATACAAAATCAGGAATAACATTTTCAGAAGAATATAAAGAACATAATTTAAAGAGTCATGTTCATGGTAAACCTAATATCAAATTAGAGGATTACATTGATAGAAAAGTTATTAGGTTTATGGGAGCTGGCTCAGCCTATAATTATGTTGCTATGAGTGAAGCAGTTAAAGATTCTGGATTAGAGGAGAATGAAGTTAGTAATATTTCAACTGGGATGGTAATGGGATCAGGAGGACCATCAATTGAAAATGTGATATTAGCATCAGATAAAACTAGAGAAAAAAATCCTAAAAAAATGGGTCCATTTATAGTTCCAAGAACTATGGCAAGTACTGCTTCTGCCACTCTAGCAGTTCCATTTAAAATAAAAGGCACTAATTATACAATAAGTTCTGCGTGTGCAACAAGTGGTCATTGTATTGGTAACGCAATGGAACTTATTCAATTAGGAAAACAAAATATTATTTTTGCAGGCGGAAGTGACGAAGTTCACTTTGCTATGACTGCAATGTTTGATGCGATGACTGCGCTATCATCAAAATATAACGATACCCCTGAAAAAGCTTCAAGACCATATGATAAAACAAGAGATGGTTTTGTGATTGCTGGTGGAGGTGGAGTTCTTGTTTTAGAAGAATACGAACATGCCAAAGCAAGAGGTGCTAAAATATACGCAGAATTAACTGGATATGGAGCAACATCAGATGGCTATGATATGGTTGCACCATCTGGTGAGGGAGCGGTGAGATGTATGAAAATGGCTCTAGCAACTTCAAAAAATAAAATTGACTATATTAATACTCACGGGACATCAACACCTGTAGGAGATATTACAGAATTAAAAGCAGTGGGTGAAGCTTTCCCAGACTATAAACCTAAAATAAGTTCAACAAAATCTTTGTCAGGTCATTCATTAGGTGCAACCTCAGTTCACGAAGCAATTTACAGTTTGATAATGATGAAAAACAATTTTATTTCAGCGTCAGCAAATATTTCAGATATGGATGATGAAGCAAAAAACTATCAGATTGTTACACAAGTTGAAAAAGACGTAAATTTAAATGCAATTATGTCTAACAGCTTTGGTTTTGGTGGAACTAATGCAACATTAGTGTTTGAGAAAGTTTAGATCTATGAGTTTAATGAAGGGAAAAAAAGGTCTTATCATGGGCGTTGCCAATGAGAGATCAATTGCATGGGGTATATCTCAAAAACTTGCTGAAGCTGGAGCAGAGTTAGCTTTTACATATTTAGGTGATGCTTTAAAAAAAAGAGTTATTCCACTTGCAGAAAAACTAAATTCAAATGTAACTTTTAGCTGTGATGTAGAAAAAAAAGAAGAAGTTGTAAAACTTTTCGAAGATGTAAAAAGTCAATGGGGAGAAATTGATTTTGTTGTACATGCAATTGCATTTTCAGATAAGTCCGAGTTATCAGGAGAATATTTAAATACAACTAGAGAAAACTTTTTAAGAAGTATGTTAATATCTTGTTTTTCATTTACTGAAGTTGCTAGAGAAGCATCTAAAATAATGAAGCAAGGTGGGAGTATGATTACCTTGAGTTATGAGGCAAATAAAGCTATACCCAATTATAATGTAATGGGAGTATGTAAGGCTGCACTAGAGTCTAGTGTTAAATATCTTGCAAGAGATCTAGGAGCAAATAATATTAGAGTTAATGCAATAAGCGCGGGACCAATTAAAACTCTAGCAGCTTCTGCTATTGGGGATGCTAAATTTCTTTACAAGTGGAATGCTGATCATTCATTTTTAAAAAGAAATGTAGACAATCTTGACGTAGGAAATTCAGCTCTATATTTACTAAGTGATATGGCTGGAGGTGTTACTGGTGAAATTCACTATGTAGATGCCGGTTATAATAAAGTTGGAATGCCAGACCCTAAAAATATTAGTTAAATTTAATTGAATTAAGTCACAAAAGATTAATATTTATTTAATAAGTGTAATATTGTTATAATCAAAATATGAAAAAAAAAATTTTTTACTTTTTAATTTTTTTTTTATTTCTGAACACTGCTTTTGCAAAAAATTATACTATAGGTGATGAAATATCTAATAGAATAAAATTCAACAATAAATATTCATTTGAGCTACCGGAGGGTGAGTGGATTGTTGCTGATAGATTTTCATACAGTTATTATGGTATTATTTCAAAAGGTTATTATTTATTAAAAATTAAAGATAAAAAAGTTACTGAAGGTTTCTCAATTGCTGAATTAAAATTACCTACTAAATGGCAAGGATATTTAAATGCTGCACTGCATGAAATAGTTTTTAAAAACAAATATGACGGATGTTATAATAGACCCGAATATTATATTTTGGAATATTTTACAAAAGGTTCATCTCATAATTGTTTTTGGATTAAGCATTTAGATGTATTTAAAGAACTAAATGATCCTGATGATCCAGAGTTGAGGGGAGTGAATTCTCAATATAAAGCCTGGTTAAGAGACAACAAAATAGAATTACCAAAAATTGCAATTGGAAGCTCACATAGTTACTTCTCTAGACTAACAGGGGGAAAATGGTTTGTAATTGATCATTACTTTGATCCTGAAATATTAGGGGCTCCAGAAAGTAAGTTTATAGACGAGGATAGGTCAGAATATCACAAATATAATATTAATGATTATCCAGATCACAAAAAAGTTATGCAGAGAGTAGTATCTTTAGGTGCTCAAAGACACAAACAGTTTGAAATAGAAGTAAGAGCAAAAGAACACCACAAATTAGATTTGAGTTATTTAATAACAAAATCTACAGAAAATGTCAGCATTGAACAAAATCAGGATATTGTTACACAAATTAATAAATTAAGAAATTTATTTAAATCAGGTATTTTAACAGAGGAAGAATTTAAAAAAGCTAAAGAAAAAATACTTAATTAATGACACAACAAATTAGTATTTATCTGACGAGTATTATATTGGGAATTATGCTCTTCTTTTCTTTTGTTGTAGCACCTATTACTTTCAATGCATTAAATGAGGAAAATGCTAGAAAATTTATAAGAAAAATATTTCCTTATTACTATACTGTTAATTTAGCTATCAGTATTTTAGTTTTAATATGCTTTATAATTCTGAAAGTTTTCTCTTTAGATTTTTATTTAATTTTAAGTGTAGCAGCATTGTTTGGTATATCTAATTTTATACTAATGCCACTGATAAATAAGTTTAGAGATGAAAAGCAAGATAAAAAGTTTAGACAAT
>CACAZL010000019.1 GCA_902536925.1 uncultured Pelagibacteraceae bacterium
TCATTTGTTAACAATATTGATCCAATTACTGCCTGTTCAGCTTCTATATTATTTGGAAGCTCATCTGCTTTATTTTTTAATATATTTAGTGATTGTGACATAAGTTATGATAAAGCTCATTTAATCAGATAACAAAAGAAATATCTAATTGGGGAAAAGATTGTATAATTCTAATTCTCTTCTTTTGATAAGACTTTTATTTTGATTTTTGATTGAATTTCTGAATGTAAATTCAAAGTCACATCAAAGGTACCAATTGATTTTATTTCTTTAGTAGGTTGTATAAGTGATGGATTAACATCCACATTTTCAATTTCCTTAATCAACTTTGATATTTCTGTTGGTTTTACAGACCCGTAGAGCTCCTTGTTCTCAGTGCTCAGTTTTTTTATTATAAATTCTTTTCCTTTAATTTTTTCATCTATCTCTTTTGCTTGTTTTTTTCTATTTTGATCCTTTATATTTAGATCGTTTTTTATTTTTTCTACTTCTTTAATATTTTCTTTGGATGCAAATAATGCCTTTTTTTTTGATATTAAGAAGTTTCTTGCAAAACCTCTTTTCACTTCTATGATTTCTCCGATTGATCCAATTTTTCTTACATTTTCTAATAGTATAACCTTCATAATTAAATTAGAGCTAAGTTTCTAGCCCTCTTTATCGATAAAGACAAATCTCTTTGCTTTTTTTGACTTACCGAAGTTATTCTTGATGGTAAAATTTTTCCATTTTCTGACACATATTTTCTTAATAATTTTATGTTTTTGTAGTCAACAACAGGCGCACTTTTCCCAGATAAAGGGCATTTTTTTTTAAATTTATACTTTTGATTTTGAAAAACACTTAACTTTGCAAAGTTGTTTTGTGTATTTTTCTTTTTTTGATTTCTTTTTTTCATTCTTTTATATTTTATTTGCTGTCCATACCTTCAGTTTTTTTGAAGTAGTCAGTTTTTAAATCAAGCTTTTTTACTTTAACAGTCAGATATCTTAGAAGATTTTTATCTAATTTTTCATTTCTCTCTAGTTCTTTAATCGTTTTACCATTACCTTCAATTTTAAAATGTAAGTAATTACCTTTTTTATTTTTTTTAATCAAATATGAAAGATGCAACAAGCCCCAGCTTTCAAATTTTAAAATTTTGCCTTCATTGCCTTCGATTATTTTAGAGTATTTTTCTTGAAGAACCTTAACTTGACTTGCGGGCGTGTCTTGTCTTGCGATTATTGTATGCTCGTAAAAGTTCATATAATTTTATAGAAAAATTGAGGATATACTATTATAAGATTTTAATTACAATATAAAAAAACACTTAATATATAAGACTTTTATGTTTTCAGTCATATTTCCGGGCCAAGGATCACAAATGATAGGGATGGGAAAAGAGTTTTACGAAAATTTTGATTATGTAAGGGAGTATTTTAATCAAGCTGACGATATATTGAAAAAAAAACTGAGTAAAATAATATTAAATGGTCCAAAAGATCAATTAGATCAAACTGATAATACTCAGCCAGCTATATTTTTAATAAGTTATTCAATCTTTCAAGCAATCAAAAAAGAAAGTAATTTTAAAATTAAAGATGCAAAATTTTTTGCAGGACATTCATTAGGCGAATATTCTGCTTTATGCTGTGCTGAATCTATCAATTTTGAGCAAACTATTAGACTATTAAAACATAGAGGAGAGTCTATGCAATCAGCAATGCCAAAAGGTGAAGGTGGAATGATGGCAATTCTTGGTTTGAATATCAATCAAATAAACGAAATATTTCAGATAAATAAGGATAAGTTCAAATGCTTTGTAGCAAATGATAATTCTAACGGCCAGATCGTTATTAGTGGAAAAGTTAATTCACTTGAATTACTAGGAGATGAATTGAAAAAAAAAAAAATTAAATTTATTACACTTCCAGTAAGCGCACCTTTTCACTCACCTTTAATGAATAATGCAACTAATGAGATGAAGGAAATTATAAACAATACTAATTTATTTGATCCTATAATAAATATAGTATCAAATGTAACAGGAAAACCAGTAAATGATTCTAGTGAAATAAAAAAACTTTTAATTAATCAAATAGAAAAACCAGTAAGATGGAGAGAAAGTGTAATAAATATGATAAAATTTGGTACTAATAAATTTATTGAAGTTGGACCAGGTAAAGTGTTATCTGGATTGGTAAAAAGAATTGATACAAATGTCAAATTAAAACAAGTAAACAATTTATCAGATATTAATAATTTAATTAATGATTAATTTAAAAAATACAAACATAATTCTTACTGGAGCAACAGGTGTAATAGGTAATTCTATTTTGAAAAAGTTAGCTCAATTCGATGTAAAAATTATTGCAACAGGCACTAATCAACAAAAATTAGATTTAATAAAAGATAATTTTGAAAATGTTAAAACCATAAAATTTGATATATCAAATCACTCTGCAATAGAAAAATTTATAGATGAATGTAATGAAAATTTAGAAAATAGAATTGATGTATTGATAAATAATGCAGGTATAACTCGAGATAACTTAACTATAAGAATGAAAGATGAAGAATGGAATAATGTAATTGATACAAATCTTACATCAACTTTTCTTTTATGTAAGCACACAATAAAGAAAATGCTGAAACAGAAGAATGGAAAAATAATAAATATTACCTCAGTAGTTGGTCACACAGGTAATGTTGGACAAGCAAATTATGTTGCTTCTAAATCTGGAATAGTCGGGATGTCAAAAAGCCTCGCTCTTGAATATGGAAAAAAGAACATTAGAGTAAATTGTGTTTCTCCTGGTTTTATTAAGTCTGAAATGACTAAAAATATTAGCGAAAGTTATAAAAAATCAATACAGGAAAAAATTTCTCTTGATAGACTAGGAGAGCCGGAGGATGTCGCTAATGTTATTGCATTTTTATCGTCAAACTTGTCAGAGTATATCACAGGCGAAACCATTCATGTTAATGGAGGGATGTATTTTAGTTGACAAAATAGTATAAATATTTATTAACAAAATCTAACACAAAGGAAAAAATGTCAGAAGAAATTTCAAATAAAGTAAAAAAAATTGTTGCAGATCATCTTGGAATAGATGAGTCAAAAGTGACAGAAGAATCTAGTTTTATCGACGATCTAGGTGCTGATAGTTTAGATACTGTAGAGTTAGTCATGGCTTTTGAAGAAGAATTTGGATCAGAAATTTCAGATAGTGATGCTGAAAAAATACTTACTGTCGGAGATGCTGTTAAATTTATAGAAAATAAAGCAAATTAACTTTAAAATTAATGTCCAGCTTTAAAAGAGGTGGAATGTTCATTCTTTCATCACCATCAGGTGCTGGAAAAACGACACTTGTTAAAAAAATAACAAAAAACAAAAACTTCTCCGTATCTATCTCTCATACTACGAGATTACCAAGACCCAATGAAAAAAATGGTAAGGATTATTATTTTACTTCAAAAAATCATTTTAAAAAACTAATTAAAAAAGGCAGGTTTTTAGAACATGCTAAAGTCTTTGATAACTTTTATGGTTCTTCTAAAGATTTAGTTATAGATAAACTTCACAAAGGGAGGAATGTTGTCTTTGATATTGATTGGCAAGGAGCCAGACAAATTAGAAATAAAAATTTAAGTTATAAACTTTTATCAATT
>CACAZL010000020.1 GCA_902536925.1 uncultured Pelagibacteraceae bacterium
CTGGGATAATTCTTAAAATCTTTTTTTTGATTAAATTGTGTTGGATTGACAAAAATACTTACTATCGTTTCTTTGTTATTTTTTTGTGAAATTTTTATTAAAGATACGTGGCCTTTATGAATTCCACCCATTGTAGGAACAAATCCAACATTTTTGTAATTTTTTACTGCCTTATTTAGTTCAAAAATATTTTTTAAAATTTTCATTTTTAATAAATATGATTATAAGTAAAACATCTTAATGATTAAACAAGCTATTATTCCTCTTGCTGGTTTGGGCACACGTTTGCTACCTTTGACAAGTGTTTTTCCTAAAGAACTGCTTCCAATAAATGGAAAACCAGGCATTGAATATATTTTAGATGAATGTATTGAAGCTGGTGTAAGTGAAATAATTTTTATTATTTCAAAAAAAAAAGAGATGATAAAGAAATATTTCAACAATGATAATTTTTACAAATCAATTATTAAAAAAAAGAAAGATCCTAGAATAATTAATGAGTATAAAAAAATTCTTTTTTTTAGAAAAAAAATCAAATTTGTTTATCAAAATAAACCTATGGGAACTGGTGATGCTGTACTCAAAACAAAAAAGTTCATAAAAAATGATTATTTTTTATTATTGTTACCTGATGATTTAATTATGAAAAAGAATTGTTCAAAAGAAATGATAAAAATTCATAAAAAATTAAAAGGATCTGTAATGGCCAGTATGAAAGTTAAAAAAAATAATTTAGATCGTTGGGGAATTTATTCAATTAAAAAAAATATTGACAAATTAAATTTTAAAATTGCTGATGTAATTGAAAAACCTAATACTAAAGATGCACCATCAAATAACGCAGTAATAGGTAGATATATATTATCAAAGAAAATTTTTCATTATCTACAAAATCAAAAAAAAGGTAAAGGTGGTGAAATACATATTACAGATGCAATAAGACGAATGATATTAGATCAATATTTATTCATTGGACATAAATTTGCAGGTAATTATTTAGATTGTGGATCTATGAAAGGTTATATTAAATCCGGAATTGAAATTTCTAAGCTATGAAAATTTGCATTATAGGATCTGGTTATGTAGGTTTGGTTAGTGGAGCTTGTTTTTCTGATTTAGGTAATACAGTTACATGTGTTGATATTAACAGAGAAACTATAGAAAAATTAAATAAAGGAATAATCCCAATTTATGAACCTGGTCTTCAAGAATTGGTTGTAAGAAATTTAAAAAAAAAAAGACTTTTATTTACAACAGATATTTCTAGCTCAATAAAAAGGTCAGATATCATATTTATTTGCGTTGGAACTCCTACCAAAAATAATAAAGCCGATTTGAAATATGTATTTAATGTTACCAATAGTATAAAATTTAATCTAAATAGGTATAAAATAATAGTTACTAAATCTACAGTCCCAGTTACCACAGGTGATAAAATTACAAAAATCTTAAAATCAAATAAAAATAAAAATAACTTTGATGTTGTATCTAATCCTGAATTTTTAAGAGAAGGTGAAGCTATTAGAGATTTTCAATTCCCAGATAGAGTTGTTGTCGGTACTAGCAGCAATAAAGCAAATAAAATTATGAAAAAATTATATCTACCTTTAATAAAGAAGGGTGGAAGATATTTTCATACTTCTAGAAGATCGGCAGAACTAATTAAATATGCATCAAACGCCTTTTTAGCAACTAAAATTACATTTATTAATGAAATAGCCAATTTGTGTGAAAAATCAAACATAGACGTTAAAGAAGTTGCAATAGGCATGGGTTTAGATGAAAGAATTGGAAGCAGATTTCTACGTCCTGGCCCAGCATACGGTGGATCCTGTTTTCCAAAGGATACAAGGGCACTAGTTTCAACTGGTAGAATGTTTAATACAAATCTTTCAGTTGTAAAATCAGTAATTAATTCAAATGATAAAAGAACTAATTTATTATTAAATAAAATTAGTAAAATAATGAATAACAAAATTAAAAATAAAAATATTACATTTTTAGGTGTTACTTTTGATATATTTGCGGAATATTTTATTTACGCATTAATATTGCTCTCATCATTTGCTTTAATTGGTCTTGTTTTTCTAATTCTTATGAAAAAAGATTATATTAGAGAATTACCTACCTTTTTTTTACCTAATACAGGTAACATGGGTATACCAATATGTCTTTTTGCTTACGGTAAATTGGGAATGGGTGTAGCAGCAGCTATATCATCTTTGGTAATACTCTTACATTTTACTGCTAATATATTTCTTGCAAAACGAAAATTTGATTTTTCAATAATCGCAAAAAGTCCATCCTTCTATACTATTATTTTGACCGTTATATTTTTATACTATGGCAAAGAAATGCCAGTTTTTATGATTAATACAACAATGCTTTTATCTTATGCAATGATTGTAATGATTTTAATGTCTTTAGGTATTGCTTTAACCCAAATGAAAGTATTTTCTTTGAGAGACTCTATTATAACATCAATTGGTAGAGTAATCCTTGGTCCAATTGTAGGTTTTTTTATTATAAAATTTTTTAATTTATCTGGTTTTGCAGCTGGAGTTTTACTAATTCAATCCTCTATGCCTAGTGCAATATTATGTTATTTGGTTGCTTCAATGTATTCACCAAAAAAAAATGTAGATAATATTTCCAGCACAATTGTTGTTTCTACTTTAATGTCACTGGTTACAGTGCCAATTACAGTATTTATCGCTCTCAAATATTTTGCTTAAATGAAAGCAATATTTTTTAATTTATCCGCATGGATGGTTTTGCCTTTTATGGATGCCATTGCAAAATACTTATCTTCGGATTTATCTTTTTTTCAAATAACGTGGGCTAGATATTTTTTTACAGTTGTATTCACAACTTTTTTTATGTTTTTATTTTTTAGGGAACAATTAAAGTTTTCTCAAAATATTAAATTACAAATAATTAGAGGTTTGTCTTTATTTTTTGCAAATATATGTTTTTTTTACTCCATTTCTGTAATTTCAATGGCAAAAGCGTTAACACTGGCGTTCGTTGCTCCATTGGTCACAACTGCTCTTTCTCCATTTTTACTTAATGAAAAAGTCGGATATAGACGGTGGACTGCTGTATTAGTCGGTTTTTTTGGTATTTTAGTTGTCATAAGACCTGGAATTATAGAGATTAATTTTGCCAGCATAGCAGCTGTTGGAACTGGTTGTTTTTACGGCTTTTATTTAATAATAACACGAAAATTACATTCAACAGATAGTCCTTTACTCACATTGCTGATTACGGGCGTAGTAGGAGCTATTATTGCATCTTTTTTTGTTCCTATTATCTGGATTAATCCTACTCCAATTCAATGGTCTTGGATGGCTCTAATGGGCATCTTTGCCTGTTTGGGCCATATATTAATCATTTTATCTCTTCGTTACGCAGATGCTTCAAAATTAGCTCCATTTGGCTATTTCGAGATAATTACTAATCTTATTTTAGGTTATTATGTGTTTTCGGATTTTCCTGATAAATATACCTTTATTGGCCTTTTCATAATCG
>CACAZL010000021.1 GCA_902536925.1 uncultured Pelagibacteraceae bacterium
GATACAAATCCAATTACATCTGTTATTGTTGTAACAAATACACTAGAGGGATTGGTAATGGTATTTCATTAATTATTTTTTCAGGCATAGTTGCTGAAATTCCTAGGGCTTTAGTAACAACTTTTGAATTAGGAAGAACTGGTGCAATTTCAACTGTAATGATAATTTTTATATTTATATTACTTGTAGCAACTATAATGTTTATTGTTTTTATGGAAAGAGCATTAAGAAAAATTCTTATAAATTATCCTAAGAGACAAATGGGAAACAAAATGTATGGAGGAGATTCTTCACATCTACCCTTAAAAATTAACTCAGCAGGTGTAATACCTGCTATTTTTGCTTCAGCTTTATTATTATTACCAGTAACTTTTTCAAATTTTAATGTTTCACAAAACGAAACTTTTCTAAACATTTCATCATATTTTTCACAAGGACAACCTTTGTATATGTTGTTATATGCATCAGGAATAATTTTTTTTACTTTTTTTTATACTTCAATAACTTTTAATCCAACAGAAACAGCTGAGAATTTAAGAAAATATGGTGGATTTATTCCAGGAATAAGACCTGGAGAAAGCACAGCAATTTATATAGATACTATATTAACAAGATTAACAACAATAGGTGCATTATATCTTGCATTAGTTTGTTTAATGCCAGAATTTTTAATAGCAAACTATCCCATTCCTTTTTATTTAGGAGGTGCTTCTGTTTTAATTGTTGTTGTAGTTGCCATTGACACCGTAACACAAATTCAAACTAGGATGATGAGCTCTCAATACGAGCAACTTATTAAAAAAACAAAGTTTGGAAGATAGGTGAATATAATACTTTTTGGTCCTCCTGGAGCTGGAAAAGGTACTCAAGCTAAATATCTAGTAAAAAAATTAAATGGATATCAAATTTCTACAGGTGATATTTTAAGGGAGGAAATTAAAAAAGATTCATACATAGGAAAAAAAATAATAAATAATATGAATGAGGGAAAATTTGTCAGTGATGAGATTGTGAATAATCTTTTAAAAAATCATGTATTTGATACAGAAAAAAAGGGAAAGTTAATATTTGATGGTTATCCAAGATCTCTTAGTCAAGCTAAAAATTTAGATTTATTATTAAATGAATCAAACCAGAAAATTGACCATATTTTTTTCTTAAATGTAAATAAAGTAACTGTTGTAGAAAGGATAAAAAAAAGGAAAATTTTAGAAAAAAGAACTGATGATGATGTAGATACTATATTAAAGAGATATGATACTTATATTGAAACCACTAGACCAGTATTGGATTACTATTCAAAAAATTCAAATTTTCATGAGATTGATGGAGCGATGGAAATTGATCAAATAACTACTAAAATAGAGGCTTTTTTGAATGTTTAAGACGTTGACTTTGACTAATCTTCTTATATAAAAGGCACAATTTATCACAAAAATTATGGCTCGTATTGCAGGTGTAAACATACCACAAAATAAATTAGTTCATATTGGACTTACATATATTTATGGAATTGGAAATAAATTTTCTCAACAAATTTGTAATGAATTAGAAATACCAAAATCAAAAAGGGTCAATGAATTAACTGACGATCAAATTTTAAAAATTAGGGAGTATATAGATCAAAAATTTACTGTTGAAGGTGATCTAAGAAGAGAAACATCGTTAAGTATAAAAAGACTAATCGATCTTGCGACCTACAGAGGATCTAGGCATAGAAAAAAACTTCCTGTTAGAGGTCAAAGAACCAGATGCAATTCTAGAACTAGAAAAGGAAAAGCAATTGCAATTGCAGGTAAGAAATTAACTCCACTTAAAAAATAATGAAAAAAGAAACAACTGAAAATAAAGAAAAGAAATCAGAAGTTAAGACTAAAAAAAGTTCTTATTCTAAAAAGAAAAAAGGAAAGAAAAATATTCTAAATGGAATTGCATATGTGCAATCTACTTTTAATAATACAATAGTCTCGATAGCTGATACCAATGGAAATGTAGTTTCCTGGGCATCCGCTGGTCAGAAAGGCTTTAAAGGTTCACGTAAATCTACACCATACGCAGCTCAAGTTGCTGCTGATGCTGCTGCAGCTAAAGCTTTAGAGGTAGGAATGAAAGTTCTATCTGTTGAAGTTAAGGGACCTGGCTCGGGAAGAGAAACCGCTCTAAGAGCGCTACAAGCTAGAGGATTTAAAATTATTTCAATTAAAGATACAACACCAATGCCACATAATGGTACAAGACCACCTAAAAAAAGGAGAGTTTAATGGAACAAACTGAAGTAAATATAAAAAATTGGAAATCTCTAATTAAGCCCGCTAAATTAGATGTTCAATTGAGTGATGATAAAGCCTATGCAAAAATTACAGCTGAACCTTTAGAAAAAGGCTATGGTTTAACTTTAGGTAACTCACTACGAAGAATCCTTTTATCTTCAATTAGAGGAACAGCAGTAACATCTATACAAATTGATGGTGTTTTACATGAATTTACATCGATAAAAGGTGTTAGAGAAGATGTAACAGATATTGTACTTAATGTTAAATCTTTAGCTCTTAAAAGTTCTTCAGATGAACCAAAAAAATTAATTTTAGATGCTAAAGGACCTGGAGAGATAAAGGCCTCAGATATAACAGATATTGCTGATATTGAAATTTTAAATCCAGATTTAGTTATTTGTAATTTAGATGAAAATACTAAATTTCACATGGAAATGACTGTAGGAACTGGCAAGGGTTATGTATCTGCAGATATGAATAAACCAGAGGAACCACCACTAGGTTTAATTCCGATAGATTCATTATTTAGTCCAGTTAAAAAAGTCTCTTATTCAGTTAGTACTGCTAGAGAAGGAAAAGCCTTAGATTATGATAAATTAACTATGGAAGTTGAGACAAATGGGTCAATTTCAGCAGAGGATGCTGTTGCATACTCTGCTAGAATATTCCAAGATCAGCTAGGAATGTTTGTTAACTTTGATGAGCCTCAAGAAGTTATTGTAAAAGAACAACCTTCAGAGCCAGAGTTTAATAAGAACTTATTAAGAAAAGTTGACGAATTAGAGCTGTCTGTAAGATCAATGAATTGTCTTAAAAATGATAATATTATTTATATCGGTGATCTAGTTCAAAAATCAGAAGGTGAAATGTTAAGAACACCTAATTTTGGAAGAAAATCATTGAATGAAATTAAAGAAGTATTAACTGGAATGTCATTATATCTTGGAATGGAAATTCCAAACTGGCCGCCAGATAATATTGCAGAATTATCTAAAAAATTAGAGGAAGCTATCTAATGAGACATAAAATGGGCTATAAAAAGCTCAACAGAACTTCAGAACATAGAAAAGCTTTGATTAAAAATATGCTCAACTCATTAATTAAGTATGAACA
>CACAZL010000022.1 GCA_902536925.1 uncultured Pelagibacteraceae bacterium
TTGAAATAGTTTCACATATTTCATTATTTAGCTGAAATAATAAATCTGATGCTGAAAGATTAGTTTTACTTAAACATCTATAAAGACTGGATGCTTTTGACATCAACAAAGATGATTTAATACCTTTTCCAGATACATCAGCAACTCCAAATCCATATTTTCCATCTCCTAAATCTGAAAAATTGTAAAAGTCACCAGAGACAACTTTGGCAGGAATATTAATTCCTGAAATAGGAAAGTCTTTCTCTTTGTTTTTAGACAATAAAGATCTTTGAATCTCTCCTACAATTTCTACTTCTTTTTGAATTTTATTTTTTTCAACCATTTCCTTTGCCATTTTTGCATTTCTAATTGCTAGTGCAGCAGGAGCAGAAAGCGTTTCTAAAAGTTTTCTATCATCTTCTATAAATAGTTTATCTTGAGTTTTCTTATTTAAACAATGAATAACTCCAATACACTCATTTGCAGCAATCAAAGGTGAACACAAAACTGAATATGTTGTAAAGTTTGTTTTATTATCTAAGTCAAAATAAAATTCTGCAATTTCTCTTACATCTTTTCTAACATTTCCTACACGAATACACTTTCTTTGCTGAACAGCTTTACCCATAACACCGTCTTTTAGATCTAATTCATATTCATCCAAATAATCTTGATGAAGTGATGCAATACATTCAAATTTTTTCTTTTGCTCATTTATTAAAAAAATGTTTGCAGCTTCTGCATTTAGTCTTGCAATAATTACTCGCAATGCATTCATTAGGGTGTCATTTAAATCAAGAGATAAAGCAAATTCTTGATTCATTTTTGTGACAAGTTCTAAGTCGACATTTACTTGTTCAGCTTCTTTTTTAGGTTCGATCGGTTTTTTTGATTTAAATAGAAACATTTATTTAACTAGTATTTTAAGCAATTTTTGGTAAATTTTTCAACAATGGAGATTATAATTAATACACCCAATTTATACATCCACCTCCAGGATGCAGTTTTAATGGTTCAATATGTAATAGATGGATTAATTCATATTACGTCAAACATTAAATTATAATCATATTCTGTGGATTTCATATTTGTACTTGTTCTAGGAGCACTCTGGGGAAGTTTTGCAAATGTTTGCATTTACCGTTTACCTTTAGAAAAAGGAGTTGTGTCTGGAAGATCATTTTGTCCAAAGTGTAAAAAGCTAATTACTTGGAAAGATAATATTCCAATAATTTCTTTTTTATTTTTAAAAGGTAAGTGTAGATATTGTAACAAAAAAATTTCTTCACAATACGTATTGGTAGAGACAATAAGTATTTTGTTTTTTTTAATTATTTATATTCTTTATGGTATAAGTATCACAACACTACTTTTACTAATTTTAAGTTTAAGTTTTTTAATAATTTTTTTTATTGATTTTAAACATTACATCATCCCAAATGTACTAACGTTTTCAATGATGTTTCTAGGTTTTATTAAATCTTTTATACCAAGTTTAAATCCCATGTTTCCTAATTATATAAATTCTTTAATTGGTGGGATATTTGGATATGGAATTATTTGGTCTATAATTTTTTTTTATAAACAAATAAGAAAAAAAGAAGGCATGGGATTAGGAGATGCAAAACTATTATCTGTAATTGGATTTTGGTTTGGATGGTTTTCTATACCTTTTGTGATTTTCCTATCGTCATTAATTGCATTATTATCGGTTGCACCAAGTTTGATAAATAAATCAAAAAAATTTTCTTCACAAATTCCATTTGGGCCTTATATTATTCTTGGAACATTGATATATTTGATATTTGAAAGTAATATTAGATCAATAATTTTTTATTAATCATTAAAATTTATGTTTGAAAAAATAATAAGTAATACTTCTACAATAGTCGTTGGCAATTCTGAGAAAATTAAACTAACATTAGCAGCAATTGTTTCAGAGGGAAGTATACTAATTGAAGATTACCCTGGTTCAGGCAAGACAACTTTTGCAAAAGCAATTACACAAAGCTTAGGTTTAAATTTCAAAAGAGTTCAATTCACCTCAGATCTTCTACCAAGTGATATACTTGGATTTAATATTTTTTTAGATGGTAAATTAAATTTCCAAAAGGGTCCAATTTTTACAAACATTGTTTTGGCTGATGAATTAAATAGAGGTAGTCCAAAGTCTCAGAGCGCATTTCTTGAAGCGATGGAAGAAAAAAATGTTTCAATTGATGGAGTAAGCTACAGTCTTCCTGAACCTTTTTTTGTTATTGCAACACAAAATCCTATGGATTCATCTGGTACAAGTTCTCTTCCAGACTCTCAATTAGATAGATTTATGATTTCATTCTCCTTATCTGATCTAAATGAAAACGATAAAATTTTGATGTTAAAAAATACAGGTAAATTAAATGGCGCTTCAGCAAAAGCTGTTGATTGGGAGGCAATCAAACAAAAAAAAGATCAGCTAACCATAAAAGATGATATTTATAAATATGTTGTTGAAATAGAGCAGGTAATTCAAACGCTTGATCAAAAAATTTATATTTCTGCAAGATGTTTAAAGCAAATCTTAGATTTAGCTAAGGGTTGGGCAATTATTCATGAAAAAGATTATGTAACTCATCAAGATATCAAGGAAACTCTGCCTTACATATTAAGACATAGAATTAAATTTCTTAACCAGGAGGATAAGATGAGCTTCATTAATGAGGAAATTCTTCAAAAAATTAAAATAAACAATGCTTAATCAGCTAGTTCAGAGGTTAACGAACTTAGACTTTAAACATTT
>CACAZL010000023.1 GCA_902536925.1 uncultured Pelagibacteraceae bacterium
AAATTATTTCGGAAATTAGGACTTTCTGTTTATTCATTTGGAAATATAAAAAAAGTGTATAGATTTTTAAAATTTGACGCAATTCAAATTCCATTAAATATTTTTGATAATAGAGGTGATAAGTTTAAAAATTTTTTCGTTAAAAAAGATATTGAAGTTCATGCTCGATCAATTTTCTTACAAGGATGTATTTTTTTAAATAAAAATGATAATATATTTAATAATTATTTTAAAAAAACAAAATTAAGTGAATTTTTAGATTTTTCTAAAAAAAATAAATTGAATAAATATAATCTTGCAATTTCACATATTTTAAACAAAGAATATGTTAATAAAATCATAGTTGGTGTTCATAATTATTCTCAATTAAATCAAATACTGAATTTTAAACACTATAAAAAAATATACTTTCTAAAAAAGTTTAATTCAACCAATTTAAAATTTATAGATCCTAGAAGATGGTAATATTAAAAAAAGTTAAAAATTTTATCTCTAAGATTTTAATCATTTCAGGAAAAAATTTTAGAATTAAAATTTTGAAAATAATAGGTTTAAGTTTTGGCTTATCTATAATGGAATTTATTGGAATAAGTGTTTTAGTATCTTTCATTTTGTATGTTTTTGGGGCTGAAGAATTGAAAATAACTAGATTTTTAAATTTAGATTACTTTGGTAAGTTTAATTTAATATATTTTGTTTTTGTAATTTATACATTAAAATTTGTATTAAGTATATTTTCCCAAATAAAAATAAACACATATTTATTTGATTTACATCTTGAATTGAGCAAGAAACTTTTAAAGTTTTATTTGCAAAAACCCTATTCTTTCTTTGTAAAAACTAACAGTTCAATTCTTATAAGAAATGTTTATTCTGAAATAGGAATTTTTACTTACCAAATTATCGTTGCTCTAAGCCTTTTGTTAAAAAATGGGGAGAGATTTTAGTCAAACAAAAATATCTTGTGCATAATGATTTAAAAGAAACCTTCAATTCAATTAAGGAAATTAAAGTATTTGGTAGCGAAAATTATTTTATTAATAAGTTTGATAATGATTTATACAAATATTCAAGATCTTCAAGAAATCAAAGTATTATTGCACATTTTCCAAAAATATTTTTTGAATATTTACTAGTAATAATATTTGTTATTTTAATTTTTATATTTCAATTAAAAGGCACTTCAAACTCAAACATATTAATAAATATAACACTTTTTGCTGCTGTAAGTATAAGGTTAATTCCAAGTTTATCTAGATTATCAACTCATGTACAAGGTATAATTTTCTACAAACCATCTGTAGATATACTTTTTGATGAAATTTCAAAAATTGATCCAAATACAATTGAAAAACATTCATATTTAGGGAATATAGATGAGAATGACAAAAACTTTAAACTAGAAAAATTTATTTCAATTAAGAATTTAGATTTTTCATATTCTAATAAGGGTGAAGTAAAAAAAATTGTAGAAAATTTAAACTGCAATTTTTATAAGAATAATATTATTGGTATTTTTGGACAAAGTGGAGAAGGAAAAACAACTTTGGTTGATATTATATCTGGTCTTTTAAAGCCTGAAAAAGGAGAAATACTAATTGATGGAGCTAAAAATCTTAATGATAGAAATATTAGAAGAAAATGGGTAAAAAAAATTGGGTATGTGACACAAAATATTTATCTTTTAAATGACACTGTGAAGCAAAATATTCTTTATGATACTAAAGATTTTGATTATGAAAAATTTCAATTTGCAATCAAACAATCAAAGTTTAATGAAGTATTAGAGAATTTACCAAATAAGGAAGAAACAATAATTTCGGAAAATGGAATTAATTTGTCAGGTGGACAAATTAAAAGATTAGCTTTAGCCAGAGCATTATACAGAAATCCTGACTTATTGATACTAGATGAAACAATGAGTTCTCTAGACCAAGAAAATCAGGATAATGTGCTTTCAAATTTAACAAAACTTAAAAAGAATAAAATTATTATTATTATCTCACATAACAAAGGTATTATTAAATATTGTGATGAACTTTTTTATTTACAAAATAAAAAATTAAATATTTATAAATCTAGCTGACTAGAAAATTATAAAAAATAATTAAATATTTTTAATTGATTTGAGTTTAAATAACTTTTTTCTTTATGACCGTTCATATCTTGTAAAGTTTGTTCATGATCAAATTTGAAAAAATTTGATTTTTTCGCCTTCATAGAATTAGATGAGTAATCAATATTTTCGAGAAGGTTTTTTTCTGATGAAAATTTAATAAAAAGCATTATTCGAATTGAGTTTTTCTCTATCTTTGCTTTGTGTATTCCCTGCGTGTCTAATAATATTCCATCACCTTTATTTGAAGTTAATTTAATTTGTTTAAATTTTTTTACATAATCTTGATCATAATCTGTTGTAGGTAAAACAAAATAACTTCTATTTGAACCTTGACAATATGTAGTAAAAATTTCGTTCTCATTAAGATCTACTAGAGGTATATGTAAGGACATTTCTGTAGGATAATCTGTATGAAAAGTGGCAGGAATTTTGATTCTATTTTCTATTTCATTATTATTTAAATTTGGTTTTGTTATGATTAATAATGGACATTGTTGAAACTTTGGAATTGATTGATAAATCATTGAAAAAAATTTTTTTGCCAAATGCATTGTTTCAGAGCTTAAAATTTTATTCAGAATTTTTTCATCAAAAAAAGGATAGAATAAGTTATAATCAAATCTTTTTTC
>CACAZL010000024.1 GCA_902536925.1 uncultured Pelagibacteraceae bacterium
TAATCATTAACAAATAATAAGCAAAAAAAACAAGTATATAAACTTTAGCTTTTCCAAGAAGTATATTTTTTGTTTGAAACATTTTTACTTTTTTTTTTATTTGGGTGATAAGAATTTTCTGTTCCTGTTTGATTTGGCATATGATCTTTTTGCCAACTATATTTGTCTAATTCGTGGCTGTTTTCAATTTTATTTCCCGTATGATGCATCCAAGAATACCATTCGCTTGGTATTTTTGATGCTTCAACTTCCCCGTTATAAATAACCCATCTTTTTCCTGATTTGCTCTCATAATATTTGTTGCCTGAATTATCTTCGCCGACTAATTTTCCAAATAAAATTGTATTTAGTCTTGTGCCAAATGTTTGATTATTCCACCAAGTAAAAATTTCTTTAATCATTTTATTTAAGTAATTTTCAATTTCTAATTGTAAATTAACAATTAGACTATAAATGAAAAATGTATATACATAAATCTTACCAAGATTCAATTTACAAATAGGATTAAAATGGCAAAATATTTAGTTGAAACATATTACACATGTAGCTTTAGAGTGTCTCATTATTTAGACAATATAAATGAAGAAAATCTTAATAATTTAGAGAAAAATGATGATGGAAAATTTGAAATTATCGATGTCAAATTGGATAACAGAAAAACAAAAAACCTTCAAAATACTAAAAGTAGTAAAGTCGAAGTTGTTTCTCAACCAATTAGTAATCAAGATATCAAAATTACTAATAAATCCAAACCAATTGAGGAGAGTTTAAAAAAAAATATCACTGATAATATAGGTAAAAGATTTAGTATGCCTGATAGAAGAAAAGGTTATATCCAAAAAGCCTCAATAGGTGATCATAAAGTATATTTGCATACTGGTGAATATGAAGATGGCAAAATAGGAGAAATTTTTATCGATACTAGTAAAGAAGGTGAGTTAGTAAAAGCTCTTATGAATAATTTTGCTATAGCAATATCATTAGGCCTTCAATATGGAGTTCCGCTAGATGAATTTGTAAATGCATATTTAGATACAAAATTTGAACCTTCTGGCAAAGTTTATGGAAATGATCGGATAATGAGCGCAAGTTCAATATTAGATTATATTTTTAGAGAGCTAGCTATTTCATATTTAAATAGAGAAGATTTAGCTCACACACCATCTATAACTGGCAATTCTGATACTAATGAAAGTCAAGACAGTGAAGATCAGAATCAACTAATTAAACTTGTAAAAGATATTACAAGTAAAGGATTTGTTAGAAACGATTATAAAAAGAAACTAGTAGATTTATCAGATATAAGAATAAACCTTAAAGGAAAAAAATAATTATTTTTTTCTTTTTGAAATATTAAGTTCTTTTAACTGATTTTCGTCTACTTCTGACGGTGCATTCATCATTAAATCTTGAGCATTTTGATTCATTGGAAACATCGTTACCTCTCTAATATTTTTTTCTTCTGCTAATAGCATCACTATCCTATCTATACCAGGGGCAATACCACCATGAGGAGGTGCGCCATAGCTTAAAGCATTAATCATACCACTAAATTTTTCATTCACTGTTTCCCTAGAGTAGCCAGCGATTTCAAATAATTTATACATTAAATCAGGTTTATGGTTCCTGATCGCCCCAGAAGATAATTCAATGCCGTTACATACAATATCGTATTGAAAAGCTTTTAATTTGAGGGGTTCTGAGAGATCTAAATTATCAACGTCACCTTGCGGCATAGAAAAAGGGTTGTGACTAAATTCGATCTTTTTAGTATTTTCATCTATTTCAAACATTGGATAGTCAACTACCCAACAAAATGAAAAAACATTTTCGTCAATCAAATTTAATTCATTCCCTATTTTATTTCTCGCATTACTTAATAATTTCTCGACTTCAGATTTATCTCCGCAAGACATAAATATTGTATCACCTACCTCAGCATTCATTTTTGACATTATCTCTGTGATAGATTCCTCAGAAAAAAATTTTCCCACGGGTCCTTTAGCTTTAAATTTGTCCGAATTTTCAATAGAAAAATATGCAAGACCAGACGATCCTTCATCTCTTGCCCATTTATCAATTCCATCAAAAAAACTTCTTGGTTTTTCAGATGTATTTTTTGT
>CACAZL010000025.1 GCA_902536925.1 uncultured Pelagibacteraceae bacterium
TTCTTTTCTTGCTGATATTAACCGAGTCTACTCCCCATAATTTAACTGCTCTTAATATGAATGGAATTACTGATGTATTTAATTTATTACCACTAGCATTTCCACATATGGCAACAATTCCTTTTGGTTTAGTTTGAGCTATTGCATTCGATAAAATATTTCCACCCACGGTATCTACAACTCCATCCCATGTTCCTTTATCTATTAATCTTGCTTCACCCTCAAATTCTTTACGATCTATAACGTTTTTTGCACCAAGTTCTTTTAAGTAATCTGCTTTATCTAATTTACCAGTTATAGCTGTTACATTAATTCCCATCTTTGCAAGAACCATAACTGCCACCATTCCAACACCACCAGTAGAACCTGTTACCAATACATCGTTTACTTTTGACTGCATCAATAGTTCCTCTCTTGCTTTAACTGCAAATGCGCATAACAAACCCGTAAGACCAGCCGTTCCTAAAATCATTGCTTGTTTATTCGTCATTCCTTCAGGAGTTTTAGTAATATGATCTTTTTTAACTTTTGCGTATTGAGAATATCCACCATCAAAAAGTTCACCAGCTCTACAACCTGTTAATATAACTCTGTCTCCTTCTTTAAATTCTTCACCATCACCTTGTGCAACAGTTCCAGAAAAATCAATACCAGGTATTCTTGGATATTCTTTAACTAATTTACCACCATCTTTTAGTATCATTGCATCTTTCCAATTAAGATCAGAATAATCTATCTTAACTAGCACTTCGCCTTCTTTAAAATGATCTAAACTTAATTCTTTAACTTCTCTTGTAAAATTTTCGTTCTGATTGTTTATTACAACTGCTTTAAATGAGTCCGCCATGTTTATCAGTAAATATTATTTTGCAATAAATCGCAAATATCTATTTTGATAACTTAAATCGTCTTTAAACTGTCCAAGATAAAAATTTGTAACTGTTGTAGCTTGCTCTTTTTTTATACCTCTCATAGTCATACACTGATGAGTTGAATCTATTGTTACCGCAACTCCTTTTGCATCCAACGACTCCATTAAAGTATTAGCGATCTGAACAGTTAATCTTTCTTGTGTTTGTAATCTTTTTGAGAATACTTCTACAACTCTTGCTATTTTACTTAATCCTACAACTCTTTGATTTGGAATATATGCTACATGAGCAATTCCTATAATTGGTGCCATGTGATGTTCGCAATGACTTTGTACTGAGATATTTTTTTGAACAACCATATCGCTATAGCCTTCAACATCACCAAATGTTTTATCTAGAACTGCTTTAGGATCTTCTTTATATCCCTTGAAATATTCTTTAAATGCTTTTGTAACTCTTTTTGGAGTTTCCAATAAACCTTCTCTAGTAGGATCTTCACCTAACCATTTAAGGATTTTGACAAAAGCTTCTTCAGCTTCTTTGTCAGTTACTTCATTAATTTTTTTTTCGTTTTCGTTTTTTACTAATTTCATGACGTGCTTTTATATATATAAAACCTTAATTTTAAAATATTTATTATATTTATTATTATGTTAGATAATTCCACATATATGTTTAAAAAAAGAGAAAATGTAGCAGAAATAGAAGAAGGCAAGCTTTTATCTCCTAAATTTGACAATGATGGATTGATTCCAGTCATTACAACATGCTCAAAAACAAAAGAAATATTAATGCATGGGTATATGAATGTCGAAGCCTTCAAGTTAACTATTGAAACTAAAGAAGCTCACTACTGGAGCAGATCAAGACAATCAATTTGGCACAAAGGAAAAACAAGTGGATTTGTTCAAAAAGTAAAAGAGATTCGAATTGATGATGATCAAGATGCTGTATGGATGACTGTAGATATTGGCGAAGGTGCTAGTTGCCACGTTGGGTACAGATCTTGTTTTTATAGATCTGTCCCTTTGGGTAAAATTGATAATGCAAGTCAAATTGAAATGAAATTTGAAGAAGAAGAAAAAAAATTTGACCCAGATGTTGTTTATAAAGGACAACCTAATCCAACAAAAATATAAAAAATTGATGAAAGTTTTAAGTCCCTTTGGACCAAAAATTGCTGTTATTAAA
>CACAZL010000026.1 GCA_902536925.1 uncultured Pelagibacteraceae bacterium
TTAGTTTTCTTTTTGGATCATTGTGTTCTGTAACTAGAACTTCATTACCTTGATCCAAGAGACCCTGCATAGATCCGGTGTTAGGACAATGTGCCGTTATAATCTTGTTATTTACTTTTATATCAGCGAAAAATCTTTTATATCTTTTTAATAATTTTCCTTTAATAAGGCTATTTGTAAATTTCATATAGATTTACTTATATTTACATATGCAAAATAAAAAAGAGATAAATGCTGGTATTTTAATTATCGGTAACGAAGTTCTATCAGGCAGAACACAAGATGTTAATACTAGCACTTTGGCAATTTGGTTAAATTCATTAGGTATCCCTGTTGCAGAAGTTAGAGTAATTCCTGATGATGAAAGTATTATAATAAACACAGTTAATGAACTGAGAAAAAAATATTCTTATATATTTACTACAGGTGGAATAGGGCCCACTCACGACGATATTACAGCAGAATCTGTTTCTAAAGCATTTAATATTGAATACGGTTTTCATAAAGAGGCTTTTTCAATACTAGAAAATTATTATAAGCCAGGAGAATTTAATGAAGGTCGACAAAAGATGGCTAAAATGCCTGTTAGTGCTAATTTAATTTTAAACCCCTCTAGTGGTGCTCCAGGCTTTTATGTTGAAAATGTATTTTGTCTTCCAGGAGTTCCATCTATTATGAAGGCCATGCTTGGAAGTTTAAATAACCTTTTGATTGGTGGAGAGCCAATACTAAGTGAAACAATTAATTTAAGAACTGTTGAGAGTGAAATAGCTAAATCTTTAACAGAGGTTCAAAAAAATAATTCTGAAGTTGAGATCGGAAGTTATCCATTTTTTAAAGCTGGAAAATTAGGAGTATCAATTGTTGTAAGATCAGTAGATAAAACAAAAATTGATAAATGTAATTCAGAAATACTTAAATTTGTAAAAGATAAACAAATTGAAATAGTTGAGCGTTAATTATGCTTTATTTTGCTTACGGAAGTAATCTAAATCATTTTCAAATGAAAAGAAGATGTAAAGATTCTAAATTTATTAAAAAGATAAATCTAAAAGGATATACACTTAATTTCAGAAGCAAGTATCGTGCAGCAGATATAGAAAAGAAAAAAAATTCCATTGTGCCTGGTGGTTTGTACGAAATATCAAAAAGTGATGAAAAAAAACTTGATATTTATGAAGATTATCCAATTCTTTATAAAAAAATGTATTTTAAGTATTACAACAATACTGTGATGACTTATATCATGCCTAAAAAAACAATTTTTAGATATCCCACAGAAAGATATCTAAACGTTGTTAAGCAGGGGTATAAAGATTGTAAATTAGATAAAAAATATCTTAAAAAAGCTTTAGTGAATTTTTAATTAATGCTTTCAAAATCAAAAATATTTTTTAAAGGCACTGCTGCTGTTTTACCTCATATGTTATCAGTAATTCCTTTTGGAATTATAACTGGAGCTATTGGTATTGAATTAGGCTTTGATCCAATTTTAGTTTATGCAACTTCCTTGATTATTTTTGGCGGTGCTTCACAGATAATATTTATGCAACTTTTGTCAGGTGGAGCTTCATCATTAGTAGCCATTACATCAGTTGGAGTAATAAACTCGAGACATTTATTATATGGAGCAGTTTTGTCTGAGTATTTAGAAAAACTGAGCTTAATTAAAAAATTATTTATTTCTTATTTTATTGTAGACCAAGGCTTTGCAGAATCTAATAAGTACATTAAACAAAATAAAAATTTATCTAATCCACATTATTATATACTTGGCACAGGAGTAACACTTTGGTTTTGTTGGCAGTTATCCACAATTAGTGGAATTATATTGGGCTCATTTATTCCTGAAGAATTGGGTTTAAAATTTGCGATCCCACTTACATTTTTAGCAATTATTGTTAATGACTTAAGAAAATTAGATCATGTTTTTGTAATGTTGGTATCTGGATTTGCATCATTAATGCTTTTTAATGCTCCATTTAAATCTTACATAATATTATCTCCTATAGTTGCTCTAATTGCTGCCTTTATAATGTTGAGGGTTA